>NZ_BJZT01000035.1 GCF_007992175.1 Methylobacterium haplocladii | reverse complement strand
CGGCCAGTTGCACGTGGAGCGGATGTCGCGCGGCTATGCCTGGCTCGATACCGGCACGCACGACAGCCTGCTGGAAGCGGCGGAGTTCGTCCGCACCCTGCAGAACCGACAGGGTCTCCAGGTCGCCTGCCTCGAAGAGATCGCCTATCTGCAGAGCTTCATCACCCGCGACCAGCTCATCGCCCGCGGTGAACTCTTCGCCAAGACCTCCTATGGCCAGAACCTGCTGAGGCTCGCGAAGGAAGAGCAGCCGCTGAACGAGGACGTTTAGCGCTCGCCCCGCGCCAGCACGGCGCCGGTATAGGTCTCGGCGACCTCGCAGAACGGTATACCGGCCGCCGTCGAGAGCACGGCCTCGACGAAGAACAGCTTTTTCTCAGGGCCGGGCGGTTCGAGCTCTTCGGGTGTCCAGAGCATCTTGAGGGACAGGTTGCGACGGGTGGGCGCGAGTGGATGCACCACGCGCCCGAACGGAGCCTCGGTCGTCTCCAGCATCGTGTTCATCTCGGCCGTCAGGCGGCTTGGTACGTACCAGTTGTCCGCCTCCGACAGGACGTGGCCCCCGCAAGTCAACCGCACGCGCCGATAGCGGACCGGCTCGTCCGGCCGTAGGGCAAGGCGCTCCCGTTGGAGATCCGACAGCATCTTTTCCGGTCCGGAGACGCGGACCGCGGTGAGACGCGGATCGATGGCGAGGCCGCGCTCAGCGCACCAGGCTTCGAGCACGGCAGTCGCGCTGTGGGCGGCGAGCAGACGGGCACTCAGGGTCTCGATCAAGCGCTCGGTCCCGGCCCTCGGTTCGGATGGATGGATCGCAACCGGCTCATTCGCACGGGCCGGCGTCAGCGTCGCGGCGCCACCGACCGCTGCCGCGAGAGCAAGCACCACGATCCGCTTGCCACTCTCGGTCCCCATCGCACCGTCGGCATCCACGTCCATTGCGCAGCGCAATACGGCGTCCCGCCTGAAACGTCCACAGGAGCGGGAAACGCAGCCTTCCTTCGCCCGAACCGCTTTCGACGGCGTCTCCCGCTTGCGGAACACTTGAAGAACGCTTAACCTGTTCGTGGTTTGTTTCGGCGGTTCCGTGGCCCGGTGATCGCCTCTTTCAGGTGGCTCGCATGTTGACGCGCAAGCAGTTGGAGCTGCTCCAGTTCATTCAACAGAGGATGAGCGAAAGCGGCGTTCCCCCCTCCTTCGACGAAATGAAGGATGCGCTGGATCTGCGATCGAAATCCGGCATTCACCGTCTGATTACCGCGCTCGAGGAGCGGGGCTTCCTGCGGCGCCTGCCGAACCGGGCGCGCGCCATCGAGATCATCCGGATCCCGGAGCCGATCACCGGCAAGCAGGCACCTCCGCCGCAGGCCGAGGTGCGACGGTTTACGCCGAGCGTCGTGGAAGGCGGACGCGCCAAGGCCACGCCGCCGAGGCCGACGACGACGCAGGTGTTCGACGAGGACGGCCGCGCGGTGATGGTGCCGGTGATGGGCCGGATCGCGGCCGGTACGCCGATCTCGGCTATCCAGAACCAGAGCCACTCCATCGCGATGTCGCCGGACTTTTTGGCCGGCGGCGAGCATTACGCTCTGGAAGTCCGTGGCGACTCGATGATCGAGGCCGGTATCCTCGACGGCGATCTCGTTGTGATCCGCAAGCAGGACACCGCCCAGACCGGCGACATCATCGTGGCGCTGATCGACGACGAGGAGGCGACCTTGAAGCGCCTGCGCCGCCGAGGCTCGTCGATCGCGCTCGAAGCGGCGAACCCGGCCTATGAGACCCGCGTACTCGGCCCCGATCGCGTTCAGATCCAGGGCCGCCTCGTCAGCCTCGTGCGCCGTTACTGAAGCGGTTCAACGGGAGCGTCTGCGCCCGAGGCCACTGTGTCCTCGGCCGCCGGCGATCCGTAGGCCGCGAAACCCGACGGCTGATCGGGCACGGGCGTTTCCGGCTTGGCTGCGGGCCGCTTGACGGCAGGGGGCGGGCGCCAGGGTGGCGGCGGTCCCGGTTTTCGCACGGTGACGAGTACCGGGCCGGCGGCTTCGAGGCGGATCATCGCCGCGCCGTGCTGAGCAAAAAATTTGCGGTCGAGGATCAGGCCGGCGGCGCAGCCCGGGGGTGCATCGCGGTGTGTCACCAGAATGGCGACGCGGGCGCAGTCTTCGAACAGCGCGCGCTTGTCCTTGGCGAGCGCCAGCCAGCGCCCGTCCTTCATGCGGATCGTGCAGCCCAGCCTGTCGCACCGTGCGCCGTCCCCGGCCCCCACCTGATCGGCCCGACGGCCATCGCCGTCCGCCTTGAGCCATTGCTCCAGCACGAAGTTCGGCGGCTTTCCGAGGACGGCCAGCCGTCCATCGGCGCCGCGGATCGCAGCGCCGGCACCGCCGCGATCGATGAAGACGTCGTAGCGCGTCGGCACTGCCGCAAGCGCCAGCCCGCCGAACGCGGGCAGCAGGGCGAGCCAGCGCAACCGTGAGACCAGCAGCGTCGCGAACAGCAATGCCGCCGCCAGCAATGCGAGCGCCCAGGGTCCGTAGGCCGGCACGACGACGTTCGCCTGTCCGAAGCCGGCGATCCAGGTCGAGATCGCGAGCATGCCGCGCACTGCCTGCCCCATCAGCCACCAGACCGGCTGATCGAGAGCGAAGGGATAGGCGAGGATGCCGATCACCGCGGACGGCATCACCACGAGGGAGACGAGCGGCAGGGTCAGCGCGTTGCCGACGAGGCCGAAGGGCTGCACGGTCTGGAAATGGTAGGTCGAGAACGGCGCCGTCGCGATCTGCGCGACGAGGGTCGTCGCCAGTGTGCCGATCACCGCCGTCGCCAGGAACGAGAGGCTTCGCCCCAGCCAGCTCCGTCGCTCGCCGGCGAGCACGCGCCCGTTCAGCAGCGGCGCGCAGGCGATGAGTCCGGCCACGGCGCCGAAGGACATCTGGAAGCTCGGGCCGAGGAGGGCTTCGGGTTCGCGTGCCAGCGCGATCATGGCGGCCAGGGCGAGGTTGCGCATACTCAGCGCGGGACGGTCGACGAGGATCGCGCCGAGCATCACCAGCGTCATGATCCAGGAGCGCTCGGCCGCGATGTCCCAGCCCGAAAAAGCGCAATAGGCGGTGACGCCGGCCATCGCCGCGCCGGCCGCGATCTTCTTGATCGGCCATGTCAGCGCAAGAACGGGCACCAGCGCCAGCAGCGCCCGCACCAGCCAGAACACGACACCGGCGGCGAGCACCATGTGCAGTCCGGAAATCGAGACCACGTGATAGATCCCGGCGGCTCGGAGCACGTCGTTCGTTTGCGGAGAGATCAGCCCGCGCTTGCCGGTGACGAGGGCGGCGGCGACCGCGCCGCCCTGTCCACCGGTGGCGTCGGTGATGCGGCGGGTCAGGGCGTTGCGGGCGTCGTCGATCGCGGCCGCCAGGCGAAGGCCCCAGGGCAGCGGCCCGTCGGGCGCGATCACGTCGATCCGGCCCGTGAGCGATCCCACCGCGCCGATGCCGCGAAACCAGGCATCGCGGGCGAAATCGTAGCCGCCGGGCCGCGCGGCTTCGGGTGGGGGCAGCAGCCGGGCCACGGCGCTGATCCGGTGGCCGGGCTTGATCGCCTGCGCCTTGCGGTAGGAGACGCGGACCCGCGTGGGGCGCCCGCCCTCCTCCAGGGTGCCGAACGCGATCACCTTCACGATCAGCCGCGCGCCCTGCTCCCGCTCGTCGAGCGCCTCGACGAGGCCGGTCAGCGGCGCGATCATCGTGCGGGCGAGCACCGGGCTCGCTACGCTGGCGACGCGGTAAGCCGCTGCCGCGAAGCCGAGGAAGGCTGTGGCGAGCCCGAGCATCAGGGCCAACGCCACCGGCCGGGCGCGCAGGGCGAAGGTCGCCGCCATCGCGCAACCCGCAGCCAGCAGCGGCGCGGCGAGCATCGGCTGCCCGTCGGTGGCGGTCAGTTCGATCAGAATGCCCGCTCCAAAGGCCACGGCCAGCCAGGGAAACAGCCGGCGCTGCCCGGCCTCCTGCGCGACCGCGCCGATGAAGGCCTTTCGGAGGTCGCCGAGAGCGAGCGAGGGCGTCGGCAGGCGGCCGGCGACGCGAGCCGGGAGGCTCCGTACCGCCGTTGCCGCGCGCTCCCCCGCCATCCGGTTGGTTCCGTCGCAGCCCGATCGCGAGACCCCGTGACGTTTTCTTAACGCATCCCTCGTCGCGTGCTACAGGCGCGCCTTGGATCGGGTACCGGACTTCGCCGAATGGCGGGGTCGATCCACAGATCCGACAACCCCTGCCCCCTTTCAGCAGTCAAGCTCCCGATGCCGTCCAACGTCGTCACGCGCTTCGCGCCCTCGCCCACCGGCTACCTGCATATCGGCGGGGCGCGCACGGCTCTGTTCAATTGGCTCTACGCGCGCCGCTTCGGCGGCCGCATGCTGCTGCGCATCGAGGACACCGACCGCGAGCGCTCGACGCAGGGCGCGATCGACGCGATCCTCGACGGGATGTCCTGGCTCGGCCTCGACTGGGACGGCGAGCCCGTCCACCAGTTCGCCCGGGCCGACCGCCACCGCGAAGCCGCCGAGACACTGCTCGGCTCGGGTCATGCCTACCGCTGCTTCGCGACCGCCGAGGAACTGCAGCAGATGCGCGAGACCGCCCGCGCCGAGGGCCGTGCGCCACGCTACGACGGCCGCTGGCGCGACCGCGATCCGTCCGAGGCGCCGGCCGGCGCCAAGCCGGTGATCCGGCTCCGCGCGCCGACCGAGGGCGAGACCGCCATCGACGACGCCGTGCAGGGCCGGGTAACCTGGCAGAATCGCGACCTCGACGACCTCGTCCTGCTGCGCTCGGACGGCAACCCGACCTACATGCTCGCCGTGGTGGTGGACGACCACGACATGGGCGTCACGCAGGTGATCCGCGGCGACGACCACCTCACCAATGCCGCCCGTCAGGCACAGATCTACAAGGCGCTGGGCTGGGACGTGCCGGCCATGGCGCATATCCCGCTGATCCACGGGGCCGACGGCGCCAAGCTCTCGAAGCGCCACGGCGCCCTCGGTGTCGAGGCCTATCGCGACCTCGGCTACCTGCCGGCGGCCCTGCGCAACTACCTCGTGCGCCTCGGCTGGAGCCACGGCGACCAGGAGGTGTTTTCGACCGACGAGATGGTCGCCGCCTTCGATCTCAAGGCGATCGGCCGTTCGCCGGCGCGGTTCGACTTCGCCAAGCTGGAAAACCTGAACGGCCGCTACATCCGCGAAAGCGACGACACCGCGCTGGTGGACGCGATCCAGCGGATCGTGCCGGAGCCGATCACGCCGAAGCTGCGCGAGAACCTCGTCGCGGCGATGCCGGGTCTGAAGGAGCGCGCCAAGACCCTCGTCGAGCTTCTCGACAGCGCCTATTACCTCACCGCCGCCCGGCCGCTCGCCCTCGACGACAAGGCCAAGGGCCTCCTCGGCGACGACGCGAAAACGCGGCTCGGCCTCGTGATTCCCGCGCTCGAAGCCCTTGAGGAGTGGTCGGCCACCGCCACCGAAGCCGAAGTGCGAAAGTTCGCGGAGGCGCAGGGCCTCAAGCTCGGCCAGATCGCCCAGCCGCTGCGTGCGGCGCTCACCGGACGGGCGACCTCGCCGCCGCTGTTCGACGTGATGGCGGTGCTCGGGCGCGAAGAATCGCTCGCCCGTCTGCGCGATCAGATCACGCAGTGACAATCGTCTCCGATCGTCTGCGTTTTGCATTGCAACACGCCGAGGGCCGGGGTCTCCCCGTTGCTGGCGGTGCGGCGATCCGCTAACCCGGTTCCTCAGTGAGCAACTGCAGCATAGCTGCGGTTCCGCCTCTGTCCGGGGCGCTCGACCCGTCGGCCTCCGGACCGGTGCTGCCCGTCGCGAGAAAGGGTCCGCGCGTCCATGAGCGTTTCCGCAAGCTCCATCACGGTCGACGACAAGCGCGTCGAGCTACCCGTCAAGTCCGGATCGATCGGGCCGAGTGTCGTCGACATCGGCAAGCTGCACGGCCAGACCGGCATCTTCACCTTCGATCCCGGCTTCACCTCCACCGCCTCGTGCGAATCGGCGATCACCTACATCGACGGCGACAAGGGCGTGCTGCTCTATCGCGGCTACCCGATCGAGCAGCTCGCCGAGCAGGGCGACTTCCTCGAGACCGCCTACCTGATGCTGTTCGGCGAATTGCCGACGCCCGCCCAGAAGGCGGATTTCGACTACCGGGTCACGCGCCACACCATGGTGCACGACCAGATGAACCGGTTCTTCCAGGGCTTCCGCCGCGACGCGCACCCGATGGCGATCATGGTCGCCTGCGTCGGCGCGCTCTCGGCGTTCTATCACGACTCGACCGACATCTCGGACGAGAACCAGCGCATGATCGCCTCGTTGCGCATGATCGCCAAGATGCCGACGCTTGCCGCAATGGCCTACAAGTATTCGATCGGCCAGCCGTTCGTGTATCCGAAAAACGATCTCGACTACACCTCGAACTTCCTGCGGATGTGCTTCGCGGTGCCGTGCGAAGAGTTTCAGGTCAACCCGACCTACGCCCGCGCGCTGGACAAGATCTTCATTCTGCACGCCGACCACGAGCAGAACGCCTCGACCTCGACGGTGCGGCTCGCCGGCTCCTCGGGCGCCAACCCATTCGCCTGTATCGCTGCCGGCATCGCCTGCCTTTGGGGTCCGGCCCATGGCGGTGCCAACGAGGCGGCGCTGAAGATGCTGATGGAGATCGGCACGCCCGACAACGTCGCGAAGTACGTCGCTAAGGCGAAGGACAAGAACGACCCCTTCCGCCTGATGGGCTTCGGCCACCGCGTCTATAAGAACTACGACCCGCGCGCGCGCATCATGCAGAAGACCACGCATGAGGTGCTGAAGGAGCTCAACATCAAGGACGACCTGCTCGAGGTCGCCGTGCAGCTCGAAAAGATCGCGCTGGAGGACGAGTACTTCATCGAGAAGAAGCTCTACCCCAACATCGACTTCTACTCGGGCATCACCCTGAAGGCCCTCGGCTTCCCGACCTCGATGTTCACGGTGCTGTTCGCGCTCGCCCGCACCACCGGCTGGATCGCTCAATGGGCCGAGATGATCCAGGACCCGGCCCAGAAGATCGGCCGCCCGCGCCAGCTCTATGTCGGGCCGGAGCAGCGCGACTACGTGAACATCGCCCAGCGCGGTTGAACGCCGGCCGTCGAGCCGTTCCGGGGCCGCGCGGCGGAACCCGGAACGACGGGGAGGAAGGCGAGATCGGCGCAGCCGCCTGTGGACAGACCCGGACGCGCGGCGCGGTGAGCCCCGATCGTACCGCCGAATCACTCCCCGCCCGGGGCGCGCCGCGATAGCCTTTCTTGGGGAGGCCCGTGCGACGATGCGCTGCCGGATTTCGTTTGCAGATCAACACTCCAAGCCCATCGTCGCCAGCGTGAGCACCGCGAAGCAATCCAGGGTCGCAAGCCCGACGCCGGAGAGGCGGCCCCGGGTTGCTTCGCCTTCGGCTCGCAAGGACCGGAATGGACACGGTTCGAAGACTCGAACACGACCGTGCGGGCCGGCTCGCTTGTCATCATGGCTCCCGGCGGCCTGCCTCACCGCCGCACTGGCGTGGCCGGCCGGCGGATGCACCAGCGTCGCGACGAGCGCCTCCCCTCCGCCATCGACGGGTACGCTGCGCGAGCGCATCGCCGCGCTGGCCCTCGGCCAAGTCGATTTCGGTTCGATCTCGATCATCCCGGTGCGATTCGAGAAGAGTCGCATCAGCGGGCCGTTCACGGATGGCGGGCGTACGCTCTACTGCGTATCGAGCCGTATGAAGGGCCGGACCTTCGACAAGGCCGAGCGGCCGAAGGCCGTGATCCGCGACGACGGCGGAGTGCTCAAGGTGCTGCGGGACGAGGAGGAAGTCTGCGAAGGGCACCGGACCGAGCCGTTTCCAGAGCTCGACTCGCCGGCCTGATCGCGCTCGCCCACTCCGCAGCCATCTCCCCGATTGGCTCTGGCACGGATAGGGGACGCGATCCGACCCGTCCCCTCATCCTGAATCGCCCGCGTCGGCGGGCCTCGGAAGAGGGTTCCAGGCATCGCGCGGCCACTGAAGCCCTCCTTCGAGTCCTCCGCTACGCTTCGGCACCGCAGGATGAATGGTTGGACGGGATCACGGGTCGAACGCCCCTACCCGACGGACAGCCACGGCCCTACTTCCGCGATCACGTCACCACTGCCACCCGGGACCGAAACGCGCATGACCGACACGCCGAAGCTGATCCATTCCATGATCCGCATCCGCGAGGAGGCCCGCTCGCTCGATTTCTACCGCACGGCCTTCGCGCTTGAGATCGCCGACCGGCTCGATTTCGACAGCTTCACCCTGATCTACCTGTCGAACCCCGAATCCGGCTTCGAGCTGGAGCTGACCGTCAACAAGAGCCAGAGCGAGGCCTACGACCTCGGCAACGGCTACGGCCACCTCGCCGTCTCGGTCGCCGACCTCGACGCCACGCACGCCCGCATGACGGAGGCGGGCCTCGCGCCGGGCGACCTCAAGGAGCTCGCCCATTCCAGCGGCGGCAAGGCGCGGTTTTTCTTCATTGCGGACCCGGATGGGTACAAGATCGAGGTGCTGCAGCGGGGGTGGCGGTTTTTGTAAGAATATATGCGCAGCGGATTTCAATATTTCTAGAATTTTTTCGTCTATATTTTTGGGCATCATCTTATTTTACATTGCCCACTGATACCAAACTTGAGAATCATTTCTTGTGTTTGCTATATTATACGATAAACTATGATTTTCTAATTATCTGAAATTAGTTTTAACTTAAAAATCAATTTTCGCTTTCGCGATATAAATAAATATTTATAGTTTGTTAGAATTAAGTAGGTAATTTATGTTGGTACTGTAACTTTAGTCAATCCATAAATTAATATAATTTTTTAAACTTTCACATTCTTTTATAAATGACTCATGTTTAGTACTATGAACATACTTCAAAATATTCTTCCACTTTTCGCTATCAGTTGCCACTCCCTGTTTGAATTGATTTTCAGCGTCTGCTACTAACGCATCTCGATCGGCGCCAGTTTTGCTTTTCGAAATTTCGATTGCAATAGCAGCCTGTAGAATTCTGGGTTTTCCTGGCAAATTGCCATCTTCCGTGAGCTGCGTTGGGACAGATATTATTAATTCTTTAGCTTCTTCAAGCTTGTTGCGATAGAAATAAATTTTAGCAATTTTGTAAGTCCACAAATTATTTCGGTCAGTTACTAGATTTATGGTAGCTAGAGCTTCACTTGATCTACCAACTGCCAAGTATGCATCGGCTAAATTTCGTTTAGTTGGGTCATCAGACGGCATAGCTTTCAAAGCATTTTCAAAGTGATTGATAGCCCCTACGAATTCTCCTCTATAAAAATACACAGCGCCTCTAACACTTTCGGACTGAAAGAGA
Organism: Methylobacterium haplocladii; assembly: GCF_007992175.1. GTDB lineage: Bacteria > Pseudomonadota > Alphaproteobacteria > Rhizobiales > Beijerinckiaceae > Methylobacterium > Methylobacterium haplocladii. The sequence continues at coordinate 94,077 of NZ_BJZT01000035.1, read as the reverse complement.
TCGCACGATGCAACATCAGAAGCTAAAGCCAACGCGTCGCCCATCTGGTTTGAATCGTTATTTAGCATTGCCCACATGACGCTAATTTTTTTATTGCAATATTTTTCTTGTTCGGCAGAGGAAACCCCAAGGAATTTTGCCCAAGGTTCTGGCCAAGCTCCGATAAAAGCAGTTGTCGTAAGCAACAAAAACATGGAGAAAAAAACAACGACAACCCAAATCAGGAATGATCCAGCCCACTGAATAGTTGAATTAGAAGATGTTGTTAATTTTGCAAAGACAAATAAGAGAATCGACCCTAGAAATGTAAGAGATATTATTACAACTGCGCCAAAGTTACGCCCAAAAAACAGTGAAATAATCCCACCACATGCCGCGATACCAACAATCCCAAACGCAAATCTAACAGCCGGAACTTTGGCGGACGCCAAGTTAATCATCTTCAACAAAGAAGATAACCCTAAGGCATCGTTAGAGCCCAGCTCCGGAGATTGAGTCATAGAAAACGGCTTTCTGCTGATATTGCAATTTTTATCGCTTTCGAAATAATGGCAAGCGCATCTAAAGGAGAATCATATGGCTAAGATGTTTTTTTTCTCAGCAGCGGTCGTCTTGGCCGCTCTCACTGCGGTTCCGAGTTCGGTCGCCTTCGCTCAAAGCAGCAATAATCAGTGTTGTGGTACCGGCGGTGGCGGTGGCGGTGGCGGTGGCGGTGGCGGTGGCGGTGGCAATCCTTAGTTGGCACGAAGAACGCTAGAGGTCATAATTTGGAATACAGTGATCAGAAGGTGAGTTAGCAAAAAAAGTTAACTCATCTCCACCTGCACCACCCCCGGCACCGCCCGCAGCGCCCCGGCCACCTGCGGGCTCGCCTGATACTTTCCGGGCAGCTTCACCTCGACCTCGCGCTCGCCCCCGTCGAGCATCAGGATCAACGACACCTCGCCCTCGCCGCGCAGGGTGAGGCGCTGCTGCACCGAGCCGATCGGGCGGTCGTCGCGCATGAAGATGCGCATGCCCTTCTGGTGGCGGGCGACGGCGGCGTCGAGGGGTTCGGCGGTGGTGATGCGGGCGCGGACGTCCTCGCCTTCGAGGTTGGCCTGCAGGGTGAGCACCAGCGGCTTTCCGGGCTCCAGGATGTCGCGGTACTGGTTCAGCCCCTCCTGGAAGACGATCGCCTCGAAATGGCCGGTGCGGTCGGAGAGCGTGACGATGCCGAGCTTGTTGCCGCTCTTGGTGCGGCGCTCGGAGCGGTCGAGCACGGAGGCCGCGACCTTGCCGAAGGCGCCGCCGTTGGCGCGGGCCGTGGCGCAGAACGCGGTCCAGTTCTGGACGCGCAGCTTCTCGAGCAGGTCGCCGTATTCGTCGAGGGGGTGGCCCGAGAGGAAGAAGCCGATCGCCTCGTATTCGCGCTTCAGGGTGTCGGCCATCGGCCAGCACTCGTAGCCGGGGATGCGCAGGCCGACGGAGGTGGCGGCGACGCCGCCGAACATGTCGTCGATGCCGCTGCCCTCGGCCTCGGCCGCGCCCTGCGCCAGCCTCATCATCGGCTCGACGGCGGCCCAGGCCCGCGCCCGGTCCGGCTCGATGCCGTCGAGCGCACCGGCGGCGATCAGGGCCTCCAGCGTGCGCTTGTTGACGAAGCGCGGGTTCATGCGCCGGGCGAGGCAGGCGAGATCCGCGAAGGGTTTGTCGCCGCGCGCCTCGACCAGCGATTCCACGGCGGCGCGGCCGACGCCCTTGATCGCGGCGAGCGCGTAGTAGATCCGGCCCTCGCGCACCTCGAAGGTCACGCCCGAGGCGTTGATCGAGGGCGGCACCACCGTGATCTTCAGGCGCTGCGCGTCCTGACGGAACTCGGCGAGCTTGTCGGTGACGTCGATGTCGAGGTTCATCGCGGCGGCGAGGAATTCGACGGGGTGGTTCGCCTTGAGGTAGCCGGTCTGGTAGGTCAGGAGCGCGTAGGCCGCCGCGTGGCTCTTGTTGAAGCCGTAATCGGCGAACTTGGCCAGCAGGTCGAAGATCTCGTTCGCCTTGGGCTTCACCAGCCCGCGCTCGACGCAGCCCTTCACGAAGCGGTCGCGCTGGGCGTCCATCTCCGCACGGATCTTCTTGCCCATGGCGCGGCGAAGCATGTCGGCCTCGCCCAGCGAGTAGCCGGCCAGGACCTTGGCGATCTCCATCACCTGTTCCTGGTAGACGATGATGCCGAAGGTCTCCTTCAGCACCGGCGCGATCTTCTCATGCGGATACCACGCCGCTTCGTTGCCGGCGTCGCGGCCGAGCTTGCGCTCGCAATAGACCGGGATGTTGGCCATCGGGCCCGGCCGGTAGAGGGCGACGAGCGCGATAATGTCCTCGAACCGGTCGGCCTGCATCTCGCAGAGCGCCTTGCGCATGCCCGCGGATTCCACCTGGAACACGCCGACCGTCTCGCCGCGGCCCATTGGCTCGTAGGTCTTCCGGTCGTCGAGCGGCAGGGACGCCAGATCGATCTCGATGCCCCGGAGCTTCAGCAGGTCCGTGCAGCACCTGAGCATCGTCAGGGTCTTCAGTCCCAGAAAGTCGAACTTCACGAGGCCGGCCTGCTCGACCCACTTCATGTTGAACTGGGTCACCCGCATACCCGTCTTCGGGTCGCGATAGAGCGGGACGAGCTGTTCGAGCGGCCGGTCGCCGATCACCACGCCGGCGGCGTGGGTCGAGGCGTGGCGGTGCAGGCCCTCGAGCTTGCGCGAGATGTCGACGAGGCGGGCCACGATCGGCTCCTCCTCGATCGCGGCCTGGAGCTTCGGCTCGCCCTCGATCGCCTGGGCTAGGGTCACGGGGTTCGCCGGGTTCTGCGGCACCAGCTTGGTCAGCTTGTCGACCTGCCCGTAGGGCATTTCCAGAACGCGGCCGACGTCGCGCAGCACGCCGCGGGCGAGCAGCGTACCGAAGGTGATGATCTGGGCGACCTGGGCCTCGCCGTAGCGCTCCTGCACGTAGCGGATCACGCGTTCGCGGCCCTCGACGCAGAAGTCGATGTCGAAATCCGGCATCGAGACGCGTTCGGGATTGAGGAAGCGCTCGAACAGCAGACCGAAGCGCAGCGGGTCGAGGTCGGTGATCAGCAGCGACCACGCCACCACCGAGCCTGCACCCGAGCCGCGGCCGGGGCCGACCGGGATGTCGTGGTCCTTGGCCCACTTGATGAAGTCGGAGACGATCAGGAAGTAGCCGGGAAACTTCATGCCCGTGATGACGTCGAGCTCGAAGGCGAGCCGCGTGCGGTACTCGTCTTCGGAAAATCCCGGCGCGGTGCCGTGCTGCTTCAGGCGCAGTTCGAGCCCGGCCTCGGCCTGCCGGCGCAGCTCCGTCGGCTCGTCGGCGGCCACCGGCTGAGGCGCGGCATCGACTGCCTCGGCGAGTTCGGCGGCCATCGGCGCGGTTTCGCCGGCCGCGACCCGCGCAAAGTTCGGCAGGATCGGCTTCTGCGTGCGTACGCGGACGGCACAGCGCATGGCAATCTCGACCGTCGCCGAGAGGGCCTCCGGGAGATCCGAAAAGAGCGTGCCCATCTCCGCGCGCGTGAGGAAACCGTGCTGCGGCGTCAGCCTGCGGCGGCGCTCGTCCGAGACGAGGCGCCCTTCCGCGATGGCGAGCAGCGCATCGTGCGCGTCGTAATCGGCGGCCTTCGAGAAGAACGGCTCGTTCGCCGCCACCAGCCCGAGGCCGTTGCGGTCGGCGAGGCCGATGAGTTCGCGCTCGACGGCGCGCTCGTCGGCGAGGCCGTGGCGCTGCAGCTCGATATAGAGATTGGTCTCGCCGAAGGCCGCCTTCAGCGCCTCGAGCCGGCGCAGGGCCAGTTCGGGCCGGCCGGCCCGCAACGCGCCATCGAGGGGGCCGCTGCCGCCGCCGGTCAGCGCGATCAGGCCGGCGCCGGATTCCTGGAGCGCTTCGGCCGTGACGCGGGGCGGCTCGCCGAGGGGCACGTCGAAATAGGCCCGGCTCGCCAGCCGCAGCAGATTGCCGTAGCCGGCGGCGTCCTGGGCCAGAAGCACGAGATTGCCGTAGCCGGGGCCGGAGCCGCGGACCTTGGGGTCCGGCGCCTCGAAACAGATCGTGAGCTGCATCCCAGCGATCGGCTGCAGTCCCGAGCCCGCGGCCTTCTCCGAGAATTCCAACGCGCCGAACAAGTTGTTGGTGTCGGTGAGCGCCAGCGCCGGCTGCCGGTCGGCCACTGCCGCCTTGACGATGTCGCCGACCTTCAGCGCGCCTTCGAGCAGCGAATAGGAAGAGTGGACGTGGAGGTGGACGAAGCCGACCTCCTTCAACACGCGCGCCATGAGGGACCTTCGTTGCAGGCCGACACCATCTGCGAGTCGGCTGCGGGAATCGAGGCACGTACGGGCCGCGAACCCGATATCCACCGCCCGTGCCCCTCCGGCATCATGCCGCGGGCCGCAGGCCGATCCGGGGCGTCGGGTGCGGAGGTTTGCCTGTGGACGGACCGCCAGACGAAAGCCCTGGTCAATGGATCGGCGCCAAGGCTATCGCCCAGAGCGCCACCGCGCCCGAGAGGAGCCCGAAAGCCGTGAGTTCGACGAGGCCGGTCAGGAGGGTGTTGCGGATCATGGCTGCGCTCGCTCCGTTCTGATGGAGCGAGTTTTGTTCTTGTTTTGTTCTGCGTAAAGCCTGTGGATCGACCGTTTGGAAAGCAGGGTTAACCACGGGTAAACCAGCTCGGCGCTGTGGTCGGACGCTGTCGTATCGGCTTCGCCGGGCATCGAATGCGTGCGGGATCGGCCCGCAGGCTCAGTCCATCTGCTCGATCAGGCCGTCCCGGATGGTCACGCGGCGGTCCATGCGCGCGGCGAGATCCATGTTGTGGGTCGCGATGAGCGCCGCGAGGCCCGAGGCGCGGACCAGCGAGAGCAGGATGCCGAAGACGGTACCGGCGGTCTGCGGGTCGAGGTTGCCGGTGGGCTCGTCGGCGAGGAGCAGGCGCGGGCCGTTGGCGACGGCGCGCGCGATGGCGACGCGCTGCTGCTCGCCGCCGGAGAGTTCGGCCGGGCGGTGGGTCATGCGCTCGGCGAGGCCGAGGAAGCTCAGGAGCTCGGCGGCCCGCGCCCGGGCGTCGGCCTTACCGAGGCCGCGGATGAGCTGGGGCATGACCACGTTCTCCTGCGCCGAGAACTCCGGCAGCAGGTGGTGGAACTGGTAGACGAAGCCCATCTCCTCGCGGCGGATGCGCGTGCGCTCGGAATCCGACATGGCCGAGGTCGGCCGGCCGCCGATGAAGACCTCGCCAGCATCCGGCCGTTCCAGCAGGCCGGCGACGTGCAGAAGCGTCGACTTGCCGGTGCCGGAGGGAGCGACGAGCGCCACCAGTTCGCCGGGCCAGATCGCGAGGTCGGCACCGCGCAGGATTTCGAGCGCGCCCTTCGCCTGCGTGTAGCGCCGCTCGACGCCCGAGAAGAACAGCGCCGGCACCGGCTGCGTGCCGGCGGGCTTGTCGGTGGCCATCGTCGTCAATCCAGGGTCATCCATAGCGAAGCGCCTGCACCGGATCGAGCCGGGCGGCACGCCAGGAGGGATACAGGGTCGCGGCGAGCGCCAGCGCGATCGAGGTCAGCACGATCGTCGTGACTTCGGTGGCGTTCATCTCGGCGGGGATCTCGGCGAGGAACCGCACGGTCGGGTCCCAGGCGCCGGGAAACAGCGTGCGCTGGATCGGCTTGATGTTCAGGGTGAACACCACGCCGAGCACCAGCCCGGCGAGGCTGCCGACGATGCCGATCAGCGCGCCGTTGAGCAAGAACACGCGCATGATCGTGCCCGGCGTCGCGCCCATGGTGCGCAGGATCGCGATGTCGCTCGACTTGTCCTTCACCAGCAGGATCAGGCCGGAGATGATGTTCAGCGTCGCGACGATGACGATGAGGTTCAGGATCAGGAACATCACGTTCCGCTCGACTTCGAGCGCGCCGAAGAAGGTTCGGTTGCGCTGGCGCCAGTCGGTGAGCAGCACCGGGCGCTCGGCGGCCATTTCGAGGTCACCGCGCAATTCGGAAACCGCATCGGCGTTGTCGAGATAGATCTCGATATGGCTGACGTCGCCCTCGCGGTTGAAGAAGGCTTGGGATTCGGCGAGCGGCATGAACACGAAGGTCTGGTCGAACTCGGTCATGCCGATCTCGAACACCGCCTTGACCGTGTAGGATTTCTGTCGCGGTGCGGTTCCGAACGGCGTCGTCGCGCCCTTCGGCGTCGAGAGGGTGATGCTGTCTCCCGATTGCAGGCCGAGCGTCTCGGCCAGTCGCGCGCCGATGGCGACGCCGGTGCCGTCGTCGAAGCCAGCCAGCGTGCCGCTCTTCAGGCTCTTCGACACGGTGGCGATCTTGTCGAGATCGGCCGCGCGGACCCCGCGCACCAGCACGCCGCTACCGCCATAGGGCGACGAGGCGAAGGCCTGTCCTTCGACGAGCGGAATCGCGGATTTGACGCCGGCGACTTTCTCCAGGCGGTCGGCGAGGTCGGCATAGTCGGTGAGAGAACGGTCGATCGGCGTGACGAAGACGTGGCCGTTGAGCCCGACGATCTTCGCGAGCAGTTCGGAGCGGAAGCCGTTCATCACCGAGAGCACGATGATGAGGTTGGCGACGCCGAGCGCGATGCCGAGGACGGAGAACAGAGCGACCACGGACACGCCGCCGCCGCGGCGGCGCGCGCGCAGGTAGCGCATCGCGATCATCCACTCGAATCCGGTGAAGGGCAGCGTACCGCCTTTCCCGAGCGAGCCGGCGAACCGCTTCACCCGGTCCGCGAGGCCCGTCGCCCCCGCCATCGTCAAACCCGCCACGTGATGATCCGCCTCACACCGGCACTCCTAAAGACTGTCCGTTCGTGTCCGCCGACACGGGGCAAGCGACGATCCAGAACAGACAAAACCTCGCAAGATTAAGGCGTAGCCTCCAACGGGCATGCGCCTGTCTCCGAAAACACGGTCGTTCCCGGGCACCTGCAGCGAAGTGGAAGGTGACCCGGAAACTCTCTGCAGGAAAACCCTCAGCCGTCATTCCGGGGCTCGCCGAAGGCGAGAACCCGGAATCCACCGGATACGCCGCGGCCAGTCGTGGGTTCCGGGTTCCGCTACGCGGCCCCGGAATGAAGGGAGAGCGACGAAAACGTGAGCCAGAGCCCAACGAAAGACCGGCTTCAATTTTGTCAGACGCGCTTCAGCCGTGAGACCAAGTCGACCGGTGCGATAAGCTCGCGCTCGCCGGTGGCGCGGCGTTTCAGTTCGACCTTGCCGTCGGCGAGGCTCTTCGGTCCGACGATGACCTGCCAGGGCAGGCCGATCAGGTCGGCGGTGGCGAACTTCGCGCCGGGGCGGTCGTCGCGGTCGTCGTAGAGCAGGCTGATCCCGGCGGCCTGGAGGTCGCCCTCGATCTCGGCACAGGCGGCGTCGACGGCCGCATCGCCGACCTTGAGGTTGATCAGGGCGACGTCGAAGGGCGCCACCGAGTCCGGCCAGATGATGCCGGCCTCGTCGTGGCTCGCCTCGATGATCGCGGGCACCAGCCGGCTCGGGCCGATGCCGTAGGAGCCCATATGCACAGGCTGCTCCTTGCCGTCCGGCCCGGTCACGACGGCCTTCATCGGCTCGGAATATTTCGTGCCGAAATAGAAGATGTGTCCGACCTCGATGCCGCGGGCCGACATCCGCGCCTCCTCCGGCACTTCCGCGAAGACACTCGCATCGTGCATCTCGTCGGTGGCCGCGTAATGCGAGGTCCAGGCGTCAACGGTACCCTGCAGGCCTGCCACGTCGTCGAAGTCGACGTTCACGGCCGGAATCTCGAAATCGAGATAAGCACGGTCGCAGAAGACCTCGCTCTCGCCGGTCTGGGCGAGGATGATGAATTCGTGACTCAGGTCGCCACCGATCGGGCCGGTATCGGCGCGCATGGGGATCGCCCGCAGGCCCATGGCCGCGAAGGTGCGCAGGTAGGCGACGAACATCTTGTTGTAGGCGTGCCGCGCCCCGGCCTGATCGAGATCGAAGGAATAGGCGTCCTTCATCAGAAACTCGCGCGAACGCATGGTCCCGAAGCGCGGGCGCACCTCGTCGCGGAACTTCCAGGAAATCTGATAGAGGTTCTTCGGCAGGTCCTTGTACGAGCGTGCGCTCGCGCGAAAAATCTCGGTGACGACTTCCTCGGCGGTGGGGCCGTAGAGGATGTCGCGATCGTGCCGGTCCTTGATGCGAAGCATTTCCTTGCCGTAGGCCTCGTAGCGGCCGGATTCGCGCCAGAGATCGGCCGACTGAATCGTCGGCATCAGGATCTCGATGGCGCCGGAGCGGTTCTGCTCCTCCCGGACGATGGCGCAGACCCGCTCCAGCACCCGCAGGCCGAGCGGCAGCCAAGCATAGATGCCGGCGGCCTCCTGGCGGATCAGGCCGGCGCGCAGCATCAGCCGGTGGGAGACGATCTCCGCTTCCTTGGGCGTCTCGCGCAGCGTCGGCAGGAAGTAGCGGGAAAGACGCATCGAAGACCTTGGCAATGCTTAGGTGCGGCGCCGGGCTGACCCCGATGCGCGCGTGCGCACACAACACATTGCGCCCTCAAAAGACAAGCGCGGGCGGCGCATCCGCGCATCGGGATCGCCGCGCCGAGGCGCTGCCGAACGGTCTAAGAGCATACTGTCGCAGTCCCAGCAAAAAAACACAGCACAACGCGCCAAGCCCGGTGACAAATAGAAATCTTCTTCCTATAAGCACCGCCGTGATGGTCGCACGCCTCTCTAGGCAGCGTACGGTCCGAGTCTCGGGAGGAACAACCAGCCGCCACGTCGTCTCAAGAACGTGAGATAATATAGGCTGAAACCGTCTCTATCGCTTCAAAGCAAGGCTTAGTGCCTTGCTTTTTTATTTGGAGTGATCTGTCGAGATTTCGCGAGCCGTCAGATCAGACCGCCAGGGCCTTGGGAGTGTTTTGCTCGGTCGCGCGCGCTTCGCGAAGATTGGCGAAGGCATAGCCGGCGATACAGAGATAGCACACGACCGGTGCGGCCAGCGCGAGGCTGAGGCCGACGGTGTCGGCAAGGTAGCCCGTCACCACCGGGACCACGGCGCCCCCCACGATCGCCACGCAGACGATGCCGGCCCCCTGCGCGGTGCGCTTGCCGAGACCGTCGATCGCCATGGCGAAGATCGTCGGGAACATGATCGAGTTGGCGAGTCCCACCGCGATCAGCGTGACGGCGGCAACGGTGCCGCTCGACAGGCCCGAAATCGTCGCGAGCAAGCCCGATGCGAGGGCGCAGGCGCCGAGCACCAGCCCGGCGCGGACATAGCGCAGCACGAAGCTGCCGATGATGCGGCCGACCAGCGCCCCGCCCCAGTAGAAGCTCAAGAGATGGCCGGCGGTTTCGGCCGTAGCACCGAGCACGCGCGGCTGTTCAAGGTAGCTCACCATCAGCGTGCCGATCGCAACCTCCGCGCCGACATAGAGAAAGATCGCGAGCGCACCGAGCGCCAGCTTGGGCCGCCTCAGCAGGTCGAGGCCGAGGCCGCGGGTCTCGGTGGCGGTCTCGCTCTTCGGAGCTTCGGCCACCCAGGAGCGCACGCTCCAGAAGAAGATGGCCAGCACGCCGAGACCGGCCGCGATGACCAGGAACGGCGTCTGCAGGACCGCCGCCTCGGCCTGGCGGGCCGCCGCCAGCGCCTCCGCCGACAGGCTCGCCGGGTCCTTGACCTCCGGTACATGCGAGAGGATCGCCCAGGCGCCGATCACCGGGCCGACGGTGGTGCCGACGGAGTTGAAGGTCTGTGCCAACGTCAGCCGGCTCGGCGCCTGGGCGGCGGGGCCGAGCTTCGTCACCAGCGGGTTCGCCGCAACCTGAAGGATGGCGATCCCCGAGGCCATCACGAACAGCGCCAGCAGGAAGATCGGAAACAGCCCTATCCGCGCCGCCGGCGCGAACATCAGGCAGCCGCAGGCCATGACCAGCAGCCCGACCACGAGGCCGCGCATGTAGCCGATTCGCCCAACCAGCACGCCCGCCGGCAGCGAGATCACCGCATAGGCGAAGAAAAAGCAGAACTGGGTCAGTGTCGCCTCGGTGTAGCTGAGGTCGAACAGGCTCTTCAGCTTCGGCGTGACGATGTCGACGAGGACGGTGGCGAGCCCCCAGGTGAAGAACAGCGCCAGCATGCAGGGCAGCAGATAGGCATGGCCGACGCTGCCGGCCGACTCGTCTTCGGCAGGCGTGCTCGATGCACCCGGCATCATCGCCATGGTCGTCTCCCTGGGCGCGGTCGCATTCTGCCGCACTGGGCGCGCAACCGTCGGGCGAAACTGTCGAGGGAGCGGCCACGCCTGTCAATCGGCCGGTTCGCGGCCTGCCAAGCGCGTCAGCGCGTCCAGGCGACGCCGCGGCGAACGACGCGGGCGGGCGCCCCGGCCAACACGGAATCGGGCTCGTCGAAGGAATGCGTCACGACGGACCGGAAGCCCACCACGCAGCCGTCCGGCAGGCGGGCCCCCTTGAGCAGCGCCGCTTCGCCGGCGAGCCAAACGGCGTTGCCGACCACGACATCGCTGGCCGGATTGATCCGGTCGCCGCTGACGCGATCCGTGATCGCGTGCATGTCGCTGGTGCGGATGTGAACGCCGGCCGCAATCAGGCAGTCGTCGCCGATGCGCACGTTCGCGTCCGAGGCCAGGATCCGTGTCTTCTTCGCGTCGCAGCGGTCGCCGATCGTCACCGTCAGGTTAAATCCGCGCAGCTCGATGTTGCCCGAGAAGGCGACATCGTCGCCGATCTCGACGCGGTTGCCGGCGCCGCTCACCACGATGGCGAGGCCCCTGGTTCGGAAGTTGCGGCCGACCCTGACGACGTTGTCGGCGGACGGTCCGAAGAAGAACGTCGTCAGCCGCAGCCAGGCCGCCGCCCAGCCCCGACCCTCGACCCGGTTGCCGCGGCGCGCGAGCAGGGCCGGATAGTAGATCCACAGCGGCCGGCCCGGGCGCGGGAGCCGGCGGGGTGCGGCAAGCGCCGGCTCGGCGGGCGCCTGGGAGTCGTCCGAATTGGTCATGGCGCTACGCGTCGCCGATCCTGTGCTCGCGACAGGCGACCGTGCGTAGCGAGGGTTCCGGGCGAGAAGATGGTGGCGGGGTGGGGGTGCGCCGTCAGAGCCGCGCGAGCGGAAACACCGACACGGCGAGAAACAACGCGACGGCGGCAGCCAGCGTCGTCAACAGCGCCTTTTCCCGCAGGCGCGGTTGTGCGGGAGCGCCGGGATCCTGCCCCGGCACCAGCCGGCCCGGATCGGCCTCGGCCTGATTGCCCAACGGCAGCACCGCAAACAGGAAGGTCCACCACAGCACGAAGAACAGCGCCAGCGCGCCGAACACCGTCAGCGCAAACCCCTTCACCGCCACCGTGACGATCGCCGCGATGAGCACGACGAGAACCCCGAGGGTCCTCGGGGTCGAGGTTGCGATGCTAGCGAAGAAGCGGCGCAACGGGCTCAGACCTGTTCCAACTCGACGAGCGTGCCGAGGAAATCCTTGGGATGCAGGAAGATCACCGGCTTGCCGTGAGCGCCGATCTTCGGCTCGCCCGAACCGAGCACGCGGGCGCCGGAGGCCTTCATCTTGTCGCGGGCAGCAATGATGTCGTCGACCTCGTAGCAGACGTGGTGGATGCCGCCGGACGGGTTCTTGTCGACGAAGCCCTGGATGGTCGAGTTCTCGCCGAGCGGCGCCATCAGCTCGACCTTCGAGTTCGGCAGCTCGACGAACACGACGGTGACGCCGTGATCCGGCTGAGGCAGCGGCTCGGTGACCTTGGCGCCGAGCGTGTCGCGATAGATCGCGGTCGCCGCGTCGAGATCCTTCACCGCGATGGCGACATGGTTGAGCCGGCCGATCATTGTTGTGCTCCCTTCATTTGAGCGCATCTCCCCTCCCCTCTGCGGGAGAGGGTGGCCCTCGCGTCGGCGAGGGTCGGGAGCGGGGAGCGACATGTCCGGGAACGTCGCTCCCCTCTCCCGCCTGCTCCGCAGGCACCCGCTCCCGCAGAGGGGAGAGGGTCAACGCAGTGCTAAATCTCCACCACCTGCACATGGCAGGCGGGCTTCTTACCCCAGACGTCGTTGAGCGCCGAGCGGATGGCCCGATCGACCGCGTTCTCGACGGCCTCGGAGTCCCGACGCTTGCCCGGAGACAGGCCGGAGAGCGTGCGCGAGACCGTCTCGGCCACGGTGTCGATCAGGGCCTCGCCGCCCCGCCCCTTGTTCGGCAGGCCCATGATGTCCACGGCGGGCGTGCCGAGCACGGTGCCGCGATTGTCGATGGCGATGGCGACCGAGACGATACCCGCCTGAGCGAGCTTGCGGCGCTCGGGGATGGCCCGGTCCTTCGCGTCGATCAGGACGTTGGCGTCCTTGTAGAGGCGGCCGGCCCGCACGTGCTCGATGATCTCGGGCTTGCCCGGCGCGAGGCGGATCATCGTGCCGTTGCGGGCCTTGACTACCGTCTCGACGCCCTGGGCGCGGGCGAAGCGGGCATGCTCGTCGAGATGCAGCGCCTCGCCGTGGACCGGAATCGTTGCCTGGGGCCGCGTCCAGGCATACATCGCCGCCATCTCGTCGCGGCGCGGGTGGCCGGAGACGTGGACGAGTTCGGTCCGGTCGGTGATGATCTCGACGCCCATGTCGATGAGGTCGTTGATGATCGCGCCGACATCGCGCTCGTTGCCGGGAATGGCGCGCGACGAGAAGATCACGCGATCGCCAGCGGTGAGCGACACGGCCGGATGGTCGTCGCGCGAGACGCGGGCCATGGCGGCGCGGTCCTCGCCCTGCGAACCGGTGAGCAGGCAGACCACCTTGTCGCGCGGCAGGTGATGGTAGGAATCGGCACTGCGGAAGTCCGGCAGGCCGTCAAGGTAACCGCACTCGCGGGCGACATCGATGACGCGGTCCATGGCCCGGCCGACGGCCAGCACCTCGCGTCCGCAAGCCTGCGCAGCCTCGGCGACGGCACGGATACGGGCGACATTCGAGGCGAAGGTCGTCACCGCGACGCGGTGCGGCGCTTCCGCGATCAGGCGCTTGAGGGTCGCCGAAACCTCGGCCTCGCTGTGGCTGCGGCCCTCGCGCATGATGTTGGTCGAGTCGCAGACGAGTGCGATGATGCCCTCGTCGCCGAGTGCCTTGAAGGCCTCGGGCGAGGTAGTGGCGCCGGCCACCGGCGTATCGTCGAGCTTCCAGTCGCCCGTGTGGAGCACGAGGCCGTGCTCGGTGCGGATGGCGACGGCGTTCGATTCGGGGATCGAGTGCGCTACCGGCACGTACTCGATTTCGAACGGACCGATCTGCAGCCGCTGGCCGACCTTGATCTCCTTCAACACCACCTTCGGCGCGCCGGGCTCCGAGAGGCGGCGGGTCTCGAGGAGCTGCTTGGCGAAGCGGGTCGCGTAGACCGGCGCCTTCAGCTTCGACCACAGCTCGCTCACGGCACCGATGTGGTCCTCGTGCGCATGCGTGATGAAGATGCCGAGCAGATCCTGCTTGCGCTCTTCGATGAAGGTGAGGTCCGGGAACATCAGTTCGATGCCCGGCAGCCCCTCCTCGCCGGCGAAGCCCATGCCCAGATCGACCATGATCCATTTGCGGCTCTTTTCGGGACCGATCCCGTAGAGGGCCGCGTTCATGCCGATCTCGCCCACGCCGCCGAGCGGCACGAAGACGAGTTCGTCCTGCCGTGAAGTCATTTTTTTCTTGTGTCCAAGTTCAAGCCGCCGTCGCGGCACTTCCAAAGTGCACCTCGCCCGCCGTCACGGTATGCGTCATTCCATCCGGGGCGAGGATCATGAGCCGCCCCCTCTCGTCGATTCCGTCGTGAAGACCGTTGAGCGTCCTGTCGGGCAGGCGCACCGTGACGGGCGCCCCGATCCCGGCGGCGCGCTGTAGCCAGCGCTGCCGGACGCTCGAAAATCCGTGCCCCTTGTTCCAGATCCGGGCCGCTTCCACAAACCGGCGCGACAGCGCATCGAGCACGGCCGCAGCATCCGCGGCGCAGCCCAGCGCAGCAAGGGACGTCGCCGCATACGGCAAACCTTCGGGCACCGCCAGCACGTTGATGCCGAAGCCGATGACGACCGCACGCCGGCCCTCGGCTTCCAGCAGGATGCCGGCGAGCTTTTTGTCGGACGCAAGAACGTCATTCGGCCATTTCAGCTGAAACGACGCGGCTCGATGAGATACCTTCCCTGCCCCTTGTGGGGAGGGATCGAGAGTGGGGGTGGCTCCGCTTGGACGGCCGAGCCCGGCGGAACCACCCCCACCTCTTACCGCCTCCCCGCAAGGGGGAGGAGAGCGCCCGGCGGCTCCCTGCAGAGCAACATCGTCAAGCGCATTAATCAGCGCCAGTCCGGCGACGAAGCCTAGCGTCGCGACGTCGTCCGGTGCCACGCCGGCGATCGGAAAAAGCAGGCTCGCGGCGAGATTGCCCTCGGGCGAGACCCAGGCCGAGCCGCGCCGGCCCCGGCCCTCGCTCTGCCGATGAGCCACCACCCAGAGCGGGCCGGCCTCACCGGCACGCGCCTGCTCCAGCGCCTCGGTGTTGGTGGAGCCGAGGACGTCGTGCGCGTGCAGGCGATAGCCTGCGGCCCGGGCCTCCGGGCTGAGCCGAAACGCCATGCCCTAGTACTTTGCCAAGTGTAAAACACCTGCACCGAAACCCACTCTCGTCATTCCGGGGCCGCGCAGCGGAACCCGGAACCCACGACTGGCCACAGCGTATTGGGTGGATTCCGGATTCTCGCCTTTGGCGAGCCCCGGAATGACGAGCGGAAGCGAAGCCTCCACCGCTTAGAACAGCGACTTGGCCGCCGCACCGGCCGCCGACACAAGCGGAGCCGGTGCCAGGAAAAACAGAACGACCACGGCACTCGACAGTCCAAGCACGATACGCAGGCCCGGATCCATCGGCTCGTAGGGCGCCTTGGGCTCGTCGAAATACATCACCTTGACGAGGCGCAGGTAGTAGAACGCGCCGACCACGCTGGTCACCACACCGATGACCGCGAGCGTCACCAGTCCCGCCTTGATCGCCGCAGCGAAGACGTAGAACTTCGCGAAGAACCCGGCGAGCGGCGGGATGCCGGCAAGGGAGAACATCATCGCTGCAAGGCTGAAGGCCAGCCACGGATGCGTGCGCGAGAGGCCCGAGAGGTCGTCGATCGTCTCGAACATCTGGTTCTTGCGCCGCAGCGCCAGCAGCACTGCGAAGGCGCCGAGCGTCATCGCGAGATAGATGATCATGTAGATCACCACGCCGCGGATGCCCTCCTCGGAGCCGGCCGCGAGGCCGATGAGCGCGTAGCCCACGTTGCCGATGGAAGAATACGCGAGCAGTCGCTTGATGTTCGTCTGGCCGATCGCCGCGACGGAGCCGAGCGCCATCGAGGCAATGGCGACGAAGACGATGATCTGCTGCCAGACCGCGGTGACGTCCGGGAAAGCGCCGATGAAGACGCGCACCGTCATCGCCATGGCGGCCATCTTCGGCGCCGAGGCGAAGAAGGCCGTCACCGGCGTTGGCGAGCCCTCGTAGACGTCGGGCGTCCACATGTGGAACGGCACGGCGGCGAGCTTGAAGCAGACGCCGGCGGCCACGAAGACGATGCCCAGAATGATACCGAAGCCCGCGGGTTCGCCGTTCAGCGCCGTGACGATCCCGGGGAACGAGACCGTGCCGGTGAAGCCGTAGACCAGCGAGGCGCCGTAGAGCAGCATGCCGGAGGAGAGCGCACCGAGCACGAAATACTTCAGGCCGGCTTCCGTCGACTTCACGTCGTCGCGGTTGAAGGCGGCGATCACGTAGGCGGCGAGCGACTGCAGTTCGAGCCCGAGATAGAGCGCGATCAGGTCGTTGGCCGAGGCCATGACCATCATGCCGATGGTGCAGAGAACGATCAGCAACGGATACTCGAAGCGGTCGATACGCTGGCGCTGGAAGTAGTCGCGGGACAGCAGAATAGTGGCCGCCGATCCGATCAGGATCAGCGCCTTCATGATCCGCGAAAAATTGTCGGAGATGAACGAGCCGGACAGGGTGACGACCTTACCCTGTCCGGAAATGACCACGAAGAACGTCAGGATCAGCAGGATCAGCGCGCCGACATTGACGCCCTCGACCGAGCGGTCGCCGCGGAAGGCGCCGTAGAGGATCAGCACCAGCACGCCGACCGAGAGGATGATCTCCGGCAGCAGCGGGCCGATCGACGGCAACACGGAGTGGAGATGCGTGATCATCGCGCGGCGACCTCGGCCTTGCCCGCGACCGCGCGTTCGGCCGCCTGCGTATTGGAGAGGGCGGTCTTCATGTTGACCATGAGCGCTTCGGTGGAGGGCGCGAAGGTCTCGAGGATCGGCGCGGGATGGACGCCGTACCAGATCGTCAGCGCGACGAGCGGCGCGATGATGATCTTTTCGCGGAGGTCGAGATCCAAGATGCCCTGGAGGTTCGGCTTTTCCAGCTTCCCGTAGATCACCCGGGCGTAGAGCCAGAGGGCGTAGCCGGCCGAGAGGATGATGCCGAACACCGAAAAGAACGCGACCATCGGGTTGGCCTTGAAGGCCCCCATCATCGCCAGGAACTCGCCGACGAAGCCCGAGGTGCCGGGCAGGCCGACATTGGCCATGGTGAAGACCATCATCGCGGCGGCGTAGAGCGGCATCCGCTTCACGAGGCCGCCATAGGCCGAGATCTCACGCGTGTGCATCCGGTCGTAGACCACGCCGACGCAGAGGAAGAGCGCGCCTGAGACGATGCCGTGCGAGATCATCAGGAACAGCGCGCCCTGGATGCCCTGCTCGTTGAGCGTGAACAGTCCGAGCGTCACGAAGCCCATATGGGCGACGGACGAATAGGCGATCAGCTTCTTGATGTCGGTCTGCATCATCGCGGTGAGCGAGGTGAAGATGATCGCCACCACCGAGAGCGCGAACACGAAGTTCGCGAAGTAGGCCGAGGCGTCCGGCAGCATCGGAAGCGAGATCCGGATGAAGCCGTAGCCGCCCATCTTCAGCAGGATACCGGCCAGGATCACCGATCCTGCCGTAGGCGCCTCGACGTGGGCATCGGGCAACCAGGTATGGACCGGCCACATCGGCATCTTCACGGCGAAGGAGGCGAAGAACGCGAGCCACAGCCAGGTTTGCATGTGGACCGGGAAGCGGTGCGTCAGCAGCGTCGGGATGTCGGTGGTCCCGGCCTCCCAGTACATCGCCATGATGGCGAGCAGCATCAGGACCGAGCCGAGCAGGGTGTAGAGGAAGAACTTGAAGCTCGCGTAGATGCGCCGTTTGCCGCCCCAGATGCCGATGATGAGGAACATCGGAATCAGGCCGGCCTCGAAGAATAGGTAGAACAGCACCAGATCGAGGGCCTGAAAGACGCCGATCATCGTGGTTTCGAGCACGAGGAAGGCGACGAAGTACTCCTTTACCCGCACGTCGATCGAGCGCCATGAGGCGCCGATGCAAAAGGGCATCAGGAAGGTCGTCAGCAGGATCAGCGGCATCGAGAAGCCGTCGACGCCGAGCTTGAACTTTATCGTCTCAGCAAGCCACGAATGGGTCTCGACGAGCTGGAAGCTCGGGGACGCGATGTCGTAGCGCGCCCAGGCGGCGAGCGAGAGCAGGAAGGTGACGATGGTCGTGATCAGCGCCGCCCAGCGGGCGTTGCGCTTCACGGCCTCGGTCTCGTCACCCAGCGTCAGGATGAAAGCCGCGCCGCAGAGCGGGACGATGAGCAGGCCGGAGAGGATGCCGAGGCCGAGCATCAATGGGCTCCCCCGGCCGTGCCGGTGATCATGTACCAGGTGATCAAGCCGGCGACGCCCACCAGCATGACGAAGGCGTAGTGGTAGACGTAGCCGGTCTGGAGACGGACCACGCCGCGGGTCACGTCGACGACGCGCGCCGAGATGCCGTCAGGACCCATCCCGTCGATGATCCGCCCGTCGCCCTCCTTCCAGAGGAAGAGGCCGAAGTTCTTGGCCGGGCGGACGAAGATGCGGTCGTAGAGTTCGTCGAAGTACCACTTGTTGAGCAGGAAGCGGTACAGGCTCGGCTGCTGCTCGGCGAGGATGTGCGGCAGTTCGGGCCGGCGGATATACATCCAGAAGGCCAGCACGAAGCCCGCCACCAGCATGATGAACGGCGAGGCCGAGACCCAGCCCGGCGCCTCGTGGATCTTGTGCATGATGTGGTTTTCGGAATGCGCCAGGGCGTGGCCCCAGAATTCGTCCATTCCCTCGCCGATGAAGCGGTCCTTGAAGATCACGCCGGCGAACAGCGCGCCGAAGGCGAGCACCGCGAGCGGGATCGTCATCACCAGCGGGCTCTCGTGCGGGGTGTGGTCGTGCCCGTGGCCATGATCGCCCGTGGCGTGATCCGGCACCACGTCGCTTTTGTGGGCGGGCTCGACATTCGAGCCATGATCGTCATGCGCCGCGCCCTCGGTATGGCCGGGCTTGCCGTCGGCCTCGTGCGCGTGATGGGCATGCGCGTCGTGATGCGCCGCGGCACCCCAGCGGGCCGGCCCCTCGAAGGTGAGGAAGAACAGACGCCAGGAATAGAACGAGGTCATGAAAGCCGCGATCACGGTCGCCAGGAAGGCGAGGACGTGGCCGGGGCGGTCGGACATGTAGGCCGCCTCGATGATCGCGTCCTTCGAGTAGTAGCCGGCGGTGTAGGGGAAGCCGATCAGCGCGAGAGTGCCGATCGTCATCATCGCCGTGGTGAAGGGGATGTAGCGGCGGAGATTCCCCATGTTCCGCATGTCCTGCTCGTGGTGCATCGCGTGGATGACCGAGCCGGCCCCGAGGAACAGCAGCGCCTTGAAGAAGGCGTGGGTGAAGAGGTGGAACACGCCGGTGGCGTAGGCGCCGACGCCGAGGCCGACAAACATGTAGCCGAGTTGCGAGCAGGTCGAATAGGCGATGACCCGCTTGATGTCGTTCTGCACCAGCCCGATCGTCGCCGCGAAGAACGCGGTGATGCCGCCGATGATCGTCACCACCGAGAGCGCGACCGGCGCAAGCTCGAACAGCGGCGACAGGCGCGCCACCATGAACACGCCGGCCGTCACCATGGTGGCGGCGTGGATGAGCGCGGAGACCGGGGTCGGGCCCTCCATCGCATCCGGCAGCCATGTGTGCAGGAGAAACTGCGCCGACTTACCCATGGCGCCCATGAACAGCAGCAGGCAGGCCAGCGTCAGGGCGTTCCAGTCGTAACCGAGGAAGTGGAACGTCGCGTCCTTCAAGGCGGGCGCATTGGCGAAGATCGCGTCGAACGAGACCGAGCCGGTCAGGACGAAGACCAGGAAGATGCCGAGCGAGAAGCCGAAATCGCCGACGCGGTTGACGATGAAGGCCTTCATCGCGGCAGCGTTGGCCGAGGGCTTCTCGTACCAGAAGCCGATCAGCAGGTAGGAGGCGAGGCCGACGCCTTCCCAGCCGAAGAACATCTGCACGAGGTTGTCCGCCGTCACCAGCATCAGCATGGCGAAGGTGAACAGCGAAAGGTAGGCGAAGAAGCGCGGCCGGTGCGGATCCTCCTCCATGTAGCCGACGGAGTAGAGGTGCACGAGCGTCGACACCGTGGTGACGACGACGAGCATCACGCAGGTCAGCGTGTCGATCTTGAAGGCCCAGTCGACGTTCAGGTCCCCGGCCGAGAACCACTGTGCCACCTGCACACGCTCGGCATGGCCGCCCTCGCCGGTGACGATGAAGAACGCCCCCCAGGCGATCAGGCAGGCAAAAGCGAGACAGCTCGTCGTCACGTACTCGCTGACCCGCGCGCCGATGAAGCGGCCGAACAGGCCGGCGATCAAGGCGCCGATCAGGGGGAGGAAGACGATCGCGTGATACATGGTTCTGTGCGGCCTCGCAGCAGGCGGACGAAGGGACGGCGGGAGCCGGTCAGCCCTTCATCATGCTCACGTCCTCGACGGCGATGGAGCCGCGGTTGCGGAAGAACACCACCAGGATGGCGAGCCCGATCGCGGCCTCGGCCGCGGCCACCGTCAGCACGAACAGGGCGAAGACCTGCCCCGTGATGTCGTCGAGATGGGTGGAGAACGCCACGAGGTTGATGTTCACCGCGAGCAGGATCAGCTCGATCGACATCAGGATCACGATGACGTTCTTGCGGTTGATGAAGATGCCGAGCACGCCGAGCGTGAACAGGATCGCGGCGACGGTAAGGTAATGGCTGAGACCGATCATGGCGCTAGACCTCCACGCCCTGGCGTGAGGGCACCTTCCGGTTCTCGACCGCCATCTCCTGCGTTCGCGCGTTCTGGACGGCGATGTTCTGGCGCTTGACGCCGGGACGATCGCGCAGCGTCAGGACGATGGCGCCGATCATCGCGACGAGGAGCACCAACCCGGCGATCTGAAAGAAGTAGGCGTATTCCGTATAGAGCACGCGGCCCAACGCCTGCGTATTCGTGAGTCCCTCGCTCGCGGCGTTCGAGCCGATCGGCGTGCGCACGATGCCCGGATCGATCGTCCAGGAGCCGACGACCAGGATGAGCTCGATCGCGAAGATCGCGCCGATCAGGCCGCCGATGGGCAGGTATTGCTGGAAGCCCTGGCGGAGCGCAGCGAAGTCGACGTCGAGCATCATCACGACGAACAGGAACAGCACCGCCACCGCGCCGACATAGACGACGACGAGAATCATTGCGAGGAATTCGGCGCCCATCAGCACGAACAGGCCCGCGGCGTTTACGAACGCCAGGATCAGGAACAGCACCGAGGTGACGGGATTACGGGCGGCGATCACCATGAATCCGCTGGCGATCGCGAAGCCTGCGAACAGGTAGAAGAAGGCGGCGGCTGCGGTCATGCGGTGATCAGCGTCAGCCGCTGAAACAGCGGCTCCTTCTGCCTCAGGGCCAGGGGCCGGCGGGAGGCGGCCCGTCTATAGAACTCGGGTGTGCAGGGCACAACAGCGCCCCCGGCGCGTCTCAGCGATAGGGCGCGTCCGCCGCGAGATTCTTCGCGATCTCACGCTCCCAGCGGTCGCCGTTCAGGAGCAGCTTGTCCTTGTCGTAGAGCAGCTCTTCGCGGGTCTCGACGGAGAATTCGAGATTCGGCCCCTCGACGATGGCGTCGACGGGACAAGCCTCCTGGCACATGCCGCAATAGATGCACTTCACCATGTCGATGTCGTAACGGGTCGTGCGCCGCGTGCCGTCGTTGCGGCGCGGGCCCGCCTCGATGGTGATGGCCTGAGCCGGGCAGATCGCCTCGCAGAGCTTGCAGGCGATGCAGCGCTCCTCGCCGTTGGGATAGCGGCGCAGCGCATGCTCCCCGCGGAAGCGCGGGCCGCGATGGCCCATCTCGAAGGGGTAGTTGATCGTGGCCTTCGGCTTGAAGAAGTACTTCATGCCGAGGATCAGCCCCGACACGAACTCCTTGAGCAGCAGGCTCTGGGCGACCTGATCGAGCTTCACGGCGCGATCCTTCTCATGCGCCCGGCGCGAGGCCGGTGAGTTTCAGGACGAACGCGACGACGACGACGGACACGAGCGAAAGCGGGAGGAAGACCTTCCAGCCGAGCCGCATGAGCTGGTCGTAGCGGTAGCGGGGCACGATGGATTTCACCATCGCGATCATGAAGAACAGGAAGCTCGCCTTCAGCGCGAACCAGATCAGGCCCGGCACCCAGGTGAAGGGTGCGAACGGGATCGGCGAGAGCCAGCCGCCGAGGAACAGCACGGTTCCGAGCGCACACATGGTCATGATCGCCACGTACTCGCCGAGCATGAACAGCAGGTAGGGCGTCGAGGAATACTCGACCATGTACCCGGCCACGAGCTCCGATTCGGCCTCAGGCAGATCGAAGGGGGGGCGGTTCGTCTCGGCCAGCGCCGAGATGAAGAACACGATGAACATCGGAAACAGCCAGAGCCAGTACCAGCCCAGGATGCCGAGCGATGTGTCCTGCGCCATGACGATGCGCGAGAGGTTCAGCGAGCCGGCGCAGAGCAGCACGCAGATGATCACGAAGCCGAGCGAGACCTCGTAGGAGATCATCTGCGCGGCCGAGCGCAGCGCGCCGAGGAACGCGTATTTCGAGTTCGAGGCCCAGCCGCCCATGATGACGCCGTAGACGCCGAGCGACGAGATCGCGAAGATGTAGGTGATGCCGACATTGATGTCGGCGATGGCCCAGCCGTCGGCCAGAGGAATCACCGCCCAGCTCGCCAGCGCCAGCGTCGCGAAGACCATCGGCGCGAGCAGGAAGATCGCCTTGTTGGCGCCGGCCGGAATGACCGGCTCCTTCAGCACGAACTTCAGGAGGTCGGCGAAGGACTGGAACAGCCCGAACGGCCCTACGACGTTCGGGCCGCGCCGGAGCTGCACCGCCGCCCAGATCTTGCGGTCGGCGAGCAGCGCATAGGCGATGAAGACGAGCAGTGCCGCGAGCAGCACGAAGCTCTTCAGCGCGAGCAGCAGGACGGTGCCGAGGGTTTCAAGACCGGTCATCGGGTCCTCACTCGGCCGCCTGGAGCACGCGCCCGTGGGCGACGCTCGAACATTCCGCCATCACGCGCGAGGCGCGGGCAATCGGGTTCGTCATGTAGAAGTCGGCGACGGCCGGCCCGAAGGCCTCCCTGCCGAGGCTGCCGCCGAGACCCGCCAGGGTCTCGAGACTCGCCGCGAGGTCGCTCGGCTTCACCGCGTCGATGCCCGCCAGATGCGGATGCGCGGCGTAGAGCGCGCGTCGCAGCGCACCCAACGAGTCATAGGGCAGCCGGTGGCCCAGCACGTCGGACAGAGCGCGCAGGATCGCCCAGTCCTCGCGGGCATCCCCCGGCGGGAAGCCGGCGCGGTTCGTCATCTGCACGCGGCCTTCCGTGTTCACGAAAGTCGCCGATTTTTCCGTGTAGGCCGCGCCCGGCAGGATCACGTCCGCGCGCATGGCACCGCGGTCGCCGTGGGTGCCTTGGTAGACCACGAAGGCGCCAGCTGCGATCTCGACCTCGTCCGCGCCGAGGTTGAAGATCACGTCGAGCGCGCCCGGCGCGATCATACCGGCGACGTCGAGACCGCCCTCCCCCGGCACGAAACCGAGATCGAGCGCGCCGACGCGCGCCGCGGCTGTGTGGAGCACCGCAAAGCCGTTCCAATCGGTTGTGACCGCGCCGATGCCCTTGGCGAGCGACGCTGCCGCCGAAAGCACGGCCGCGCCGTCCGCCCGCGAAAGCGCGGCGCTGCCAACGATGACCAGCGGACGCTCGGCCTTCGACAACACCTCCGAAAAGCTGTGCTTGCCGGCGGCGAGTTCGGAGAGCGTGTCCGTTCCGGCGCCGAGATAGACGTGCGGGTAGGTCAGGTCGGCATCCTCGCCGATCACGCCGACCGCGAGCGGCGCCATACGCCAGCGCTTGCGGATACGGACGTTCAGCAGCGAGGCTTCGAGCCGCGGGTTCGTGCCGATCAGGAGGATCGCATCGGCCTGTTCGATGCCGGGGATGGTCGCGCTCAGCGTGTAGGCCGCGCGTCCCCAGACCGGATCGATTTTTTCGCCGGCCTGCCGGGCATCGATATTCGCCGTTCCAACCGAGCTCATGAGCTGCTTGAGCGCAAAGATCTCCTCGACGCCGGCGAGATCGCCCACGAGCGCACCGATGCGCTTTGGGTCGGCGCCCTTCACCTTGGCGGCAATCGCCGAAAAGGCCTCACCCCAGGAGGCCGGACGCAGGCGGCCGTTCTCGCGCAGGAACGGTCGATCGAGGCGCTGCATGCGTAGGCCGTCAACCACCTGCCGGGTCTTGTCGGAGATCCACTCCTCGTTGATGTCCTCGTTGACCCGCGGCCCGATCTGCATGACCTCGCGGCCGCGCGCATCGACCCGAATCGCCGAGCCGACCGCATCCATCACGTCGATGGAATCGGTCTTGGACAGCTCCCAAGGGCGGAAGTCGTAGCTCTGCGGCTTCGGCACCAAAGCCCCGACCGGGCAGAGGTCGGCGACGTTGCCTTGCAGCTCCGAGCCCATGGCGTTCTCGAGATAGCTGGTGATCTCCATGTCCTCGCCGCGCCCGATCGCGCCGAGATCCGGCACGCCGGCAACTTCGGCCAGGAAGCGCACGCAGCGGGTGCAGTGGATGCAGCGGTTCATCGCCGTACGCACCAGCGGGCCGATGTATTTCTCTTCGACCGCGCGCTTGTTCTCCTGATAGCGCGTCGAGTCGACCCCGTAGGCCATCGCCTGATCCTGCAGGTCGCAATGGCCGCCCTGGTCGCAGATCGGGCAATCGAGCGGGTGGTTGATGAGGAGGAACTCCATCACCCCCTCCCGCGCCTTCTTCGTGGTTCCGGATCGTGTCAGCACCTCCGGCGGCTCGCCGTTCGGGCCGGGGCGACAATCCTTCACCGCATAGGCGCACGAGGCCACGGGCTTCGGCGCACCCTTCAGCTCGACGAGGCACATCCGGCAATTGCCGGCGATCGACAGCCGTTCGTGGAAGCAGAAGCGCGGGATCTCCGCGCCCGCGATCTCGCAGGCCTGCAGTAGGGTGTAATCGGCCGGAACATCGACCTCGATGCCGTCGACGAGAAGTTTGGTCATCGGCTCATCTCAGGATTTCGCGCTGCCATCACCGTTCACTCCGCCGCCATCGGGATGGCATCGGAATGCGGGTTGGCGCTGTACTGGGCGATGCGCTTCTCGATCTCGGGGCGGAAATGCCGGATCAGGCCCTGCACCGGCCACGCCGCGGCGTCGCCGAGCGCGCAGATCGTGTGCCCCTCGATCTGCTTGGTGACCTCCAGCAGCATGTCGATCTCACGGCGCTGTGCGCGGCCTTGCGCCATGCGGGTCAGCACGCGCCACATCCAGCCGGTCCCCTCGCGGCAGGGCGTGCACTGACCGCAGCTCTCGTGCTTGTAGAAGTAGGAGATGCGCGCGATCGCCGAGACGATGTCGGTGGAGCGGTCGAGCACGATCACCGCCGCCGTGCCGAGGCCTGAGCCGAGGTTCTTGAGCGTGTCGAAATCCATCTTGGCGTCGATGATCTGCTCGGCCGGCACCAGCGGCACCGAAGAACCGCCGGGGATGGAACACAGGAGGTTGTCCCAGCCGCCGCGCATGCCGCCGCAATGCTTGTCGACGAGTTCGCGGAAGGTGATGCCCATCACCTCCTCGACGTTGCAGGGTTTGTTCACATGACCCGACACGCAGAACAGCTTCGTGCCGGTGTTGTTCTTGCCGCCCAGGCCCGCAAACCACGCGCCGCCGCGACGCAGAATGGTACCGGCCACCGCGATCGACTCGACGTTGTTCACCGTCGTGGGACAGCCGTAGAGGCCCATATTTGCCGGGAACGGCGGCTTCAGCCGCGGCATCCCCTTCTTGCCCTCGAGGCTCTCCAGCAGCGCCGTCTCCTCGCCGCAGATATACGCGCCGGCGCCGTGGTGGACGTAGATGTCGAAGGGGTAGCCGTGGACGTTGTCCTTGCCGACGAGCTTGGCCGCGTAGGCCTCGTCGACCGCGCGCTGCAGCGCGTGCTTCTCGGCAACGTATTCACCGCGGATGTAGATGTAGCAGGCATGCGCCGCCATCGCGAAGGAGGCGATCAGGCAGCCCTCGATCAGGAGGTGCGGATCGTGCCGCATGATCTCTCGGTCCTTGCAGGTGCCGGGCTCCGATTCGTCGGCATTGACGACGAGATAGTGCGGCCGCCCGTCCGACTTCTTCGGCATGAACGACCACTTCAGGCCGGTCGGGAAGCCGGCGCCACCGCGGCCGCGCAGGCCGGAGCCCTTCATCTCGTCGATGACCCAGTCCCGACCCATGTCGAGCAGGAACTTGGTGCCGTCCCAAGCGCCGCGCTTCTGCGCCGCGTCGAGATCGGGCGAGTGCAGGCCGTAGAGGTTGGTGAAGATGCGATCCTGATCGGCGAGCATGGTTTGCTCCTCAGCCCTTCTTCGCAGCGAGCGAGGCCGCCTGGCCGACCCAGTTCTCGCGGTCGATCCGGCCCGGGAAGGCGAGATAGGCGCCGACCCAGGCGACCTCCTCGGCCGACCAGGCTGCAACCTGATCGAAGTGCCAGATGCCGAGATCGTTCAGCCGGCGATGGTTGACCGGACCTATACCCTTGATCAGCGTCAGGTCGTCCGGCCGATCGTCGCGTGCGGCAGAGCGCCCTTCCGGCCGGGTGCCGGCAGCGTCGGCACGCTTTTCGGGGTCCTGCTCTTCGGAAACCGCATCGTCCGCGCCGGACGCGACCGGCTGCTGCGGCGGTTCTGTGCGAAGGACGCGATCCTCTTCGACAGCCTTCGCATCGGCAGCAGCGATCTCGGCCGGCTTCGCGGCCGACGTCTCGCCAGTCGCCACATCGGCATAGCCCTTCGGCTCCTTGCCGTCGGCGGCGTGCTGAGCCGGCGCGTCGGAGGCCGGACGTTCGGTGGCGCGGCCGGCATCGGGATGCGCGGGCTTGGGCTCGGATCTGGCGCGGCTCTCGGTCGAGGCGGCCTCGTCCTTCTTGGTCGCTTCCTCGCCCGAATCCGCACCGTCATGCGTCTGCTCGAAGCGCTTGCGCCACGCACCGACGCGCGAGCCATCGAACAACGTCGCGTCCGTTAGCGTGGCCACAGAGTCCTTCGGCTCGGACGAGGTCCGGCCGGTCTGCGAGCCGATCTTGACCGGGCGGCCGGCGGCGAGGTCATCGAGGAGCGTGTTCAAACTCTCGGGCGTCAGGTCCTCGTAATAGTCCTGATTGATCTGGACCATCGGCGCGTTGCAGCAAGCGCCGAGGCACTCGACTTCCAGCCAGGAGAAATTACCGTCCGCCGAGACGT
The DNA here is from genome assembly GCF_007992175.1 of Methylobacterium haplocladii. Taxonomy (GTDB): domain Bacteria; phylum Pseudomonadota; class Alphaproteobacteria; order Rhizobiales; family Beijerinckiaceae; genus Methylobacterium; species Methylobacterium haplocladii. The sequence goes on along the minus strand of NZ_BJZT01000035.1, from coordinate 67,185 downwards.
GGCCGGCCGGCCCAAGGCGCTCCTGCAGGGAGGCTTTGAGTTCACGCGCGCCGCAGGCATCGCACGGCACCGTGCCGCAGAGCTGGATCCAGAATCGGCCGACCGGCTCGAGCGCGAACATCGTGTAGAAGGTCGCGACCTCGAGCACGCGGATATGCGGCATGCCGAGCTGGTCGGCGACCGCCTCGATCGCCTTCTGCGGCAGCCAGCCGCCATTCTGCTCCTGCGCCTTCCACAGCAGCGGAATCACGGCCGAGGCCTGCCGGCCCTCCGGGTATTTTTCGATCTGGCCCTGAGCCCAGGCAGCATTCTCCTCGGAGAACGCGAAGTCCCGGGGCTGCTCGGTGGCGGGGGCTAGCCTGCGGTTCGCCATTGTCTTCTGGCTATCCTCTCAGCGGTCCACTTCGCCGAACACAATGTCCAGCGTGCCGAGCACGCAGGACACGTCGGCGAGCAGGTGGCCCCGGCACATCCAGTCCATGGCCTGCAGGTGGGCGAAACCCGGTGCGCGGATCTTGCAGCGGTAGGGCTTGTTGGTGCCGTCCGAGACCAGATAGACGCCGAACTCGCCCTTGGGCGCCTCGACGGCCGCATAGACCTCGCCGGCCGGCACGTGAAATCCCTCGGTGTAGAGCTTGAAGTGGTGGATGAGCGCTTCCATCGAGCGCTTCATCTCGCGCCGCGGCGGCGGTGCGAACTTGCCATCGAGGGAGGCGATCGGCCCCTGCCCCGCCGGCTCGCGCAGCTTGCGAACGCACTGCTTCATGATCTTCACCGATTCCCGCATCTCCTCCATGCGGATGACCTGGCGGTCGTAGGTGTCGCCGTTCTTCCCCACCGGAATGTCGAATTCCATCTCCTCGTAGCACTCGTAGGGCTGCGACTTGCGCAGATCCCACGGGATGCCGGAGCCGCGCACCATCACGCCGGAAAAACCCCAGGCCATGGCCTCGTCCTGGGTGACGATGCCGATGTCGACGTTGCGCTGCTTGAAGATGCGGTTCGACATGACGAGGTCGTCGAGATCCTGAACGACCTTCAGGAACGGGTCGCAGAACGCCTCGATGTCGTCGATCAATGCCGGCGGCAGGTCCTGGTGGACGCCACCGGGCCGGAAATAATTGGCATGCAGTCGAGCACCGGACGCGCGCTCGTAGAAGATCATCAGCTTCTCGCGCTCCTCGAAGCCCCAGAGTGGGGGGGTGAGCGCGCCGACGTCCATGGCCTGCGTGGTGACGTTGAGGAGGTGCGAGAGCAGCCGCCCGATCTCGCAGAACAGCACGCGGATCAGCTGAGCCCGGCGCGGCACGGTGATGCCGGCGAGTTTTTCGATCGCCAGGCAGAAGGCGTGCTCCTGGTTCATCGGCGAGACGTAGTCGAGCCGATCGAAATAGGGCGTCGCCTGCAGGTAGGTCTTGTGCTCGATCAGTTTCTCGGTGCCGCGGTGAAGCAGCCCGATATGCGGATCGACGCGCTCCACGACCTCGCCGTCGAGTTCCAGCACGAGGCGCAGCACACCGTGCGCGGCCGGGTGCTGCGGACCGAAGTTGATCGCGAAGTTGCGAATGTTGTGTTCGGTCATCCGGTCAGCCCGCGATATCGGGAAATTCGGCGTAGATCTCCGCAGAGGTCTTCTTCTGCGTCGGGTTCGCGAAGCTGTAGTTCGGCGGCTTGTGGTCGATGAAGATCTCGCTGGCGAAGCGGAAGCGCGCCGGATCGTCGAAAGCCTGAGCGGCGACCGTCAGCAGACTGCCGTCCCGCATCCGCCAGAACAGGGACGTACCGCAGGTCTTGCAGAACCCGCGCTCGGCATGACCGGACGAACCGTAGATGCCCAGCGCGCCGTCTTCCTCGATGGCCATGTCGGGCTCGCACTCCACCGTCATCCAGGCCCCGCCCGACCAGCGCCGGCACGATATGCAATGGCAGACGTCCATGGCGTCGTGCTTCGGCTGCGCCGTGAAGCGCACCGCACCACAGAGACAACATCCTGGCAGAGACTGAGCATCCGGCATGGCGTCACCTCACTTCGAGGTCTTCTCGTCGCCGGGGAGGACGTAGTCCGTGCCTTCCCAGGGCGAGAGGAAGTCGAAGTTGCGGAACTCCTGCACGAGCTTGACGGGCTCGTAGACCACGCGCGCCTCATCCTGGTCGTAACGGACCTCGACGAAGCCGGTGAGCGGAAAGTCCTTGCGGAGGGGATGCCCCTCGAAGCCGTAATCGGTCAGCAGCCGGCGCAGGTCGGGATGGCCCGAAAACAGGATGCCGTAGAGGTCGTAGGTCTCGCGCTCGAACCAGTTGGCGGCGGGAAACACCGAGATCACGGACGGCACCGGCGTGACCTCGTCGGTCAGCACCTTCAGGCGGATGCGCGCGTTATGGCGCAGGCTGAGCAGGTGGTAGACGACGTCGAACCGCTTTGCGCGCTCGGGATAATCCGCGCCGCAGATGTCGATGAAGCAGCGGAAGGCGCAGGCCGGGTCGTCGCGCAGGTAGGTCAGTGCGTAGACGATGTCCGAGGCCTGCACGGTCAGTGTCAGCTCGCCGTGGGCGATCTTCGTCGACGTGACGGCCGGCCCGAGCGCGCCGGTGACACGCTCGGCCAGGGCGTTGAGTGCCGCTTCGCCCTGCGGGACCTCGATGGTCGATCGTAGCGTGATGCCGTTGGTGGTGATGGCCTCGCTCATGCCGCTCACCGCTCGATCGTGCCGAGGCGACGGATCTTCTTCTGCAGGAGCAGAACGCCGTACAGAAGCGCCTCGGCCGTGGGGGGGCAGCCCGGCACGTAGATGTCGACCGGCACTACCCGGTCGCAGCCGCGGACCACCGAATACGAATAGTGGTAGTAGCCGCCGCCGTTGGCGCAGGAGCCCATCGAGATGACGTAGCGCGGCTCCGGCATCTGGTCGTAGACCTTGCGCAGAGCCGGAGCCATCTTGTTGGTCAGCGTGCCGGCGACGATCATCACGTCGGATTGCCGCGGCGAGCCGCGCGGCGCGAAACCGAAGCGCTCGCAATCGTAGCGCGGCATCGACATCTGCATCATCTCGACGGCGCAGCAGGCAAGCCCGAAAGTCATCCACATCAGCGAGCCGGTGCGCGCCCAGTTGATGAGCTCGTCCGCGCTCGTGACGAGGAAGCCGCGATCGGCCAGCTCGTCGTTGATCGAGAGGAAGGTCGGATCGTTCGCGCCGACGGGCCGGCCGGTGTTGGGATCGATGATCCCTTTCGGCTGCGGCGCGACCTGCGGGACGCGATCGAATGTCGGAGTCAGGGCCATCAGTGCCTCTGAGCGTGATGAGGGGGCAACCGGTCGCTCAATCCCATTCGAGCGCACCCTTCCGCCATTCGTAGACGAATCCGACGGTGAGCACGCCGAGGAAGATCATCATCGACCAGAACCCAAACCAGCCGAGCTCCCCGAACGTGATCGCCCAGGGAAACAGGAAGGCGACTTCCAAGTCGAAGATGATGAACAGGATCGCGACGAGATAGAAGCGCACGTCGAACTTCATGCGCGCATCGTCGAACGCATTGAAGCCGCATTCGTAGGCCGAAAGCTTTTCGGGATCCGGGCTCGAGTAGGCGACCAGAAACGGGGCCACAAGGAGCGCGGCGGCGATGAACAGCGAGACGCCGATGAAGACGATGAGCGGCAGATAATCCGCCAACAGGCCCGTCACGCGACACCTCCGAGTCCCGGTGGATACCGACCGCGCTCACCTCCGCGAGGACGCGGCGCCTGGAATTCATCCAATGCCAGTGTGAGCACGGCGGAGGCTTAGACGAGCCCCCCCGGTGAAACAAGGGCATTGCGCGTCGCACAATCGGCGGTGCCAGGACCGTAGATGGCGTGCTTCGCGGCCAGATCAGTATGGCCGATCCGCACACGGCCAGAGGTTGGGCTGACCCTTCGACGGCTGCCCATCGACCGGCTATGCATGGCCGGCGAAGCGCCGCGTGAAAAACTCCGGCACGCACGGCATCGGATCGGCTTGACAGCAACGGCCACCCGCCCCTAAACCCCGGCCGTCGCCGAGCGGAACACGCACCGGCGGCCAGAACGCGGGCGTAGCTCAGTTGGTTAGAGTGCCGGCCTGTCACGCCGGAGGTCGCGGGTTCGAGCCCCGTCGCCCGCGCCAGAGACTTTTCCAATTCTCAACGCCGATTGACAGCCAGCGTCCCGATGTCGGGGTCGACGTCGGACTTCTTCTGCCTAAACTTATCCTCTTGCGCGAATATCGGAGCCGGCTTGCTGAACCGTCTTGCGCTTCGAGCGGGGGTTGCGCGGATGAGCGGCGTCTTCTTTCTGTATTTCACGGCCTGCGTTTCGAGCGCGCCCGATACCTGTGAGACCCAGCGTCTCCCGCTGGAGGTGGCCGACGCCGAAAGCTGCCTCGTCGTCGCCCAACCGAACCTCGCGCGTTGGGTCGAGGGCCATCCGACCTACCGGATCACGGCTTGGCGCTGTGGTTCGCCGCCGCGCGGAGCGAGCACCCGTATCTGAAGCCGTGACCGCGCCGTCACACCGGGCTCCGAACTCGTAACGATCGCAGCCCCGCGCCCTGCTTTCGCCTTACCGCCCCCGAACAGCCTGCGCATCGATCCAACCCGATCCGTGCAAGCTGTCATGCCCAAATCGAGAACCGCCCGCTCCCTCATCACGGCAGCGATCCTCACCGGCCTGGCTCTCGGCGGCTGCGGCAGCGGCACCCCGCTGCTCGACGGCGTCGGCCCGACCAGCGACGTAATCCTCGACGCGGGAGCCGCTGCGGCAGCGATTTCGCGATATCGCGCCCAGCACGGCCTCGGCCCTGTCGCGATCGATTCCCGTCTGATCAAGGCCGCGTCCTACGAAGCCGCAGCCAATGCGCGGGCCGGGCTGTTGAGCCACGATCATGGCGGTAGCTTCGAGACACGGATGGCGAGCGCCGGATTCGGCCGGAAATACACCGCAGAGAATCTCAGCGCCGGCTCGGAGACCTTCGATCAGGTGCTCGGCCGTTGGAAGGCCTCGTCGGCCCACAACAGCAATATGCTGATGCCTCAGGCTCGACGCATCGGCATCGCCCGCGTCGATGCGCCGGGCAGCCGCTACAAGCGCTACTGGGCGCTGGTGCTCGCCGGCGACTGACGCAGCAGCGAAACAACCCATACGAAAAGGCCCCGCCGCATTCCCTGCGGCGGGGCCTTTTCGTCGTGGCTTGCAGGCTAGCGGATCAAACCGTCAGCGGGCCAGGGATCGCCTCTTCGGCCTTGATCAGCAGGCGCTGCTCGTGACGCTTCATGAACAGCCACAGGGCGAGGCCGCCGAAGATCACGAAGGCGAGAAGCGCGAGGCCGACCGGGCCGACGATGTGCTCGATCGAGCGACCACAATAATAGGCGCCGAAGCCCATGATCGCGGCCCAGGCGACGCCCCCGAGTCCGTTGAAGATCATGAAGCGGCGGGCGTCGAGCTTGTTCACGCCGGCGAGCACCGCCGCGTAGGCGCGCAGCATCGCGGTGAAGCGGCCGAAGAACACGATCTTTCCGCCGTGCTCGCGAAACAGGTACTGGCCGAGCTTGAGCCGGCCGTGGTCGAGGGCGATGAGATGCCCGTGCTTGAGCAGCAGCGGCATGCCCCAGCGCCGACCGACCCAGTAGCCCAGGTTGTCGCCGAGAATGGCGGCAGCGGCGGCGGCGGCCACGATGACGACGATGCTGAGGTTGCCAGTGCTGCCGGCATAGACGGCCGAGGAGATCAGGATGGTCTCGCCCGGCAGCGGCACACCGGCACTCTCCAGCATGATCACGACGAAGATCGCGAGATACCCGTAGGAGGCGATGAGCTCCGTCACCGGCAACTCGTGGAGGAAGGACATGCCAGACAACTCTGCGGTTTCGGTGCCCGCACTCTCCCGATGAACGTGGCCGTTCCGGGGCACAGATCAGGCGTCACCTGGCACAGGTCGCGATGGCACAGCCTCGTAGCAACCACCGCCGCTACGCGAAACGCTTTTGCCGACCCTCCTGCGTTCCGCAGGTCAACCGGCGGCCACGGCCTCGGTCGGCGCGTCCGCGGAGTCGATCACGCAAGGCTGAAGCGAGCCGTCGTCGCCGGGGCGGGGCGCGAGCATGACGGGCGGGAACAGCTCGGCGATGGCTTCTGCGACCCCGTAGAGCATGGGGTTGGAGCGCGGCCCGAGATCCGGCGGCAGGAGGTGGAGTGTATCGATCATCATCGGGGCTCTCAGGAGCGTATGGTTACGCTTTCCTTCCGACGGATAAGTCGCGGCCGTCGTGCGAGTTGCATCGAGGGGCTGCGTGAAGTGCGTGAAATCACGTATTTCTGCACTCGATTGAAAACGCGAAGACATCGAACCGGGGGCGGCGGCGGAACGTTGTCCGATATTCAGAGGAGGCGTCCATGGCTCCCGGGACCGAGACCGTCGATCGTTCGGGCGACGTCAGCAGCCTGACACTGCTGGGACTTGCCGTCGTAGGTGCCCTGCTGACCGTCGGTGCCTATTGGATCTTCGGGAGCTAAGCCAGGAACGCAGTTTCCGCCGCGGCCTCGAATTCCGCTTTTCTCGCCATCAGACGCGCTTCCGCCTCGGAATCGCCGCCCCATACGCTCGCCTGAAACGTCTCGTCGACATGGCCGGCAGCCCAACCCTCCTGCGGTGTCAGCCGGCCATGCAGGACTGCGAGTGCAATCAGCAGCGAGCCGGTGAGCGTCGTCATCGTGTGGAGTGCAGCCAGCCGGAACGGGCTCTCGACCTTGCCGATTTCGGCGCGCAAGGCCGCAAGCGTAGCGTCCGGTTGCTCCACATGCATCACGCCCTCGGATAGAATCAGACGCGCGCCGAAGGCGTCTCGCGCCCAATCGACGATCGGATCCCAGGCCGCGCTCTGCGCAGCGACCAGCCGCGGCGGGTCACCGGCGCGATAGGCCACGAGATCCGTGCCGGCATAGGCTCCGAGATCGTCGGCGACCGCCTCCCGCCGGTCGGCAACGCCGTCGATGGCCGAGTTGGCGAGCCGGGTCAGCGGCATCCTGGACGGATCGATCACGCCGACCTGCCCCTGCCATTCGGCCACGACGCGCTCGGCGAGGGCACGGGTCGGCAGCACCAGGAGATGCCGTGCCGGGGTACGAGCCGGCCGCCCGTCGAGCGTCAGACGGAAGCCTCCCTCGACCGCGTCGACACCGGCTTGCTCATAGAAGCGCTTCGGCAGGACGGGCTTGCCGTGGCCTCGGGCAGCGGCGCGTGGATCGGGCCGCGGCGTCTCGCCCGGCTCGCCGAGCCAGTCCCGGGCAACGTCGTCTTTCGGATCGGTCATGGCTGGCCCATAGGCGATCGAAGCCGGTTTCGGAAAGGTGCCCCGCGGCTTTCCGGCGGAAAGCCGCGACACCACAAGACGCTTGGCAGGCGAGGCATCGATCTGCCGACGCGCGTTCACCGGATCGTTCGGCACCGAGCCCTCAGCGCGTACCGATCTGGTCGGCGACGGACCGTGCGGACGCTTCGAGGGGGCCCGCGAACAGGTCGGCGAGCGTGGCGGCGCTCTCCACCACCGTGACGGCGCCGGCGCCGAACAGAGCGCCCGGCGGATGATAGCCCCAGCCAACGCCGATCGCAGCCGCGCCCGCGCTCACCGCCATCATCATGTCATAGGTGGTGTCGCCGATCATCACCGTGCGGGCCGGGCTAGTGTCGGCCTCCGCCATGGCGAGGTGCAGCATGGTCGGGTCGGGCTTCGAGGGCGCGTCGTCGGCGGTCTGGGTCGTCGTGAACCAGCCTTGCCAGCCGTGCTTGTCGATGAGATGGTCGACCCCGCGGCGCGACTTTCCCGTGGCGATGCCGAGCCGGACATCCGCGCGGCCATGCAGCGCTTCGACGAGTTCGCCCATGCCAGGAAACAACGGTTCTTCGTAGGCCGGGTCGATCCGCAGAGCCTGGAACGCCCGGCGATAGCTTTCCGACAGCCCGGCGATCGGCCCGGCCTCGCCCACCAGCCGGCGAAACGCCTCTGGCAGCGACAGGCCCACCACGGACAGGGCTTCTTTGCGGTTCGGCGCGATCAGCCCGTGCTCCTTGAACGCGCGGGACTGCGCCTCGACGATGAGGTGTTGGCTGTCGACGAGCGTCCCGTCGACGTCGAAGACGACGAGCGTCACCACGGCAGAGGGGCGCCCGCTCTCATGGCCGCTTCGCCGGCTGAAGCGGCTGCGGCGTAGCACCCTTGGCCGGGGGCTGGGTCTGCGCCGGGTTGGCCTTCGCCGGTTGCTGCGGAGGCTGCGGCTGGACGGTCTGCGTCGGCACCTGAGCCGGCCGCCGGCGCTCGTAACCGAGCTTGCACCGGATCAGGAAGCGGCGGCGGGCGCCACCGCGCAGGTTGCGGTTGTGCGATTCACGGTTGCAACTTGCGTAGGAGCGGCGGCGCTTCTCAGCCGCCCGGATACTGGCCGGCACGGTGCTGCGTCCGGCGGTGGAAGGCGCAGCCGGTGCCGCCGCCGCAGGAGCGCCAGGAGCCGCTTGAGCGGGCGCAGCCTGAGGCTGAACGGCCGGCGGCGCGCTCTGCCCGCGCGCTAGCACCGCCGCGCCGGAGCCCGCTACGCCGAGAAGGCCGGCGAAGGCGAGGCACATCAACGTCACGACCCTCATCGATCCAGGCTCTTCCGGTGTCGGTGACCACAGGCGCCGTTAGCTTGCGCGAGCGGCCGGCAGGCCGCCGCATCGCTACGGGTCGTACTCAGCTCAAGAATAAGCCGCAGGTCGCCTTTGCCAAGGCGCAAGCCGGGTCGAGGCTGCGTCACACGGCCCCTTCCTCAGCTTTCAGGCGCCTCGACGATCGGATCGTAGTGGCCGGTCTCGAAGCCGAGGAGGTTCCAGCTCTGCGCCATGTGCGGCGGCAGTGGGGCGCTGACGTCGATGGGCACGCCGGTGCGCGGATGCGAGATCACGATGCGGCGGGCGAGGAGATGCAATCGGTTCTGGATGCCGCCGGGCAGCTCCCAATTCTCGACGTCGAAATATTTCGGGTCGCCGACGATCGGGTGGCCGATATGGGCGGCGTGGGCGCGCAGCTGGTGCGTCCGTCCCGTCACGGGCTTGAGCGAGAGCCATGCAAGCTTCTGGGCCGCCTGGTCGACCACGGCATAGTAGGTCAGCGCGTGGGTCGCGCCGTCGTCGCCGTGCTTGACCACCTTCATGCGGGCATCCGCATCTGTGGGCTCGTCCTTGGCGAGATAGGTCGAGACGCGGCCCTGCCGGGTACGCGGCACACCGGCAGCGAGCGCCCAGTAGATCTTTCGCGCGGAACGCGAGCGGAAGCTCTTGGCCAGCGTCGCCGCCGCGAGGCGCGTCTTGGCCACGATCAGGCAGCCGGCCGTATCTTTGTCGAGCCGGTGGACGAGGCGCGGCTTCTGGCCATGCTTGTCGGTCAGCGCCTCGAGCATGCCGTCGACATGGCGCACCGTGCCCGAGCCGCCCTGCACGGCGAGCCCGAACGGCTTGTTCAGGATCATCATGTCCGCGTCCTCGTAGAGGATCAGCGAACGCAGGAACTCGGCGTCGTCCGCCTCGCGGGCCGGATTGCGCGGGCGCTCGGTCGGCTGGTCGAGCTTGAGCGGCGGAATTCGCACGCTCATGCCGGGTGCGAGCCGGTCGTTCGGCTTCACCCGCTTGCCGTCGACCCGGAGCTCGCCCTTGCGGACGATGGTCTGGACGCGGGTGAAGGGCAGCTGCGGAAACCGCGTGGTCAGGAAGCGGTCGATCCGCATCCCGTCCTCGTCAGCCTCGACGGTCAAGGTCTGGACGCCGGAGGCGAGAGTCGCCGAGGCCGCCGCTCGCTGCTCGCGGCGCGTCGGCCCCTCGACCGGAGGCGCAGCCGGACGGCGGGTCGCGTCGGCGCTCCGGCGCGGCGCTGGATCGGCAAAGGTGCCGGGGCCGGCTTTCGCCGGGGGCCGTGGCGCGAACGCGCGCGGCTGCGCCGGAGCGGGCTTTGCGAACCCCGATGGCGGCTTGGAGGACGCCGCCGCGGGCTGGGACGACGCCGCCGCGGACTTGGGCAGCGCCGCCGCAGGCTTGGCGCCGTCGGAGGCCGCGTCCCAGGGCGAGCGCTCGGCGGCATCCCCGCCGCGATTGCTCGCGGCGCGGCGGGCCGCGTCGAGGGCCGTGGTGCGTGGGCCGGTACCGGCGCGTTCGGGCCATGCGCCATGGCGCGGGCCGCGATTGCCCGCGCCCCTGCCAGCACCTTTGCCAGCGCCGCCGCGTTGTGGAGGTCTTCCCGTCATCGCTCGCTGCTAGCACCCCGCCGCCGGTGCGGAAAGCGATCCGAGCGGCTTGTCTGAGACGATGCGAGCGCAGACCACGTTCAAAATCGTGTCGATCCGTGTCGGATCCTGCCGATTCCCAGCGTCCTTGGCGGAAGGCCAACCCAACGGAGACCCGCCATGCCGACCATCACGCCGTTCCTGTGGTTCGACTCTCAGGCCGAAGAGGCGATCGCCTTCTATCGCTCGGTCTTCGCCAACTCGAAGGGCGGACCGATGCAGATGATCGGCGATGGAGCCGAGCGGCGGATGCTCAGCGGCTCCTGGGAACTCGAGGGGCAGCCGTTCATGGCGATCAACGGCGGCCCGCACTTCCAGTTTACGGAGGCCGTTTCGTTCATGGTCACGTGCGCGGATCAGGCCGAGGTGGACGATCTGTGGGAGAAGCTGCTCGACGGCGGCAAGGCCTCACGATGCGGCTGGCTGAAGGATCGCTTCGGCCTGTCTTGGCAGATCATCCCGGGCGGGATGTTCGCGCTGTTCAACGATCCCGACCGCGCCGCCGCAAAGCGCGCGATGGACGCGATGATGGGCATGGTGAAGCTCGACCTCGCCGAACTCCAGCGCGCCCATGCCGGCTGACGTTCAGCCCGCGGCGGCGCGCGCCAGGGCTCTGACCGGCCCGAACTGACGCGCCGCCTCGATCGCCAGCCCGACGCCGACCGAGCCGAAGGTGTCGCCGTCGACAACCCGCGCCTCGGGCACGCAGGCGCAGAGCGCCGCGCGGACATGCGGCAGCCCGGTCGAACCACCGGTCAGGAAGATCGCGTCGATGGCGTCGGCCGCGAGCCCGGCCTGGGCCAGGCAGCGTCCGATCCGCTCGGCGACGCGCTCCGATAGCGCAGCGGTCTGCCCAGCGAGGTTCCGGCGGTCGACCGGGACGGCGAGACCCCGCTCGACCCAATCAAGGTCGATGCGGCCGTCGTCGCTGTCGGAGGCCGCGATCTTCGCTGCCTCCACCGCCATGGCCAGTGCATGGCCGCGCTCGGCCTCGACCACCGTGCGCAGGCGGTCGATCAGCTCGGGTCGGGCCGCATCGCGCGAGACCTCCTCGAGCTCGCGAAACACCTTGCGGTCGTAGAGCCGATTGATGCTCGACCAGGTAGCCAGGTCGTGGAAATAGCCGTTCGGCACGAGGAGATCGGCGCGCTTCATCGGGCTGCCGAGCCCCATCAGCGGCATCACCGTACCGAGGCTGAGCCGGCGATCGAAATCCGTGCCGCCGATGCGCACGCCGTCATTGGCGAGGATGTCCCCGGCCCGCTCCGTGCGGCGGTGCCGCTCGGGCGAGAGTCGGACGATGGAAAAGTCCGAGGTGCCGCCGCCGATATCGGCGATCAGCGCGATTTCCTCGTGCGCGACCGATTGCTCGTAGTCGAGCGCCGCCGCGATCGGCTCGTACTGGAAGCGAACATGGCGAAAGCCGACCTCGCCGGCGATGGCGCGGAGGGTCTCCTCAGCCTTGCGGTCGCCGGCCTCGTCGCCGTCGACGAAGTGTACGGGACGGCCGTGAACGACCGTGTCGAGCTCGATCCCGCCGGCAGCCTCCGCCCGTGCCTTCACCGCGGCGAGATAGCGGGCGATGACCTCGCGGAAACGCAGGCGCTCGCGCCCGACCGGCGTGCTCTCCTCGATCAGGCTCGAGCCGAGCACCGACTTCAGGCTGCGCATCAGCCGGCCCGGCTCGCCCTCGACATAGGCCGAGATCGCCGCGCGCCCGATCACGGCGTCATGCCCCGGCCGGAAGAAGATTGCGCTCGGGATCGTGCGGTGCTCCCCCTCCAGGGGCAGCAGCGAGGGCCGCCCCGCCGTGGCGAGGCCGAGGGTGGTGTTGGAGGTACCGAAATCGAGGCCGCAGGCCGCCATGCGCGAAGGTCTCCGGCCGTTTCTACGTGAGGGGGCGGCTGCCTACAGGGTACCGCCCGGCCGGTCTACCGGCGGGCGCCTTTTTCGGCGTCAGGCCACGGCGGCGTCGGCGACATAGCGCCGGTCGAGATGGGCCAGAAAATCCTCTGCCCCGAGCGGCTTGCCGGTCGCGGCGACGAGCAGCTCGTCGGTCTGCAGCAGGCTGCCATTGGAATGGACGTTGTCGCGCAGCCAGCCGCGCAGCTCCGAAAAATCGCCCTGCGCCAGCGCCGGCCGGATGCCCGGCAGGGCGGAACAGGCCGCCTTGAACAGCTGAGCCGCGCCCATCGCCCCGAGCGTATAGGTCGGAAAATAGCCGAAGCTGCCGCCGGGCCAGTGGATGTCCTGCAGGCAGCCGAGGCGGTCGTTCGGCACGTCGAGACCGAGCAGCCGCTTCATGCCGTCGTTGAAGGCGCCCGGCAGGTCGGCGACGGCGAGATCGCCGGCGATCATCGCCGTCTCCAGCTCGTAGCGGAGCAGGATGTGCGCCGGATAGGTGCACTCGTCGGCATCGACGCGGATGAAGCCGGGCTCCACCCGCGTGTAGAGCCGGTGGACATTCTCGGCGTTCCATTCCGCGCCCTGCCCCTGGAAGGCGTCGCGGAGGCGTGGCGCGAGAAACTCCGAGAATTCCCGAGTACGGCAGGCCTGCATCTCGATCAGCAGCGACTGGCTCTCGTGAAGGCTCATGCCTCGCGCATGCCCGACCGGCTGGTGGCGCCAGGCGGACGGGCGGCCCTGCTCGTAGAGGGCGTGACCGGTCTCGTGCATCACGCCCATCACGGCGCGCGTTGCGTCGTCCTCGTCGTAGCGGGTGGTGATGCGCACGTCGTCGGTGGCGCCGCCGCAGAACGGATGCAGGCTGACGTCGAGCCGCCCCCGCGAAAAGTCGAAGCCGGCCGCGCGCATCAGCGACAGGCCGAGCGCCTTCTGGCTCTCGATGGGAAACGGGCCGGGCAGCGGCACGGCCGGTGGCTGCGACGTTTGCCGCGCCTGTGCCTGCTGGACGAGACCCGGCAGCGTCGCGCGCAACTCCGCAAACAACGAGTCGATGCGGGCGCGGCGCATGCCCGGATCATAGCCGTCCAGCAGCGCGTCATAAGGTGAGAGGCCGAGCACCGCGCCCTTGGCCTCGCCGACGAGGCGCTGCAGCCGCAGGACCTCGGCGAGGTGCGGCTTCAGGCTCGCGAAATCGGCATTCCGGCGCGCCTCGCGCCAGACCATTTCCGACTTGGTCGACGCCTTCGAGCTGGCCTCCACAAGATCGCCCGGCACGGCGGAGGCGTGGGTGTGGACCCGGCGCATCTCGCGCAGGTTCGCCCGCTCCCATTCGCCGAGAGCCGAGACATCCGCCTCGGCCTCCGAGAGACGGTCTGCCGTCGATGGCGCCGTGAGCAGCTCGTGCGAGAGGACGCTCAGCGTGGCGAGCTGTTCACCCCGGGTATCCGACGCCCCGTCCGGCATCAGCGTCTGCGTGTCCCAGCTCAAGATACCACCGGCGTCATCCAGTGCGCCGAGCCGGGAGAAGGTGGTCGCGAGCGAGCGGTAGGCCTGCATCGATGTCGGGTGTCCCTGTGTGCCGGTGCGGTTCGACTAGCATGGGGGCAGCAGCGTGACGACGCGCGAGCCGTCGCCATTGACGATGAGGCCGATCATCGGCACCCATCGGCTCGACGCCGACCTCGTCCTGGGATGACGCGATGACCGAGACCCGACCACCCCTGCCGCCGTTCACGCTCGAAACCGCGGTCAAGAAGGTCCGCGCCGCCGAGGACGGATGGAACGGGCGTAATCCGGAAAAGGTCTCGCTTGCCTACACAGCCGACAGCCGCTGGCGGAACCGCTCCGACATCTTTCAGGGCCGCCCGGCCATCGTCGCCTTCCTCACCAAGAAGTGGGAGCGCGAGCACGAGTACCGGCTGATCAAGGAGATCTGGGCGCATGACGACAACCGCATCGCGGTCCGCTTCGCCTACGAATTCCATGATGCAGCCGGACAGTGGTTCCGCGCCTACGGCAACGAGAACTGGGAGTTCGACGCCCACGGCCTGATGCAGGTGCGCCATGCCAGCATCAACGATCTGCCGATCCAGGAGAGCGAGCGCCTGTTCCACTGGGACCGCTCCGGCCCGCGCCCGGCGGATCATGCGGGGCTGACCGCGTTGGGGCTTTAGGCTCGAATTCCGGCCCTACCCATCCCCTCGCCGCTCCTGCCTCAACCTCTCCCAATAAGCCAGCCGCTCACGGTAGCGAGTCTCCATCCCGCGATCCGTCGGCAGGTAGAATTGCTGGCGGTCGAGCTGTTCCGGCCAGTAATCCTGTCCCGAAAACGCGTCCGGCTCGTCATGGTCGTAGCGGTAGCTGTCGCCGTAACCGATGGTCTTCATGAGTTTCGTCGGCGCGTTGAGGATGACGCGGGGCGGCGGCAGCGAGCCGTGCTCCTTGGCAACCTTCGTGGCGGCCTTGTAGGCGTTGTAGACGGCGTTCGATTTGGGCGCGCAGGCCAGATACACCGTGGCCTGGGCGAGCGCGAGTTCACCTTCCGGCGAGCCGAGGAAGTCGAAGGCGTCTTTGGCCGCGTTGGCGATCACCAGCGCCTGCGGATCGGCTAGCCCGATATCCTCCACCGCCATGCGAACCAGCCGGCGGGCGATGAACAGACGGTCCTCGCCGCCATCGAGCATCCGGCAGAGGTAGTAGAGCGCGGCGTCCGGGTCCGAGCCGCGCACGGTCTTATGCAGCGCCGAGATCAGGTTGTAGTGACCCTCCTGCGCCTTGTCGTAGATCGGGGCGCGGCGCTGGACGAGGTCCTGAAGCGTCGTCGCGTCGAGAGTCTCGCCGGGCTTTGCCGAGCGCCAGACCTCTTCCGCCAGCGTCAGCGAGGCGCGGCCGTCGCCGTCGGCCATGCGCACGAGGACGGCGCGGGCCTCCTCGTCGAGGGGCAGAGGTTGTTTCGTCAGATCCTCGGCGCGGGAGAGCAGCTTGGCGATGGCCGCCGCATCAAGGGCGCGAAACAGCAGGACGCGAGCGCGGGACAGCAGCGCGGCGTTCAGCTCGAAAGACGGGTTTTCCGTGGTCGCGCCGACGAGAGTGACGGTGCCGTCCTCCATCACCGGCAGGAAGGCATCGAGCTGCGCGCGGTTGAAGCGGTGGATCTCGTCGACGAAGAGCAGCGTGCCACGTCCCGTGGAGCGCCGCCCGCGCGCCGCCTCGAATACCTTTCGCAGGTCGGCGACGCCGGAAAAGATCGCGGAGATCTGCTCGAAGTGCAGGTCGACCTCGTGGGCGAGCAGCCGCGCCACGGTGGTCTTCCCGGTGCCGGGCGGCCCCCAGAAGATCAGCGAACCCAGCGCCTTCGAGGCCAGCAGACGCGAGAGCGACCCGCCCGGGCCGGTCAGATGCTCCTGGCCGACCACCTCGGCGAGCGTCTGCGGGCGAAGGCGGTCGGCTAGCGGGCGCGGCGCGGTGTTGTCGAGGCCGGCGGAGGCGAAGAGGTCGGACATCGGCGCATCAACACTCCGGCACGACGGCTCTGCAAGCCCATCCAGCCATGCGCCCACAGCGGCAGCATCGATGCGGCGTATCGATCCTTATTCCCGCATGTCTTTCGCAGCTTGAGCCGAGCGCCCATTTTGGGGGCATGCAGACCGGCGCGGTGGCGACCCGATGAACTTTGTGAAGACCGCCATCCTGCTTGCCGGCCTGACCGCCCTCTTCGGCGCGGTCGGGCTGGCGCTCGGTGGAGCCAAGGGGATGGTGCTGGCGCTCGGCATGGCCGTGCTGACGAACCTCTACGCCTATTGGCGCTCCGACAGCCTGGCCCTCAACGCCCATGGCGCCCGCGAGGTCGATGCGCAAAGTGCGCCGGAACTCGTGGCGATGGTGCGCGACCTCGCCGGCCGGGCCGGCCTGCCGATGCCGCGGGTCCACCTCGTCGACGATCCGCAGCCCAACGCCTTCGCCACCGGACGCAATCCGCAGAACGCGGCGGTCGCGGCGACGACAGGCCTGCTGAATGCCTTGAGCCGGGAGGAGGTGGCGGCCGTGATGGCGCACGAACTGGCGCATATCAAGAACCGCGACACGCTGATCATGACGGTCTCGGCGACCCTCGCCGGCGCCATCGCGACGCTGGCGCAGTTCGGCTTCCTGTTCGGTGGCCGTGGCGACGCCCGGCCGAACCCGCTCGTCTCGATCGCCGCCGCCATCGCCGCACCCTTCGCCGCGATGATCGTGCAGTTCGCAATCAGCCGCGCCCGCGAATACGAGGCCGACCGTGAGGGCGCCGCGATCTGCGGCAACCCGCTCTGGCTCGCCTCGGCGCTCGAGCGGATCGAGGCGGGCGTGAGCCAAGTGATGAGCCCGTCCGCCGAGAGCCACCCGGCTACCGCGCCGATGTTCATCGTGAACCCACTGACCGGCGGCGGCATCGACGCGCTGTTTTCGACGCACCCGCCGACGCGCGATCGGGTCGCAGCCCTGCGGCAGTTAGTCGGCGGGATGCCTTCGGCGCCTGCACGGTTCAGCGACGCGCGGTGGGTGGGATCTCGGGACCCATCACGGCGCGGCCCGTGGAACTGACGACTACCCCCGAAACACCGACGTCATCACCTCGCCGCCGCGGTTGATCGAGACCTCCCAGACGCCGAGGCTGTCGCGGGTCATGCGCTCGAGATCCTTGGTCGAGGAGACGGCGCTGCCGTTGATGGCGACGATGACGTCGCCCTTCTTGAAGCCGGCGCGACCGGCGATGGAGCCCTCGTCGACCTCGGCGACCGCGACGCCTTCCGCCGGGAAATCGACCTGGATTTCTTCCGCGACCGCAGGCGACGTGTTGACGAGGGTCGCTCCCACGAAGGGCGAACGGCTCTTCACCTTCAGCGCGTCCCGGGGCCGCGTCTCGGGGGCGGAGCCGAGCTTGACCTCGACGGTCTGCTTCTTCGTGCCGCGCTGGATGCTGAGGGTCGTCTTGCCCGTCGTCCCCTTCAGGGCGAAGCGGTAGCCGAAGGCCTCCGGGTCGTCGACCTGCTGGCCGTCGATGGCCAGAACGACGTCGCCGCGCTTGAGGCCGGATTCCTCCGCCGGGCTCTTCGCCTGCATGCTGGCCACCAGCACGCCGGTCGGCCGGTCGAGGCCGACGCTCTCGGCGATGTCCGGCGTCACCGTCTGCAGGCGCGCGCCGAGCCAGGGGCGCCGCACGGTCGAGCCGCCGCCCTTGGCGGTGTCGACCACGGCGCGGATCATGCTTGCGGGGATAGCGAAGCCGATGCCGTGGCTACCGCCCGATTGCGAGTAGATCGCGGTATTGACGCCGACGAGATGGCCCTTGAGGTCGACCAGCGCGCCGCCCGAGTTGCCCGGATTGATCGCGGCGTCGGTCTGGATGAAGAATTGGTAGTCGGACGAGCCGACCTGCGTGCGCGCCAGCGCCGAGATGATGCCCTGCGTCACGGTCTGGCCGACGCCGAAGGGGTTGCCGATCGCCATCACGAAGTCGCCGACCTCGAGATGGTCGGAATCGCCGATCGGCATCGGCGCGACGTCAGCGGGCGCCTTGATCTTGAGCACGGCGAGATCCGTGCGCGGATCGCGCAGGACGATCGTTGCCTCGAATTCGCGGCGGTCGGCGAGCGAGACCTTCACCTCGTTCATGTTGTCGATGACGTGGTTGTTGGTGATCACGAGGCCTGAGGCATCGACGATCACGCCGGACCCCAGGGAGCGCTGCGCCCGCTCGCCCGGCATTCCGCCGGAGCCGCGGCCCGGCGCGTCCTCGCCGAAGAAGCGGCGCATGAACTCCGCCATGGCGTTGGAGCGGGCGTTCCGCTTCTCGACATGCGTGGCGTAGACGTTGACCACCGAGGGAGCGGCCCGCTTCACGATCGGCGCGAAGGAAAGCTGGATCTCGCCCTTCGAGAGCGGGGGCACCTTCTCAGGCGTCGCCGCCATCTGAGCGGCGACGGGCAGCGGTGCGATGCAGGCCGCGGCGGTCAGGGCAGCGGCTAGGGCGCGGCCCGGCGTGAGCGGCGAACGTGGCATGGCAGTCTCCCGAAGGCGATGAGGCTTCCGGGCTGTCTATCACGCCGAATCGGGCACGTGCGTGGCTTCGCGTGCGCGTCCGTCAGGGAAGACGCGCACCGCCAAAACGGCTCGCGCTGCGCACGATGGTGCTGATGCAGCTGAGCGAGGAATCCGCCGCGCGCTGGAACTCGCCGACTTGGAGGCGGATCAGTTCTGCCGGCGACTTCACCTTGGTGAGTGCCTGCATGTGAGCGAGCGCCGCCTCGCCTTCCTTGCGGACGAAGGCGAGCACGGTCTCGTTGATCTCGGTGATCTGGGCCGAAGACGCACCGACGCCGAAGCTGGCGGACGCCTTGGCGGCGATCGCCGCAGGCTTGGCGATCGCTGCGACGACCGGCTCGACATCCGGTGCTTTCGGAGCCGGGGCCTCGGCAGTCTTGGCCTTGGCAGCCACCGGCTTGGCGGCGACAGGCTCCGGTGCGGAGCGCGGTTGTGTCGCTGCCTTCCCCGAAGCCGGCTCCGCGACCGGATCGGCCTTGGCAGCGGGGGCCTTCGCATTGGAATTGGCGGGCGTCACGGCGGTGGTCGCCGCCTCCGCCGCCTTCGGCGTCGGGTTGACGTCCGCAGCCGGCTTGCTCGCGACGGAAGCGGATTTCGCGGGCTCGGTCTTCGCCTCGGGAGCCTTGGCCGCGGGAGACTTGGCCGTCGTCGGAGCGGGAGCCGCTTCCTTCGTTGCAACGGGCTTCAGCCCAGCCGTCTCGGTCTTCGGTGCCGGGGGACGGAAGGTCGCCGCCGTCCCGGTCTTGTCCTGGCTCTTGTCCTGATGCTTGCCCGGCGTAGCGGCTGCGGTCGGGGCAGCCTTCGGAGCCGGGGTCGGATCCGGCTTCGCGGCGGTCTTTTGCGGCGACGGAGCCTGCTCGACCTTGGTCGGCGGCTTCTGCGCGGCCTTCGCGATGGCCTCGGCGGCCGGCTTCGTCACGGGCTTTGCATCCTTGGCAGGCGCGTCCTTCGCAGCCGTCTCGGATTTCCGCGTCGGTTCAGTGTGCGTCGCCATCAGCCCGCCTCCTCGTCGTTTCGTATTGCTGCGAGGCGCGATGCCGGAATCTCACAAAGCGGATTCCAGACCGCCTCCTCTCCCTGGGGCCGAACCCGCGGCCGGACCGGTCGCGGGTTCGCCGGGAGATGCTCTGTCTTACGGGTCCGATCGATCGAGCGGACCCGTCAGGCGCGAAGCGCCTTAATGCGCGGCCTTCTGGGCCAGCGCGCCGTAGTCCTTCGCCTGCGCCTGGAGGGCGGCGAACTGGGACTTCACGTATTCGGACTGGATCTCGAAGGCCTCGCGGAGGTCGCGGGCACGAACGAGCTTCTGCGTGAAGTCGAAGGTGGCGTTCGCGTTCGTCTGGGCATGGTCGATGCCCTTGAGCACGGCGGCGTGCACGGTCGACTGAACGTTGACGCCGGTGCTCTGCAGCTGCTCGGACGTCTTCACGGCACCGCTCAGGAAGCTGCCGAAGGCGTTGCGGGCCTGATCGACGCTCTTATCGGCAAAATCGCGGAACTCGGTCGGGATCTCGAAACCTTGCGTAGCCAAAGCAATCTCTCCTGTGGAATTCGGTCGGCCCACGGCGACTCGTCGCGTCCGACAGGTGGAGATATGTTGCAGTGCAATATGGAAGTCAAGACCGATTCAAGAGGGCCTTCGCGACCTGTCCCGAGCGACCATGCAATTGATGTGGAACCGAATTCGCCCACTTGCAGGCTAGCAGCCTGCGCTGCCGGCGGTCAAACATGCAGATCGAAGAGATGACAGTAGCCGGCAACTGTCAGCGTAGCGATAAATTCGTCTCCGCCCTCTGGCACCCCGCCGCGAGATTGAATGCGGGATCCGAAGCGGCACCACTGAGCTTCGGTGCAATGCCACGCATCATTGTTTCGTAGATTCGAATCAGGCCGGCGGCATGCGCCGTCAGCGTCATCGGGGCAGCCCAATAGCGTTCGTGGGCCGCTTGGCCTGTGCGTTGCACCATTTCATCGTCGGTGATTCGCGCGAAGGCAGCCGCGAGTGCCGCGACATCCGGTGCGACGGCAAACCCGCTCACCCCATCCTCGACCTTTTCGGACGCGCCTGAATGCGTCGAGGCAATCGCCGGGATGCCGGCGGCAAGCGCCTCGTAGATCGTGAGCGGACCGGTCTCGTACCAGCGCGAGGGCGCGCAGACGGCGCGGGCGCGGCTGCGCAGGATCGCCTCGACCTCCGCCGGGCTCCGCCAGCCGAGCACTTCGACGCCGGGCGTCGCCCGCAGACGCGCTTCCAGCGGACCGGCCCCGATGAAGAGCGCCGGAATCCCAGCCTGCCGCGCCGCATCGGCCACGAGGTCTGCGCCCTTCTCCCGCGTCAGGCGGCCGACATAGGCGATGGCGTCGCCCTTGGCCGGATCGGCCGGCGGTCCCTTCGGCGTACGCACCGGATTGTCGAGGCGATGATGCCGTAGGTCGAAGCCGGCGAGCAGCGCGCCGGCCCGCCCGACGCTCGCGTCGCAGACATGGATGACGTCGAGGCGCCCGGCGCCGATCGCGGTTCGCATCGCGGCCGAGCGGGCGACGCGCACGAGCTTGTGCAGCCGGCTCTTCGGATCGCAGGCGGCGGTGACGCAGGACGCTGACAGCGGCTTCAACGTGCAGGGCTCGGCCTGGTCGAAACGGTAGTAGAGCCCGTTCGGGCAGGCCAGGAAGTAGTCGTGGAGGGTCAACGCTACCGGTACGCCGCGCGCCAGCAGCACCGGGAGCACCGCCGGCGACAGCGCGCGGGTCCATTGGTGCAGGTGGATGCAGTTGGGCGTCACAGGCAGCGCGTCGAGGGTGGTGGCGAGCCGGCGGGCGGCCTCGGCGTGCCAGATGCCGGTGACCGCACCCTTCCAGGCCGGCAGCGACCAGACGTCGTCGAGGCCGAGCCCGATTCGGTGGATCCGGGGATGGTCGAGCAGCGCGTCGGCCGGCCCGTCGATCGCCTGGATGAAGCTGACGGCGATGCCGGCCTCCGCCAAGCCGCGGGCCGATTCCACGGCGACCTTCTCCGCGCCACCGCTGGCCACGGCGAATTCGGCGAGGATCACGACATGCATGGCAGGGTGCCCCGGTCGCCGGGCGTAGCGTGGCCCGGATCGTCTCCGGGTTTACGCGCGATCAACTGCCGACCGGTAAAGATGATCGACTTCTTCCGGAATGATCGGCTGCCGTCGTGCGTGTCGTCCTGGTTCTCGATCACGCCCACATCAATGGAGGGCAGGCGAAAGTCGCCCTCGACTCGGCGTTGGGGCTGCGATCGCGGGGGCACGCCGTCACGGTCTTTGCGGCCGTCGGCCCGGTCGATCCGCGGCTCGCGCCGGCCGGCATCCGCGTCGTCTGCCTCGGGCAGGACGACATCGCCTCCACCACGAACAAGCTCGCCTTCGCGACCCAGGCGATCTGGAACCGCAAGGCCGCCGCCGCCCTCGCCAAGGAGCTGCGGCACTATGATTCGGCCGACACGCTGGTGCATGTCCACGCCTTCGCCAAGTCGCTGTCGCCTTCGATCGGCCTGCCGATCCGGGCATCGGGCCTACCGTGCCTCTACACGATGCACGAGTTCTTTCTGGTCTGTCCCAATGGCGGCTTCTACGACTACCCGGCGGAAACGATCTGCCACCGCACGCCGATGTCGCTCTCCTGCCTCGGCACGAATTGCGACGCGCGTTCTTACCCACGCAAGCTGCTGCGGGTCGTGCGCCATGCCGGGCTCGACCATGTGGCCCGCCTGCCCGACTTGTTTCGCCACGTGATCACGATCAGCGCCTTGCAGGAGCGCGTGATCGCGCCTCTGCTACCCGGAACGACGGTGTTTCACCGCGTCGACAACCCGATCTCGGTGGCCCAGGCCCCGCCCCGCTCCGGGCCGCCCGGCGACTTCCTGTTCGTCGGCCGCATCTCTACCGAGAAGGGCGCGCCGATCTTCGCGGAAGCGGCGCGCCGGGCCGGAGTGCGGCCGGTCTTCGTCGGCGACGGGCCGAGCGCCGCCGATCTCAAGGCGCGCTACCCCGAGAGCCTCATGCTCGGCTGGAAGCAGCCGGAGGCGGTGCAAGCACTGATGCGGGAGGCCCGCGCGCTGGTGTTCCCGAGCATCTGGTACGAGGGCCAGCCGCTCACCGTCTACGAGGCGCTGGCCGTCGGCTGCCCGGTGATCGTGAGCGATGCCTGTGCCGGCCGCGAGGCGATCGAGGACGGCGAGAACGGCTTCTGGTTCCGCTCGGGCGATCCGGCTGCGCTCGCGGCGCATCTGTCTCGGCTGAAGGACGACGCGCTGGCCGACCGGCTGAGCCGGCAGGCGCACGAGCGCTACTGGTCCGGCCCGCTCAGTGTCGATGCCCATCTCGACCGGCTGGAGCAGGTCTACGAGCGCGTGGCCCGCGAGGCCGTGGGCCAGCGCCGGGGCAACGCCGCGGCACCCGTCCGCCGTCCACCGCCGATCGGCACGGAAACACCGCCCCACGCGCTGCGTTGAGGGGGCACGCGCACCGCGATTCAGGTGCGGCCTCAGAGTAGCGAGCGACCGACATGTCCGAGACGACAGCCAAGGATCCGGCCGGCAACAATAAGGCCGACGAGCACGGCAAGCGTCCGAGCGACACACCGACGGGCGACAAGTCCAATGCCGCCAACACGCAAGGCAAGATGGAAGACCGCCTCGACGAGGCCCTCGAGGAAACGTTTCCTTCGAGCGACCCGGTCTCGGTGAAGATCACGAAGTAGCCCAGACCTTGGTACCAGACGAAAAACGCCGGGGTGGATACCCCGGCGCTTTTCGTTCGACGTCGCGTCTCTCGGGCCGCTTACTGCTCCAACAACCGCCGCGCGATCACCTGCGCCTGAATCTCGGCGGCGCCTTCGAAGATCGAGAGGATGCGGGCGTCGCAGAGCAGGCGGCTCACCTGATACTCGAGCGCGAAGCCGTTGCCGCCGTGGATCTGCAGGGCGTTGTCGGCGGCCGCCCAGGCGACGCGGGCACCGAGGAGCTTAGCCATACCGGCTTCGAGATCGCAGCGCTTGCCCTCGTCCTTCTCCCGGGCGGAGAAGTAGGTGAGCTGGCGGGCGATGTTGATCTCCACCGCCATCATCGCGAGCTTGTCGGCGACGCGGGGAAACTCGACCAGCGGCTTGCCGAACTGCACCCGCTCCTCGGCGTAGCGCAGGCCGACATCAAGCGCCGACTGGGCGACGCCGATGGCACGGGCCGCGGTCTGGATGCGGGCGGATTCGAAGGTCTGCATGAGCTGGGCAAAGCCCTTGCCCTCGACGTCGCCGAGCAGGTTGTTGCCGGGAACCGAGAAGTCCTCGAAGGACAGCTCGTATTCCTTCATGCCGCGATAGCCGAGTACGTGGATCTCGCCGCCGGACAGACCCTCCACCGGGAAGGGCTCCTCGTCGGTGCCGCGCGGCTTCTCGGCGATGAGCATGGAGAGGCCGCGATGGCCCTTCTCCTCGGGCTTGGTGCGCACCAGCACCGTCATGATGTCGGCACGCACGGGGTGCGTGATCCAGGTCTTGTTGCCGTTGATCTTCCAGACATCGCCCTCCTTCGTGCCGCGGGTGCGGAGCGAGGCGAGGTCGGACCCCGTGTTCGGCTCGGTGAAGACGGCGGTGGGCAGGATCTCGCCGGAGGCGAGCTTCGGCAGGAAGCGCTGCTTCTGCTCCTCGGTGCCGCCGCCGAGGATCAGCTCGGCCGCGATCTCGGTGCGGGTGCCGAGCGAGCCGACGCCAATATAGGCGCGCGACAGTTCCTCGGAGACGACGCACATCGAGATCTTCGGAAGGCCCATGCCGCCGTATTCCTCGGGGATCGTCAGTCCGAAGACGCCGAGCTCGGCCATCTTCTCCACGATCTCCATCGGGATGTAGTCGTTCTTCAGGTGCCACTCGTGCGCCTGGTCGACCACCTCGGCCTTGCCGAAGCGGCGCATCTCGGAGCGGATAGCCTCCATGTCCTCGTCGAGACCGGAATCGCCGATCGTGGCAGAGCCCGAGCCTTCGCGGATCTTGGCGACGAGCGCCTTCCGGTTGGCCGCCGTGTTGCCGTCGGCGATCACAGCCTCGACCGCCTCTGTGCGGTACTGCGCGAGTTCGCTCTGCTGGAAGCCGAGGGACGAGGTCGGGCGCACCATCTCGCCCTGGCTCATCGGAATGCCGCCGAACATCTGGTCGAGATATTCGCCGGCGCCGATCTTCACGAGGAGGATCTCGGTCTCGCCGAGCCGGCCCTCGGACTTCAGGCGCTCGGCGTAGCCGGAGAGCTCGCGCACCGCTTCGCCGTAGGTCGCAAGCCAGGCAAGGCCGTGGGCGGCATGCTGCTCGGCCTCGAGCTTGGCCGCGTCGACCTTACCCTCAGGCGTCAGGATCAGCTTGCGGACGCGCGCGGTCGCCTCGGCGACGAGCTTCTTCGCGGAGTCCGCCGCATCGCGGGTCAGGCCGACGAGGTCCTGGGTGTCGTTGTCGGGGCGAACGGCGGGGGAGGCGGCCATGTCTCAACTCTCTCGTGAAATGAAATCCTTGAGGGTCATTATAGGGTGGATCGGTGCCGCAGTAGAGGTTTGTTGCCCGGCTGCGCCGCGATCCCAGCTGAATGCAAAATGCAGTCAGCCTCGGCTGGCCAACGCAACACCACCGGCCGCCACCGCCATGCCCGCGATCTGCACCGGGCTCAGCGCCTCACCGAAGAGGAGGTAGGCCATTACGGCGGAGACCGGCGGCACCAGGAAGAAGAGCGAGGCGACGCCCGCAACCGCCCCGCGCCGGATCAGCACCATCAGCAGCAGGATGCCGGCGACCGAGTTGCCGAACACGGACCACGCGAAGCCCAAGCCGAGCGGCCAGCCGGGATCGAAGCGCCATTCGCCGAACAGGGCTGCCAGCGGCACCATCAGCAGCGAGGCGCCGGTGAACTGGATCGTGGCATTGGCGAGCAGGTCGACACCGCCGCCCGTGCGCTTCTGCCACAGCGTTCCGAGGGTCATCGCGGCCATCGCGCCGAGACAGACGCCGAGCGCCACGGGCGGAATGCCCGAGGCGTCGACCGCGCCGAGCTTCGGCGCCAGCACCAGGGCCGCGCCGAAAAAGCCTGCGCCGATGCCGGCCCAGCGCCGGCCGCCGACATGCTCGCCGAGCATCGGTCCGGCGATGGCGGCGGTCAGCAGCGGCTGCAGGCTGCCGACGAGCGCGGCGATGCCGGCCGGCAGGCCGCGATGCACGGCCCAGAATACCCCGGCGATGTAGACGCCCTGCATCAGCACGCCGCCGATCGAGGCATCGCACCACGCGCGCCCCGAGGGCCAGCGTACATGCCGGACCCGAGCGATCGCGGCGAGCACAAGGGCGGTCGCCACGACGCGCAAGGCGACGAAGGCCAGCGGCTCGGCATGCGGCGCAACGAGCCGGGCGGTGACGAACCCGGTCGCCCAGATCACCACGAACAAGCTTGGGATCAGGGCGGCGTATAGCCCGGCGGAGGTCCTCGGCATGATCCGAGGCCTCCACCATGCCGGAAAGGGCGATGCAACCGCGAGGCCCGGCGGTCTGGCATGCGCGGGCTGTGACCGGGACGCCACCGCAGGCCGGCAAACGTAATGCCCCTCGCTGCCACGTTGACGGGCCGGTGCTCATTCCGCGTAAGTCGGCACAAAGCCCACCCACGGGCACCTGGACAGCACGAAGCCGCCCCCAACGTGAACCGCTTCCGCAAGAGCCTCGACGTCGCTGGCGTCGCCGCCCAGCGCTTCGTCGCCCATGACGGCTGGGCCATCGCCAGCCACATCGCGCTTTCGCTGCTGACCTCGCTGTTTCCGTTTCTGATCCTGCTCGCGGCGCTCGCCGGCCTGCTCGGCTCGAAATCGCTGGCGGACGATGCCGGCACGCTGCTCTTCGATGCCCTGCCGCGCGAGGTCGCCAATCCCATCGCCGGAGAGGTCCACCGCGTGCTCACCGAGCAGCGCGGCGGCGTGCTGACCCTCGGCGCCGTGCTGGCCCTCTACTTCTCCTCGTCAGGGGTCGAATCGCTACGCGTCGGCCTCAATCGCGCCTACGGCCGGCGCGAGATGCGATCGTGGTGGCTGACCCGGCTCGAATCGATCGGCTACGTGATCTGCGGCGCCTTCGCGATGCTCGCCTTCGCGCTGCTGGTGGTGCTCGGGCCGCTGCTCTGGCGGCAGGCGGTGTTCGTGGCGCCGGGACTCGAATCCCTTGGGCTCACCGTCACGATCGGGCGGATTGGCATCACGGCTCTGCTGATCGCCGTCGTGCTCGTCATCGCGCACAAGTTCGTCGCGGCCGGGCGGCGTCCGCTGCTCGCGGTGCTGCCGGGCATCGCGGTGACGCTGGTGCTTTGGTTCCTCGCCGGGCTCGGCTTCGGCTTCTATCTTGACCGCTTCTCGAACGCCTACGTCTCGACCTATGGCGGCCTCGCCACGGCGATGGTGTTCCTGGTGTTCCTCTACTGGCTCGCGGCGATGTTCCTGTTCGGCGGCGAGATCAACGGCACGGTCATCGCCGCCCGCCGCCAGCGCCTCCAGGCGCGAATGAAGGCGCGGCAGATCGAGGCAGCCGGCGCGCGGGCCGACTAGCCATGATGCTCGCGAAGTGCCCGATCCTGTGGGGCCAGTGCAACGTGGTCGAGGACGCGCTGCGCGTCGTGCGCCACCGGGACGTGTTTCTGCACCATTGGTCGATCTACGACCGCTCCGGTCGGATGATCGAGGACAGCGGGTTCTTCCGCGCCTTCCCGGACCACGCCAGCGTCGGCGGCCCGCTCGCGATCGAGCCGCCGGCCGCGTCATCCTGCATGCCGGGCGGCGACGTGTTCTGGCTCGGGCTGTTCCAGGTCCATTTCGGGCATTTTCTGGTGGGCACTCTAGCGCGGCTCTGGGCGCTGGCACAGCACGCGGACGGTGCCACCCGCATCGCCTATGTCGGGACCGACGATCCGGAGGCGCTGTTTCGGATCGACTACATCCGGCTCTGTCTGGAGGCACTCGGCGTGCGGCGCGAGCAGCTCGTGCGGGTCGAGGGACCGTTCCGGTTTCCGTCGCTGACCATCGCCGAACCGTCCTTCGTCGAGAACTTTTCCGCCTCGCCGGCCTATCACGCGATGATGCGGAGGATCGGCGACCATGTTCTCGGCGGGGCTGCCGCCGAGACTCCGCCGCAGGCCGATGTCTGGCTGTCGAAGGCGCTGATCGCCTCCGGCAACCGTACCATCGTCAACGAGATCGAGCTGACCGAGGCGCTCGCGCGCCACGGCGTCGCCACGGTACATCCCGAACGCCTCGGCTTCGCCGAACAGCTCCGGCTCTGGTCGCGTGCGCGCATCGCCATGGGTTTTGCCAGTTCCGCCTTCCACACGACGGCGTTCCGCGGCGGCCAGCAGCTCTGCACCCTCTCGAACAACCTCGCGGCGTCGAGCAACCAGGCCCTGATCGACCGGGTCTGCGGCAACCGGAGCCTGTTCCTGCACGTCATCGACGGGCTGCGGGAGGAGCCGGGCACTGTGGCGGGGTTCGCGGTGGCCATGGTCATCGCCGATCCGGCCTGGATGGCCGGCGAACTCGCCCGGATCGCCGATGCGTTCCGCGCGGGCCGGATCTCGCCGCAGGCCGCGGCGCGCGTTCCGAGGCCGCTTTGGCCGACGCGCTCGGGTCCGGCCGCGTTCGGCGAGGACATGGCGGGACAGGGCACGGTCAAGGCGCGGCGCGCCGACGGCCGGATCGTCCGCTGGCAGATCGGATGGGAGGCCGTTCGATCGGTCAATGCCATCACGGTGCGCGACCGGTCCGGCACCACCGAGCCCGGATCGTTCTCGATCGACGTCTCGGGCGACGCGGTCGATTGGGTTACGGTGTCGGGATCGGACGTCGTCGAGGCCCGGCCGGATGGCCCGGACGCGACGCTCTTCACGTACCGGACGGGCTGTCCCCTGCCGACGCGCTTCGTCCGGATCGATGTTCTGCCGGGGACCGAATTCGACGTCGGCGAGATCGCCGTGTTCGGGGAGCGGCTGGAGCCGGAAGTGGGGTTACCGGACACGCTGATGCACTCGGTCCTCGCCCTGCGCGCGACCGGAGGCCCGACCGCCCGGATCGTCCGCACGCTCTCGGGGGCACTGGCGCGGATCGGCGCGCTGGTGTTGCGGAGGCGGGCCGGACACTGATTTTACGATTGCATGCGGCTAAACTAATCGTTGTCCCGATACGATTACGCACGCCTCCAATCGTACATAAACGTACATTTGAGCACGCCAGGATCATCGAGCAGGAATGCCGTGAACTTTATGCGGATGTTCGCGGTTGATCAAACGGCGGCAATTGTGTGCGTCTCGCTGCGCACCGCTCAGATCGCTGAAATTCAGGGAAACGCTCAATGACCAAGATGATGTCGCGCGCCGGTCTCGGCGCAGTACTCGCGCTCGGCCTTTTGGCGGCTCCCGCCGCGTTTGCTGAGGAGAGCAAGAGTTCGGACGGAAAGACCTCCGGCTCCGCTGCTGGCACCACGCCGGAGCCGTCGAGCAAGGGCGGCGGATCGGCCGACAAGAACATGCAGGAGAACGCCGCCTCGGCTGACAAGGAAAAGCAGAAGGGTGCTTCCGGCAAGTAACGCCGCCAGAATACAGAGCTCGTTTTTGGCCCATCTTCGGTTTTGCAACCGGAGATGGGATTTTGCCTATCAGACAGCCGCCGTGGGCTCGAATTTATCTGGTGGCAGCACGAATTTCCGGAGAATTCACTCGCTCTCGCGGGTCTTCGACGGAACCCCAACCTGCTGCGGCGCTTTGACCCTACGCTCTATGTGACATCCCTCCGCCTGATCGGCCTGCTTTCCTTCCGGATGGCAGGCCTTTTTTTGCGTCGGCAATGTCGAGGTTGTCGGCGTGCGCTCATGCGGGGTCAGGTGTATCGGGACTGAACCACTGAAGCGTCCAGCCGCTTCGACTCCGGTCTCAGTCCGCACGTTTCGCAGCAGTCAGGCGGCGATGGCCACCGGCTCTTCGGCCATCGCATCCGCCTCAGCCGCCATGAACTGGGCGCGGGCGAGCTCCGTGAAACGGCCACCCTGGGCGACCAGCTCGTCGAACGTGCCGCTCTCGACGATCCGGCCTTCGTGAAAGACCATGATTCGGTCGGCGTTGCGGATCGTCGCGAGGCGGTGAGCGATCACGAAAGTGGTGCGGCCTTTCATAACCTCCTCCAGGGCACCCTGAAGCTTGCGCTCGGTGGAGGCGTCCAGCGCGCTGGTGGCCTCGTCGAGGATCAGCACCGGCGGGTTCTTGAGGAGCGCGCGGGCGATCGACAGGCGCTGGCGCTCGCCGCCGGAAAGCGAGCGGCCGCGCTCGCCGATAACCGTGTCGAGGCCGTCCATCTGCCGGGCCATGAACTCGCTGGCTTGGGCACGGTCGAGGGCGTCGAGCATCTCGGCGTCGGTGGCGTTCGGGCGGCCGACCTGGAGGTTCTCGCGGATGGAGCGGGCGAACAGCATCGGCTCCTGGAAGACCACGCCGATGTTGTGGCGCAGGCTGGTCAGGCCGATGTCGCGGATGTCGGTGTCGTCGATGCGGATCGCGCCAGCGCTCGGGTCGAAGCTACGGTGCAGCAGGCCGAGCGTCGTCGACTTCCCTGAACCCGTGGTGCCGACGAGCGCGATGGTCTGCCCCGGGGCGGCCGTGAAGGAGACGCCGGCAAGCGCCTTGCGGCGACCGTCGTACGAGAACTCGACGTCGTCGAAGCTGACCTCGCCCTCGAAGCGGGCGACCTGTACGGCATGCGGCCGGTCGCGCACCGTCGGCACGGTGTCGATGATCTCGAAGAACTCGCGGATTTTCGGAGCCTGCTGGAACAGGCCGTTGACGAAGGTCACGACGTGATCGAGGCGTGAAACCAGCATGGTGGCGAGGCTCATGAAGGCGACGACCTCGCCGACGGTGGCGGCGCCGTTCTGGTGCAGGAAGATGCCGGTGATGAAGATCGCGGTCATGGTCAGCGTCGCCGAGGCCTTGGTGGCGACGGCAGCGAGCGCCCACCACGACAGCACCGGGATCTGCGCCTTCAGAAGGTTCGAGATGATGCCGTGCATTGCCTCCTTCTCCGCCTTGGCGCGGGTGAAGGACTGGATCACGGCGACGTTGCCGATGGCATCCGAGGCGTGGGCGGCGAGGCCCGAATGAAACT
The DNA here is from genome assembly GCF_007992175.1 of Methylobacterium haplocladii. Classification (GTDB taxonomy): domain Bacteria; phylum Pseudomonadota; class Alphaproteobacteria; order Rhizobiales; family Beijerinckiaceae; genus Methylobacterium; species Methylobacterium haplocladii. The sequence goes on along the minus strand of NZ_BJZT01000035.1, from coordinate 36,699 downwards.
CCTCGACCTTGCCCTGGAGCTGCTCGGTACGGCGCATCACGAACGACGTCAGCACCGTGAAGACGAGCACGAGCACGACGAGGATGGAGCCGAGCTGCCAGTTGATGAGCAGCGTCATCGGCAGCAGCACGCCGAGCGAGACCAGGGCGACGAAGTGATCGCGGAAGAAGCCGAGCCACAGCCATGACATGCCATTGGTGCCCTCCAGCATCGCCTTGAGCACGCGGCCGGAATGGTTGGCGGAATGGAAGGCGAGCGGCAGGTCGAGGACGTGCTCGAAATAGCCGGCCATGGTCGAGAGCCGGTTGCGATGGGCGAGGCGGTCGGAATGCAGGGCGATGGTGACGCCGGCGCCGATGGTGAAGATGCCAAAAGCGACCCAGGCCACGATCCACGGCACCATGGTCGTGAAGGCGTTGGAGCCCCGCGTCAGATGGGTCAGACCGTCGATGATGCGGCCCATGATCAACGGTTCGGCGAAGGCCGCCACCGCGAGCAGGACGTTCGCGCAGACGAGCCCGATCGCAAGGCGCTTGTCGGCGCCGAGAAGACCCATGACCCGCGCATAGAGCCGAATCATCGACATGGTGGACACAGCTCCCAACCCGCCCCGGAAAAACAAACCGGGCGAAAGCCGCGGTTGCCGTTTCCTCGTCCGAGTGCGAACCGGGCTCTGACGGCCCTTATCGCATCGTGACGAAGGGCTTATCGCAATTCGTGGCTGAACGCTGCATGACCCGCGGAATGATTGCCGCATGAGCTTTTACGGTTCGTTCAGTGTGATTTTTTAGACCTATGGCACTCCTCCGCCATTTGCGCAGGGCCAAGGGTCGAGCGTCGCGTGATGGATCTCGCGACCGGTGTCGGTCTACTAGGCGGTTTCGGCGTCGTCTTCACGCTGATCATGATCGATGGCGGCGATTTCGGCGCCTATTACGACAAGCACGCCTTCATCGTGATCTTCGGCGGCGCCACCATGGCGACGATGATGCGGTTCCCGTTCACGACGATCCTGCACGGATTGCCGATGGGCCTGCGCTTCGCGTTCACCATGCGCCCCGTGAAGCCGCGCGAGCTCATCGAAGAGATCACCAAGATTGCCGAGGTCGTGCGCAGGTCCGGCCCGATCGCGCTGGAATCGATGGAGATCTCCGACCCGTTCCTGGCCCAGGGCGCCCGCTATATCGCCGACGGCTACGACCGCGAATTCATCCGCGACACGATGGAGCGCGACCGCGACAACTTCCTGATGCATCTCGACGAGGGCTCGAAGATCTATCGCGCTTTCGGCGACTGCGCGCCGGCCTGGGGCATGATCGGCACCATCCTCGGCATGGTGACGATGTTCGCACACATGTCCGACCCCTCGAAGCTCGGGCCCGCCATGGCGACCGCGCTGCTCGCCACCCTCTACGGCGCGCTGATCGCGAACATGATCGCGCTGCCGATCGCCGACAAGCTCCACCTCAAACTGGAGGAAGAGGACGTCTCACGCTCGCTCATCATCGACGGCATCCTGCTGATCCGCGATCAGAAGAGCGCCACGCTCGTGCGCGAGATGCTCATCGCGTACCTGCCGCACAATTCCCGCGAGGACATGTCCGAGGCTGCGGCCTGAGCCCGCCGACCCGCCGCGCTATTAGCGTGGCGCAAGCGCGACCGCGCGTCGCCGCTCATGCGGCGGACCACCTCCGATCCGACAAGTCGGATCGGAGGTGAACGTAGAGGAGAGATCGGTGGCCAGGAAGAAGCGCGGCGGCGCGCATGGCGGTCACGGCTGGTTCGTGACCTTCGCCGATCTCATGGCGCTCCTGATGAGCTTCTTCGTGATGATCGCCGCCTATTCGACCCAGGACCAGAAGAAGATGCAGCTCGTCGCGGGCTCGATGCGCGACGCCTTCGGCGTGAACAAGGATTCGCGCTTCGCCGGCATCATCGAGGTCGACGGCCTGCCCACAGCCGACAAGGTGAAGAACAAGCGCGACATCCCACCGGAGCAGGCCTCCGACCACACCGCACCGCCGACGGTCGATCTCGACCTCGACGAGGGCATTCCCGACCACGGCTATCCGGAGGGCTTCGGGCTCGCCGCCGCCTCGCTGCGGCAGGCGATGCAGGACATGTCGGAGATCGCCGAACTCTCGAAGAACATCGTCGTCTCGCCGACGAAGCGCGGCCTCGACGTCTCGATCGTGGACCAGGACGGGCGCTCGATGTTCCCTGAGGGCTCGAACCGCCCGAACGAGCTGACCCGGCGCATCCTCGAAAAACTCGCGCCGACGCTCGCCAAGATGCCGAACCGCATCACCGTCACCGGCTACACCGCCAGCGAGAAGCCCGGCCGCAGGCCCCCTGCCCCGCCGTGGGAGCTGTCCGCCGGCCGCGCCATCAGCGTGCGCGACATCCTCGCGCAATCGGGCGTGCCCGACGACCGCTTCGCCTCCGTCACCGGCAAGGCCGACACCGAACCGATGTTTCCGGACAACCCATACCTCGCCGCCAACCGCCGCGTGACGGTGACGCTGCTGTCGGAAGCGCCGCCGACGCCGGCCGGCAAGGGCCTGCCGTAGGAAGCCGCCCGCCTACTTCGCGACGAGAAGCGCCCAGTACACCTTGTACTTCGAGCCCGGCGCGTAGGCGGTGGCGATGCCCATGCGGGTGGCGTCCGCGCTCAGCATCACGGCGTTGTGCGGAGGGCTGTCGCGCCAGCCCGAAAAGGCTTCGGCGAGCGTATGATAGCCGGCCGAGAGGTTGGCGCCGGGGGATGCGTAGCCGAGCCGACCGATCGCGGCGCTGACGGTGCGGCTCTGGCTCGGCTTGTCGGCGACGGCCATGGCGGCAGCCTCTGTCTCGGCGAGCCTCTGCAGATCCGCATCGACGGTGAGCGGAGCCTCGCCACGACCCTTGCGATAGGCCGAGATCATGTCGCGCGCTGCCGTCGTGTCGACCGCGGCGCTCGATGTGGTCAACGGGAGATACAGGCTGGGCAGCCCCGTGCTGGGCTGCATGTCGCCGGCGCAGCCGGTGAGCAGACCGGCCACGAGGCCGAGGCCGGCCGCGGTGGCGATGCGGCGCAAAGGGCAGCGCTCGGTCACGGGTCTTTCCACTCCAAGGACGAGAGGCCCGACATGGGACTTCGGCGTGGCCGTCTCAAGTGGCAGGCCGCACTCGGCCGTGGAGGACCGTTCTCGCCGGAACCGGTGGCTCAGGCGAGCCCCGGCGCCTCCAGGCACCAGGCGAGAATGCCCTTCTGCGCGTGCAGGCGGTTCTCGGCCTCGTCGAACACCACCGACTGCGGGCCGTCGATCACCTCGGCCGTGACCTCCTCGCCGCGATGCGCCGGCAGGCAGTGCATGAAGAGCGCGTCCTTTTTGGCGGCGTTCATCAGCCCCGCGTCGACCCGGTAGGGCGAGAGCAGGTTGTGGCGGTAATGCTCGTCGTCGTCGCCCATCGAGACCCAGCAGTCGGTCACGACGGCGTCGGCGCCCTCGACAGCAGCATAGGCGTCCGTGGTGGCGTTGACGCGGGCGCCCTCGCGCTTCGCCCAGTCTGCGAGCGCCGACGGCATCGCGAGTTCCGGCGGCGCGGCGACGTTCAGGGTGAAGTCGAAGCGTGCGGCCGCGTGGACCCAGCTCGCCAGCACGTTGTTGGCGTCGCCCGACCAAGCCACGGTGCGGCCCCGAATCGGGCCGCGATGCTCCTCGAAGGTCAGCACGTCGGCCATGATCTGGCAGGGATGCGAGACCTTGGTGAGCGCGTTGATGACGGGCACCTCGGCGTTCTGTGCGAGCTCCACCATCAGACCGTGATCGAGGATGCGGATCATGATCGCGTCGACGTAGCGCGAAAGCACGCGGGCGGTGTCGGCGACGGTCTCGCCGCGGCCGAGCTGCATCTCCTTGCCCGTCAGCATCAGGGTCTCGCCGCCGAGCTCGCGCATGGCGACGTCGAACGAGACGCGCGTGCGGGTCGAGGGCCGGTCGAAGACCATCGCCAGCATGCGCCCTTCGAGGGGCCGCTCATCCGCGCGCCGCCCCTTGCGGCGGACACTCTTGATGGCGGCGCTCGCATCGATGATGCGGCGCAGGTCGGCTCCAGAAAAATCCTTGAGGTCGAGGAAGTGGCGGACGTCCCGTCCCGCACCGTTTGCAATCGCGGCCATGGTCTCGTGCTTCGCTTGTCGTTCGTATTCTCAGGCGTCGGTCAGGCCGCTCCGCGGACCTGCGCTTCGAGGGTGCTCGCTGCGGCATCCAGGCGCTCGATGGCCTGAGCCACGTCGTCCTCCGTGATGATCAGCGGAGGCAGGAGTCGCACCACATTGTCGCCAGCCGGGATCACGAGCAGTTTCTGCGCGCGGGCGGCGGCGGCGAAATCGGTATTGAGTACATTGAGCTTGAGGCCGAGCATCAACCCCTGCCCTCGGATCTCGATGAAGACGCGGGGGTGACGATCGACGAGCGCCGCGAGCCGCTGCTTCAGGAGCAGCCCGGTCTGCTGGACCTGCTCCAGAAATCCGTCGGCGAGGATCACGTCGATCACGGCGTTCCCGACCGCCATCGCCAGCGGATTGCCGCCGAAGGTGGTGCCGTGCGTGCCGGCGGTGAGCCCGCGCGCGGCCTCCGCGGTTGCGAGACAGACGCCGAGCGGGAAGCCGCCGCCGATGCCCTTGGCCACCGTCATGATGTCGGGCGCGACGCCGGTCCATTCGTGCGCGAAGAATTTCCCGGTGCGGCCGACGCCCGTCTGGATCTCGTCGAAGATCAGGAGCAGGCCGTGCTCGTCGCAGATCGCGCGCAGGCGGCGCAGGACGTCGTTGTCGATGGAGCGGACGCCGCCCTCGCCCTGGATGGGCTCGATCATCAGCGCGGCCGTCTCTGGCCCGATCACGGCCGCGAGCGCGTCGAAGTCACCGGCCGGGACCTGATCGAACCCGTCGACCTTCGGTCCGAAGCCCTCGATGTACTTGGCCTGCCCGCCGGCGGCGATCGTCGCGAGGGTGCGGCCGTGGAAGGCGCCCTCGAAGGTGACGATCCGATAGCGTTCGGGATGGCCGCCGACCGCATGGTACTTGCGCGCCATCTTGATGGCGGCCTCGTTCGCCTCCGCGCCGGAATTGGCGAAGAAGGCGACGTCGGCGAAGGTGGAATCGACCAGCCGCCGGCCGAGCCGCTCGCCCTCGGGGATCTGAAACAGATTCGAGGTGTGCCAGATCTTCTGGGCCTGGGTGGTAAGGGCTTCCACGAGATGCGGATGTGCATGGCCGAGCGCATTCACGGCGATGCCGGCGCCGAAATCCAGGTATCGCTCACCGTTGTCGGCCACGAGCCACGCGCCCTCGCCGCGCTCGAAGGCGATCGGCGCGCGGGCGTAGGTCGGCACGAGGGCGGAGGTGGAAGCGGATGCCAAGGGGCTCTCCGTGACGAGGCCGCACAGGCGACCGTTCCAAAAGAAAGTGCCGCCTCGGGGACGGGCGGCACGCGGGCGATTACTATGACATGCGCTCCACGTGTCAATTGTGACAGCGTTGCCAAGGGGATTCAGAACACGGCTCCGCCTTGCGCGCCGGCCTCGGCCTGTGCTCAGAGCGCGGGCAACACGACAGTCCAATCGGAGACGCACGCATGAGTTCGGTCAAGGAACGCCTGGAAAAGCTCGGCATCACCCTGCCGAAGGCGGCGGCGCCGGTGGCGAACTACGTGCCGTTCGTGCGCGTCGGCAACCTCGTGGTGATCTCCGGCCAGATCTGCTTCGGCGCGGACGGCAAGCTCGCCGACGCGCACAAGGGCAAGCTCGGCGCGGAGATCTCGAACGAAGCGGGCATCGCAGCGGCGCGGCTCTGCGCACTCAACGTGCTGGCGCAGGTCGAAGCGGCGGTGGGCGATCTCGACCACGGCGTCGTGCAATGCGTGCGGCTCGGCGGCTTCATCAACGCCGTGCCGAGCTTTGCCGGCCTCGCCCCCGTCATGAACGGCGCCTCGGACCTGATGGTCGAGGTTCTGGGCGACCGCGGCCGCCACGCCAGGTCCACAGTCGGCGTCGCCGAGCTGCCGCTCGACGCGGCCGTCGAGGTCGAAGCGATGTTCGAGGTCCGCTGAGAATGTCCGCGCCCGGCTGGCTGACGGCCCAGCCGATCGCCCATCGCGGGCTGCACGATCGGGCCGCCGGCATTCCGGAAAACACGATCGCGGCGGCGGAGGCCGCGATCGCCGCCGGCTACGCCATCGAGTGCGACGTGCAACCGAGCGTCGACGGCGAGGCCATGGTGTTCCACGACGAGGCTTTGGGCCGGTTGACGACGTCGAGCGAGCCGACGGCCTCGCGGAACGCCGCCGACCTGTCGGCGCTCGCGGTCGCGGGCACGCAGCAGCACATCCCGACGTTGCCGGCGTTTCTGGAGGTCATCGCCTGCCGAACGCCGCTGATCATCGAGGTGAAGACGCAATTCGACGAGGACCCACGCCTCGCCCGTCGCGTGGCCGAGGTGATCGCCGGCTATGCGGGACCCGTCGCGTTGAAGTCGTTCGATCCGCGTATCGTCGGCTCTTTGGCCGAACTGGCGAAGGGCGTGCCGCGCGGCATCGTCGCCGAGCGAAGCCAGGAGGATCCATCCTACGCCCGGCTGACGCGCACCCAGCGCTTCGGCCTCGCGAACCTGCTTCACCTGCACCAGAGCCGGCCGGACTTCGTGTCCTGGCGCGTGGACGATCTGCCCGGCGGCGTGCCGTATCTCTGCCGGCAGCTCGGGCGCATGCCCGTGATGACGTGGACGGTGCGGACGGACGACCAGCGGAAGATTGCCGCGGCACATGCTGACCAGATGGTGTTCGAGGGCTTTCGGCCGTGAATTGAAGCCGGGACGCCCGGCTTCAACCGACTGGCGCCGGCCGAGCAAAGCCGGCCGCGCGCCGATCGAAAATCAGCGACAGGCCAGGACCTTGGCACCTTCGGCGACGAATTCCGCAGCGGCACGCTGCTCGACGTCGATGCGTGGACTGCGGGCGACGCGGGCGGCTTCCTGGGCGAGGCGGGCATTGCAGCCGCAAGAGGGCAAGCCCGTGCCGACGGCGGGCGAGCAGGCGTCGTGGTGCATGCAGGCTTCGTCGAGGGCATCGACGGGCGGACGGCCGACGCCGCGGCTGCCGGGGCCGCAGTAATTGCCGTGGAAGACGAGATCGCCTTTGGTGTCCGGCTGATCGTCGGACGGGTCGCCGACGTCCGGCGTGTCGATGTTCGGGATCTCGATCCGGGGCAGGCCCTGACCAAGCGCCGGGAGGGCCGCCGTGCCGGCGAATGCCGACGCGACGGCGAGCGCCAGAGCGAAGCGCCGGGTCGCGCTGCGGAAGGGAGTATAGGCCACGTCGTTCTCCTCGATCGAAAGGGACACTGCGCCGCCTGCGATCGTCTTAGACGTCGGCAGACAGGCAGAGGTCGTCCGGTCTCGAACGATCAGAACGGGAACGCTCCCGCCCCGGTTCCCCGCGACGGGATTCCTGTCCTGCGCGGGGATCGCTTTCAGAAGCGGTAGTTGAGCCCGGCGCGGGCGATGCCGAAACCGGAATCGGAGCGTCCGGTGCCGTAATAGGCCGGCGTCGCGGTGTCGTAGTAGGTGGTGCCCGCGGTGCCCTTGCCGAGGTTGACGTAGAGGCCTTCCAGCTTGACCGAGACGTGATCGGTCAGCGCGTATTCGACGCCGCCGCCGACCGCGTAGCCGATGCGCGACGTGTCCGGCAGCGTGTAGGGATAGGCGGACGCATTCGATGACGTGCGGCCCCCGCCATAGGCGAGGCCGCCGGTCCCGTAGACCAGCCAGCGATCGAAGGCGTAGCCGGCACGACCGCGCACGGTGCCGAAGTAATCGAGTGAGGGCGAGACGTTGTAATAGGGTGTCGTCCCGATCAGGGCCGTGCCGCCGCCTGAAAAACCGGCGCCCTGGATGTCCGTCTCCAGGCCGACGACGAAGCCGGAGCCCTGTGTGAACTGGTAGTTGTATCCAGCCTGCGCACCACCGACGATCCCGCCGCCGCTGCCGCCTCCCGTGACCGTTCCGTAGGTGGCATCGGTGAAGGTCGAGGAGCCGGACCGGAAACCGTAACCGGCGTTCACACCCACGTAGAATCCGGTCCAGGTGAAAGCGGGCGGGATCGGCACGGGTGGCGGGGCAGCGGCACGGCGCGGCAGGTCGGCGGCCTGGGCGGAGGCGGCCGCGAGGGTACCGGCGCACAGGGCAGCGGCGAGCAGACGTCTGGTCATGGTGATTTTTCTCGTGACTTCGACCGGTCGCTGGGACCTGGGCCGGATGGGTGCGTTACCGTTTGAAATCCGGTCGGTTGCTTCGCAATGCGGATTTCAGCTTCGCTCGAATGCCGCACGGGCTTGCCGATACGCTTTCCGGATGAGTCATCCGGAAAGCGTATCAGAGCGCCAGAAGCATCAGTCCGACGACGGAAGCGGCGACGATCAGGCAGAGGGCGAAGTCGATGATCCGCTCGCCGCCGCAGGGATCGTGGTCGTCGGTGGGGGGCTTCACCGCGTTCCAGGGAGCGTCGTCGCTAACGCCGAAGAGCGAACCCGAACGGGCGGGCCGAAAGATCAGCGTGCTCATTGCAGGCTCAAGCTCTGCGTGAACTTGGCCGGTATCAGCATTGCCTGACGTGCCGGGGCTGCTGTCGCCCGCGGAACCTTCGGGAACTTCGCCGCCGTCCCGGTCCGAGGGGGGTCGAGCGGGACGGCGGCGACTTGCGTCGCCCGGGGGCACCATCGTGGAACCGATCGGCGATTGCGCACCCGAGGACGGGCAAGGACAGGGCGGCCAGGAAAACCAAGCCGCGAGCGAGGGGTCGAAGCGAGGCACCTGCGAAAGCTCCGGGGGCGTGCGGCAAGCGCAACGGCTCGGTGTCGGGCAGAAGGATCGCTCTGAGTTCGACCATGATGCGAAGTCCGCAGTGACGTGATGACCTCCGAAAATTACGTGTGCATTTTTCCCACGTCAATCGGGAACGCGGCGCTGTGGGTGCCGAAACGCACGTCGTGGGATTGTATCCCACATGAGGCGAGATAAGGTCGCGCCCATGTCCGACACGAACGACAGGCCCGAGACGACCGACGCCGCCTCTCCTCAGGCCGCGAGCCTGCACGCGCCGGTGGCCCGCCTGCTGCGGCCGCTCGTGCGCCTCTTCGTGGCACGCGGCATCACCTTTCCGGCCCTCACCAACCTGCTGCGCGAGCTCTACGTCAACGTAGCCGAATACGACTTCGCTCTTGCCGGGAAGGAGCAGACGGACAGCCGCGTGAGCCTGCTGACGGGCATCCACCGCAAGGAAGTCCGGCGCCTGCGTGGCGCGGGCGCGCCGGTGAGCCAGGTGCCGGGCGTGGTCTCGCGCACCAGCCGGATCATCGCCCGCTGGGTCGCCGCCCCGGAATTCACGGACGGCCAGGGACGACCGCTGCCGCTGCCGCGCGTCGCCGAGGAGGACGGACCGTCCTTCGAGGCGCTGGTCGCCGGCGTGACGCGGGACGTCCGCCCGCGCGCCGTGCTCGACGAATGGCTCGACCGCGGTCTCGTCGTGCTCGACGACCAGGGCCGCGTCGTGCTGCTCGAAGGGGCGTATCTTCCGCGCGGCGGCAGCGAACCGCAGCTCTACTATTTCGGTCGCAACCTGCACGACCACGTCGCGGCTGCCGTCGAGAACATCATGGGCGAGGCGCCGCGCTTCCTGGAGCGGGCCGTGCATTATGACGGTCTCTCGCAGCCACTCGCCGAACGTCTGGAGGCGCGAGCCCGCGAGATCGCGATGGATGCCTTGCGGCAGGCCAACGCCGAGGCGCACGAGGCCTGCATCGACGATCCCGGCGGGGCGCATCGCTGGAATTTCGGCATCTACGTGTTTCGCGAGGAGACCTCACCCGCGAGCACGCCCCCGGCCACCGCTGCGAACGCTTGAGGAGACGCGCCTTGAGCGAGGCTTTCTCTCCCCGGCGACGCCGCTTTCTCGGCCTGCTCGGTGGCCTGCCGCTGCTGCTCGCCTCCGTGCGCCGGCCGTACGCCCAGCCGGTCGAGCCGAGCGACCGCGGCATCGGCGGCACCGGCGCTCGCGCGCCCGAGGACGAGACGCCCGGCGGCGACCACGGCATCGGCGGGACGGGCGTGATCGGCACGATCCGCCGTTTCGGCTCCATCGTGGTCAACGATCTGCGCATCACTTATCCAAACACCGTCGCGGTTCACATCGACGGCGCGCCGGCCCGGGTCTCGGACCTCAAGATCGGCCATGTCGTGCGCGTGGTCGCGCAGGGCATGGAGGGCGCGCTCACGACACGGCGCATCGACGTGACGAGCGAGGTGGTCGGACCGGTCGAGAGCGTCGCCAAAGGCCGCATGACCGTGCTCGGCCAGAGCGTGCGGACCGCGACGGCCCAAGGCGCCGGCGCCTTCGCGGTTGGTGACCGTGTCGCCGTCAGCGGCCTGCGCCGAGGCGACGGTAGCATCGTCGCGAGCCTGATCGAGGCGCGACCCGACGGTCCGGCCCGCGTCGCGGGTCCCGTAACGAGGGGCGCCGACGGCGTGCCGGCGATCGGCGGCCTCAAGCTCGACGGGCTGGCCAAGGCCCTCGTCGGCCGCCGCGCTTCGGTGGAGGGACAGGCTGGCGGCACGGCCCTGACAGTGTCTTCGGCGCGCGACGTCAGCCGGCCGTTCCCGGCCGGGCTCGGGCGCGCCTCGATCGAAGGTTTCGTCGTGCGCCAGGGCGAGACCCTGCGGCTCGGCTCGGGCCTGTGGCTGGCGAACACGACGGGCATCGCCGTCGCAAGCGGATCGCGGGCCGTGCTGACCACCGGCGTCGGGGCCGACGGGCGCCTCACCGTCGATTCGATGCGCGTCGAGGGGCACGGCGGAACGGGCAGTCCCGGAGGCCAGGGTCCGGGCGGCGGCGGGCCGAACGGCATGGAACCTGGAGGCAGAGGAGCCGGTGGCGGACCCGGCGGTCGCGGCGGCGGCGGGTTCGGACCCGGTGGCCAGGGCCGAGGCGGCGGTCCCGACAGGGCGATACCGGGCGGCGACGGCGGCTATCGGATCGACACGCGGCCGATGCCGGGCGGCGGCCCGTCCGGCGGGTTCGGCGGCGCTCCCGGACCCGGTGGCATGGGGCCGGGGGGAGCAGGTCGCGGCGGGATCGGTCCGTCGGGACCGGGCGGCCCCGGCGGAATGCCGGGTTTCGGCGGCGGTCCCGGCTTCGGCGGGGGTGGCGGCGGGTTCGGTGGAGGGGGTGGCGGGTTCGGAGGGGGCGGGGGACGCTGAGCCTATCCGTTCACGCTCCGTCCGAGAAATTCGGCGCAACGCGGGACACATTCGGCCCTCAGGCGTTCTGTGATCGATCCACCCGCCGCGCGGTACCTCGCGCCGGGCGGAAGACGGACGGTTTCGAGGAGCACGGATATGGTGGACACGGATCGCGTCATCGGCGGCGCCAAAGACCTCGGCGGCAAGGTCCAGGGCGCGGTTGGCGATGCCCTCGGCACGTCGCGCGAGTCAGTTGAGGGCCGCTACCGGGAGGCGGAGGGCAAGGCCCAGCAAGCCTACGGACAGGCCAAGGACAAGGCCCGCGACGTGGCGGAGGATGTCGGCGACTACGTCGGCGACGCTTACGAGCGCGGCAGCGACTATGCGCGGGACGCCTATGACCGCGGCAGCGACTACGCCCGCGACGCCTACGATCGCGGCGGCGAGTACGTCCGCGACGGTCATCGCGCCGTGACGTCGCGCGTCGAAGAGAATCCGATGGTGGCGCTGCTCATCGCCGGCGCCGTCGGCTACGGCCTCGCGCTGCTCCTGCACAGCAGCAACCGCCGCTGATCACCGGCGAGACATCCCGCCGACCGGAAACGGCGGCGGGGTTCTTTCTTGGACGCTCCAGAACGCAGGCACGCATGGGTCGTTCATCCAACGATTGAATAGCGGCGGCCCCAGCAGCTTCAGTCGCCCTACAAGCGCCCCGAGCGCCACACGGCCGGCGATTACCGGCACATAGAGCCGCACGGGGCTGAGCATCGGGGCGGCAAGGTCTACTACCGCCCGACCATGCCCAACGGATGCCGACCAAAGTATCAAACTGCCTAGATCGAAGTTGGAATAAGTATAAACTCGGAGTTTTCGGCGAAGTGTCTGTCATGCTCTGATGGCCCGCCCGTATTGAACGCGATTTTCTCTGCTGCTAGACCACGGTTATCGGCCGGGCTCGGCAACCAAGCTGCTGTGCGCGTGTTGCTCCCGGGATATCGGTCCCGGCGGATGCGTATTCAGGCATACCGGGTTCCGATCGCAGAGGCGCTCGCCCACGGGCGGACCAGTACGGACCATGCAGGACGCTTTCCCGCGACAGGATCTGCTCGACATCCTGCTCGCCGACCGCAAGCGGCTCGTGGAGGTGGCGCATCGCATCCTCAAATGCCGCGCCCGCGCGGAGGACGTGGTGCAGGAGGCCGCCCTGCGGATCTGGCAGGGCGGTCCCGAGACGGGGTTGCACAGCCCCAAGGGCTACGTCCGCCGCATGATCCGCAACCTCGCCATCGACACCGTGCGGCAGGTCGGCCTGGAATGCCGGCTGCTCGCGCCGATGGCCGATGCCGACGAGACCGCAAGCCCCTGCGCCTGCCCGCAGCAGCGCATGGAGGCCTGCCAGGCGCTCAAGGCCGTGTTCGCGGCACTGGACACGGCGCCCGCCCGCACCCGCCGCGCCATCCTCGCTCATCGCCTCGACGGCGTGCCGCAGAAAACCATCGCCGCCGAAAATGGCGTCTCGCCGACGCTCGTCAACTTCATGATCCGCGACGCCACCGCGCTCTGCCGCAAGGCGCTCGACGACGAGGCCGAGAAGGCGCCGGCCGCGGTGGCGGCTTGAGGCTCCGCCGAGTTCGCAGGGAGCGGCCGGAGACAGCACCGGAATGCCGATATCCGAGACCGACATCGTACTCGCCGATCCGGCGGCGCTCGCCGCGCGACTGATCCACCATCTCGTCGAGCACGAGGTCGCGTTCGAGACGCGCGGCGGCGGCACGGTGGCCGATCTCGGCCGGGGCAACGGCAGGCTGATGGTGCCGGCGCGCATAGGCCATCGCGCTGCCGCCCGCATGAGAAAGGCAGAACAGCCGCACCGGGCCGTGGTCCCGCTGAACCATGGCCACGGGCGGGGGAACGGTCTCAGCCGACGCTTACTCGGAAAACGTCACGGCGGGTGAACGACGCCGTCGGAGACTGCGCTGGCGCCCCACGGCCGCCTTTGCCTCGCCGGCATCGGATGCTAGCCGTTCGCCCTTTCTAGAGGCCGTATCACGAACGCTTGGGATCACATGTGGGCGAGGAGAACATGACGGCGGCCACGCTCGGTGGAACCCTTGGTGACGGCGTCCACCGTTTGCCGCTGCGGGTCTACTACGAAGACACCGACTTTTCCGGCTTCGTCTATCATGCGAGCTACCTGCGCTTCATGGAGCGCGGGCGGACGGAGCTGCTGCGCTCCCTAGCCGGCGATCAGTCGGATCTGCACCGGGACGCGCGCGGCCTCGTCTTCGTCGTGCGAAAGATGACCCTGGACTTCCTCAAGGCCGCCCGCATGGACGATCTGCTCGACGTGCTCACCTGGTCGAGCGAGCTGCGCGGGGCCTCGATGCACCTGTCGCAGGAAGTCAGGCGGGATGGCCAGACGCTGACGCGGGCCGACGTTGTCGTCGCCTGCGTGCGCGACGGCCGCGCGATCCGACTGCCCGACTCGATCAGGCGCTCGCTGACCCGCGCGATTTCCGAGCCGGGCTAACCGGCCTTGCGACACACGATGAGCGCGCCCGCGAAGAATGGGTCGGGCTCGGTCGGCAGCAGGGTCACCGAAGCCATGCCGCGGGCAAACAGCGCCTCGGTGATCTCGTTCACCGGATAGAGGTTCATCTGCATGCCGCCGTCGTGAGCGGGGCGCCCGCGGAGCAGGTTCCAGGCGGTCTGCACAAGGGGCACTCGGTCGCGCAACCTGCGGACGAAATGCCAGCCACGTGAGCGGCGGCTCATGATCGGCACGTCGAGGGCCAGTATGCCGCCGGGCGCGAGCCGGTCCGCGATGCCGAGGATCACGTCGCGGCCACGCTGCGGGTCGATGTGCTGGAGCACGATCAGGCTCAGCGCGAAGTCGATCGGCTGCGCAACCTCGTCGACGCGGTTGCAGAGGGTGAGGTTGGACGCGCCCTGTGCCGTCGCGTTGCTCTGCAGTTCCCGCAGCATGCCGGGCGAGACGTCGATCGAGGAGACGCGTTCGAAGCGTCGGCCGAGGGGTAGGCTGAGGCGGCCGACGCCCGCGCCGAAATCCACGGCATGGCCGCGCCGCACCGGCCCGACGGCCGCCTCGACCTGAGCCAACACCCGCGCCACCGAGCGCTCACCGGAGGCGAAGAAGGCGTCCTTGTTCGCCGCGATGTTGTCTTTCCGGTAGGCGTCGAGGGTGAGCACGCCGTAATACGGGTCGCTCTCGCCGTAGCGTTGCCAGATAGCGTCGGACGACATCATGCACTCCTGTCGCCGACGACTGAACAGCGTTTCGGTTGCAAGTGCACGCGCAATCGAGCCTGACGGCCGCGGAAGTTGAGGACGCGGTTAAAGCCGAGGGCCGAGCCGGCCTGTCCCACCCCCTCCTCCGTCTTGGCATGCTCTCCGCATCGGTCGCGCCGCACGATCCGAAGGTCTGCGTGAACACCGTGCAACCGCATGACGGCCCAGATCGACAACCATTCCTTAACCCTGACGCGCGCCTAACAGGCTTCGCGAAACCGTCGCGCGTGTCATGCGGTGTCCGGGCAAGCTCGGCCCTTACTTTCGACAGATTCGCGAGCGATCTCCTTTGATATCGCTCAAGGATCTGGCGAAGACGCGGGACCCGACCGGGACGCCGCCACCGTCGCTGTGCCTTGGGGCTCTTGGGATCCGACCGATGAATCCAGCCGATGCCATGCAGGCTGCACCTGCCATCGACATGAGCCTGTTCGGCCTGTTCTGGCAGGCCCACTTCGTCGTCAAGATCGTGATGGTGGGTCTGCTCGGCGCCTCGATCTGGTGCTGGTCGATCATCGTCGACAAGACGCTACTGTTCCGCCGCACCGATGCCGAGATGGACGCCTTCGAAGAGGCGTTTTGGTCCGGCCGCTCGCTGGAAGAACTCTATCGCTCCTATAACGACCGGCCGGCCAAGGGTCTCGCCGCGGTCTTCGTCGCCGCCATGCGCGAGTGGAAGCGCTCTTTCGAGGGTTCGGGCCGGCAGGTCCAGTCGCTCAGCCAGCGCATCGAGAAGCAGCTCGACGTCACCATCCAGCGCGAGGTCGAGAAGCTCGAATCACGCCTGCTCTTCCTCGCCTCGATCGGCTCGGCCGGCCCGTATATCGGCCTGTTCGGCACGGTCTGGGGCATCATGACCGCCTTCACCTCGATCGCGGCCTCGAAGAACACCTCGCTCGCCGTCGTGGCGCCGGGCATCGCCGAGGCTTTGTTCGCCACCGCCATCGGCCTGTTCGCGGCGATCCCCGCGGTGCTCGCCTACAACAAGCTGCAGGCCTCGGTGGCGAAGTCGCAGTCGCGGCTCGAGGGCTTCGCCGACGAGTTCTCCGCCATCCTCTCCCGCCAGATCGACGAGCGCCTCTCGCTCGCCGCCTGACGTCACCGCAGTAGCAGGAACAGCCTGATGGGCATGAGCCACGGTGCGGGTGGTGGGGGCAAGCGGCGCCGGCGCGGCAAGCGCGGGCCCGGCCCCATCAACGAGATCAACATGACGCCGTTCATCGACGTCGTCCTGGTACTGCTGATCGTGTTCATGGTCGCCGCGCCGATGATGACGGTGGGCGTGCCCCTCGACCTGCCGCAATCGAAGGCGAGCCCGCTGAACTCCGACGTCAAGCCGATCACGCTGTCGGTGCGTCAATCCGGCCAGATCTTCCTCGGCGAGACCGAGCTGCGGGACGACGACATCGTGCCCCAGCTCATGGAGACCGCGAAGACCGGCACCGAGGAGCGTGTCTTCGTGCGCGGCGACAAGCGCGTGGAGTACGGCCGCATCGCTCAGGTGATGGCGATCGTCACCGGCGGCGGCTTCAAGAAGGTGGCGCTCGTCACCGAGCCGGAACAGAACTGAGGGGCGCGGACAGGTGCGCTTCCCCAAGCCTTCCTTCGACCGCAGCGAGCCCGGAGTCTGGGTCTCCGCCGGCACGCATGTGGCGTTGCTGGCGTTGGCGCTGTTCGCGGTGGCCGCGCCGGCCCTACCGAACGCCGACGAGGGCGTGCCGGTCGAGGTGCTGACCGAGCAGCAATTCTCGGAATTGACCCGCGGCGAGCGCAACGCCGAGAAGCCGCAGGAAAAGCCGAACAAGGCCGACCGCGTCTCCGAGAAGGTCGAGGATCGCGAGCCCGAGAACGCCAAGGTCGACAAGCCGGCGCCGCCGACGCGCCCTGCCGAGATGAAGGTCGCCTCCGTCGACGAGATTCCGCTGCGCGCCGAGCTCTCCGAGACCGTCAAGGAAGAGGCCGCCGCCGCAGCCGCCAAGGCAGCCGAGGCCAAGGCGGAGAAGGCTGCCGAAGTGAAGGCCGCGAAGGCTGCTGAAGCCGCCGCGAAGGCTGAGAAGGCCGAGGCCGCCAAGCGCGACGAGCTCCAGAAACTCGTCGAGCGCGAGGAAGCCGAGGCGGTCGCCAAGGAAGCTGCCGCGAAGGAGGCTGCCGCCAAGGCAAAAGCCGAGGCCAAGGCGAAGGCCGACGCGAAAGCCAAGGCCGAGGCGAAGGCGGAAGCCGAGGCGGAAGCGAAGGCCGAGGCCCAGCAGAAGCTTGCGGAAGCCAAAGCCAAGGCTGAGGCGGACGCGAAGGCCAAAGCCGATGCGGTCGCCAAGGCAAGGGCCGAAGCGGCAGCAAAGGCCAAGGTGAAGGCCATGGCCGAGGCGAAGGCCAAGGCGGATGCCGAAGCCAAGGCCCGCAAGCAGGCCGAGATGGCCGACAAGTTCAATGCCGGCGACATCAAGGAGCTGCTGGCCAACAAGGCGCCCTCGCAATCCACCGGCGCCACCGGCCGCGAGGTCCAGCGCACGGCCTCCCTCGGCACCACGACCGGCAACGCCCAGAAGCTGTCGCCGAGCTTGCGTGACGCCCTCGTCGGCATGCTGCAGCAGCAGATCGAGCGCTGCTACTCGGCGCCTCCGGGTGCGGCCCAGGGCGTGATCCTGCCGATGCTCGACATCAAGCTGAACGCGGACGGATCGCTCACCTCCGAACCGCGGATCCTGCGCTCGGGCCAGAACGCGGTAGACCAGTCGATCGCCCAGGCCGCGCTGCGCGCCGTGCGCCGCTGCGCGCCCTACAAGATTCCGTCGCAATACGCGCCGTATTACAACGACTGGAAAGCCATCAACGCCGAGTTCGAGTTCTCGCGGGTGTGACTCTCCCCTCCCCCTTGCGGGGAGGGGCAGGGGGTGGGGGTGGTTCCGCCTGACTCCGTCGGCGAGTCGGCACGACCCCCACCTCCAACTCCTCCCCGCAAGGGGGAGGAGAGACGGCGGCTCCACCCGGACCCTCTCCCTATCCGGAAGCGATCATGACGCAGCAATTCCTCACCCGGCGCACCCTCGCCGCAGCCTTCACCGCGCTCGCGCTGACATTCAGTGCCGCGGCGCCCGCACAGGCCCAGCTCCAGCTGCGCATCGGCGGCGGCGCGTTCCAGCCGCTGCCGATCGCCATCGTCGACTTCGCGGGCGATCCGAGCCTCGGCACGCTGATGTCGAGCGTCGTGACGAACAACCTGCGCCGCTCGGGCTATTTCTCACCGTTGGAGAAGACCCGCTTCCCCGAGAACCCGAGCTTCGACGCCGCACCGAACTTCGAGAAGTGGCGCGGCACCGGCATCCAGGCCCTCGTCACAGGTCGCGTCGGCCGTGACGCCGGCGGCAAGCTCAAGGTCGAGTTCCGGCTCTGGGACGTCACCTCGGGCCAGCAGGTCACCGGGCAGCAATACGGCACCGATCCGGGCAATGCGCGTCGCGCCGGCCACCTGATCTCGGACGTGGTCTACACCAAGATCACCGGCATCGGCGGCTACTTCGACAGCCGCGTCGCCTTCGTCGACGAGTCCGGCCCGAAGGAGCGCCGTCGCAAGCGCCTGATGGTCATGGACCAGGACGGCGCCAACGTGCGCGCGCTGACCTCCGGAGACGTCTCGGTGGTGGCGCCGCGGTACTCGCCGGCCGGCCAGGACATCGCCTTCATGACCCAGGCCTCCGGCCAGCAGCCGAAGGTCCAGATGATCGACCTCGAGAGCGGCACCCGCCAGACGGTGGGCAGTTTCGATTCGATGAGCACCAGCCCGCGCTTCTCGCCGGACGGGCGCCGCCTCGTGATGAGCGTTCAGCAGGGCGGCAACGCCGACATCGTCACCGTTGACATCGCCTCGAAGGCCCAGCACCCGGTCACCCAGGGACTCGCCATCGACACCTCGCCGACCTACTCGCCCGACGGCGGTCAGATCGTGTTCGAATCGGACCGCGGCGGCTCGCAGCAGATCTACGTGATGGGGGCCGACGGCTCGAACGCCCACCGCATCTCGTTCGGCGAAGGCTCGGCCTCCCAGCCGGCGTGGTCCCCCAAGGGCGACCTCATCGCCTTCACCCGCCAGCGCAAGGGCGGCTTCGCCATCTGCGTGATGAAGCCCGACGGCTCCGGCGAGCGCGTGCTGACCGAGGGCTTTCACAACGAGGGCCCGACCTTCGCGCCGAACGGCCAGTACGTGATGTTTTTTCGCGATCCCGGCGGCCAGGGTGGGGGTAAGCTCTACATGGTCGACATCACCGGAAAGGTTGAGAACCCGGTTCCGACGCCGTCGTTCGCGTCCGACCCGACGTGGTCGCCGTTGCTGGCGGGGCGGTAGGCCAAGACGCGGCGCGCACGACGCCAACGTCGAAAAGTACCAATTTCAGGTACATTATGCGCCGAGGAGACGCCCTCATGGCGCGCAATACGTCGATCTGGCCCGGTGATCATTTCGCTCGGTTCATCGACCGGCAGGTCGATGGCGGACGCTACGGCTCGGCCAGCGACGTCATGCGCTGGCCTGCGCCTGCTGGAGGAGCAGCAGACGCGGCTCGACACGCTTCACCTTCAGGCCGCGCTGATCGAGGGTGAGGCCAGCGGGACGCCTGAGACCGAACACGATCGTAGCGAGACCGAAGAGGCCCACTGCCATCAGCCGGCTGGGCGGGTAAGCGGGCGGTAGGCGAGCCAGGCAGCGACGACGATCCGCGTCGCCGGAAGTCGCCGTTGCGGACAAGCGACCAGCCGCGGCACGGAGGCGATGTCCTTGCGGGCCGGCTTGCAATGCAGGCTGTGCGTGCGTCAAGCACGGCATGGATGGGTATGGCGTGTGAGGACGTCTGCCCCTTGAGCATGCAGCCAGTTCAGCGCGCTCGTGGGTATGGGTGCTGCACGACGGTGCCGGGAAACCGGATCCACCTCCCCGCATCATGCCTCAGGGAGAACACGGAATTTCGATGGATCAGGACCACGACGGTTCTCGGAGGCTCGAGACGAACGGCCATGGCGAGGCGGCGAGCGCGCTCCGGCTGCTGCAGGCGGCCTCTGGCCGGCGCCTGCTCGCCATGCACGCGCTCATCGTCGTGGTGCTGCTCGCCACCGCGCAGAACTACGACGGCTCGATCCATCCGATCAGCCACTGGATCGTGCTCGTCGCCTACGCGCTCTGCTCCCTCGGGCTCGGGCTCGCCGAGCGCTGGGACCGCAACGGCAAGGAGCGCACCGGCTCGGGCTTCGCGAGCCGCAGGGCCGAGGGGCTGGCCTGGGCCTCGACGGCGCTGAACGCGGGCGTCGCGATCTATGTCGAGATCGAGCATCTCCTCGTCGGCGCTGCGGCCGGCTTCGACGATGCGGCCGGCGCGGTGAGCAAGTTGCCGGCCTTCCTGCTGCTGCTGCAGACCGGGCTGACGATGCGGGTCTCCCACACGGTGGCCTTCGCCGCCGCCGTGACGCTGGCCTGGAGCGGTACCATCCTCCTCGCCATCCGACAGGAAGCGCTCCTCGGCCCGCATGTCAGCCTGTCGGACGAGGCGCCGGCCTTGCTGACATTCATCGCCGCGAGCTTCGTGGTGGTCGACGGCGTCCGCCGCCTGCGCGGCGCGGTGACGATGGCGCTACGCCTCGAACACGAGCGCACCATGCTCGCCCGCTTCGTCCCCGGCAGCGTCGCGGTGGAACTCGCCCGCGAGGGCGGCCTCGGCACCGTCAGGGAGCGGCATGCCTGCCTGTTCGCGTTGGACATCCGCGGCTTCTCGGCACTCACGCGCGAGCAGCCGCGCCAACAGGTCGTGCAGGCGTTGCTCGACATACGCGCCCTGGCTCATGCCAGCGTCACGCAACATGACGGCATCGTCGACAAATATATCGGCGACGGGGTGCTGGCCCATTTCCTGGTGGGATCGCCGGAGCGTCAGGCGCGGGCTGCGCTCGACGCCGCCTTGACGATCCGTGTGCGTCTCGACGCCCTCAACCAGAAGCGTCGGATGGGGAACCTGCCGCCGCTCGCGATCACCATCGCGCTCCATGCCGGCCACGTGCTCGCGGGCGTCTTCGACGACGGCCTGCGGGCGGAGTTCACCGTGCTCGGGCCGGCCATGAACATGCTGGCCCGCCTCGAGGCGCAGGCCAAGTCCGAGGATCTCGCCCTCGCCGCGTCCGACGACGTCGTGAAACTCCTCGCCGGACGACTACCGCCCGGGCTCCGGACCATCCGCGCCGCCGCGAACGACGCCGTCACGGAAAGCGCTCCGAGCCTTTATGCGATCACGCACGAGGTCCCGGTTCCAGCTTGAATTCCTGGACCCCGGACACGAATAAGCCCGCACGGCGTCTGCCATGCGGGCCGCTCTTGTATGTGGCCGCGGATCAGCGGGCGCGGCGACCGGTCGAACCCGTCGTCCACTGCGGGTCCGCCAGACGGCTGCGGACATTGTGGGCACCGGCATTCTCGGAAAGCATCGGTGCGCCGAGGATCTGGCCGGTGCTGTTGCGCTGCGAGTGGGCCGAACGCGGGTCGTGGTACGGGTCGGTGACGTAGGAGCTCATGTGGGCGCCACCAGCGACCTCGCGGCTTCCGCCGGAGTTTTCGGCCTGAGCGGCCATGGGGAGGACGAGGGCGCCAGTCAGGATGGCGAGGGCAGCGATGCGCTTCATGGATCAGCTCTCTCTTCTGAAATCACTCGCCACTAGACCCGATGGCCTGTGGCTACAAATTCAAGATAGCTGAATATACGCCAAGTACACGTGCGATTTGTCACCCAATAATACTTCAGGTTTAATCCATGCAACTTGTGCAAGAGGTGCAATTTCACACCCTGCAGCGTTTCGAAGAAGAATGTTCGGGATTAACCGGCTAAGCCGGGCGCTCCCATCCATGAGTGCGTCCAAGTCCTCGGTCCCCCCACGAAACCAGATGCGCCTTTCCAGCGCTCGACCCGGGGTGATACGGAAAGCGGAGCCGCGATGGGCGCGGCGGAGACGACAGCCGGTGCCGAGGCGCGCGACGCCATGAAGGGCTATGCAGCCAATGCGCAGATCATGGCGGACGTTGCCGCCGTGATCGAGCAGGCCCGCCTCGAAGGCCGCGACCTCGCGACGGCTTTGCGTATCGCCCGCGTGACGCTCGCCTATGTCAGCGGCCCGAACCCCGATCCGGAACAGGCCAAAGCTCTCGAAAGCTTCGATCAGCACCTGAAGACGATCGCGGACTGATCGAGCTCAGCCCATCTGCGCGATCAGCGTCACCGCGCCGAAGATCAGCACGGCCGCCACGGCGAGCGCCATGAGGATCAGTTGCGGGCGCGATTCACGCAAAGGATCGTCGTTCATCCGACAGATCTAGATGATGGCGCGGCGACGCGGAAGCGCAGCCGGCCATCGATCACCGCATCGTTTCATTCTGCTATGCTCGCGGCATGAACGCCAACGCCCCGCCGCCGGCCTCGGCAACCCCTGCCAGGCCGCCCTCCGTCGAGAGCCTGCTTGCCGCGACCGAGGCCGTCCCCAGCCTCGCGGCCTACGGGCGAAGCGCCGTGCTGCACGCCGTCCGGGCGGTTCTGGCGGATGCACGGTCCGGCGGCGAGGCCCTGGCCGACACGCCGGCTATTCTCGCCCGCGTCGAAAACCGGCTCGTCGACGAGAACCGGCCGTCGCTGCGTCCGGTCTTCAACCTCACCGGCACGGTGCTGCACACCAATCTCGGCCGGGCGCCGCTGCCGCCGGAGGCCGCCGAGGCGGTCTCGCGGGTGATGCTGCAGGCCTCGAATCTCGAATACGATCTCGCCCGCGGCGAGCGGGGCGAGCGCGACGACCATGTCGAGGGGCTGATCTGCCGCCTCACCGGCGCGGAGGCCGCGCTCGTCGTCAACAACAACGCAGCGGCCGTGCTCCTGGTGTTGAATGCCCTCGCCATGGGCCGAGAGACCATCGTCTCGCGTGGCGAACTCGTCGAGATCGGCGGCACGTTCCGCGTGCCGGATGTGATGATGCGTGCCGGCAGCCGCCTACGCGAGGTCGGCACCACCAACCGCACGCATCTGCGCGACTATGCCGAAGCGATCGGCCCCGAGACCGGCCTCGTCATGAAGGTCCACCAGAGCAACTACGAGATCCGCGGCTTCACGGCCGAGGTCGAGGAGGCGGCTTTGGGCCGGCTTTGCGCGGAGCGGCGCGTCCCGTTCGCGGTGGATCTCGGCAGCGGCAACCTGATCGATTTTTCCGCCTACGGCCTGCCGCCCGAGCCGACGGTGCGCGAGGCGGTGGCAAACGCCGATCTCGTCACCTTCTCCGGTGACAAGCTGCTCGGCGCGGTTCAATGCGGCATCGTCGCGGGGCGGCGGGAGGTCCTCGCCGGCATCCGCAGGAACCCGCTGAAGCGGGCGCTGCGCGTCGACAAGATGACCTATGCGGCGCTCGAAGCGGTGCTGCGGCTCTACCTGCACCCAGAACGCCTGCACGAGCGCCTCCCGGCTTTGCGGCTTCTCACCCGCAAGGCAGCGGAGATCGAGGCGCAGGCGCAGCGGCTGCTGCCGAAGGTCGCGGCGCGGATGGGTGAGCGGGCGCGGGTCACCGCCGAGCCCTGCGCGAGTCAGATCGGCTCCGGCGCACTCCCGGTGGAGACGCTGCCCAGCGCCTGCCTCGCCTTCCGGCCGCCCGAGGAGGGGCGTGGTGAAGGCGCTTGGCTGAAGCGGCTGTCCGAAAAATTTCGCGGATTGCCGACACCGGTGATCGGCCGGATCAGCGACGGCGCGCTCCGGCTCGACCTGCGAACGCTGGAGGACGAGGCGGGGTTCTTGGCGCAGTTCGACGGGCTCGATCGCCCTGCCTGACGGCAGAAACTATTCGGCGGCATTCGCCACCCGAAACGCCTCGATCCCCTGCCGCTCGGGATTGATCGCCGCGAGCGCGCGCTTCGCCGCCTCCAGCGGGTGCTCGGACTCGATGCGGACGGAGGCGAGGTCGGGGCTCTTGTAGACCGTGACGATGGTGTCCATCACCTCGGTGAGCGTGGTGCGCTTGTCCTCGGGGGCGGCGATCAGAAGCTGCAGCCCCCAGGCGTGAAAGAGATCGACCAGCGCCTGGCTGTTGCGCACGTCGAGCTTGGAAAAAGCCTCGTCGAGGAGGCACAGGCCAAGGCCGGGATGCTCCTCGCCGGGGCGATCTCCCGGGTAGTAGGCGGAGGCGAGCGAGGCGGCGATGGCGACGTAGAACGGGGCCTGCGCCTCGCCGCCGGAGCCGCGGGTGGCGCGGTTCGAGAGGGTGGTGCGGTTGCCGAACCCGTCCCGCATGCCGATCTCGTAGACGAAGTAATTGCGGTAATCGGCGAGCCGCGCGGCGCTCTCCTCGCCAGCGATCAGCGCCGTGATCTCCTCCATCGCGACTGACAACGGGCCGTCCTCGACCTCTGGCAGCACCGCCTGCGCGGCGTCGGGCGAGCGGGCGACTTCGGTGGCGAGCGCATGGACGGCGGCGTAGCGGCGATCCACCACCGCCTCGAAGGCGTAGGTCTGGCCGGTGAACTTTTGGGAGGACAGGCGCTCGTTGAGGGCGTCGAGACGAGTCTTCACCCGCTCGAAGCGGTCGGCGAGACGGGTCAGGAGGTCTTCGGTCATCAGGCGGCGCATCTCGCGGTTCGCCCGCTCGGCCTGGTCGCGATAGCGGCGCAGCTCGTGGCCTTCGACCGACTCGAATTCGCGTCGGGCCCAGGCGTAGCCGAAAGCGGCG
This sequence comes from Methylobacterium haplocladii, assembly GCF_007992175.1. Taxonomy (GTDB): domain Bacteria; phylum Pseudomonadota; class Alphaproteobacteria; order Rhizobiales; family Beijerinckiaceae; genus Methylobacterium; species Methylobacterium haplocladii. Next base: position 12,392 of record NZ_BJZT01000035.1, on the reverse strand, counting down.
GTCGCCTCGTCGCGGCCGAGTGGATTGTCGATCCGGCGCTGCACGCAATACTCGGCAAGGTCGCGCTCGGCGGCACGTCCCTCGGTGCGAGCCGTCTCGGTCTCGCTGCGGGCGGAAGTGCGGGCAGCGCTCGCGACAGCGGCCAGTTCCTTCGAGTCGAGCCCCGCCAAGTCCCCCCGAAGCTCACGCAGCAGCGCCGGATCCAGGGCCTCGGAACGCGCCATCCGAATTCGCAACGAGTCGCCGCCGGCCCAGCGGGCGTAGGCCGTGCGCCTTGCGCCGAGCGCGGCGCGGGCCGCATCCCGCGCCGAACCGAGCTTCGCCTTCAGCCCCGCCTCCTCGGCCAGAATCCCGTCGCGCTTGGGCTCCAGCACCTGGACCAGTTCGGTGAGATAGGCCGAGCGCTCCTTGGTCAGCGCGCGGATCTCGGCCTCCAGCGCACCGGTATCGGCTTGCTTGAGCTGTTCGTGCTCCGTGGTCAGGCTTCGGCGGCGACCCTCGATCGTGTCGATCTCATCGCGCAGGGCGGCGACGTCGAGATTGGCACTCGCGAGGCGGGTGCGGAGCGATGCCGCCGTGCGGGCGGCCTCGCGCATCACGGTCGCCTCGCCGCGCAGACGCCGCGCGTCCTCGACGGCGGTTTCGAGGTTGCGGCGGCCCTCCGCCGTCGGGCCGCGCTGGCCGCGGGTCATCATCAGCTGTACCGGGCGCACCACCGAGTAGGCCATGCCCGATGTCGAGCGGCCGCTCGGCGCGACGGCGCGACTCATGTGCGCGAGTGCGGCATCGTTCGGGGCGAGGTCGTAACCGCCGAGACGGGCGGCCAGGAACGCCTCGGCGTGGTCGCTGTCGGTTTCGATCAGTCCGAGCGGACCATCGTCGAAGCGCCGGGCCGTGCGGCGGGCGGTGTCGGTCGTCTTGACGAGGAGGCAGCGATAGAACCGGGCCTTCTGCGCCTCGAGCAGGCCGAACGCCTTGCCGAGCCGGTCGGGATCCACCACCAGCGCCTCGCGGGCGCTGCCGAGCAGGCCTTCGAGCGCCGGCCCCCAGGCCGGGTCGGTGATCTCGGCGAGTTCGCAGATCGGCGTCGCGTCGATGCCGATCCGGGCGAGCTCGTCGCGAAACGCCAGCGTGTGGGGCGAGAGTCGGCCGGCGCTGCCGTGGCCCGAGGAGAAGGCGGCGGCGAGCGCCTGCGCCTCCTTCTCCTGCGTGCGCGCACGGATGGCGAGGTCCTCCGCGGCCTCGTCGAGACCGGCCGCGATGTCGGGCAGGTCGGCAAGCCCGGCGAGGAGGCGCCCGAGCACGCCGTCGGCGCGCAGGGTCTCTTCCGGCGGGGCATCGCGGCGCAACCCCGAGCGAGAGCAGGAATCGATGAGGCGGGCGGCCTCCGGCGCGCTCGCGCGTATCGTGGCGGAGACGGTGGCCAGCCGTCCGGCCTCCTGCACCAGCCCGACGAGTTCGGCGACGCGGGCGGCGAGGTCGCGCCGGTCGCGGGCGAGCATGGCGAGGCCGGCATTCGAGGCGGCGAGCCGCCCCTCGGCCGCGCTGCCGATGACGAGGGCCTTGCGCTGGGCGATCTCGGAGTCGATCTCGCGCACGAAACCATGGCTGGTGGCGACGCTCTCACGGGCGATGCGCAGCGCGTCCCCCGTTTCGGCGAGCCGCTGGCGCGCGCCGGTCCAGTCGACGATGCGGCGGCGGAGATCCGCGCTCGCGGCCCGCATCTCGTCGAAGGCCCCTGCGAGACTCGCCTCGGCCCAGGTCTCGTAGCGCCCGACGATGCGGCGCAGGTGCGAGAGGCGGGTCTCCAGTTCCTCGATGGTCTCGCAGAGCCGGCGCCAGTTCTCCACCGATTGCCGGATGCGGGCGACGTCCAGCGGCGCCGGCTCCAGCACGAAGCTCTTCACGAAGGCGCTCGGGTCGAAGATCGGCTTGAACGCGACTGCATTGGAGAAGGTGCGCAGGAAGTGCCGCGGCTCGGGCGCCGCCGCGCCCTCGCGCATCAGGGCCAGCACCTCGGCGGTGAAGCGCTCGCCCGACGAGCGGAACTGCTCGAAGCGCTCGGCCCGGCGGTTGAGGTCGGCGGCGATCTCGCTCCACGGCGCGACGAAGCTGCCGCGGTCGGTCTCGCGGACGTAGTCGGCGATCTCGAAACGGTGGCCGACGGCGATGAACCGCGAGATCGTCTCCTCGCGCTGCTCGTCGGAGCGAGCGGCGAGCGCCAGCCCGACCGAGACGATGCGCCCGCTCGCCGCGCTCTCGAAGGTGAGCGCGATGACCGTCTCGCAGGATTCCCGGGTCGGCCGGCCGCCCTCGGCCGGGTCGCTGATCCAGCCGAGGCAATAGTCGCGGACCGTGCGCGAGGAGCGGCCCGAGGCGGAGGCGTTCAGCGCGAGGCGGCTGGCGTTGTTGCCGGCGAGCACCGTGCCGACGGCGTCGAAGATCGTCGACTTGCCCGCGCCCGTCGGCCCGACGAGCGCAGCGGCGCCCCGGATCCGGATCTGCTGGCGGCGGATCAGGTACCAGTTCGAGAGCGCGATGTCGGTGAGGAGGTACAAACGCGGATTGGCCGATGGTATCTGTCGAGTGTGCCGGCAGAGCTACAGGATTCGACCGCCGTTCGGGAGTCACCTCAAAGACAGCGTCCGGCGAATCACGCAGCCGCCGGCCCGCCCCGGGCTTGACCGCACAAGCGTAGCTGTTTCAATGCGCCGTCATTCGGGAATGGGTGTGGGAGGCGACGACATGCAGCGGTTCGCGATCCTGCTCGGCCTCGGCTTCGCCCTCTCCGGCTGCACCGGCTTCGAATATATCTCGAAGACCTACGTCTCCCTGCCCGCGCAGGTGGTGACGATCGGCTGCAACGAGCCCTACGAAGTCTACGACAACCGCCAGCGCCGGCGTCTGCTCGTCGTCTCGAATTCACTGCGCGAGGTCGCGGGCTGCGGCATCGGCGAGCGCAGCGAGGGGCGCGATCCGGCGGCCTCCCGCGCCGAGCGCTTCCGGACTGCCGCCCGCGCCTTCCTCGACGAGACCGTACGCGAGGATTGCCGGATCACTGGGGAAACGGTCTTTGCCGATCTCCAGACCGAGTTCGCCTATAGCTGCGAGGTGCCGATCGAAAAGCGCGGCACCAAGACCCCGCGCCTGCCGGGCCGCGGCCGCGTCGGGACGATGTGAGCGGGCGAACGCCGCTTAAACGTCGTCCGTCGCAGATGTGAAAGTCCGCTCCGTCGCGTCCCCCGCCGCCGCCAGCAGCGCCCGAGCGAAGGCCCTCGCTTCCGTCCGATCGAGGCTGAGCACGGCGGTCACCGGCTGACCGCCGACATCGGGCAGGCCGAGTTCGAGCCGCACGCCGTCGCCCTCGGCTCGAGCCGACAGGCTCCAGCCCCGCTCGCCGGTCGAAGATCTGCCGCCGCCCGGCCCGCTCATCGTCACGTCCTCCGCCCGCCCCTTGCATGACCGATCGGTGCGCCGGAGACCAGAGGGCGATGCGCGGAGGGGAATTGACGGGCGGTGTGCGGGATGGTGTCTGCGCCCGGCTCGCGCCGCTCCCCGGCGCAACCCTTCTTCACGCAGGACGCGACGACAATGGCCGAGATCTGGTTCCGCACGGGCGAAGCGACGGTCCTCGCCGCCGAGGGGCAGTTCACCGATGCGATGCCGGAGGTGCTGATCGGCTCGACCCGCGGTCCGGTGGGTCAGGCCTTCGCCGGCATGATGGGGCAGGTCCAGGGCCATACCCGCATGTTCGTGGTGCGCGACCTCAATCAGCTGGTGCGCCCCTCCACGATGATGACCACCAAGGTCACGATCCATACGGCCGAGTATGCCGAGCTGCTCGGCGGCGTGGTCCAGGCCGCCACGGGGGACGCCATCGTCGATTGCGTGATCGAGGGCATCCTGCCGAAGGACGGCCTCGACGAACTCTGCATGATCATCATGATCTGGCTCGACGAGCGCTGCGGCAGCGACCCGAACGTCGATCGCAAGGACCTTTACCGCACCAACTACGAGGCGACGAAGCTCGCCATCGGCCGCGCCATGAAGGGCGAGCCCACGATCGACGAGCTGATCGCCAACCGCAAGACGGTGAAGCACTACGCGCTGGAAGACGTGATCGAGTACTGATCGTCGCTGGCCCAGCCCTTCCCCGGATGCCTTCAGGGGAGCGAGAGGCGTCCGGGACCCGGCGTGAGGCGGGCCGCGTAGCGGTTCGGTACGAACGGCGAATTTGTATCGACGCTTCGCGCCATTGCCGTGCCGGATCCCGGATATGGTTCCGCTGACGCCTCACCCATCCGGCAAGGGGCATCTGTTCGGACCGAAAGGCCTATCCGGGCACAGCTCCGGTCTGCACCTCATCCCCTAACCCCGGCAAAGTCCACAGCCGCTGCGGGCTCGCGAGCCCGCGCAGTTGCACCGTGCCGACCTCTTCGAAGTGCCGCCCGCAACGCGTCGCGAAGGAATCCGAGATCAGCAAGGCGCGGCCGAAACTCTGACAGTGGCCCTCGATCCGGCTCGCCTCGTTCACCGCCCGCCCGATCAACGTAAAATCGAGACGCCGGCCGGTGCCGACATTGCCGTAGACCACCTCGCCGAAATGCAGAACGAGATCGGCCGCGAGTTCCGGCAGACCGGCGGTCCGCCGCCGCGCGTTCAAGGCGACGTTGGCCGCGATAGCCTCTGTCGCGGCCGTGAGCGCCTGGGCGCAGACGCTACAGGGCAGATCGTTGGCGTCGGGCACGGGGAAGGCCGCGAGAAAACCGTCGCCGAGGAATTTCAGGATCTCACCGCCGTTGTTGGAGACGGGATCGCCCAGCGCGTCGAAATGCTCGTTGAGCCATCCGACCACCTCGAGGGGGTCGGCGCGGTCGGACAGGGTCGTGAAGCCGCGCAGATCGGTCAGCAGGATCGCCGCCGGTATGGTGCGGCCCTGTCCGCGCCGGATGTTTCCGTCGAGGACCTGGCCCGCCGCTGCAGGGCCGACATAGGTGCCGAGCACGTCGCGCAGCGTGTGCGCGAGCAGCAGGCGGGCTACGGCGAGGCCGAGCGTCGGCACGATCGCCGCGAACACGGCCACCGCAGCCTCGTCGAAACCGTCGGGGTCCCGGGTGGCGAAGGAGATGGCGACGCCGCGCAAGGCCGTGCCCGGCGCGTAGGTCACCACGTGCAGCAGGTAGTCGGTGCCGCCCAGATCCCTGAGAGCCTGCAGGAGCGGGAAGCGCGTGTCGTTGCGCAGGGTATCGAGGCGGTAACGGGTCGACGGCTCGCCGCTCTCGATGAGGGCGAAGATCGGGCTCTGCCGCCACTCGATGTCGCTCCGGTCGTGCGGGATGAAGACCGGAGTGAGGCCCTCCTGCGCGAACCAGTGAAGGGCGATGCTGCGGTGAGCCGGGTCGAGGGTCGCGCTCGACACGCTGAAGCGCCATAGCGGCAGCCCCGCATCGCAGAGCCGCCGGCAGACGCCGTCGAGCAGCGAGTCGCCATCGTCGCTGACGGTGGCACGCCGGATGATCCAGGCGCAAAGGTCTTCGGTCAGTCGTTCGGTGTCCATCGGGCCGCTCGGGCGTCGTTCGGCACTCCTTACCGCATGATTCTCACGCTCGGCGAACCCGCGCTCACTCCGCCGCCGTCGCGTCGAGACTGCGGGCATCGTTGGCGCTCGCGGCGCCATCCCCCAAGAACCCGCCGGATTGGCGCTGCCAGAGCCGCGCGTAGAGACCACCCGAGCGGATCAGTTCGGCATGCGAGCCCTCTTCGACGATCGCGCCCTTGTCGACGACGATCAGCCGGTCCAGCGCCGCGATGGTCGAGAGTCGGTGAGCGATGGCGAGCACGGTCTTGCCCTGCATCAGGGTGTCGAGGCTGTCCTGGATCGCCGCCTCGACCTGCGAATCGAGCGCCGAGGTCGCCTCGTCGAGGATCAGGATCGGCGCATCCTTCAGGATGACGCGGGCGATGGCGACGCGCTGGCGCTGGCCGCCCGACAGCTTCACGCCGCGCTCGCCGACCTGCGCGTCGTAGCCGCGCCGGCCCTTGTGGTCGACCAGATCGGCGATGAAGCCGTCGGCCTGGGCGAGGCGTGCGGCCCGCTCGATCTCGGCTTCCGAGGCCTCGGGATTGCCGTAAGCGATGTTATCGCGGATCGAGCGGTGCAGCAGCGAGGTGTCCTGGGTCACCATCGCAATCGAACCGCGCAGCGAATCCTGAGTGACCCCGGCGATGTCCTGGCCATCGATCAGGATGCGGCCGCCCTCGACGTCGTGAAGGCGCAGGAGCAGCGCGGTGATCGTGGTCTTGCCCGCGCCGCTGACGCCGACGAGCCCGACCTTTTCGCCCGGCCTGATCCGGAACGACAGGTTCTCGATGATCGAGGCATCGCCGCGGCCATAGTGGAAGTCGACGCCCTCGAATCGGATGTCGCCACCAGAAACCTCGAGCGTGCCGGCATTCGGCGCATCGACCAGGGCGTGCGGGCGCGAGACCGTGGCCATGCTCTCCTGGATCACGCCGACATTCTCGAACACGCCGCGCACGGTCTGCATGACCCAACCCGACATCGCGAGGAGCCGCATCACCAGTGCGAGCCCGGCCGCGGCCTCGCCGGTGGTCATGGCATTGTCGCGCCAGAGCATGAAGCAGACGGATGCCGTCGCGACGAGCAGGACGCTGTTCAGCACACCGAGCAGCGTGGTGGTCAGCGTGGTCAACCGGAACTGGTGGAGATAGGCCGCCGTGTTGGCGTCGACCGCCTCGCGCACCGCCGCGCGCTCCTCGCGGTCGCGGGCGAAAAGCTTGACGGTGAGAATGTTGGTGTAGCTGTCGACGACGCGGCCGACGAGGGTGGAGCGGGTCTCGGCGCTCTTGTGCGAGCGCTTGCGGGCACGCGGCACGAACCAGGTCGTCAGCGCCGCATAGGCCACGACCCAGACGATCACGGGCAGGGCCAGCCAGAACGAGATCGAGCCGAACAGGCCGATCGCGGTGATGGCATAGATCGCGACGTAGAGCAGCGTGTCGATGAAGGTGACGGCGAGTTCGCGCACCGCCGGCCCGACCTGCACGATGCGGTTCGCCAACCGCCCGGCGAAGTCCGACTGGAAATACGAGAGCGAGTGTCCGAGCGTGTAGAGATGCGTGCGCCAGCGAATCTGGCTCGACGTCTGAGGCACCAGAAGCTGGTTCGCGCACAACTCGTGCAGCCAGATCGAGACGGGGCGCACCAAGAGCAACAGCACCAGCGCCAACCCGATCTGGGTTCCGTTCTCGGCGAGCACGGTGGTGCGGTCGGCCCCGTTCATCAGGTCGATGAACCAGCGCATCAGCAGGTAGAGCGACGCCTCGATGGTGCCGGCCACGATGGCGGTCACGAGCAGGATCGCCAGCGCGAACCGGATCGGCTTGAGATAGAAGCCGACGAACCCCATCACGGTCTTCGGCGGCATCTGCCGGTCGTCGAACGGAGCGAACGGGTCGATGCGGCGCTCGATCCAGTCGAGAAACATGCGTTGGGTACCGGATGGGGCGGGAGAGCCAGACTTAAGCCACCCTGGCGATCAGCCAAGTCCGCTGCGATGCCGCGGGCGGGCGACCCGACATGCGGCGGCCCACGCTATCCGGCCAATCCGACCGGCGGCGCGTTCCGTTCCCGGACGCCTGCAGCGGACCTATGGCGCATGTGCACCTGGCCTTCGGGCCAGAGCATGTCCTCACGGGGCCGAGGGGGGACGACCCGGCGTGCGACGGGGGCCTACGTCGGTGCTGGAACCGATGTCGCCAGAGGTTTTCCCTTCTGCACCGTGAATGTGACGAACAGTTTGGTTGCTTGCGATCCGTTCTTCAGCATGTGCGGGGTTTCAGACGCGGTCAGCCAGGAAAAGCCGGGCTTCATCGTCTTCGGCTCCTCGCCCTTGATGCGCAGTTCTGCGTCGCCTTCCAGCGTGTAGCCCGCCTCGGTGCCGGGATGGGTGTGCCAATCGAGAACGAAGTTCGGTTCCAGGTCGACGATCACTTCCAACGTTTCGTAGCCCTCGATCGGACCGTCTGTTCGCGCAGTGATCGTCCGCTTTATCCCGCTTGGCGTCTGCGCGGAGCCGTCATCCGCCACGAATCCAATCGCTGCGCAGATCGCGCAGCCAGTGAACATCCGCCTGCTCAGCATGCCTTCCTCCCCCTCGCGCGGAGCACACTCATATTCTTAGCCGACTCGGCGCACTTGCTCCATAAGGCCGGCCTGCAGCCCGCAGCATCGAGGGCGATCCGGGCCCCGCGCGAAAACGGCTGCGTCAGCGGCTCGATCCGAACGGCGCTGACGTCATGACGCTACGCGACATATCGTGCTGGGCTCAGGATCGGGTTTCGTTGCCACGCCACCCGTCCCGAGACGGGCGCTGGTGAAACCGAACAATCAGCCGGCAAGGGTTTCATGCTCCGCCTCGCCCTCTACCAACCCGACATCCCGCAGAACACAGGCACCATGCTGCGCATGGCGGCCTGCCTCGGCGCGGCCGTCGAGATCATCGAACCGGCGGGGTTCGACGTCTCGGACCGGCATCTGCGCCGCTCGGGGCTCGATTATCTCGACCATGTCGCCATCACCCGGCACCGGTCCTGGGCTGCCTTCGAGGCGTTGCGTCGCGAGGCCGGCATCCGGCTGGTGCTTGCGACGACTGCGGGCGCGGTGCCCTATACGGCACACGCCTTCCGCGACAGCGATTGCATCCTGGTCGGCCGCGAATCCGCCGGCGTGCCGGAAGCGGTCCACGCGGCGGCCGATGCGCGGGTTGTGGTGCCGATCCGTGAGGGCCTGCGCTCGCTCAACGTCGCGGTGGCGGCGGCCATGATCCTGGGCGAGGCGATCCGGCAGGTCGGCTGAGCGCGGCGCCCGTCGCTGGACCGGTCCCCGGTCGCGTTGTACCAAGCCCTCGCCTCCGGACGGACCATGGCGGGTCGCAGCCCGCGAGGACCCGTCGGCGCGGGGCACGGTCCCGGCGCAGCCCAGGCACCCGGATCGTCCCATCGCATGCGACTGCGTCGAATCGTTCGCCGCCTCACCTGGCATCGCAAGCTCGACCCGGCCCTGATCGCGACGGTGCGCAAGTCGGGCCTGTTCAACGCGCGCTGGTATCTCCGGCGCTATCCCGATGTGCGCGCCTACCCGGCCGGCCCGCTGGCGCATTTCTGCCAGCACGGGGTTCATGAGGGGAAGGATCCCGGCCCACTCTTCAGCAACGACGCATACGCGACGCGCGCGCCCGGCGTCGCGGCCTCGGGCGAGCCGCCCTTCCTGCACGCCATGCGCCGCCAGGAGCCGGACAACGCCTATCTTTGGACGCCCTCGACGGAAGAAGCCCTGCGGCCGGTGATCCTGGCGAGCGGACTGTTCGATCCCGAGTTCTACTTCGCTCAGAATCCGGACGTCGCGCGAACGACCTCCAAGCCGTTCGACCACTACATCCGCTACGGCCGCGTCGAGAACCGCGCGCCAGGGCCGTGTTTCGATCCGGAATATTACGCGGAGCTCTACCCGGAGTACCGGGTATTGTTTCCGACACCGATCGAGCATTTCGTCCTCTACGGACGCGCGCGCGGCTACGTCGGCAGCGGCGCCCCGCTCTACCAGCGCTGGATTGCCCTTCACGACGCGCTGACGCCAGAAGACGAAGCCGCGATCCGCGACGAGGCCGAGCGCGATCCGCTCCCGCCGGTCCAGGTGCTCTGCGTGCTCGACGCTGCGGCCGTGGCCGACCTGCCCCGCATCCTCGACGCCCTGCGCGACCAGATCGGTGCGAGCCGGCAGGCCACGCTCGTCCCTGCCATCGGCCTCCCCGCCGCGGTGTGGCGTGCTTGCGAAGGCAGCATTTCCAGCCAGCCGCAGGTGCGTTGCGCCGCCTCGCTCGATCGCGCCCTCGGCGAGTTCGCGGACGGCGTGACCGTCCTGCTCTGCGCCGGTGACGTGGTCCTGCGCCCGCACGCGGTCCATGCCTTCGCGCGCTGGCTGCGGGCGCATGGCGGCACGGCCGCCTATGCGGACCACGATCGCCTGACCGGCACGGACCGGACAGCGCCGGACTTTACGCCCACAATGTCGCCGGACTACCTGCGCCGCGTCGCCTATGCCGGGCCTGCCGTGGCGTTTCGCTCCGACGCCGTCACCCGCGACGCGCTCGTCGCCGCCTTCGCCGAAACGCACGCCAGCCCAGCTCTGCCGAGCGCCTTCCTGCGACGGCTCGATCCCGCCGCGGTCACGCGAGTGCCGTTCGTGCTCTCGCACCGACTTACCGCCGCACCGACGCCGCGCTTCGATGCCGTGGAAGCTGTGGCGGCCGGGCCGGGCGAGACACTCGCCAGCGTCAGCATCGTGATCCCGACGCGCGACAGGATCGAACTGCTGCGCCCCTGCATCGAGAGCATTCTGGCGCAGACCGACTACCCGGCCGACAGCCGCGAGATCATCGTCGTCGACAACGGCTCGGAACAGCAAGAGACGGCGGCATACTTTCGCGACATCGCGGCGCGCGGCGTCATCATCGTGCCGGCGCCCGGCCCGTTCAATTTTTCGGCGATCAACAACGCGGGCGTGGCCCGCTCGAACGCCGACATCCTGGTCTTTCTCAACAACGACACCACGGTGAACCGGGCCGACTGGCTAAAAAAGCTCGTGGCCCAGGCCCGGCGACCCGAGATCGGCGCAGTCGGGGCGACGCTGCTCTACCCGGACGACACCGTACAGCATGCCGGAGTCGTGCTGGGCGTCCACGGCGTCGGCATCCACCGGCATGCCGGCGTCCCGTACGATGCGGTCGAGACGGCGGACGTGACCCGCGAATTCTCCGCCGTCACCGGCGCCTGCCTCGCCATGCGCCGCGCACTGTTCTTCAACCTCGGCGGCTTCGATCCGAGCTTGGAGGTGAACTTCAACGACACCAAGCTCTGCGTGCAGGCGGTCGAGGCCGGCTATCGAAACCTCAACATCGCCGAGCCGCTGCTCTACCACCACGAGTCGAAGTCGCGCGGATACAACGACTCGGGTGCCAAGCTGAACCGCCTCTACCGGGAGGCCGCGACCCTGATCGCCCAGGTCCCGGCGATCTTCCGGGACGACCCGGCCTACAGCCCGAACCTGTCGTTGACTCGGCTCAATGATCCGGCCTTCCCGCCGCGGATCGTGCGGCCCTGGCGCAGGAGCCGGGAGGCGAAGCGCGTCCTGATGCTAAGCCTCGTCCATGGACAGGGCTTCGGCGTGCCGGTGGTGCTGGCGCAGCAGGCGGCGGCATTGCGCGCGCGCGGCTTCGAGGTGATCGTCGGCGGCCCCGTATCCGACCGCGACACCCAATATCCGGGCTGCCGCCGCATCGCGCTGGCCGATGCGCGGGCGGCGGCGAACTTCGCGGTGAGCGAGGGCGTCGATTGCGTCGTGGCGCATACGCAGCCGTTCTTCAGCGTCGCACGCCTGCTCGGACCCTACCCGCTCAGTTACGCCATGGATTACGGCGAGCCGAACCCGGACCTGTTTCCCGATCGCGTCGGCCGCGAGGCGGTCAACCGCGAAAAGCGGCTCTCGGCGGCCTTCGCGCAGCGCGTCTTCACGATCTCCCGGACGATCTACGGCGAGCAGTTCCGGCACGACGCCATCGTCGCCCGGATCGGCAGCACGCAGCTCGCCACCTGGAACGCCGACTGGGCCGGGCGCCGAGATGCTCTTCGGGAGCGCTACGGACTCGACGGCAAATTCCTGGTGCTCAACGTCTGCCGCTTCCAGGCGAGCGAGCGCCACTACAAGGGCATCGACCGCTACGTCGAGATCGCGCAGGAATTCGGCCTGCTCCATCCGGCGCTGAAGACCTCCTGCATCTTCGCACTCGCCGGACGTGGCGATCCGGCCGACGTCGCGCTGATGCAGACGGAGGGCCTGCGCGTGTTCTCGAACGTCTCGGACGCGGAGATGGCCGAGCTCTATGCGGCCGCCGACGCCTACGCGAATTTTTCGCGATGGGAGGGCTACAACCTCGGCATCGGCCAAGCGCTAGCCATGGGCCTGCCGGTGGTGGCCTCCGGCATCGAGGCGCACCGGGAATTCCCGATCGTCACCTCGAACTCCACCATCGAAGTCTGCGCCGAACTCGCCCGGCAGCACGCCGCCTGGGCCGAGGGGCCTGTGGAGCGCGCCGCGGTCCTGGAGCCGTGGCAGCCGTCGCTCGACCTGTTCTGCGACACCCTCGCCGCCGATTGCGCGGCGGCACCAGGGCCGTGGGGCTAGCGGAGCGCCCGCCTTCAAATCACAGCCTTTCCGTCATCCCGGGGCGCCGCAGGCGAAGCCGGGATCCACCCGACACGCTGTGGCCAGTCGTGGGTTCCGGGTTCCGCTACGCGGCCCCGGAATGACGGGT
>NZ_BJZT01000034.1 GCF_007992175.1 Methylobacterium haplocladii | reverse complement strand
TCATCAGACGGAGCGCCGTCCTGACGACCTCGCTGATGCAGGTGTACTCGCCCTTGGCGACTTGGCCCTCGACGTAGGCGATCAACGGTTCGGTCAGGGCGATGTGTCGGGAATGCTTCGCGGCCATCCGGCAGCCCTAGCAGCTCCGCCGTCCGGTGTCGCAGTCGCGACACCCGCATCACTTCGACATACGGGGACACGGTGTCGCGTCGGTGCCCTGACCCGGCCTTGCGGACGTTTCCGGCGTCCCTGAAGAATTTAGGTCGTCTTACGCGTCGCCCACCGTTTTCGCTGAAGGCGGTCTATCGAACAACAACAAGTCATATGACTGCATTCGCAATGTCGCGCCCCCCCTTCTGGATCTGTCAGGACCTAGACTAGTCATAAAGGCGAGGTTGGATCGGATGTAAGACGTCTGCTTACGGACGAAAGGCTAAGGTCTTCTCCCCACCCCGAGCCGAAGTTGCCAGAGGGCTGGCAAACGGCTGCGTTGGAGATACGCTGAGGGCAGCTTAGGCGGCTGGGATGGGTCGGATGCGGAACGTCCGGTTTCGACCGCCCCGCTGAGGCCCGCTCCCCACCCATTACGGACGGTTCGGGCGGGTACCACCCGTCAGATTTTCACCACTAGAACGCCCATCCGCACGACATCCGAGGCAACTGTTCGTCCGCTCAGCGCGCGGTCGGGCAGCAAACCGCAGGCGGCTGGGGCTGGTCGGCTCTCTGTTTTCAGAAGCCTTGCGACGCCGACGTGGGCTGTGGATCGTCGATCGGCAGCCTAGTTTCTGTTCCGGTTATGTTCTAAAAAGCACCATCGCTTACGAGGCAAGCGATCTCCTGAAGCCGACGCCCGCCGAGTGCTTCGACCCCGTCGAGCCAGCCGCGTCGCTCCACCCGTTCCAGCCATTCTGCTGACGGCCGTGCCCAATACCGGCCGGGGAGATCTTCCATGCTCGACTGTCCCTCAACCGCCGAAAAATCTGAAGCCACGCCTGGAATGCCGTGGGAGACGACCGCGCCTGATCAACTTGCCCGCGCCTTCTTGAAGGGCCTCGCCCAGAGGGAGCGCGAGCGTCGGAAGCACGAGGCCATGGGAGGCTCCGTTGCCTTCGTCGACGAGGATGATCCGGTCGAACGGATGATCGCGCAGGACGAGCCCGATAGGAAGACGGAGCACGTGCCGCTGCATCCGGGCCGGGCGCTGACCGCCGTCTTGGTCGCTCGCGCCATCGAAGCGGATCCGGACGTTCTTCGCCGGTTGCGCCGCGAGAATCCGGTCGTGACCATCGCCACCCATATGCCGGAACTGATCGATGCGACGCGCTATGTGGTCGAGAAATGCGCCCTCCCGACGGGCGCTATCGTGAAGGAATTGACCGGCTCGAAGTATCACGACCTCAGGCGCGATCAGGTCGGTCTCGTCGTCCGGGACGGGTCCGGCAGGGAGCATAATCCCGACACCGGCAACGCTGCCATCGGCGCCGCGCTTCACGCGGGCGCCGCCCTCATCGGGATCGCTCCCGATCCGAAGCGTCAACTGCCGAGAGACCTCCTGCGCTCGGCGGAACATCGCCTCGTTCTGCCACCGATCGACCATGGCGCGATCGCCCTTATGGTCGAGGCCGTCACGGGAGGCGTCCCGACACGTCGGCTCGACGACGCGCTTCTTCGGACGCTCGACATCGGCGATCTCCCGGTCGCGCTCCGCAATATGCGTTCCGCCGACGATGGCATCGACGCGATTGCGCGCATCCTGTCGCAGAAGGCCGACTACCTCGAGTCCGGCCCGTCGCTCGAGGAACTGCACGGCTACGGAGCTGCGCAGGACTGGGGCCTCGCTCTCGCTCAGGATCTGAACGACTACCGCGCTGGCCGCATCGATTGGTCCGACATCGACAACCGCGGACTTCTCCTGTCGGGACCGCCCGGCGTGGGCAAGACGAGCTTCGCCCGGGCTCTGGCGAAGAGTGCTCGCGTCCCGCTCGTCGCGACCAGCGTCGCGGAGTGGAACTCCGCCGACTACATGAGCGGCACGCTCCAAGCCATCCGGAACGCCTTCGCCCGAGCGCGGGCGCAGGCGCCCTGCATCCTCTTCATCGACGAGCTCGATGGGATTTCCGACAGAACGCAGATCCGGGGCGAATACGTCCAGTACTGGACGCAGATCGTGAATCTCTTCCTCGAACTGCTCGCTGGTGTCGAGGAGCGTCCCGGGGTCGTGGTGATCGCCGCGACCAACCACCCCGATCGGATCGACGCTGCCGTCAAAAGGGCCGGCCGCCTCGACCGTGAGATCGCGATCGAGAAGCCCGACGTCGCTACGCTCGATCGGATTTTCCGCCATCACCTGGGAGCGGAGACGTTGCCGGGCGTCTCGCTGGCTCCGGTCGCGCTTGCTGCCCGCGGCCGCACGGGCGCCGATGTCGAGGCCTTCGTCCGCCGTGCACGCGGCCGAGCTCGCCGCAGAGGCCGCGAACTCCTCCCGGCCGACCTGATGGCCGAGCTTCGCGACGACGCTCCGCAGCTGTCTGCCGACGATCGTCGCCGGATCGCCATCCACGAGGCAGGCCACACCGTCGCATGCCGGGCGCTCGGCTTCCACGACGCAATCGTCGACGTGTCGTTGAGCGATACAGGCGGCGTTCTCGTCATGGACCAGCAGATCACCGGCTGTTCGACGCTGCCCCAGCTCGAGGCGATGCTTGCGGTGATCCTGGCCGGCCGCGCAGCCGAACGGATCTGTTTCGGCGAGGTCTCGATCGGTGCCGGAGGACCCGGCTACTCGGACCTTCGGAGGGCGACGACGATCGCGCGGGATATCGAAGCGCAGTTCGGTCTCGGTTCTCTGGGTCCGGTGCTCGTCGACGTCTCCGCAACCGACCTGCTCATTCCCAACGGGCTTCTCGAAATGGTGGCGAAGCGATTGCAGGCGGCCGAAGAACGCGCCCGCGCGGTCCTCGACACGCATTGGAAGCAGGTGGAAGCGATCGCGACCGCTCTTCAAGCCGAGGGCTATCTGGCGGGTGCCGAGATCGACCGTCTCATGGGGGCGGCCGCTACGCAGGGCACTCCGAATTCGGAAGGGGCTCGGTGATGTTCGCAATCTCCCCGGAAGGCCCCGAACTCGGCGAATTGCAGCCGCTCGCCGAAGCGATCGACGAACTCTGCGAGATCCTCGGCGGCGAGCGGGAACTCGTCATCGAGGGCTTGGCGGAGATCATCCGGCGTCGCGCCGCTTTCGAGGAAGCACGGCGCCAGATCGAGAAGGGAGGCGGTCGCGATGCCTGAGACCGTCCCCTATCTCGCCTCCAAGATCGGCCCCAAGCTGATCATCGACGATCGCCACCTCCGGCCGGCATTCTTCGACGCAGGCTCTTCTTTAGAGAATGGGCCCCTAGCCGCGGAGCTGCTGGCGATCGCGGAAGGCCGCGAACCCACGCAGCAAAGCCTCGCCAAAGCCCCCCTACTCGAAGACTGGTGGCAATCGACACATCCGCTCTGGGGGTATTTCTTACTGCTCGGAAGGGTGGCGGGGCATCCCGTGCTTGGCTACGGTGCCATTTACACGAGTGCCGTTCGGGCGATCGCCCTCGACCTCTCATGGGCGCGGACGACGTCGCGGTTCTATCGGCTCGGCACTCCGCAGCTCGCAGGATCGCCACCCAGCACCACATGCTAGGCCGAAGACGTGAGGTGCACGTCGACGATCGAACGGTGAAGGCATGACGGACATCCCTTATCGGAGCGCCCTGGTCATCGGAGCAGGGTCCGGCATCAGCGGATCCCTGATCCGCCTTCTCCGTTCGGGCGGTCTGCCTGTCGTGATCGCCGCCCGGAACACCGAGAAGCTCGCGCCACTCGTCGACGAGACGGGGGCAATCGCCCTCAACGTCGATGCAAGCGATGCGGCCGAGGTCGAGCGCCTTTTTATCGAAACCGAAGCTCGGATCGGAGCCCCCGAGGTCGTGATCTACAACGCCAGCGGACGGGTCCGGGGGCCCATAGCGGATCTTGATCCCAAGGAGGTCGAGCGGGCGGTCGGCGTCTCGGCACTCGGCGCCTTCTATTCGGTCCAGCAGGCAGCCAAGCGCATGATCCCGGCCGGCAAAGGAGCAATCCTGTTGACGGGGGCTACCGCCGGCGTGAAGGGCTTCGCCCTGTCGTCGCCGTTCGCCATGGGCAAGTTCGCCCTGCGGGGGCTGGCGCAGAGCGCGGCGCGAGAGCTTGCTCCCAAGGGCATCCACGTCGCCCATGTGTTGGTCGATGGTCGTGTTCGCCCGAAAGGCCATACCGACCCTACGGATCGTCCGGACAGCACGCTCGATCCCGATGCGATCGCCCAAACCTATGTCGATCTGCTCCGCCAGCATCGAAGCGCCTGGTCGTGGGAGATCGAGGTCCGGCCTTGGCTCGAGACCTTCTGACCAGCTCGGCAGCAAGACGGGCGGCCCTCTCGCTTTCGAGCGTCGCAGGTCGCCGGCGGCTCCTTTGCGCCCATTCCGGTTATTAGGGACCGCTACGCGACCGCCCAAAACCGGACGCTCCAAGACCCAGCCGTTTCGGCCGCCATGGGTGGATTTCGGTCCGTCTGCTTCAGGTAGCCAAAGACGAGAACCAGTCATTCAAGCGGACACAGCCTGCCGCCGGATAGACTTAGAAGAGCTGCGTTTTTACAATCCTGGGTATCGTTTCCGGGCAATCTCGGCGAGAAGCGGTCGCTCCCGGATCAGCAGCAGCGCTGCCGCCGCGAAAAGGCAGAGTGCGCCCGCGACGAAGAAGGCCGGCAGGTAGCTCGCGTAGACGGTCCGGCTGAAGCCGGCCCCATAGGCTGCGCTTGCCGCACCGAGCTGATGACCTGCGAAGACCCAGCCGAAGACGAGATTAGCGTTCTCGCCGAACCGGTCGGCCACGAGTTTCACGGTCGGGGGCACTGTGGCGACCCAATCGAGGCCGTAGAAGACCGCGAACAGCGAGAGCCCATAAAAGGTGAACTCTGAGAACGGCAGATAGAGCAGGGAGAGGCCGCGCAGCCCATAGTACCAGAACAGCAGCACGCGGCAGTCGTAGCGGTCCGAGAGCCAGCCCGATCCGACGGTGCCGGCGAAGTCGAACACGCCAATCACCGCGAGCATGCCCGCGGCGGTGACGGCCGCGATGCCGTAATCGCCGCACAGCGAGACGAAATGCGTCTGGACGAGGCCGTTGGTGCTGGCGCCGCAGACGAAGAACGTCCCGAACAGCACCCAGAACGTCAGCGAGGTTGCGGCCGCGCGCAACGCCAGCAGCGGCGACATCAGCATTGCTGTGAACCCCGCCGGAGCCTGCGGCGGGGGGACGTCGGCCGTAGCGCCGTAGGGGCGAAGCCCGAGATCGGACGGGCGGTCGCGCATCAACGCGAGGACCGCGACCGTCGCCGTCGTCAGCATGACGAGGACGAAGGCGAGCGCCGTGCGCCATCCGTAATGGTCGGTGAGCCACGCGAGCAGCGGCAGAAACACCAGTTGCCCCGTCGCCGTGCTGGCCGTGAGCAGGCCGAGCACCAACCCGCGGCGGGCCACGAACCAGCGGGTGGCGACGGTGGCGCCGAGCACCATGGCCGTCAGGCCCGTGCCGAGACCGACGACGAGGCCCCAGAAAAGCATCAGGTGCCATATCTGCGTCATGGCGAAGGAACCGGCAACGCCGCAGGCGATCAGGACGAGCGCGACGCCGGCGACCCGACGGACACCGAAGCGGTTC
Organism: Methylobacterium haplocladii; assembly: GCF_007992175.1. GTDB lineage: Bacteria > Pseudomonadota > Alphaproteobacteria > Rhizobiales > Beijerinckiaceae > Methylobacterium > Methylobacterium haplocladii. The sequence goes on along the minus strand of NZ_BJZT01000034.1, from coordinate 56,431 downwards.
ATGAAAGCCGCCGCGAACGGCCCCATGAGTCCGAAGAGCACGAGCCGTAATGCCAGGGCCGAAGAGATGTCGGCGTTGGCCCAGCCGAACTCGCGTTCGAGCGGTGCGATCAGGACCCCCGGCGCGCCCACGGCACCCGCGGTCACCAGCATCGTCAGGAAGGTCACCGCGGCGACGATCCAGCCATAATGCATCCGGTCTCGTCCGTCAGCGGTCGCGGGGAGACGCATATCGCTCACTCGTCTGGCGCGGCGGCGGGCGGCTCGGAAGGCGGCCGCCTCTCCAGCCCCTGCCGGAAGGCGGCTGCGAACTCCTCGGACGCGACCCGGTCGGCGGTGTCGCGGAGCATCTGCGCCGCGGCGGGCCCGAGAAGGGTTTCCACGCGCCGGTTCGCCGTCGACCAGAGCAGGGCGCCCTCGGCGACGCGCGTCCGGCCGAGCGCGGTCAGGCTGGCGCGCTTGGACCGGCGGTCCTGTGCGTCCGTCCGCAACACGACCAGGCCATCACGCACCAGCGGCCGCAGCGCATGGGTCAAGGCGGAGACACCGACGGCGAGGCGATCCGCCAACGCCAGGAGCGTCGGATCGTCCTCGGTGCCGAGTTCGGCGATGCGCCACATCAGCAGGAGTTGCGTGCCCTTCAGCCCGGTCGGCGCGAACGCCTCGTCGTAGAGGGCGCCGAGCTGGCGCGTGGCACGCCGCATCGCGTTGTTCGTGCACGGGGTGTCTTCGCTGACGGACGCGTCGGAATCGGGCTCGGATACGATCATTCCCTCCAAGATAGTTGAGCACAAAACCATTGCAACGTGGAAAGCCCGGTCTTAGATGGTTGAGCGCTCAACTATCTGAGTGTTGCGAAGGGATACGTTCGCCATGGCCACCACGACAGGCCGCATCCACGACAAGGTCGCCCTGGTCACCGGAGCCTCTTCCGGCATCGGCCAGGCGACGGCATTGGCGTTGCTCAGTGCGGGTTACCGGGTGCTCGGCACCAGCCGGAAGGCGCAGCCCGGCGAGGTCGTCGACGGGATCGAGATGGTGCGGTGCGACGTCACCTCGGAGGAATCCGTCGCCGGCGCGGTCGACCATGTCCTGGGGCGGTTCGGCCGCATCGACCTGCTCGTGAACAATGCCGGCATGGGCATCCACGGCGCGGCCGAGGAATGCTCGATGGCCGCGGTTCACGCGCTCTACGACACCAACGTCTATGGCGTGGTGCGGATGACCAATGCGGTGCTGCCGGTCATGCGGCGGCAGGGCTCCGGCCGCATCGTCAATATCGGCTCGATCCTCGGCGTGATCCCGAGCCCGTTCGGCGCACACTACGCCGCGACGAAGCACGCGCTGGAAGGTTATTCCGAGTCCCTCGACCACGAGGTGCGGCCCCTCGGCATCCGCGTCGTCGTCATCGAGCCGGCCCTGACGAAGTCCGGGTTCGAACTGGGCATGACCCCGGCCGACCGGTCCCTGCCGGCCTACGAGGCCGGTCGCGCCAGCGCGACCCGGTGGCTCTCGGAGGGCATGAAGGTGGCGGACACCGCCGCCTCGGTCGGCGCGACGGTGGTGCGGATCGCCGGGCTGGCCCAGCCGCGCGCCCGCTACACTTCGGGCCGGGCGGCGGGGCGCCTGGCGCTGCTGCGCCGATACGCACCGGCCTCCGCTTTCGACAAGGCCATTCGCAAGGAGATGCGGCTGCCCTGACGGGGCGTCCTCCTTCCCTCGATATTCCATACAGCCCGAGACGCGAGAATCGACCATGAGGGCGTTCACCATTGATCGCTACAAGAGCAAGGACGGGCTGGTCGCACGCGATCTGCCCGTCCCGGAGGTCGGGGACCGTGACGTCCTCGTCGAGATCCATGCCGCGAGCGTGAACCCGCTGGACACGAAACTCGCCGAGGGCGCGTTCAAGGCGTTTCTGCCCTACCGGATGCCGCTCGTGCTCGGACACGACCTGTCGGGCGTCGTCGTCCGCGTCGGATCCGGCGTTCGCCGGTTCAAGGCTGGTGACGCGGTGTTCGGCCGGGCCGCGGATGGCCGGATCGGGACCTTCGCCGAGTTCATCGCGGTCAGCGAGGACGATCTCGCCCTCAAGCCGAGCGCCCTGACGATGACGGAGGCGGCGGCCATCCCCCTCGTCGCCCTGACCGCTTGGCAGATCCTCGTCGAGCGGGCGAAGGTCCGGCCCGGTCAGAAGGTGTTCGTCCAGGCCGGCTCCGGCGGTGTCGGAACGATCGCGATCCAGCTCGCCAAGCATCTCGGCGCCACCGTCGCGACGACGACCGGCCCGGCGAACGTCGATCTGGTGAAGTCCCTGGGAGCCGATGTCGTCGTGGATTACAGGCGGCAGGATTTTTCCAAGGTCCTCGCCGGGTACGACCTCGTGCTCGATACGCAGGGCGGGAAGACGCTTAAGAAGTCGCTGACGGTGCTCAAGCCCGGCGGCCAAGTCATCGGGATCGCCGGGCCGCCCGACCCGCCTTTCGCGGAACAGGCCGGCCTGTCTTGGCCCCTGAAACTCGTTTTCGGCCTTCTCAGCCGCGGCATCCGCAAGAGGGCCGAGCGGGCCGGTGTCCGCTATGCGTTCCTGTTCATGCGGGCCGACGGCGACCAGCTCCGAAAGATCGCGGCGCTCGTCGATGCGGGCGCGATCCGGCCCGTGATCGATCGTGTGTTTCCCTTCGCCGCCACCCGCGAGGCGCTGGACTACGTCGCAACCGGCCGCGCCAAGGGCAAGGTCGTCGTCGCTCTGAAATGATCTAAGATTACGGCTATTTGAAAATATTTATTAAGACGTATTCGATGTATTTACTATTTTTTACGCTTCAAAACAACAAAAACTGTTCGAATTTCGTATTATATCAAATGCAGACTAATTCAAAATTCTTCTGGAGGTTGGAAATTGGAAAATCATAAGCTTGTACTAGAGGCCGTTATTCAGGATTGTGAACGAGCGCGCACCTGTCTTGGGGCGCAATGTAATTATCGCGTCCATATTATTTTCGACATGCTGCTGTCGGAGCTGCGAAAGGAGCTGACTCAGTGTAAAACTAGAGAGAAAGGTAGTGACAGGCCGTAAAAATGCTCAGGAAACCGCATGGGGCGCAGGGCATCTGCATAGTAAGAGATTGAACGGTTACGCCTGCATCGGCGAAGTGTCGACAGGTGATCGCATGGATTACTCATACATCCTCTCGAACGTCCGCTTCAAAGCATGTCGAGAATTCGCTTGAACGACCAAGTCGGGCCGCGAGCCGAAGGGCTGCTCGGGGTGGAAAACTGACCGACTGCTCTTTGGCTTTCCATGCGCCGTAGCAGACATCGGTGGTGTGCTCGTACCACCCACACCGCGACACGTCAGCAGCACAAGTCTGACTTCATGCATGCACGCGTCTCGGAGAGGATCTCGTCCGACAGCGCTGGGTCGTCGACCGCACGCACGAGGATCAGCGCGGCGAGCATGGCCGCATAGGTGCCGATGGCCTCGCGTCGCCGGTTCTTCGTGACCGAGGCGGGAAGGGCGGCCTCGACGCTCCCGATGTTCAAGCGGATACCGGATGTCATGGCGGCTCGGAAGGGCTTCGCGTACGCGCCACCGGACCCGTCAAAACGGAGCAGGTCTTCGACCAGGCCCCGGCCAGGGTCTCCAGCCGTGATGGTGTCGAGACCCCGGCCCGATCCCGCGAGGGTAGCGGCGGGTTCATGTCCTCTCTGCCTGTCGACCACGGGCAAGTCGCCGACCTGAGTCCAGACGCCGTCACACCCCTTTTTCGGAAGGCCGGGCGTTCTTCGCCGTCAGGACGTGACCACGACCTTGCCGATCCTGTCGCGCCCCGCAAGCGCATCCAGGGCGTCCTTCGCCCGGGCGAGGCGAAACGGGACGACCTGCGGCGCGGCCAGAGAACCGGAGGCGACGTCGGCGAACAGGGCCGTCCGGACGATCTGGGCCTCCCGCGGCTTGGATGCCAAGAAGTGCCTGATATCGACGCCCACGAGCGCCGCGCTCTTCAACAGGGGGCGGTTCACCGGTAGGGCGGAGATGGCACCGCCGGCAAAACCGATCACGAGGTGACGACCCTCCTTGGCGAGGGACCGGAACAGGCGGTGGTGTCTCAGCCTGAATTTAGCGATGGCCTGAATTCGTGGTGCCGCCTATCGCTTCGCCGGTCCGCATTGAGGTTTTTGCCGTGAGGTCTCATGCCCGATTCCGTTGCGCCCGATCTGCGCGCTGTTGCTGTCGAATAGACTTGACTATTGCCGCAAGATTTGCCGGATCCACGACGCTTGTGCTATTAAGTCTAATCGCTGGTCGACGACTTTTGGCGCCAGCGGCTGAGAGTAGCGTGTGCTCCCGCCTTGGGACGGAATGGAGCACAAGATGTCGTCCAATGTCCCTCACGACAATCATTTATACGACGCCGAAGCTGTGCGCGATCTCTGCCAGCGGGCCTTGGATGAGCTGAGCCCGCACGGAAATTTCCGTCTTCGCACGCTCCTGGAAATGGCGCTTATCGAGCTTGAACTGACTAGCTCCAAGCCTCCTCGATCTGGCAGGCCAAGCGAACCTTCAACACAATAGCATCGCTTTCATCGCGAACACTGAGGATAAAGGTTTTGTCCCTGGCCTCTTCGGCTTCGGCGTTCATCAGTGCGCTCACGACCTGAAGAGCCTGCCCACGAAGCGCTATCTCGTCCACGTGGTGTCCAATGTCGTCGCGCAGTTCGACGCCGTCGTTTCTGTCGGAGAGATATCGAGACATCCGGGAAAAACCTCCAACTTTGGCTGCAAGCAAAGGCGGCTCACGAGAATCAGCGACGTTCATTTTACTCAAGGTTCTATTGCGGGCAATTCATCGACGAAGCTTTGGAGATACGGCCTGCGCTTGCCCGGCTTTGGCGCGGCGGCTTCAACGAGAGCCGCAACGTCCTCCATGCTCCACAGCTGATCCGATACGCCCGCTGCCATTGCCGGGCTCATCCGATGCTTGTTGTGCAGTTTCACGAAGTTGTACCAGACCGTGTAGAGCGCGACCATGTGCGCGTGGTTCTCGAACCTTTTTGAGAGGCGCGTGAAGCGCTTCTTCTGCATCCGCATCGTGAGGTTCTGACGCTCGATGTAGGACATGGAGACGTGCTTGTCGTCCGGCGCGCCTTCGATCGTGTTCTTGCGGATACCGGTGCACTCGGCCGGGCTGTAGCAGCGCTTGGTGCCCTCGGGAACGGCGCCGAAGATTTTCACGAGTTGCGTATAGTCCACATCGGCACCGAACGCGCTCTCGACGGCTTCGGGGTAGGCGCGATGCCCGTCCGTCGTGAGCTGCGCCAGGGCGAGGGCAAGCTCGCGCTTCACCGGCGTCGAGGCGAGGACCATCACGCGGGCTCCCGCCTGTGCGGCGAGTTGTAACGCCGCGGAGCCTACCCCGCCCGCGGCACCCGCGACCAAGACCGTCTCCCCGGCCTCGATCCGGCCGTGCTAGAAAAGGGCGTGGTGCGCCGTCTGGTAGTCGACCAGCATCGCGGCTGTCCTCGCGAGGGGGAGGTCTGCCGGGCCCGCCTCGACCTCGTCGGCGGCCACGACGGTGAACTCCGAAAGGCCGCCGCCGAGTTGCCAAGTCTCGACGCGGTCACCGACGCCGAGGTGACGGACTCCGGTGCCGACGACCTCCACCACCCCGGCGATCTCGCCGCTAGGGATGTAGGGAAGTGGGAGTTTGATTTGATAGCGGCCCTGGAACATCAGGCCGTCCACGAAGCCAAGCGCGGTCGCCTCGATGCGGATGCGGACCCGATGAGGCGCGGGCACCGGAACAGGCCGTTCGGCCAGCTTGAAGTCCTCGGATGAGCCGAAGGCGTCGCCCTCGAAGCAAGCCATCCTCAAACTGGTCATCCGCCGGTCCGTCGCTTCAGGTCTCCGAGATCGGTGACCAGGTGTGCGTAGCGCGGCATCGTATGGCGGACTTCCAGTTCTAGGGCCGCGGGCGTCGATGCCGCGAGGCAGTCGCTCACCACCGTGATGTGAAGGTCGCGCTGTGCGGCGTCGCGTAGGGAGGAATCGACCGTCAGGTCCGCCAGGGGACCGGCGAGGATCAGGTGTTCCAGGCCACGTGCCTCGATCAAAGCGTCGGTCTCCGGCAGGCCGAATACGCTTAGGGTCTTGCGGGCCGGAAACACGACATCGCTCGGCGACGGTCCGACGGCGGGCGCGATGTCCGACGCATCGGCTTGCCTCGAAAGGGCGCGTTCGATCTGGCGATGCGCGGGGGTTTGGAGAGGCGCGCCGGCATCCGCCGCAATCGGCGCATGGATCACCAGGAACCCCCTCGACCGCGCCAACCGCGCGAGTTCGGCCAGGGACCCGGAGAGAGGCTGCCCCGAGCCGACGAACGCGCGTTGCACGTCGATGAGGACGACGGCCGTCTTGTCGGCCGGGTAGTGGTGATAGGCACGCAGGCCCCTGCGGACGTACCAGCCGGTGGCGGCGTTCAATAAGCTGTTGAGCATCCGTCAGGACCTTAGGGTTTCGAGCAGGCTCGACGCATCGGTCACGGCGTGCCCGATGCGGGGATAGTTCTCGCGGATCGCGAGGTCGTGTTCGACGGGTGAGAACGCGGCGACGGCATCGGTAACTAGGGTGACGTGATACCCGAGGTCCACGGCGCTGCGCGCGGTCGCCTCGATGCATGAGTTCGTGATCATGCCGATGATGACGAGGTGGGTGATCCCGCGGCCCTGCAGCTGGGCGTGCAGGTCGGTACCCGCGAAACCGCTCGAACAGCAATGCTCGCTCGATATGATGTCGCCGTCCGCCGGAGCGAGCTCTGGGAGGAACTCGCCACCGAACTTACCCGCCGCGAAGATGTGGGACTTCTCCTGCATGAACTGGGTCGGATGGAGGTACTTGCGTCCCTTGAGGCCGTTCGGTCGCCAGCGGTGGTGCGGCGCGTACGCGACGGTCATCCGGAGGCGTCGCGCCGCCTCAAGGATGGACCGTGCCTTGCCGATCATCCCGTTCGCCAGGGCCACGTCCCTGGTCATCATCCAGGCCTGCCCCCGACGGGCCAGGAAATCGTTATAGGGGTCCACCAGCAGGATGGCGGTCGTCGTTGGATCATGGGCCATGCGTCGGTCTCGATGTCACCGTGATCGGCGCCGTGCGGCCGATAGCGGTTGATCGACCTCTAAGCTTCAATTAGAGTTCGGTCAACCGCTAATCGAGGGATTGCCAGTGGCGCGTTCGAGCAAGGAACAGGTGGCTTCGAACCGGCAGCGGATCGTCGCGGCGGCGAGCGAGCTGTTCCGCACCTGCGGCTATGATGCCGTGGGCATCGCCGACGTGATGAAGGCCGCGGGGATGACCCAGGGGGGGTTCTACAAGCACTTCGCCACCAAGGAGGCGTTGGCCTGCGAGGCTTGGAGTGCCGGTTTCGCGGCCGTTGAGGCTGCGTGGGCGGGACCGGGCGGCGAAGGAGCGGAAGACGACGGGCCGTCAATCTCGGCAATAGTCGAATACTACCTGGGGGTTCAGCCGCCGGAACATCGTTGTCCGATGCAGGGCCATGGTGAGGACGCGGCCCGGAGCCATGAAGGGGGACCGTTGCGTGCGATCTATGCAGACGGCGCCGGTTCGCTCTACCAGGCCTTCATGGCAAAGGCCGGTAAGACCATGGGTGAGGACCGAGCGAAGCTGCTGTTCGCGGCAATGGTCGGGGCGAACATGCTCGGACGGGCATCCGGCGAGGAAGATTGGACCCAGGACCTCAAGCAGGCGGTCAGGGATGCCGCCAAGTAATCCGATCACCTGAATTCTCGCACCACCGCAGGGTTGGATGCCTCGCCGGTGACAAACGGATCGTGGGCGACCTGCAGGACCGGAAGGAGAGCGTGGCCGCCTCTGTGGAGAGGCGCCCTGGGGCTTTCATTCACGGGTGACCGGCCGGCGGCGAAGGCTTGGCAGGGACCCGGCGGTAGCGGATGAGCGCCTGCCCGAACAGCGACGCCCGAGGGTCGACCCGTTGAACAGGTACATCTTTCGCTTGGGTCTTGCCCATCCCATCGTTTTGGGGGACGCAAACGCTTGCTGGACGGCGATATTTCGCTTCGCCATGAGGGAGCGGCGGCAGTACGTCCGCTTCCAGTGCGTATGCATTCACCTGTGTTCGGCTACATTGGGTCGAACACGGTCGTAGGGCGATGGTCTGCTTCCCTCCCTTTCCCGAAATCGGCCGGTCACCCCGGCCAGATCCGATGGTCCGCATCATGCCGAGCGGGGCTCCTCGCTTCCGATGGGAGGTGCCGGGCGCGTTCACCGAATCAGATCGTTGTGAGAGGTCCGACCCGCGCGGCGACCTCGTGCGACGCCGTTTCTCGAAGTTGCGCCTCGATCGCCGCGTTCGCACGGTTGCGAAGCAGCTTCGTTGCCTCGACCTCGTCGAAGGTGTCGGGGAAGCGCCGGCCCAGCCAGAGATAGGCGGCGGCGAGTTTGACGGTGCGCTCGAGGTAGTCGAGTTCGCCGTCGACGCTGGCCCGCAAAGAGGGGACGGCAGTCCCCGCGGCTCGGGCCTGTATCCAGCGCTCGAGTACCGCCTTCGAAGCCGCACCCGTAGCGACAGCGACGTCGTGCGATAGTCCTCGGTCACCTCCCGGCCGGCCCTCATCGGAGCGAGGGTGACGTCGGGCCCGTCGAGCTCCGAACGCAGCTTTCCATCGGAATGGCGAAGGCTCGCAGCGAAGGAACCAGGACTCCCGTACCGGAGCTCGCCGACCCCCGGGCGACGATTCTCGACTACGGCAAGGCTCACTCGGCCGATGATGTTCGGAATAACCACGCTCGTTTCAGGTTTCATCGTCCCGTTGCTGTCTTGAGCGCCAAGACGTTCGTCACCAGACGCACACCGGCGTTTGCTGCGGCAATACGCGCGATCAGATATTGAAGGATCAGCACACCCAGGTACTGCGCCACCACAATTTTACTCTCTATCAAATAAAAAGCAGCAGATCCGAAAATAAAAACAAATAAAAAGCTCAGACTCGCGTAGTCACGCAACAGAAGAAATATTCTGTTTGAATCAAGAATCATTACGTCGCTACGGACGACTTTGTAGATTTTGTACCAAGCTGCATTCTGATCTGTAGGTGCAATTGGAAATTTTCCTCTATGCGCCTTAAGAAGCCGCCCTTGATCGATACGACTATCGCGGCCGACGTATTTACTGAAAGCACGATGCCCGGGCAGAGCGTCGTTCCATCTCCAGTAGACGATCGTCGCCTTCAACTCTGCAGTCGGAAGAGTGTTGAGGACCGTAGCCACCACGCCTGCTAGTCCAATCGGCAGAAGGTTGGGGATCTGTTTGAACAACGCCGGCAGCCCGTCGAGACGCATCTCGTTGGCCTGCTGGACAACGTAGAAGAAGATCGCGTTCGCGACCACGATGAGCCACAAACGCCAGTTGTTTTGATCTTTCAGCGATTTTGCCATCTAGCGCCTCGGATCGCCCGCCGGATCGACACGGTTCGGTCGGGCTTGATGGAAAAGCCAACTCAGATTCGGTCTTCGAAGGTTTCGGCAGTCAAACAAGTGTAACCTTCAGGAAGTGCGATTAACAGCAAAACTGGGAAATACTGGCGCATAGACAAACGAATAGCTGTATCGGCATCGAGCATTGATGGCCCGCTCTCTACGAGATGATTGTGCCAAGTACCCAACACGTATAGCGATCGACCGGAATCCTTCAGCAGTTTCCGGATCGACGCTTTCAATCCGATCGTTCCCAATGTGAACTTCTCCGCCGAGAAGACGCTGTCCGGCGGAGCCGGCATGATGTCGACGACCTGAAACGTGTTGCCGATCTGCGAATAGCGCCCGACGATGACGCCGCCTGTCTCGACTCCGGGCTTCGACGCGATCTCGGCGCGTATCAACCGATCGACCCGGGGACTGATCCGGACCTGATGTCCGCACGATCCGTCGACAACCATCCGGCGTTCGATCTCCTCGCGTCGCCAGCTCTGCGATAAGCCATCCCGGGCCAGCTTCCCGACAACGACCTGGCCACTTTCCTCCTGCTCCGTCTTCAACCATTCCGCGACCACGCTGCCGAGCCCCGCCGAAAGGGTGCTCAACCGATCGTCCGGCATTGCGAAGGTCACGGAGCTGCATCCCTGGCCTATCTCGACGGCTTCGGCCTTGGCGCTGAAGACGGGCCCACTGAGTTCGGCGTCCTCTGCGATCATGCGATACGCCTCGGCTGCGAGATCGCTTGCGTTGGGATTTCCATCGGCACCTTCAATCGAGGCGTAGGCGGCCACACCCGCGCCGAGCAGATGCGCCTCAGCGATGCGCGGACGCATTTCCCAATCCAAGAACGAGAGATGCTCCCGCAGCAACGTCGAGGCGGTGGTGTTGAGGAGCAACCGCCCGCCCGCGATCCTGGAGCGGCCCTCTGGCGTCTCGGTCAGGGAAATCAGGTCTTCCGTTTCGGCCGTCGCGGGCTGGGTCAGTCGGCCCAACGCCACCGCGAGCGCCTCGGCCTTGGACTCTAGGACCCGACCGGTGTCGACTTCGTCGGGCAGCAAAGCGTGCCGCGCGAAATTGTGGGGAGAGAGGAGACTGCGATCCGCCACGATCCGGGGACCGAGGCCCCGCCGCGCGGCATGCAACGCGATCTTGGATCCAACGCTCCCGCAGCCTAGGAGTGCCCAGTCCGGCCGTTCGAAGTCCACCTTGTCACCCGAAGCGCGCCGCAGCAGGGCGATCGATATCGTCTCCCGGATTGCGCAGAGACGAACGCGACCGCGGCCGTTCAGCAGATCCTCGTTAGGCTCCAGATCGATCACGTATGAGCAGAGTTCGATATCCGATCCGACCCCGACGACGGAGAAAGGCCTCCTCACAAGGAAGACGATCGCCAGCGGCGCCGGCGTCAACGTCCTCTGCGCTAGGCAAAGGCCGATGTGGTCGAGCTTCCCCTCAAGCTCCTGCCGGCACCCATAGAGTTCGGCCCGATCCCGCAGGTCGGCGACGGTCGATACCGTCTCGGGAACCGGCTGGTCGATGACTCTAGGGGCATCATCGACGTCGGCGGCCGCCACGACGAGCATCATGCCCTGGCCCTGCCAGAGATCATCCCTCACGTACTGTTTCGTGCAGGCCGCCTTCTCGACGGCCACCTGCTCTCCGGCCACGACCGCGAGTCGGACGTACTGGGCACCCTCTGGCCTCTTGAGCTGCAGGAAGCGCGTGCGCAGAACAAAGCCGCCTCCCGCCGAGCAGGCTAACCCTCGCAAGGCCGCTCCGTCGGCGATCATCTCGTCGTCGATGTTGTTGCGGCGGACCGGTTCCCAACCATGCTCGACGCTGTTGAGCTCCAGCACCGCGGCCTTGTCGAGCCAGTCCACCAGTTGGTCGACGTATCCCTCGAAACCCCTGCTCTGGATCAGCTCGGACGGAAGGCCCTGGACGATGCAGGGCATTGGCGGGAGATCCGCGGGCGTCGGGAGAAGGTGAGGATGGCTCCGGTCGAAATCCGGGCGGAGCAAGGCTCTTGGCGAAACAGTGGGGAAATTTACCGGGAAGAGGACGGTTACTGTTTCCAGAGCGCGCACGCCGCTGGGACTGATCCCGTTCGTGCGCCACGCAGCCGGCAGTTCAGTGACGATGTCGAGTTCGGCTTCCATCGAGCCGGCTTCGTCGAGAGCGACGATCCTGACATCTCGGACGGAAGGATGGGCGCGGGCGATTCTGACTGCCCGCAGCGTGGCGATGGGCATCATGGCTCAACCGTGCCCGAGCGCCTCGGTGCCGACGCCTGTTCCGAGAGCACCACCGGCTACTGTCGCCCAGCGGCTGGGCTTCGGTCCGTAGTAGGTCACCTGCATCTCGAGCGGCTTGTCGTCCGGTTCGTCCGCGACGCACCGTAACGCTCCGCACCCGGGCTTGAGGATCGCAAGATACTCCCGCTTCGCCCGAATGCAGGGAGGATCGTTCTCGTTGTCCTTGATCTCGCAGCTGCTCGAGAGGATGTGCGCTCCAGGCGCGGCTTGGCCAAGTGCGTCGCGGGCCTTCTGGGAAACCCGCGCCCTTTCCCGTTTCTCCGACCAGCTGTCCCACGAGAGGCTATGCCAGCTGCAATGGTGGGGAGCGAGAAGCACCTCGTACGCCAGCTGCTCGGGCTCGTATCGATCCCAGATCTTCTCCCAGATCGCGACCTCGGCGTCGCCGCCTAGAAGGTAGCGGGCGGCTTCGGCATTGCCGCCAGCGGAGAGCGACATCCGCATGATCACGCTGGAGTTGTTTTTCGAGAGAACGTCCGCCTCGTCGTCCGAGGACGCGAGCAACGGCGCGAGCAGCAGGTTCTTGAACGAGCTGTCTGTGACACCGCAGATCCGCGAGAACGTCGATCCAGCGGCTACGAGGATCTGGGTGAGGTGGTCGGTTTTCCCCCCGATGTCTTCGCCAAGGATCAGGATGCGGTCGCCGTCGACGGCGTAGCCCTGCGCTTTGAAGAGATTGGCGCGTCGCCTCGCCTCCGTCCGCCAAGCGAGGGCGTCCTCGCAAAGCGGGGTTCTAGGCTCCTTGCGCTCGGCGCGCCGGAACACGATTGGCGAGGACCACATCTCCCGGATAACGATCTTGTCGTCGTCCGAACTCCACTGACTCAGCGGCCCGAGGTGGAAGTGCCGGCGCAGACCCGCGCAATGATCCTGATCAGGATGAGTCAACAGGAAAGCATCGACGTAGAGGCGGTCGCTTCCGTCGCGCTCCAGCATGTCCCGCAGCTGCGTTCCGACATCGGGGGCATCATCGTCCGGATCGTCCGCGCATTGCGTGATTTTGCAGTCGATGAGGATCCGGCGACCGCTCTCCAATGTGACGAGGGTCATATCGCCGTTGCCGACCTGAAAATGCGTCGTCGTGACCTTCATGGGGCATCTCCGAGGAAACCAACTCCGGCAGCGACTGCCGACGGCGCCAAACTCGAGGCAAGCTTAGCCGTACTTGTTTTGTTCTGGGTGGCATTGGAGGACGCCGATCCGGCGTCCTCCTGCGTCCAACTCGGCTGCGATTCCTGGTGACATCTTGTCAGGGAAGATGCCCTGATTTGAGTTACCATTTGTGCGGACGACCCAACCTCAGATCATCTTCAGCAAATTATACCTCTCAAATAGAGGCCGCTCTGAAGTATTTCAGACCATTTTATGCCTCATCTTACACGACTATGGACACCCGATCACGAGCACCCGGTCGTGCTGCCGCAGGTATCGCACTTCAGGCAGGTCCCGTTCCGCACGAGGGTGAAGTTCGCACATTCGGGGCAGGCCTCGCCGACATAGCCCTTCATCTTGGCCTCGGCGCGGCGGTCGGCGGCGGTGCGCTCGGCCTTGGCCAGGGCAGGGCTGGCCAAGGCAGGGCTAGCGAAGGGAAGTGCGTCGACGAGGGCTTCCGTCTTGCCGGCGAGGACAGGATCGAGCTTCAGCGCCGTCGCGCCCCGCATGGCATGGACCGTGCCGCCGGCAGGGGCGCTCTGGCCCGCGGAGGCCGAAGCGACGCCGGTGACGGCGCCCGCCGGGCCGCCATGGATCAGGGTGAGCCGATCGGCCGAGCCGCGCAGCAGGCCGCGGGAGACCACGCTGGAGGCGGCGGGGCCGGGCTTGCCCGCCTCGCGGGTGGTGTCGCTCTCGCCGCCGCCGAGCACGGTTGAGCCGATCTCGGACGGGTTGACGTGGGCGAGGTCGGAGCGGCCGAGATACGAGATCGCGAGTTCGCGGAACACGTAGTCGAGCAGCGAGGTCGCGTTCTTGATCGCGTCGTTGCCCTGCACGAAGCCCGAGGGGTCGAAGCGGGTGAAGGTGAAGGCCTCGACGTATTCCTCGAGCGGCACGCCGTACTGGAGGCCGAGCGAGATCGCGATGGCGAAGTTGTTCATCAGGCTTCGGAAGGCGGCGCCCTCCTTGTGCATGTCGATGAAGATCTCGCCGAGCCGCCCGTCGTCGTACTCGCCGGTGCGCAGATAGACCTTATGGCCGCCGACCACCGCCTTCTGGGTATAGCCCTTGCGCCGGTCGGGCATCTTCTCGCGCGAGCGGATGTGCTCGATGCGTTCGATGACACGCTCGACGATCCGCTCCGCGGCGATCGTGGCCTTGGCCGCCGCCGGAGCCTGGATCAGGGCCTCGACGGCATCCTCCTCGTCGTCCTCGTCGGCGATGAGCGCCGAGTTCAGCGGCTGCGAGAGCTTGGAGCCGTCGCGGTAGAGGGCGTTGGCCTTGAGGGCCAGGGTCCAGGACAGGCGGTAGGCCGCCTTGCAATCCTCGACGGTGGCGTCGTTCGGCATGTTGATGGTCTTGGAGATCGCCCCCGAGATGAAGGGCTGCGCCGCCGCCATCATGCGGATGTGGCTGTCGACCGACAGGTAGCGCTTGCCGGTGCGGCCGCACGGGTTGGCGCAGTCGAACACCGAATAGTGCTCGAGCTTGAGGAACGGCGCACCCTCCAGCGTCATCGCACCGCAGATGTGGATGTTGGCCGCCTCGATGTCCTTCTTGGAGTAGCCGAGGAACGGCAGCAGCTCGAAGGTCGGATCCGTCAGCTTCTCGGCCGGCACCTTGAGGGTGTCCCGCAAAAAGTCGTCGCCGAGGTTCCAGCGGTTGAAAACGAACTTAATGTCGAAGGCCGATTTCAGGCCGTCCTCAATCGCCTTGATCTTGTCGTCGGTGAAGCCTCTGGCGCGCAGCGAGCCGGGGTTGATCGCTGGCGCCTGGCCCATGGAGCCGTGGCCGACGGCATAGGCCTCGATCTCGGCGATCTCGCTCTCGCGATAGCCGAGGGAGCGGAGCGCATCGGGGGCAGCCCGGTTGATGATCTTGAAGTAGCCGCCGCCGGCCAGCTTCTTGAACTTCACCAGGGCGAAGTCGGGCTCGATGCCCGTCGTGTCGCAATCCATGACGAGGCCGATCGTGCCGGTGGGCGCGATGACGGTTGCCTGGGCGTTGCGGTAGCCGTGGGCCTCGCCGAGCGACAGCGCGCGGTCCCAGGCCGCACGGGCATGGTCGCCGAGGTCGGCCTGCGGGATGTTGGCGTGGTCGAGCGGGACGGGCGCGATCGAGAGGAACTCGTAGCCGGCTGCCTCGCCATGCGCCGCGCGGCGATGGTTGCGGATGACCTTGAGCATCGCGTCGGCATTGTCCTCGTAGGCCGCGAACGGCCCGAGCTCGGCCGCGATCTCGGCGGAGGTGGCGTAACTGATGCCGGTCATGATCGCGGTGAGCGCGCCGGCCAGCGCCCGGCCCTTATCCGAGTCGTAGCCCAGCCCCATGGTCATCAGCAGGCCGCCGATATTGGCGTAGCCGAGGCCGAGCGTCCGGTACCGGTAGGACAGCTCTGCGATCTCTTTCGACGGAAACTGCGCCATCATCACCGAGATTTCGAGCACCACCGTCCAGAGGCGGTTGAGGTGCTCGAACGCCTCCACGTCGAAGCGCTTCGAGGCGCGGTCGTACATCGTCAGCAGGTTGGCCGAGGCCAGGTTGCAGGCGGTGTCGTCGAGGAACATGTACTCGGAGCACGGGTTCGAGGCCCGGATCCGGCCGCCCGACGGGCAGGTGTGCCAGTCGTTCATCGTGGTGTTGAAGTGCAGCCCCGGATCGGCCGACTGCCAGGCCGCCTCGCCGATCTTCTCCCAGAGGTGGCGGGCGCGCACCGGCTTGGTCTTGGTGGAGTTGCGCTCCTTGAGCAGCCACTCACCATCCGCATCGACCGCACGCAAAAAGTCGTCCGTCAGCGAGACGGAGTTGTTGGAGTTCTGGCCGGCGACCGTGAGGTAGGCTTCCGAATCCCAGTCGGTGTCGTAGACGGGGAAGTCGATCTTGGTGAAGCCCTGCTTCGCGAACTGCACGACGCGCTTGGTGTAGGCGTCGGGCACCATCGCCTTGCGGGCGGCCTTGATCTCGCGCTTGAGGGCCGGGTTGCGCTCGGGATCGAAGCAGGCATCGTCGGAGGCCTCGCACTGGGTGCAGGCCTTCATCACCGCGGTGAGGTGCTTCGACACGACCTTGGAGCCGGTGACGAGGGCGGCGACCTTCTGCTCCTCCTTCACCTTCCAGTCGATGAAGGCCTCGATGTCCGGATGGTCGATGTCGACGATCACCATCTTGGCCGCGCGCCGGGTCGTACCGCCGGACTTGATCGCGCCGGCCGCCCGATCGCCGATCTTGAGGAAGCTCATCAGGCCGGACGACTTGCCGCCGCCGCCGAGCTTTTCGTTCTCACCGCGCAGCATTGAGAAGTTCGAGCCGGTGCCGGAGCCGTACTTGAACAGGCGCGCCTCACGCACCCACAGGTCCATGATGCCGCCCTCGTTCACGAGGTCGTCCTGGACGCCCTGGATGAAGCAGGCATGCGGCTGCGGGTGCTCGTAGGACGAGGCCGACTTCGTCAGTTCGCCGGTGCGGTAGTCGCAGTAATAATGGCCCTGGCTCGGGCCATCGATGCCATAGGCCCAGTGCAGGCCGGTGTTGAACCATTGCGGCGAGTTCGGCGCGACCATCTGGCGTGCGAGCATGAAGCGCAGCTCGTCCATGAACGCGGCGGCATCCTCCTCGGAGGTGAAGTAGCCGCCCTTCCAGCCCCAGTAGGTCCAGCAGCCGGCCAGCCGGTCGAACACCTGCGTGGACGAGATCTCGGAGCCGACGCGCTCGGCCTCGGGCAACGCGGCCAGGGCCGCCTCGTCGGCGACGGAGCGCCAGAGGAAGGAGGGAACGGAATTCTCCTCGACCTTCCTCAGGCGCGCGGGGACGCCGGCCTTGCGAAAATACTTCTGCGCCAGCACGTCGGCGGCGACTTGGCTCCAGCTCTCAGGCACCGAGATGCCGTCGAGCCGGAACACGACGGAGCCGTCGGGATTGCGGATCTCGCTCACCGCCTCGCGGAACGGAATCGTCGCGTAGGGCGACTGGCCTGCCGTGGTGTAGCGCCGCTCGAACCGCATGAATCGCTTCTCCCTGGGCGCGCGGGGCGCGCCCCGCCGACGACCCCGTCGGCATGGCTTGAACAAGAGACAATCGCCCGACCGGACGACGGATTCGGCAGCAAATGCAGGGCTTTGCCGAACCGCGTCGCGACATGCGGGCGGGGGGTGCGTACCCCACTCCGCGCCGTCCGAAGCGCTGACCGAACCCTACTGCTGGGGCACGCGGCTCGTCAACAACTGGTGTTTCGCCGGCTGGTTGCCCCAAGATGTAGTGTTTTGCGCATCAAAATCTGTGGAAAACCCCGGCGTCGCGCTAAGTGCCGATCCGGCCTCGCCGATTGTCCGGCACTAAATTTTTGCTCCACAGGCGCCCCCCTGCGACGACCCGTCGGATGGCGCGATCGGACCGCCTGGATGTGGCGGACGTGTCGCACATGCGACGGTTGCCGGGGCGAGGATCGGGTGCCGTCGCCGTGTCCCTGGGCCGTCCGCCCGCTGGACTTGGACAGGTGGCCCGCTCATAAGAGCGCCGCGGATGGCCGCCCCGTGACCGCGACCGAGGAACCATGGCCCTCAAGGACACGCTGCTTCGGATCTTCACCTGGTGGAACGGGCAGACCGTCTCGCTAGCGCTCATGACCGCGCGCAGCGGCCAGTTCGTCGGCGCGGACGATTTCGGCAACAAGTACTACAAGGCGCTCGGCCCGTTGATCGACCGCTCGGTCGGCCCCGAGCGGCGCTGGGTGGTCTATAACGGCTATGCCGACGCCTCGAAGGTGCCCCCCGGCTGGCGCGGCTGGCTCTGCCACAACGGCGACGTCCCCCCGAGCGAGGAGGACTATCACCCCCGCGAGTGGCAGAAGCCCCATGTCGAGAACATGACCGGCACCGCCGAGGCCTACCGGCCCAAGGGCTCGCAGCTCAATCGGGGATCGCGGGCGGCCGCGACCGGCGACTACGTTCCGTGGTCGCCAGGGGAGTAGCCACCGCCGCCCCCGGCTGAGCCGCCCTTTTTCCACCACCCTTCCCGTGTCCAAAGCGCCCATGCCGGCGCAGCTCCGGCCTCACGCCCAGCACAGTCTCGAGAGGGGCGCGCCTTGAGCCGCAGATCCGCACGCTTCCTTCGCCCGGCCGCCCTGACGGCGCTGGCGCTCGGCCTCGCTGCGAGTCCCGCGCAGGCTGACAAGATCAAGAACCCGACAGCTGTGTTCTCAGGCCTCGACAAGATTACCGGCCGGATCGTGTCCTTCGAGGTCGCCGTCGACGAGACCGTTCAGTTCGGCGCGCTGCAGCTGACGCCGCGGGTCTGCTACTCGCGCCCGCCCACCGAGACGCCGAAGACCACGGCCTTCCTCGAAGTCGACGAGGTCACCCTCGACAACAAGTACCGGCGCATCTTCACGGGCTGGATGTTCGCCTCGAGCCCCGGCCTCCACGCCATCGAGCATCCGATCTACGACGTCTGGCTCGTCGATTGTAAGGGCGGCACCGACGTGATCGCCGAGCTCAAGGAGCAGGAGGACACCCCGGCGCTCGCCTCGCGCACCGACAAGAAGAAGCGCGACAAGGCGGGCGATGCGACCAAGGCCACGGCCCAGGTCAACCAGCAGGGCCAGGTCGACGTCGAGGGCCCACGCGGCGTACCGGTGCAGCCGAAGCAGAAGCCCTCGCGCAAATTCTTCCCGACGAACGAGGGCCCGGGTCCGGCCCCGCCCCCGCAGCGCGAAGAGACGATCTTCGACCGGATCTTTCGCTGACCCGGCCCACAGTGCCGCTCACACGGCGATCCGGCCCCGCGCACTCATGAACGGGCCGACCGGCGCGCGCGCGGCGGCGAACGAACCGAGTCCGATCGGCTTCGGCATCCCGAGATAGATCGCCTCCATGCCGCCGGACCGGCGATAGGTCTCGTGCCAGAAGCCGGAGCCGGCAGGGTCCTTCGCAAAGCTGCTCCACCATCCCTTGTGCGGTTCGGAGCGCGTGAACGCCTCCAGGCTCTCGAAATCCCGCCAGTACTGCCGCATGCCGACATGGTTGAGGGCATAGAGCACGCTCTCATGCGCCAGCAGCCCGTCGGGTTTTTCGCGGGTCAGGTCGCCGAGCTTGCGGCCGATCCCGAGCAGCGCCTTGAGGCCGCGCCAGGTCGTCACCCGGAAGCCGAGATAGACCACCACGAGGTCGGGATAGCCGCTGAGATCGACGGAGACTCGTCCACCGCCCCGCGTCGTCGAAGTCGTTTCCGCTTGCATGGACGGAGCCTCCTGCTGACACTGTCAACATAGGCCGGATGATTACAGTGTCAACATCTCTCGCGAAGCCGTCGGGCTACCACCACGGCGACCTGCGCGAGGCCCTCGTCGCGGCGGGCCTCGCGATCCTGGAGGAGGGCGGCGATCCCAAGGCCCTGTCGCTGCGGGAAGCGGCGCGGCGGGCTGGGGTCTCGGCCATGGCGCCCTACCGCCACTTCGCGGACAAGGAGGCGCTGCTGGCCGCCGTCGCCGCGGTGGGGTTCGGGCGGCTGCGCGAGGCGCTTCTAGCGGCGGACGGACGCGGCAGCGGCCGTGAGGCGCTGGTCGGCCAGGGCGTCGCCTACGTCGCCTTCGCCTGTGCCAACCCGGCGCTGTTCCGGCTGATGTTCGGCTCGGCCCCCTGCCCCCGGGACGGGGACCTCGACGCAGCGTCCCGGTCCTCCTTCGCCGTCCTGACAGAGCGCGTCGCCGCCCTGGTGCCGCCGGCCGAGGCGGCCGATTGGGCGCTGCATTGCTGGGCGACGGTGCACGGGCTCGCTGCCCTCTCGATCGATGGGCAGTTCGGCGGATCGGGCGAGAACCCCGAGGCGATGGCCCGCCGGGTGCTGAGCCTGTCGGCGCTGCCCTCCGAGTGCTGATCGGCCCGTACTCAATCCAGCGCCGCCAGGGCCTCCGCCCCGCTGACACCCCGGTCGCAGGGCCAGACCGCCCAGTCGGCTTCGCCCGCCACCGCCGCATTCAGGCGGCGCTTGTAGACGTGGCGCGGCACCTCCTCGACGCCGAACTGTCCGAGGTGGTCGGTCAGGAACTGGGTGTCGGCCAGCTGATAGCCGCCGGCGCGCAGGCGGGCGACGAGGTGGACGAGGGCGACCTTCGAGGCGTCGCGGACCTCGTGGAACATGCTCTCGCCGAAGAAGGCCGCCCCCAGCGAGACGCCGTAGAGGCCGCCGACCAGCCGGCCCTCGCTGTAGACCTCGACCGTGTGGCAGTTTCCGGCATCGAACAGCGCGCCGTACAGGCCGCGGATGCGGGCATTGATCCAGGTCCGTGCGGTGTCGCGCCGGGGCGCGGCGCATCCCGAGATCACCGCATCGAAATCGCGGTTCGAGACGACCTCGAACACCTCCGAGCGCACGGTGCGGGCGAGCCGCCTGGGCACGTGGAAGCGGTCGAGCGGAAGTACGCCGCGGGCACGGGGCTCGACCCAGTAGATCGTCGGATCGTCGGCATCCTCGGCCATCGGAAAGATGCCGGCGGCATAGGCCTTCAGCAGGATCTCGGGCGTGATGTCGACAGGTGTCCGATCGTGCATGGCCCGTTGTCGCGCGAGTGGCGTCCGAGTGCCAGGGGGAAGCGCGTCACGCCGTGTCGTCCTGCCGCGCCCGCAGCAGCTCCCCGGCAACGTCGTTGACCGTCGGCGGGCTCTCGCGGGTGAAGGGCAGCGGCCGGCAGACGGCCATCGCCGCGAGGCCGAAGCGGGCGGTCATCAGGCCGTTCAGGATGCCCTCCCCGAGCTTCGCCGAGACGCGGGCGGCGAGGCCGAGACCGAGCACCTGCTGGATCACCCCCTCCCCCACCGCCATGCCGCCGGTGACGGTGAGATGGGCGAAGGCAGCCCGCGCCAGCCGCAGGAAGCCGAGGAAGCCGGGTCGCCCGCCGTAGATCGCCGCGATCCGGCGCAGCAGGCGCACGGCCGCGAACACCACGAAGGCGACATCGACGATGGCGCGCGGCGAGAGCGCCGTCACCGCCGAAACCTGCTTGGCGGATTGGGCGATGGCATTCTTCGCCCGCGCGTCGAGGGGGGCGAGCAACTCGCGCTCGGCGATGCCGATGCGGTCGTCGACATCGAGGATGGCATCGCCGAGCGCGTCGAGGCGGGCGCGGCCTTCGGCCAGCGCCGGGCGGTCACTGTAGAAGGCGCGCAGATCCTTCACGACCCCCTGTGCTGCCGTGTGATCCCGCGTCGCCAGCGCCTCCATGGCGGTGGCGCGCAACACCTCGATCTTGCGCTCGCGCCAAACCCCGGCGATTTCGCGGGCGACGATGGCGGTCAGCGCGATCAGCGCCAGGGCCAGCAGCGCCAGCGCGACCCAGCCGAGCCAGGGTGCGGCGGCAAAGAGATCGACAATCAAACGTTCGATCGACAGGCCGACCGCGATCGAGACGAGGCCGCCGAGCGCCGCGAAGAGCAGGCTAGCCCAAGGTGCCCGGCGCTTGGGCGCCACCGGCACCACGACGCCGTCGGCGGCCTCGACGATCTCGAAGGGCTCTTCGACCAGCCGGATTTTTTCGGCCGTCGCCGTCGGGGCGTCGGCAGTCTCGACAGCGTCGACGCTGGGGATCCGGAAGGCACGGGGGCGTTGGCTCATGACAGGCGATCCCCGATCAGAAACTGCATTGCCCGATCGAGCCGGATCATCGGCAGATCGCCCGGCCGGCCGAGCGCATCCGGCTTGAGCACCGGCGGCCGGAAGCGCGGAAAGCGCAGCGATCCCGGCGGCACCGCGCCCTCGAGCACGGCTTCAGCGCTCGCCGGCAGCTCACCGGGAAACACCGCGGCTTCGGTCGAACCATCAAAAATATCGTCGCCGACCTGCTCGCCGGTCTCCGGCGTGCCGGAGACGGCACGCAGCACGAGGTCGCCGTCATGCACCGTGGTCTCGCGCGTGGCCCGCACCGAGGCCAGGGCTACAGTGCCGACCCGGGCGCCGGCGGCCTCCGTCCGGCGCATCGCACGGGCCACGAGGAGGCGCAGCAGTGCGTCTAGGCGGTCGTGGCTGGTCTGATGGAGGTGGTCGGCCTTGGTGGCGGCAAACAGGATCTTGTCCGCTCGCGGCGCGAAAAAGTACGAAAACAGCGTGTTGCGGCCGATGCGGAATGACAGCAGTACAGCGTCGATCGCCTCCTCCAGTTCGGCCAGAGCCGCCGGCCCGGCATCGACGGCGGAGAGCACGTCGACGAGGACGATCTGCCGATCCACACGTTGAAAGTGATCGCGAAAAAACGGCACCACGACCTTGGCCTTGTAGGCCTCGAAGCGGCGCTCCATCAGCGCGGCGAGGCTGTCGGGCCTGATGCTTTCGCCGAGTCGATCGAGCGGTGCGAAGGTGAGCATCGGCGAACCGGCGAGGTCACCGGGCATCAGGAAGCGCCCGGGGGGCGTCGTCGCGACGGCTTCGGGCCCGGCGCGGAGCGCCGCGAGATAGGCCTTGAAGGCATCCGCCGCGCGCTCGGCAACCAACTCGTCGAGCGGCCCGTCGGGGTCGAGCCCCTTCAGCGTGTCGAGCCAGGGCGCGGCCATCGCCGCCCGCCCCGCCCGGCGGGTGCCGAGGATGGTGGCGCGCGACCAGCCGACATAGCTCTGTTCGATCAACGCCAGATCGAGCAGCCACTCGCCGGGATAGTCCACCACGTCGAGGTTCAAGGTGCCGGGGCCGGTGCGCCAGCCGCCGGTGCGCTCATACTCGATGGCCAGCCGAAACTGGCTGATCCGGTCCGTGGAGCGCGGCCAGCGCCGCTCCCCGGTCAGCGCCGAAAAATGCTCCTCGAAGGGGAAGCGCGGCACGTCGTCGTCCGGCTGCGGCACGAGCCGGGCGCGGCGCAGGCGCCCCTCCTGCGCGGGCGTGAAGGCCGGCAGCTGGTGGCCCTCGACGAGGTGGTGGATCAGCGCGGTGGTGAACACCGTCTTGCCCGAGCGCGCCAGCCCGGTGACGCCGAGGCGCAACGTCGGCTGGATCAGGAGATCGCTGGAGGCTTCGGCAAACGCCTTGATCGCGGAGCCGGCTTGCGCGGCGAAGTCGGACAGAGGCGGCAAGGACGGGCTCGGGCGCGCTGGAACGGGAGGATGGCGACGGTTGAGGTGGCGCGCGGGCGGGTGTGGTGCAAGGCTGTCGCCCGGAACTGCGCTGGTTTCCTGCGGCACCCGTGAGGTTGAGATCAGGGTGCGGGCAGGGACTTTTGCGAACCTTCCCGCACGTCGGTTGCTCCGACGATTGACGCCGCGCCCGCGTACCGCACAAGTCGCGGCACAGGGCACACACCCAGGGCAATCGATTGAACATTCTGCTGACCATCGTCGCGATCATCTCGCTCATCGGAGGCCTCGTGGCCTCCTTCGTGATCCAGAGCGACATCCGCGTCGAGATCGTCGCCACCTGCTGGATCGGAGGATTTCTGCTGATGGGGATCGCGCGCATCTTGATGCGGCTGCAGCGGATCGAGGGCTTGCTGGCGGGTCGCTCGCCCGAAGACTTGAGCGAATGAAGCGATGGCGCGCAGCCGTCGGATCGACCTGTGCTCGACGATCGGCCGAACGATTTTTATCACCGCATCAGCGTTCGCACCGCTGGAACGCAGCAGATTTGACGATGGCGTCGTTTGAATGCTCGTTCGACATGGGCCGAAGGGAATGGTCCGGGTCGTAGGCCCCGATCTCAGTTCGCCGCCGAAGCCGCCGCCCCCGTAAAGCCCCGCTCCAGCCGTCCGATCGCCGCCGCGATCAGCGCCGGGGTCGCCCGCAGCGAGCCGAGTTCCACCGCGGACATCGCCAGCATTACCGGGGCGAGGCGAGCGGTCGGCGTGCCGTCGGCGGTGAACAGGCCGAGGTCGTCCTCCGGCTTGAGCCCGACGCTGGTGGCGATCCGGTCGGCATAGGCGCGGATGCGAGTCTCGTCGGTGCTGCAGAACGGTGCCGGCACGCGCAGGTCGAGCAGGCTGCCGGCAGGCAAGCCCGCCACGATCGAGGGCAGGTTCGCCGACTCGGCCACCAGCCGATCCGAGGCGAGCAATGCGGACGGGTTGTCCGCGCCGCGCACGGGCGCGGGGACCGGGCGCACGGCCGCAGGCGGCGTATCGAGGGGGAACCGGGGCGGCAGCGCGAGTCCGCTCGCCGCCGCAAGTCCCCGGATCGGCTGAGCCGCCTCGGGCCTCGTCTTCACGGACGGTGACGGTCCGATCCCGGCCGCGATGTCGGCGACGGGCTTCGGCGCGGCGATGCGGGCGACCCGTCCCGGATGTCCGGCGAGGCGCGCCCGGGCCGACCAGGGCTGCACCCGCAAATCGCCACCCGCACGCGCGGCGGCACGGCGCGGTGCGCCGCCGCGCGCATGCCCGGCGAGGAAGCGGGCACGCAGGGTCCGTCCGAGGCCGCGCGGCGCCAGGGCCGTCGAGACCCGCGGGCCGGACGCAAGCCGCGTGGCGCCGGCCGGCGGCGATACGGCCGCGGGGCCGCCGCCGCATTCCGCCGGAGCCCAGCGCCGCACGACGGCCAGCGCCGTGCGGCGGCCGAACTCGCGATAGTAGCGGCGCAGCAGGCTCGCAGCGGCGTCGGCCCCATCGGCCGCGGTGGCGAAGCCGGTATGGCCCTCGCCGTCGCCGCCGAGTTCCCCGCGCCAGCGGGCCTGCTTGATGCACCAGTAGTTGTTGAGCTTGACGCAGCGCGCGACGAAGCCCGGCTCCGCGCTCGCGTATTTCACGACGAGCGCGAGGGAGGCCGGCATCAGCGACGCCCCAGCCTCGTCGCGCCAGTTCGACACCGCCCGCGCCGTTGCGCTGAAATACGGCAGCGCCGGCGCCGGCGCCGGCGGGTTCGCGTCGAGCGTCGACCGCAGCGGCGGCCGCTCGAAGGGAGCGAGCCGCGCCCGCGCGGCCTCAACACCCGCATCGAGGCGCGGCAGGACCGTCGTCAGGGCGAGGAGCGCTTCGAGAAGCACGGATGGGATCTCGGTGGGTTCGAACTTGACGTTCGTAGCACAACGGCCGCGCGCATGCGCGGTCCACCGCTTGATCCGCACTCCGGCACAGGACAGGCCGAGAACGGGCGGGCGATCGACTCGACGGCTGCCGCGAGCCGGATCACGTTGCCGCGATCGGGCGCGGCTCCAGGTCAAGCCACCCGCCTGAGTCCGATGGCGGCCGTCGGCGCGGCGTGGATGAAGGTCGATTGGAATTCATCGGCGGGGATCGGCCGGCTGAACAGATAGCCCTGGCCCTCCGCACAGCCCTTCTTCCGCAGCCGGCGGAGTTGGTCCTCTGTCTCGATGCCCTCTGCGATCACGTCGAGCCCGAAGCTCTTGGCGAGTTGCAGGATCGCGCGGATGACGGGCACGTCCGGGGCATCGTTCATCTTGCGCACGAAGGACCGGTCGATCTTCAGCCGGTTGAGCGGGAAATCCTCCAGCATGCTCAGCGAGGCATAGCCCGTCCCGAAGTCGTCGAAGGCGATGCCGATGCCCTGTGCGCGCAGTTCGCGCAGGGCCGCGGTGCAGGCGCCCTCGTGGGCGAGCACCACGGTCTCGGTGATCTCGAGCTCCAGGTTCTCGGCCGGGAGGCCGGTGGCCGCGAGCGTGTCCATGGTGAAAGCGGAGATCTCGCCGGAATGCAGGCGCACCGCACAGGCGTTGACGCCCATCCGGAACTGTCGGTCGGTGAACGGCAGCCAGGCGGCGGCCTGCGTGCAGGCGGTGCGCAGGACCCAGTCGTTGACGGTGACCGCATGCCGGCTCGACAGCAGGGCCGGCAGGAAGGCGCCCGGCTGCAGAAGCCCGTGCTCCGGGTGCTGCCAACGGATCAGGGCTTCGGCTCCGACGAGGGCCCCATCCTTCAGCCGGACCTGCGGTTGATAGTGGAGGACGAACTCGTCTCGCTCGATGGCGCGATGGAACTCGTGGACGAAGCGCTGGCGCTCGGACACCACCGCCCGGAGCGACGGCGTGTAGAGACGCTGCCGGTGCCGGCCTTCCGCCTTCGCCTTGTAGACCGCGAGATCGGCACAGAGGAGCAGATCGTCGATGGTCTCGGCTTGGGCAGGGGCAAGGGCGATGCCGACGCTGGCGCCGATCCGTACCGTCCGGTCATTGATCAGCAGCGGCTCCTCCATCGCCGCCACGATGCGATCGGCCACGTCCCCGGCCTTCGACGCATCGCCGCAACCCGGCAGGATGACCACGAACTCGTCGCCACCGATGCGCGTGACGATATCGGTGGCCCGGATGCTCTCGACGAGGCGGGCGGCGGCTTCCCGCAGCACCTCGTCGCCGGCCGCGTGGCCGATCGTGTCGTTCACGTCTTTGAAGCCGTCGAGGTCGACGAGCAGCACCCCTACGGCGCCGCCCCGCATCGCCGCCCCTAGCTGCGCGCGCATCGCGGCCCGGTTCGGCAGCCCGGTCAGCCCGTCGCAATGGGCGAGCCGGTGAAGCGCCTGCTCCTTCTCCCGGCGCCCCGAGGTGTCGCGCAGGACCATACCGTGAAACGTCTCCTCATCTTCGCGCCAGCGGGACACGGAGATTTCCATGTGTCGCACGACCCCGCTCCGGTTCACGAGGTCGATTTCCCGAACCTCCCCCAGAACCACGTCGATCCATGCCCGGAATCCCGCGGCTGCCCGATCGCCCTCGGGAAGCAGGTCTGTGATCCGCAGATGCCGGGCTTCCTCGGCCGTGTAGCCGAGCAGCCGCTCGGCCGCGCCGTTCCAATGCAGCACGTGCCCATCCCCGTCGGCGATCGTCATCCCGTCCGGGCAAGCCTCGCTCAGGCGCTTGAAGCGGGCGCGCTCCCTGTCGGCGCCCGCCTTCAGGCTGCGCAGCTCCAGCATTTCGCCGGCGATCGTCGCGTAACGCTGCAGCATCTGGCGCTGGAGCTCGGTGAAGCCGGCGTGTGGGACGGTGTCGATGACGCAGAAGGTACCGATCGCCTGGCCTTCGATGTACAGGGGCACGCCGGCATAGAAGCGGATATGCGGCTCGCCCCGCACGAGAGGATTGTCGCGCCAGCGTGGATCGCGACCCGCGTCGAGAACCACCAGGGGCGCGTCGCATGCGATGGTTTGCGAGCAGAACGAGATGCTCCGCTCCGTCGCCTCGGCACCGATTCCGACCTTCGCGAAGTAGGTCTGGTCGTCCCGGCCGACCAGCGAGATCGTCGCGATCGGCATCCCGAAGGCGCCGGATGCGGCGCTGACCAGGCTCAGGAAGGTCTCGTCCGCGGCTGCGGCGAGCAGGCCGGTTCTGACCAGCGCGGCCAGCCTTCGTGTCTCGCCGGTGGAAGGAGGCATATTCTCGGCCCTGTTTGCGGCGGACTCTACGAAGCACCGATAGCAGTCATTCCTAACGACATCCTCAAAGTCACAGCGTTCGTCGTGCGACAGAAAGTCATCGGTTACTATGGAGCAAGCAAAAATCACCTTAGGTTGCGCATGCGAGCCGGATCGATTGACTGTTTCTAGGCACGATATGCATATCACCAAATGTTAGATCGACACAATGAACGATCTTTGGCCAACTATACTCGTAATGATTGATCGGGCTCGCTCTCCATGCCCGGCGCGAGTAAAGTTTGTGAGTTGCGCCTCGGTCGCACATCGATGTTTGTCGTGTACTCGACCGATGCGCGCTGTCGCTGGAGAGCGCGCCATGGCTCCTTCACCCCAGCGGCGGACGCCGGACTGTCAGCGCTCGCCGGCCTCCGCCAACATCCGCGGCGTCACGTAGCGCTCCAGCCGCCCCCCTCCCCGGCCGACACCGCTCCAGCCCGCGACCGGGAGATCGATCACCGCGAGCCCGGCCGTCGGAAATTTCTCCCGGAGGCTTTGGCGCGCGGTCGCGTCGCCGCTGCGGGCGAGAAGCAGCGCGAGGTCCTGGAAGCCCGGATTGTGTCCGATCACCAGGAGGTTGCGGGCGGCATCGGGCGCGGAGCGTACGGCGTCGAGGATACGGCTGGGGGAGGCTTCGTAGATCATCGGCACGGTCTCGGCCTCGATCGCCGGAAGCGCGCCGCGCACCAAGTCCCAGGTTTCCGCCGTGCGCCGGGCCGGCGAGACCATCACGTGGTCGGGCAGAAGCCCCTCCGCCGCGAGATAGGCCCCCATGCGCGGCGCGGCGGCGCGGCCGCGGGCATTGAGCGGGCGGTCGATGTCGGCAACGCCCGCGGGCCAAGCGGATTTGGCGTGGCGCAGCAGGATGAGGCGGCGGGAGGGAGTCACGAGAAACCGACGGGGGCGTGCGGGACGTAAGGCGCTTCGAGCGCGGCGATCTCGTCGTCCGTGAGGCGCAGGTCGAGGGCCGCCACCGCGTCGTCGAGATGCTGCGGCTTCGAGGCGCCGACGATCGGCGCGGTGACGACCGGCTTCGACAAGACCCAGGCGAGCGCCACCTGCGCGCGCGGGACGCCGCGCTCCGCCGCCACCTTCGCCACGGCCTCGACCACGCGGCGGTCGGCCTCCGCGGTGGCGTCGTAGAGGCCCTTGCCGACGGCGTCCGTCTCCTGCCGGGGGGAGCCTGCGTCCCAGTCCCGCGTCAGCCGCCCGCGGGCGAGCGGGCTCCAGGGCAGCACGGCGATGCCCTGGTCGGCGCAGAGCGGCAGCATCTCGCGCTCCTCCTCGCGGTGGAGCAGGTTGTAGTGGTCCTGCATGGTCGAAAAGCGCGTCCAGCCGTTGAGATCGGCGGTGTAGAGCGCCTTCGAAAACTGCCAGGCGAACATCGAGGAGGCGCCGATATACCGGGCCTTGCCCGCCTTCACGACGTCGTGCAGCGCCTCCAGCGTCACTTCGATTGGCGTGGCGGGGTCCCAGCGGTGGATCTGGTAGAGATCGACGCAATCGGTGCCGAGGCGCTTCAGCGAGGCGTCGATCGCGGAAAAGATCGCCTTGCGCGAGAGGCCGCCGGCATTGGGCCGGTCCTTCAGCGGATAGAACACCTTGGTGGCGATCACGATCTCGTCGCGCACCGCAAGGTCCTTGAGCGCCCGGCCGACGATCTCTTCGCTGGTGCCGTCGGAATAATAGTTGGCCGTGTCGAAGAAGTTGAAGCCGAGATCGAGCGCCCTCTTCAGGAGCGGCCGGCTGTCCGCCTCGCGCAACGTCCAGGAATGGGGGCCGCGCTCGGGGATGCCATAGGTCATGCACCCGAGGCAGAGCGCCGAGACGTCGAGGCCCGTGCGGCCGAGCTTTCTGGTTTTCATGGTGCGCGTGCTCCGGGTTTCCGGGGTGCCGTTTCGCGTCACGACATAGAGCGGCCGGAAAGCCCTCCCACATCGGGGCGCCCCTGACCTCTGCGAATGAGGACGCCATGCCGCACGATCCGCGCTTCGGCCCCGATCCGGATCTTCTGCATCCGCTCTCCGGTCATCGCCGGGTGACCTTCGTCAAGAATCTCGCCCTGCCCGATACCGTCTCGGTCGGCGCCTACACCTATTACGACGACCCGGCCGGGCCGAACGCCTTCCTCGACAACATCCTCTACCACTTCCCATTTCTCGGCGACCGGCTGGTGATCGGGCGCTTCTGCGCCATCGCCGCCGGTACACGCTTCCTGATGAACGGCGGCAACCACCGCATGAGCGGCCCCTCGACCTATCCGTTCCCGATCTTCGGCGGCGGCTGGACCGGATGCTTTCCCGGCGAGCTGGATTTTCCGAATCGCGGCGACACGGTCGTCGGCAACGACGTCTGGTTCGGCATGGGCGCCACGGTGATGCCGGGCGTGACCATCGGCGACGGCGCCGTGATCGGTACGCTCGCCGTCGTGGCCCAGGACGTGCCGCCCTATGCGATCGTCGCCGGCAACCCGGCCCGGATCGTCCGTCGGCGTTTGAGCGAGACTGAGGCCGCGCGGATGCAGGCGATCGCTTGGTGGGACTGGGAGCCCGAACGCATCACCCATGCGCTGCCCGCGATCAGCGGTGGCGACGTGGATGCGCTGGAGGCCGTGGCGCGCACCGGTTCGAACTGGGTTGCCTCGCATGGGTGACGCCGGAGCTTGGTTCCCGCGCGCGGGTTCGCCCCTCGCGGCCGAGTTCGGTGCGCGCACCATCGAGATGAAGCTGCCCACCGATCACATCGAGCGGGGCGCTGCGCGAAAGGTCTACGAGAAGGCCGGCGTGCCGAGCGGCAGCGCGCGGCCGAAGCACGTGCTGCAATGCGCCTTCGACGGGCGCCGCATCTCGATCGTTTCCGGTGGCGGGGCGGCCGAGGATGCGCCCTTCCTCGACGACAGCCGTGCGATCCAGACCGGCGGTGGGTCCGGATCGACGATCGGGCACAACGCTTTCCGGCGCTCGAAGGCGGAAGCGCTCGATCTGCTGGGGCAGGTGGCGGAGATCTGTGCCGGCAGGACGGGGTTAGCGCGCGGAGGCTATGGCGGGCTGCCGAAGGCGCGGCGCCTGTGGTCGCTCGGCGTCATCCCATAGCGATCCCTGAACCGGCGCGCGAAATGCGCCTGGCTGACGAAGCCGCAGCCATAGGCGAGTTCGCCGATCGACATGTGGCTGCGGCCGGGTTCCGCGAGCCACAGGGCGGCACGTTCGAGCCGGCACCGCCAGATCCAGTCGGACACGCACTGGCCGCGCTCCTGGAACAGCGCCTGCAGACGACGCAGCGACACGCCGAGGGCAGCGGCCAGCGCACCGGGATCGAGCATCGGATCGCCGAGATGCGCCTGGATGTGAGCCTTGGCCCGCTGCACGACGACGGTGCCGTACAGGGGTTTCGGCACGTCGCGGGCCAGGCGGTCCGCGATGCTGGCCACCAGGAGGTCGATGCCGACCGAAGCCATGCGATCGGCGCTGTCGGGAGCGAGGCGGTCCTGGACGCGGACCAGTTCCTCGAAGAAGGTCCTGACCAGAGACGCGCTGGCGAGCTCCGATCCGATCGTCAGCGCCGCATAGGAGCGCGCGCAGCCCAGCGCGCTTTCGAGGCGGGCGCGCGGCACCTCCAGGAGGTAGGACCGGCTGCCGGCGCTGGACGAGAGCACGGTCGGCCGGCGATCGATCACGACGATATCGCCCCGGCGCTGCACGGAGTCCCGGCCGTCCTGCGCCGTGGTCGAGACACCGGCGAGCTTGATCGTCACGGTCAGTGTGTCGTGCTTGTGGTGCCGGCGGATGGTCGCCGGTGTCGCCTCGGTCCGCAGCGCGCTCTGCGATACGCGCGAGATCAGCAGGGAGCCGACATCGGCGGTTTCGATCTTCCCGTCGAAGGGAATTTCCCCCAACGCCGATTGCTCGACGGGTACGATCCGGTCGAAGACCACCTCGCTCCAGCGGCGAAACTTGTTTTTCGCGTGAATATTCTCGGTTGAGAACAGTGTTCTCATCGCTCTTCACAGATCCGATTCTTGACTTCGCGCTCGCAGTCAAGCGATCGCGCGTGTCCAGTCAAGCAGGAAGCGGGCTCGGAGCTATACTTTAGGCGACGTCGGATGCCGCGCCGCTGCGGCAGCAACATGTGCAGCCTTACCATGCCGAGACCAAGCCGCCGCCCACAAAATCGGATCGCGCTCACCGTGGCGATCACCCGCGCCTATGTCTTGCACAACGCGATAACGGCGCGCGAGCTGTCCGCCCTTATCTTGCACGTACATTCCGCACTGGCAGGTGCTCATCCGATGGTGGCCGATACGGCAGAATACACGGATGCCCGCCTGCGCGGATCGCCGGCTCGATCGCGCCGGATCTCCTGGTGAGCGTCATGCACCGCTCCTCGATTGCACGCTGCGGGTGGGACGCTTGACCTCGGAGGATCACCGGCCCGGCCGATCGGAGAACGACAGGGCCCTCCGGATCGTACAGCGCATCGCCGACGCACTCGGCATCCCCGCCGAAGCGTTTCTGGCCAATGCGGCGCCTGGTTCGTGGTCGGAGCCGACAGCCCGCGTCGGCGACGACATGGCAGAACGAGAGCCTGGAGCTGCGGAGGAGTACCGTTCCCGCACGCTTCCCGCCCCGGCCACGAAGAACCCGGACCGCGAATGGCAGGCGGCCGAGATGCAGGCGCTGTTCGACCGTGTCTTCGAACTGGCCGAGCGTGAAGCCTGCCTATCCTTCGTGCGTGCCCGTGGCGTCGGCTGAAACAGCAAAGCGCGCCGTCCGCCGGGGGTCCCGCTGAGTTCGTGCGGCTTCCGGCCTCATCCCTTCC
The DNA here is from genome assembly GCF_007992175.1 of Methylobacterium haplocladii. GTDB lineage: Bacteria > Pseudomonadota > Alphaproteobacteria > Rhizobiales > Beijerinckiaceae > Methylobacterium > Methylobacterium haplocladii. Next base: position 24,309 of record NZ_BJZT01000034.1, on the reverse strand, counting down.
GCCGCGTCAAGAAGGCGAGCTTCTCGAACAGGCTCACGTCCTGCTCGTTCTTCAGGAGCGCGCCATGCAGTGGTGGGATCAGCTTGCGTCCATCCTGCTCACGAAGCGTCTCCGGTGCCACGTCTTCCGAGACCAGCAGCTTGAGCCAATCGAGCAACTCGGAGGTCGAGGGCTTCTTCTTGAGGCCCGGCACCTCGCGGGTCTCGAGGAACACCCGCAGGGCCTCCTCGACGAGGCGGTGCTTGATGCCGGGATAGTGGACGTCGACGATGGCCTTCAGGGTCTCGGCGTCGGGGAAGCGGATGTAGTGGAAGAAGCAGCGGCGCAGGAAGGCGTCCGGCAGCTCCTTCTCGTTGTTCGAGGTGATGATCACGATCGGGCGTTGCGCCGCCTTCACCGTCTCGCCGGTCTCGTAGACATGGAACTCCATGCGATCGAGTTCGGTCAGGAGGTCGTTCGGAAACTCGATGTCGGCCTTGTCGACCTCGTCGATCAGCAGAACCGGCCGCTCGGGCGCGGTGAATGCCTGCCAGAGCTTGCCGCGGCGAATGTAGTTGGCGATGTCCGAGACGCGCGGATCGCCGAGCTGCGAGTCCCGAAGCCGCGAGACGGCATCATATTCGTACAGGCCCTGCTGCGCCTTGGTGGTCGACTTGATGTTCCAGGTCAGCAGCGGCGCGCCGAGGCCCCGGGCGATCTCCTCGGCCAGCACCGTCTTGCCGGTGCCGGGCTCGCCCTTCACCAGCAGCGGTCGCTCCAGCACGATCGCGGCGTTGACGGCGGTGGTGAGGTCCGAGGTCGCGACGTAGGAGTCGGTTCCGGTAAAGCGCATCGGGGCCTTCGCGTTGCAGGGGCTTGCCGGGGGACTACGCGGCCGGCCCCTCCCCCGCAAGGATCAGACGCTAAAGCGACTTCCCGTCGTGCCACACGCAGTTCGTGCCCAGGATCGCGAGGTTCACGTCCGATTTCTGCGGCTGCGGCAGGATCTTGCCGTCCATGGCGACGTCGATCTTGATCTCGACCTGCCCCTTCGCCTCGTTCGTGCGGCGCGAGAAGTAGCAATACTGCTGGTAGGGCTTCTCCTCGGCCGGCTTGAAGTTCCAGCCGGTCACGATCTGGCCGTCCATGTAGGGCACCTGCTTGAACACCGTGAAGGTGGTGTTCACCGGCGCCTTCGAGCTTGGAGACGAATCCGCGCCGAGCTGGGCCTTGGTCGGCGTCGGCACCGCGGGCTCGCGCTGCGCGGGGAGGCCTTCGAGCTTCAGGGTGTTGTCGGTGAGCGTGACCTCGCCCTTGGTCTTGAGCGTCACGTCGGAGAGCGCCGTCTGCATCGCCGCTGCGATCCGCTCCGCCGCCGAGTCGAACTGGTTCATGTAGGCCCAGCCGTACGACGCCGCGCCGATGCCCACGCCGGCCAGCGCCACGAAGATCCCCGCCCCGATCGCCCGCTGCATGAAGGCGCGGGCGAAGATGATTCGGGATTCCGCCCGCAGCCGGCCGTTGACGTTCTGGGCGAGGACGAGGTTTTCCTGGGTACCCGACGTATGGATGCTCATGCGGTGGCTCCCGTGCTGGAGGCCGGCAGGTTCGACTGGACGAGGGGCGGCTGGCGGCTCGCGGCCTGCCGGTCGATCGGGATGATGGAGCCCGACGCCGCGACCGTCGGCGGCACCATCGGCCGCGGATTGCTGAGCTGCTGCTCCTCCCGCAGGGCTTCGGTGATCGAGGCCAGCAGGTAGGGCGTCGCCTCCGCCGAGACGTCGGCGCCGAGATCGTCTTCGTCCATGAAGGTCCGGCGCACCGAGACCGCCGAGAGCGCCAGGATGGTCGAGGCGAAGGCGGCACAGAGCGCCGGCACGAATACGAAGATGCGCAGGAAGGCGTGCACCTGCGCGTCGGTCACCTCGATCGGGTCGACGCCGTAGACCATCGCGGTGAAGCTGTGCAGCTGCGAGCGGTTGACCGCGTTGCGATAGGCCTGCTCGGTGTCGGCGACCTTGCGGTCGGCGGCGGCCCGGTCGATTCCGGCGCGCGCCTGACGGGCCGCTTCCAGATCCTTGATCACGGCGCCGCGGTCGGCGCCGGCCTTGGAGACGGCGGCGTTCAGCGTGGCGACGCGGGGATCGGCGACGCACTTCAGGTTCGAATAGGCCTTGCCCCTGCTGTTGGTGCCGGAGATGCGTTCGCAGCGCTGGGCCGGCAGGCCGGCGAGCTGTGAGGAGTTCTCGGCTCCACGCCGCTCGATCTGCTCCAGTTCGTTCGTGTACTGCGCCACGCGGGCATCGGCGGCGGCGATGCGGGTGTCGATGGAGGCGCGGTCGTTCTGTGCGTCCTTCATGGCGGTCTTCGCCTTGGCCGCATCCATCAGGCGGGGGTGGAACATCATCTCGCCGAGCTGCGACACGGACTTGGTGGTCACGCCGGCGGCGAAGACGATGCCGAGGATCGCGAGCCCCTTGATGAACCAGGAGCGCTGCGTGCGGGCCAGGATGCCCAGCGGCACACGGCAGAGCTCTACCGCGGCGTAGACCAGCGGGGCCAGCAGCATGAAGTGGAAGGCGCGGTTGTCACCATCGCTGTAATAATCCGCGAACAGCCACGCGCCGGCGAGCGAGGCGCCGATGACCATGAACTCGACGAGATACGCGATCCCGACATAGCCCCACTTGATCTTGTAGCCGCGCTCCACGTCGCGCGCCTGCTTCCAGCGCTGCGAATCCAGGGCCCATTCGCGCCGTTCGCGTAGGACGTCCCGGTTCGGAGGCTGCTTGCGGAGGGTGAGCATGCGGTCAACTCGGGCTCGAAAGGGCGCCTGGGTGTTTCTCACGAAACTCCCGCTGGGCCGTCACGGCCAGAAGGAGAACTCCCGGCGATCGGGAGTTTTGTGAGGTGCACCAAGCGCGACCTTAAGGGTTCGTTAACACGCTGGTTATGCGGGCATTGTGCCGAAGTTGTGCCGTGTGCGCCATGCGCGAACGAACCGGTGGATGGTGGCTTTCATGCATCAGGCCGCTACCGGCGCGTGTGCCGCCGTTCGACAGGCGAGGCAGGCTCGATGTGTGCTGCGGCACACCGGCCGAGCTTGGTCCCGGCCATATCGGCGAAAAATCCGTCCGCGGCCGAATTCCGGTTGCCCCGTCGAGGCTTGCACCTCCATGATGCTGGGGTGGCCGTCCTGCTTGCGGACGGTCGACCCTCGCAGAGAAGGCTGGGCAAGCGCGCCGATGACCGATCCGATCGCAGGCGGTGCACAGGTCGCCGCAACGGCCGAGCATCTCGGCGCCTACAAGGAAGCGATCATCTTCCTGGTGACGGCGGGTGTGGTGGTGCCGCTGTTTCATCGCCTGCGGATCAGCCCGGTGCTCGGCTTCATCGGCGCGGGTGCGCTGCTCGGCCCCTTCGGCCTGGGGCGGCTCGCCGAAGCGTATCCCTGGCTCGGGCCGGTCACCATCGGCAACCGCGCCGAGATCTCGCATCTCGCCGAGTTCGGCGTGATCTTCTTGATGTTCATGATCGGCGTCGAGCTGTCTTGGGAGCGCCTGCGCGTCCTGCGCCGGCTCGTCTTCGGTCTCGGTTCGATCCAGGTGATCGCCTCGGCCACCGCGATCGGCGGCCTCCTCGCCGTCACGGGCCAGCCGGCGGCTGCCTCCATCGTCGTCGGGATCGGGCTTGCGCTCTCGTCCACCGCCGTGGTGCTTCCGGTGCTCGCCGAGCAGAAGCGCCTCAACACGCCGTCCGGCCGCACCAGCTTCGCGGTGCTGCTGTTTCAGGATCTGGCCGTCGCCCCGGTCCTGTTCGCCATCGCGGTGCTCGGCCGCAACGACGGCGGCAATGTCGGCAGCGCGCTCGCCCTGGCGTTGGGTCAGGCGGCGGTGGCGATCGTCGTCATCGTCATCGCCGGCCGGCTGGCGTTGCGCCCGCTGTTCCAGCTCGTAGCGCGGACCAAGTCCCCCGAGCTGTTCATGGCGGCCTGCCTCCTCGTCATCGCCGCGACATCGCTGACGGCGGCGGCGAGTGGCCTGTCGATGACGCTCGGCGCATTCGTCGCCGGCCTGCTGCTCGCCGAGACCGAGTATCGCCGCGCGATCGAGGCGACGATCGATCCGTTCAAGGGCCTGCTTCTCGGTGTGTTCTTCGTCTCGGTGGGCATGAGCCTCGATCCGGCTCAGCTCGTCGCGGCGCCGGTGCTGATTCTCGGCCTCGCCATCGCGCTGCTCGTGGTGAAGGGCGCGGTGATCCTGATCGCCGCTCGCATCATGCGGCTGCCGAAGGCGGTAGCCTTCGAGGCGGCCTTGCTGCTCGGCCCCGGCGGCGAGTTCGCCTTCGTGCTGCTCGGCGGCGCCATTGCCGGCGGCCTCGTGCCGGATGGCCTCGGCCAGACCGCCCTCGTCGTCACCACCGTGACCATGGTAGCGATCCCGCCTTTGGCGCTCCTGGCCCGGCGGATCGGCCGGCGCACGACCGGGACCAATCTCGGTCGGGCTCGGGCCGAGCCGCCGCCGGACGCGCAGCAGGATCGCGTCATCATCGCGGGCTACGGCCGCGTCGGCCGCCTCGTCGGCGAGATGCTGAAGCGCCACAAGATCCCGTTCATCGCCCTCGATTCCGATCCTGTCCGGGTCGGCGAACAACGCCGCCTCGGCAACCCGGTCTATTTCGGAGACTCCTCGAACACCGAGCTGCTGCGCCGCTGCGACATCGCCACGGCGCGCGCCCTCGTCGTAACGCTCGACACGCCGAGCCGCGTGGAGGCCGTGGTGCAGGCAGCCCGTGCCGAGCGGGCCGATCTCACCATCGTCGCCCGCGCCCGCGACGCCCGCCACGCGACCGAACTCTACGAGATGGGCGTCGACGACGCCGTGCCGGAGACGATAGAGGCCTCGCTGCAGCTGTCGGAGGCGGTGCTCGTGGATGTCGGCGTGCCGATGGGCCTCGTCATCGCCTCGATCCACGAGCGCCGCGATGAATTCCGCACCATGCTCAAGCGCAAAGAGGCGGAGACCCGTCCGGTCTTCCGTGCCCGCCGCACGATCGGCAAGACCGTGGACGTGAAAGCGGCGGACGCCGCGAAGGACGAGAAGACCAAGGCGGCGCTCGGCAAATCGGCCTGATCGGGACGATCACCGGTCCAAGTCGCAACGTCACGTGGCAATCACCACGATCCTCATGCTTCGAGGCTCGCTCACGCGAGCACCTCGGCATGACGGGCGTGGGTGATGGCAGATCCGTAACGCTCGAACCGCTTCAATCGTCCCGGTCCGCGTCGCGCTCGTCGTCGTCGTTCATCAACGGAGGCGGCGGGCGGGAGCTGGGCGGCTCATCCGCCAGGCTGCAGCGGTAGACCACCTCGTCCGGCGCGCCCATCGCAGCGTTGATCGGCACGGCGACGGTGTCACCGTGGAAGCGCCACTTGCGGGTGCCCTTGTCCCAGTAGAGCCAGACCGTCTCCTCGTGGCCCTTCACGTCAAACACCGCCGCCTTCTTCGACATGGCCCGCACGGTGCGCGGCTCGTAGAGCCCCTTGCGCCGATAGGCTTCGCGGAATTGCGGCGGTTGCCGCTCGATGAGGGTGTTGTGCACGATCTGAATCGTGGCGCCCGGCTTCCGTAGAAACCGTTTGAAGTCGCTCAAGGAACGCAAGACGACAGTCATCACAACCATCCGGCCGACAAGTCCGGGTACGCTGGACTTAGTGCATTGACTTGATTGTCAGCTTCGTGACGGAGTCGATGACTCTCCAAAGCCGCAGCCTCGACATATCCACCGGAATCAGATTCTTTCCACAGGTGAGTGGGTGGAGCGCTGCCACGCTTGCGAGATTCTTAGCCAAGTCACGAGAATTGCTGGCGCTTCCCTAACGCCGGCGTGACCGGACGGCCCGGGCTTGACCCCGGCGGCAGCCTCGGGTGGTGTCGTCCGCAATGCTGCTCAATCTCTTCACCGCCCTGCGCGCGGCCAAGGTCCCGGTCACGCTGCGCGAGCACCTGACACTCATCGACGCGCTCGACCGCGACCTCGCGGAGAAGCAGGTGGAAGAGTTCTATCTGCTGGCGCGAACCGCCCTGGTGAAGGACGAGCGCAACCTCGACCGCTTCGACCGGGTCTTCGGCGAGGTCTTCAAGGGCGTCGAGACGGTGGGCGAGGCGATGGAGCCCGCAGCCATCCCCGAGGAATGGCTGCGCAAACTCGCCGAGAAGTATCTCACCGACGACGAGAAGGCCGAGCTGAAGGCGCTCGGCTGGGACAAGCTGTTCGAGACCCTGAAGCAGCGCCTCGCCGAACAGAAGGAGCGCCACCAGGGCGGCTCGAAATGGATCGGCACGGGGGGCACCTCCCCCTTCGGCGCCTACGGCTACAACCCCGAGGGCATCCGCATCGGCCAGGACGGCAACCGCAATTTTCGCGCGGTGAAGGTCTGGGACAAGCGCGAGTTTCGGGATCTCGACGACGGCGTCGAGCTCGGCACGCGCACCATGCGGATCGCGCTGCGCCGGCTACGCCGTTTTGCCCGCACGGGCGCGGTGGAAGAACTCGATCTCGACTCCACCATCCGCGAGAGCGCGCGGCAGGGCTATATCGACGTGCGGCTGCGCCCTGAGCGGCGCAACGCCGTGAAGGTGCTGCTGTTTCTCGACGTCGGCGGCTCCATGGATTGGCACGTGGAGCTCGCCGAGGAGCTGTTTTCGGCCTGCCGCAGCGAATTCAAGCACTTCGCTCACTTCTACTTTCACAACTGCCCCTACGAGTCGGTCTGGACCGAGAACCGCCGCCGCCACGAGGAGCGCACGCCCCTGATCGACGTGATCCGCACCTATGGCTCGGATTACCGCGTGGTCTTCGTCGGCGACGCCTCCATGAGCCCCTACGAGATCGCCATGGCCGGCGGCTCGGTGGAGCATTGGAACGAGGAGCCGGGACAGGTCTGGATGAACCGCGTGCTCGATCACTTCCCGAAGGCCGCCTGGCTCAACCCGGTTCCCGAGGCGCACTGGGCCTACACGCAGTCGATCGGCATGATGCGGCGTATTTTTTCGGAGCGGATGTTTCCGCTGACGCTTGGTGGGATCGACGCGGCGACGCGGTCGCTGCTGAAATGAGCGATCGTCTGCCAGAGGGCGGCTTCAGCGCGCTGGTGCCGGAACTCGACGTCACCGATCTCGACGCGAGCTTGTCCTTCTGGCGCGACCGGATCGGCTTCCGCGTCGCTTATGCCCGGCCTGAGGCGGGCTTCGCCTATCTCGAACGGGAGGGCGCGCAGGTGATGCTCAACCTCGTCAACGGCAATTGGGAGACCGCGCCGCTGGAGCGTCCCTTCGGCCGTGGCATCAATCTGCAGATCGCGGTGGCGGCGCTCGATCCGATCCTGGCGCGGCTCGGTGCAGCCGGCTGGCCGCTGTTTCGCCCGGCCCACGAGGCTTGGTACCGGGTCGGCGATCAAGAGACGGGCCTGAGGCAGTGCCTCGTGCAGGACCAGGACGGCTACCTGCTGCGCTTCGCCGAGGCTCTCGGCCGGCGCCCCCTCAGCCCTGCCGCGCCGGCGTCGTCACCGTGAGGCCGTCGAGTTCGGGCTTGATCCGGATCTGGCAGGACAGGCGGGACGTCGAGCGGACGTCCGTGGCGAAGTCGAGCATGTCCTGCTCCATCGGCTCGGACGGGCCGACGGCCTCCATCCAGGCGTCGTCGACATAGACGTGGCAGGTCGCGCAGGCGCAGGCGCCGCCGCACTCGGCGTCGATGCCGGGCACGTTGTTGCGGATCGCGGTCTCCATCACGGTCGATCCGACCTGACCGTCGATCGTGCGGGCCGTGCCTGCGTGATCGACGTAGGTGATCTTGGGCATGCCTTGCTCCGCGATGGTGCCGATGCGCCGGGGCGCGTTCCAAATAGCCTTCGCGCCGCTTGTTGGCGGGGCGCGGGCCGGAATGCAAGCGCAGACGGCGGGTACCGACCGCCTTCGGGCGCCTACGCCGCAGCGCAGAGGGCCGCCTGATCCGCCAGAGCGTTAGCCCTGCCCGGCGAGGACCGCGAGCGTCTCGTCGACCGCGAGCGCCAGCGCTTGGACGAGATCGGGCACAGCCGGGCTCCCGGCCCGCAGCGCGTCCTCCGCCTCCGACGCGCGGCTCGCGATCCGCGTCGTACCGACGCCGAGCGCCGAACCCTTCAGCGTATGGGCGAGATCGGCACGCTCGGTTGCCGACAGCGACACGTTCTCGAGGCCCGGCATCAGGCGCCGGCACTGCTCCGAGAACAGGCCGAGAAGCTCATTTGCGAAATCGTCGTCGCCGCCTGTCTGGGCCTCGAGATGGGCTCGATCGATAAGCGTTTCGTCGGCCAAGTCCGTCTCCCGACTCCGTTTTCCGGATCGCGTTATGATTTCGGGTCGATCTGTCCACAGCCGAGGTTCGGCTGCGCCGCACCGTTTAAGCGTTGGAGCGCCATGACATAAGCTGCCTGTCCGAGTGGTTCCGCCGGCTTGGTAACCATTCCGTTAAGGTTTTTGTCCGCTCCCGCCATGCTCGGGTATCCGGCACCCGCAGCGGGGACTAAACTTCGAGGACGAACGGGTAAATCCGTCTCCGCCCGGGCTCGTCCCGATGCGGAGGCCGCGTGTAACGAGGCGTTTCATGGCCACGGAAAAGAAGCTCAAGGATCCGGCGGAGGCCGCCCTCTCCGCGATCGAGCAGGCCTTGGCCCTGGACATGTCGAATCTCGATCTGTCATCCGAGGGCCGGGCGAAGGGCTCCTTCGCCGAGCCGCCGATGGGGCTGTCCTTCGGGGACGCCACCGAGCGTCCGGCCAACGATCGTGTCGAGCCGCGCATGCCCGATGTCGGCGACAACGATCCGTTGAACGACCCGAGCGGGCGGCTGGCTCCCCCGCCCCTCGATTTCGGAAACGGGCTGCCGCAGGCGGAGCGGGGCCGTTCCCGGCGCGAGGGCGGGTTGCTGCCGCCCGACCGCTCGCTCGTGGCGAACGACGACCGCCAGAGCATCGGTGTGCTGCAGCAGACGCTGCGCGTCCGCCCTTCCCGCAAGCCCTACGTCTTCGCGGCCATCTTCTCGTTCCTGTGGCTGAACGGCCTGATCGCACTCGCCTGGAACCAGTCCGGCGGAGACCTCAAGAGCTACATCACGGCACTGACCGCCCTGCAGGCCGCCGTCGGCGCGACGGCGCTCGCCGGCCCGATCCTGCTCTTCCTGATCACTGCGATGCTCGCGGTCCGCGCCCAGGAGATGCGTCTCGTCGCCCGCGCGGTCGGCGAGGTCGCGATCCGGCTGGCGGAGCCCGAGTCGTTCTCGACGGATGCCGTGCTGACCATGTCCCAGACGGTGCGCCGTGAGGTCGCCGCCGTCGGCGACGGCGTCGAGCGGGCGCTGGCCCGTGCCGGCGAGTTGGAGACCCTGGTGCGCGGCGAGATCGCCACCCTGGAACGGGCTTATTCCGACAACGAGATCCGCATCCGTACCCTCGTCGACGAGCTCGTCGCACAGCGTGAATCCATCGTCGCCAACGCGGAGCGCGTGCGCGGCGCCATCACCGGTTCGCACCAGAACCTCAGCCAGGAGCTCGAGGGCGCCGCCGAGCGCATCGTCAACGCCGTCACCGGCGCGGGCGACCGCGTCACCGGTGCCCTGGAGAGCCGCGGCGAGGCCATCACCGGCGCGCTGGGCGAGGCCGGCGAGCGCGTGGTCGGGCTGGTCTCGACCCGCGGCGACGAGCTGATCCAGCGCCTGCTCGCCACCAACGAAAGCGTGCGGGCCGGCATCGCCGAGTCCGGCGACACCATGACCCGCACGTTCGAGACCCGCGCCAACGAGGTCGCCCGCGCCTTCGAGGCGGCGAGCGGCACGCTGACCGCGAGCCTGTCCGACCATGCCGGCACGGTCGCGCGCGCCCTCCAGGAGACCGGTTCGGGCGTCGTCACCATGCTCGGCCGCCAGGGCGGCGAGGTCCGCGAGAGCTTCGAGCGCTCGGCGCAGGAGCTGGAAGCGGCCTTCCTCGCCCGCGGCGGCGAACTGTCCGAGCGCTTCGCCGCGACCGGTTCCGAGATCACCGCGCGTTTCGCCGACACGGGCGACGCCTTCCGCCGCGACTTCACCGCGGCCGGCGTCTCGCTCACCGACGACATCGCCGCCCGCAGCGCGGCTTTGCGCAACGAGATCGAGGCGGCCGGCGCCGGCGTCTCCGATACCATAGACGCCCGCGGCCGCGACGCGCAGGCTGCGCTGGCCCTCACCGCCAGCGGCGTGGTCGAGGCCTTCACGGCCCGCGCCGGCAGCGTGCGCGACGAGCTCACCGCCTCGGCCGAGCACATCGCCGGCAGCGTCGGCGAGCGCGGCGCGGAACTCGCCGGCCGGATCGAGGCGGCCGCTCACCGCCTGCACGAGACCGTCACCGTTCACGGCAACGACCTCGCAACCGGGCTCGACGCGTCGGCCGAGCGCGTCTCCGGCCTGATGGCGCAGCGCGGCCGCGAGGCCGTCGCAGAGGTCGAGACGGCCCTCTCCCGGATCGGTACCACCTTCGAGAGCCATGCCGGCGATGCCGTCGCCCGCTTCCGCGACACGGCCGACAGCGCGGGCGGCACCGTCGTGCAGCGCCTGGCCTCGGCCACCCTGCGCTTCGAGGAAGCATCCCAAGGCCTGCGCCAGGCGGCCGACGACTCGGCCGGCCATGTCGAGGCCCGCACCGCCCAGATCTTGGAGCGCTTCCGGTCCTCCTCCGAGGGCTTCGCTGGCGAAATCGGCACGCGCACGGACGCTTCTCTCCAGGCCGTCGAAGCCGCCATCGCCCGCCTCGGTGACGGGCTCCAGGCCCGCGCCGAAGAGGCCACCGGTGCCCTCGCCTTCGCCTCGGCAGGGATCGGCGAGGCGCTGGGCGCCCGCATGGGCGAGCTGGAGTCGCGCTTCGGCCAGCACGGCGACAGCCTCACCGGGCTGCTCTCGACCCATACCGACGACGCACAGAACCGCCTCGCCTCGGCCGGACACGAGATCGTGCTCGCGATGACGACCCAGGCGGCGCGCATCAACGACGTGCTGACCCGGACCGGCACCGCCTTCGCCGAGACCGCCGACAGCCGCGCCCGGGCCGTCGACGACGTCCTCAACAACCGCTTCGCCGCCCTGCAGGAGACCATCGCCCGGGGTGACATCCTCGCGGAGAAGATTTCGCGCGATACCCATGCGCTCACCGGCACCGTGGGTGGTCATCTCGAACAGATGGACCGGATCATCACCGTGCAGGGCCAGTCGATGGCCGACCGCATCGCCGAGCGCACCCGCGAGGCGCGCGAGGCCGTAGACGCCCATCTCGGCCAGCTCGAGGAGCGCTCGGCGCAGCGTTCCGAGGAGATTCGCGCCACCATCGCCGGCCTCGTCGGGAGCATCGACACACAGCTCGGCGCCCGCACGCAGGTCCTCGATGAGACGCTCGCGGCCCGCGCCGGCGAGATCGGCGCGCGCATCGAGCGCCAGACCTCCGACCTCGTCGCCCGCCTCGACGAGAGCGCCGGCCGCATCGACAGCGGCGTGCTGAACCGCCTCACCGCCGTCGGCGCCACGCTCGAGGAGCGCGCCCGCGCCATCGACGAAACGCTGGGCGCCCGCGCGGGCGATCTCGGTGCCCGCTTCACCCAGCAGACCACCGACCTCGTCGCCCGTCTCGACGAGAGCGCCAACCGCTTCGACACCGGCGTGCTCAGCCGCCTCGACGCCGTCGGCACCACGCTGGAGGAGCGCGCCCGCGCCCTCGACGAGACCCTCGACGCCCAGGCGGTCGACGCCGTCCGCCTGATCGAGGCGCGCCTGCGCGCCGCCGCCGACGACCTGTCGAGCCGCACCCGCGAGATCGTCGCCTTCGTCGAGACCCGCAGCGGTGGCACCAGTCAGGCCCTCGCCAGCCATGCCGACGCGATCCGCCGTGCCTTCGACGAGCGCACCGACGCCTTCAATCAGCTCTTCGACGAGCGCACCGCGGCGATGGTCTCGACCATCGACGAGCGCGGCAACCGCGTCGTCGGCTCGCTCGATGGTCGCGTCTCCGAGATCGCGCGCCTGTTCGACGGCGGCGGCGACTCCCTCACGCAGGCCCTCGACCAACGCAGCCAGACCATCCTGTCGAGCCTGCGCACCATCGTCGAGGAGGCGGACCGGCTGGTCGGCGACGGCGCCGGACGCCTCGGCGAGGCCGTCGCGACCCGCACCCACGAGATCCGCGACCTCCTCGACACCCGCACCCAGGATCTGCGCCGCGTGGTCGAGGAAGGCACCGGAACGATCCGCGGCCAGCTCGACACCGGCACGGACCGCTTCCGCGCCAGCGTCGACGAGCGCGTCCGCGGCATCCAATCCGTGCTCGACAGCCATGCCGGCGAGGTCCGCGGGCTGCTCGACACCCATGCGAGCGCCCTCGGCGAAGGCTTCGACAGCCGGATCCGGCCGCTGCACGAAGGCCTTGCCGACAAGGCCCGCGAGTTCCTGTCGGTCGTCGAAGCCGGTCTCGGCCACACCACCGGCGCGATGGAGACCCGCACCAACGCGCTGGCTGCGATGTTCGACGACCGCCTCGGCCAACTCGACGGCGTCTTCGAGAACCGCGTGAGCGCGCTGACCCAGCAAGTCGACCAGCGTTCGCACGGCATCGCCGCATTGTTCGACGAGCGCCTGCGCGCGCTCGGCAGTCTCGTCGAGACGCAAGGCGCCGGCATCACCCAGGCTTTCGACGACCGCAGCCAGGACTTCACCAGCCGGATCGACAGCCGGATGAAGACTTTCGCCACGCTGGTCGCCTCGCGCGCCGACGCCCTCGCCGACGCCTTCGACGAGCGCCACGACGCCTTCGCCGGCCTCGTCGACGAGCGCACCGCCCGTACCATCGCGGCGATGGACGAGCGCGTGAACAAGCAGGCGGCGCTGGCCGAGGCCCATGCCAGCGCGCTCGCCCGCGTGCTCGACCAGCGCAACGAGGCCGTCGCCGCGCTCCTCGACAGCCGCAACGCCGCCGTCGCCGACACCATGCGCCAGCGCACCGAGGCCGCCGCCGGACTCATCGAGGCCCAGGTCGAGGATCTCGCCCGACGCCTCGACGGCAGCGCCGAATCCGTCGCTCGCACCCTCGCGGACGGGACCGCCTCCGTCGTCGAGGCCATCGACGGCCGCGGCCGCGCCGTCATTGAGGGCATCGCCAGCCATACCGATCGCCTGCGCCAGACCGTCGATGGTCCGGCCGCCGCGGTCGCCACCGCCTTGTCCGAGCGCGGCGCGCAGATCGAGCGTGCTCTCGCAGAACACGGCACCCCGCTGGTCGAGGCGCTACGCGAACGCGCCGACGAATTCGTCGCCCGCACCGGCGCCTCGGCCGAGGCGCTGCGGACTGCAATCGAGGAGGGCACGACGCGCTCCACCGCCTCCCTCGCCCAGGCCAACGAGCTGCTCGGTCGCAACCTCGGCGGCGTGCTCGGCCGCATCGAGGGTGCCAACACCGCCATGCGTGATCTGGTCTCCGGCGCGACGGGCAATCTTGACGCGATCGAGCATGGCCTTGCCGGCCGTGTCGAGCAGATCCAGGCGGCGATCGGCCAGATCGTCGGCGAGGCGAGCCGCGCCACCGAGGGCGTCTCGACCCAGGTGGTGGCCTTGCGCGAGGTCTCGCAGGGCGTCCTTACAGAGGCGGCGGCGCTCGCCGCCTCGCTCGATGCCCGCAGCCGCAGCCTCGGCGAGCAGACCCAGACCCATGTCGCGAGCCTGACCGGTGCCGCCGGTTCGATCGAGACGATCGAGAGTCGCCTCGCCGAAACCCTGAAAGGTCGCCAGGGCGACGTCGAGGGCGTGCTCGCCCGGATCGAGGAGCGCTCGCAGGCGCTCGAGGCGCAGTCGGCCCGGTTCTCGGCCAGCGTCGGGGACACGTTGCGCGCCGCCGAGGCGCGGGCCAAGGAGATCGGCGAAGGCCTGTCGCAGGCCGCCATCACCGCCGGCAGCAGCGTCACAGGCGATTTCGAGCGCCTGCGCTCGGGTGCCGACGAGCAGAGCGAGCGCACGGTCGCCGCCGTCAAGGCGACGATCGCTTCGGCCTCGAGCCAAATGACGGAAGCGCTCACCGCCGCCTCCGCCGGCTTCGGAGAATCGGTCACCGCGATGAACGCGATGGCCGCCGAGATCCGCCGCGAGCTCGATGCCACCCGCGCCGAGATCCAGCGCGGCGTGCTGGAGATCCCGCGCGAGACGCAGGATCAGACCAGCGAGATGCGCCGGGTCGTCTCCGAGCAGATCGAGGCGCTCAACGCCCTCGCCAGCCTCGTCTCGCGCTCCAACCGCGGGGCCGACGTTGTGCAGCCCCAGGCCATCGAACAGCGCCGCGTGGCCGAATCCGGCCGCGGCGGGTCCGTCGCCGAGCCGGCGAGGGCGCCCGCTCAAGCGGCACCGCAGTCCGCGCCCTCCCCGGCTCCGAGCGCCTTCAAGGGGGCACCGCAGGCACCGGCACAGACCGCCTCGCGCCCGGCGCCGTCATCGGGGACCGCGCAGCTCGTCCAGTCGGCTTCCCGGCCGAGCCAGACCGCGCCCCGCGCCGGCGGCAACCGCGGCTGGCTCTCCGACCTGCTGACCCGCGCTTCCCTCGACGACGACGAGGGCGACGCCCCTGCCCCCGCCAGCGGCACCGTTGCCGCGACGCCGGCCGCCTCCACGGCCAGCCGCACGACGCTCGACGGCATTTCCACCGACATCGCCAAGATGGTCGACCATCAGGCGGCGGTGGACCTGTGGAACCGCTACCGCCGGGGCGACCCGAACCTGTTCGACGGCCGGCTCTACACGGCTCAAGGCCGCGAGACCTTCCAGGACCTGAAGCAGCGCTACGGCAGCGACGGCGAGTTCCGCCGCACGGTCGACCGCTACGTCGGCGAGTTCGAACGGCTCCTCGGCGAGGTCACGAAGAACGACCGCGACAGCAAGCGCGCCGACGCCTACCTGACCTCCGAGACGGGCAAGGTCTACACGATGCTGGCCCATGCCAGCGGGCGGTTCGACGGGATCTGAGCGGACGGCATCCGAGGGGAGGCCGGTCCGCCGTTCCCCCACATCGAACCGGCGGCGCGCTCGATGCGCCGCCGGTTTCATGCCTCGCCCGGTGATGCCTACAGTGTTCTCCGCACCGACCTCCGGACGGGTGGGACGCCAGCGGAGGCGGACTCGAGCCCCGGCTGGCGTCCCGAGGCGCTCCGACGATTGCGGTGCTCGGATCGCGACGCGGACGCGGTGCTTCTGGCCGGGACCGGATCACCTTCCGCTGCGCTGCAGGCGTCCAAGGCGTGGCTGCGCCACCCGAACGCATGGACCGGAAGCAGCAAGTCCCGGTCCGCCGACGCTGACTTCACGAGAAGTGCCCGACCGCTTGGGTCCGGCAACCGTCAATCGGCCCGGCTTGCGCCCTCGGGCCGTTGAGCCGCGAAACCCAGGCTGGATGGTGCCAGCAGACCCTGCACGCGCTCACGCAGGCCACGGGGCGCCGAGAGCACGCGGATACGGGTTGGGACAGGGGCCACACGCTTCACGAGCCGCAACATGGTGTCGAAGGCGAGCCGCAGGTTGCAGGGGCTCGGTTCGAGCTTCGCCGAGGACAGCGCGACGGCCGCATCCTGCCACAACTGGGCATGGGGGCCGTGCCGCGCGTCGTCGATGCCGTGCCGGTTCAGCGCCGCCAGCCCATCGGGAACTGTGGAGATGATCGTCGTGCCGAATTCCGGACGTGATGGATCGAGCCAGACGACGACCGGCTCAGGCAAGCTCTGCGATGAATCGATGTCGAGATGGGGCATGACTCCGTCTCCTGCCTCGGTCTTAGGTCTCATATGGATCAAGTCGATATCCACGCAAGAGTTCATTGTCAGTTCTTCAAAAGTTGATTGCTTGAGGCCGTGAACCGAAAACAGTAGCCTCAGTTTCGTTCAAATTTGAGAAAGAGCTTTGATTGAGGGTTGAATCAATCTTGGATACGGATCTTTAATGACCACGTCTCGCTGGAACCGAGCGACCATTCCCGGGGACGCCGCTGGCTCGATTGGCGTCCGGCGCGAATCGGTGTGGCCTGGGTTCGGCGCGCAAATGGGCTATGGCGCCGTGATGGCGGATCGGATCGGGGCGAGGGTAGCCGCGTCGTCGAAGCGGATGCCGCCGCGCGTCGCGACGATCCCGAGGTCGCGCCACAACGCGGCCAGGTCCGGAGCGGTCGGGCGGAGCCCCATGTCGGCATAGAGGTCCGAGAGCACGCCGACGCCCACGGACCTGTCGGCCGTCGCCAGGATGCGGCGGATCGGCCAGTCGACCTCGTGGCTGCCGCCCGCCGTGAGAACGCCGCGCATGGCGTCCCGCAGGCCAAGGCGATTGCCCGTGGCCTTGCGGATTCCGACATCGGCTATCAGGCAGAAGACGGCACCGCCCCAGTAGATGCGACCCCAGCGCTGCGTACCCTTGAGCCCGGCATCGCCGCGGCCGGGAAGGCCCTGCGGCATGTCGCGGACCATGTCGGCCCAGATCGTCTGGGGCGAGAGGTCGCCGGCCTGGACCCGCGCGACCGGCTCGACGTAGACGGCGAGGCCTTCGGACAACCAGTTCGAGCGCTGGTCCATGTCGGGCAGCGCGGTGTGCACCATCTCGTGCACCATCATCCAGTCGCGGCTCAGGTCGGCCGTATCCGCCTCGGCTCCGACGAGTATCCGGATCGCCGCGCCGCGATAGCCCCAGGTCGTGCCGCCCTGCACGCCTGGACCGCCGACGGGCACGATCAGCAGCCGCAGCGACCGAACCGGAAAGCGCCCGTAGTAAGTGGTCACGGCCGTGGCCGAGCGGCGGACCCAGTCGAAGATCTCGGCGCGTGGCAGCGCGAGCGCACCCGGCGCGAATCCGACGTGGATGGTGCCACCCTCGACGACGATATCGGTCCTGGGCAACCGGTCGAAGGCGGCATAGGGCATGCCTTCGCCGGCGAGGAATTCGGAGCCGGCACCGCGCCCGGCCTTCGACGAGACGGCGACCAGTGCGGCAGCCCCGCCGAGCAGGAAAGCACTCCGGGTCGGCTTGAGCTGGACCATCGCCTGCCCTTCGGATGTGCCGGCGACCGTCGCGTGAACTCAACCGCCGATCGTGAAGCCGCCCAACATGCCCGTACTCACCCATCCCTGCAGATAGCCCGCCGCCCGCCCGGCCGCGTTGTCGGGATCGTCGTAGGTCGCCGCCATCTCGCAGAGCACGCCGAAGGGCACCGCAGAGCAGGCCTCGTCCCACATCATCGCCTCTTCCGCGGACATCGGGCGGATCATCGCGGTGAGGTCCTCGCGCCAGACGATCAAGCGTTCCGGCTCAGCCGGGGTCTCGACCTCGGGCGGAGTCGTTTCCTCCTTGAGCGCGTCCCAGATCGCGAAGGCGTTGGTCTTCAGGTCGAGGCGGCGCGCGCTCGGATGGGGCTGAAAGACGAGATCCTTGAAGGAATCCGGCGCGACCTCGCCGAAATCGGTCAGCGTCAGCACCGCCCCATCCGGGGCATCGAAGGCGTCGGACAAAGCGGTCTCGATGCCCGAGACCTCGCCTACGGCCCGATAGTCGCGATAGGGCTCGGTGGCGGCCAGGAACTCCGGCAGCCCCTGGCAGAACCAGCGCAGGTTCGGATGCCGGGAGGGCCGCGCGGCGATGTAGGCGCGGGCCATCTCGTCGAAGCCGTCGTCGCCGAGATAGGCGTGGAGCAGCGGGTTCTCGTTGCGCATCACCTCGACGAGGCGCGCGCCGTAGGCGTGTCGGTAGACCGAGAACAGTACGTCGCGCCGCTCCTTCGTGCTGTCCAGGATCTCGGCGAGCACGCCCGCGTCGCCCTCCAGGATCGCGCGCTGGAAGTCGGCCTGCTGCTGCGCGAAGCCGCTCATCCGTTGGCCCGCTGCGTGCGCGGGATCGCGGCATCCCCCAGGATCTCGCGGGCGGCGCTGCGGGTCTGCTCCATCTCGACGAGGAGTTCGGCGAGCGGCGGGATGTTGTCGTCGCGCTCGATGATGGTCGAGACCGGGCCGAAGCGCTTCAGCGCCGCCCGGTAGAGATCCCAGACGTCGTCGCAGACCGGCTGGTCGTGCGTGTCGATGATGTGCGTGCCCATGTGGCTGTGGCCGGCCATGTGGAACTGCACGACGCGATCCTGCGGGATGCCTTCCAGGAAGGTGTAGGGATCGTAGCCGTGGTTGAAGGCCGAGACGTAGACGTTGTTGACGTCGAACAGCAGCCAGCAGCCGGTGCGGCGGGAGAGCTCGGAGATGAACTCCCACTCGGTCATCTCGGAATTCGAGAATTGCACGTAGGTCGAGACGTTCTCGAGCGTCAGCGCCCGGCAGAGGTAGTCCTGCACGAGGTGGACCCGGCTCGCGACGTGGTCGAGGGATTCCTGCGTGTAGGGGATCGGCAGCAGGTCATGCAGGTTCTTGCCGTGGACGCCGGTCCAGCAGAGGTGGTCGGAGATCCATTTCGGCTCGACGCGCTGCGCCAGCGCCTTGAGCTCCTTCAGGTAGTCGTAGTCCGGCGGCGCGGTGGAGGCGATCGAGAGCGAGACGCCGTGCATCACGACGGGATAGCGCGCGCGGATCCGGTCGAGGATCTGCAGCGGGCGCCCGCCCGGGATCATGTAGTTTTCGCTGATCACCTCGAACCAGTCGATCGGCGGATCGCCGTCGAGGATGTCGGTGTAGTGCTGGGCACGCAGCCCCAGGCCGAAGCCGAGGAAATCGGGCTTCTTGGCGGCCGGTCTCCGGCCGGGCCGGTCCTCGGAAACGGATCGCGCCTCGCCGTCAACGACGGTCGTCCATTCGTTCAGCATCATGGCGATGACCCTGTCGTGTGGACGCGAGGCTCGGAGGCGCTGCCCCTTTCGTCAAGCCCGGTCCTTGAAACGAAAAGGGCCCGGCGATCGCCGCCGGGCCCATTCCGAAGAGAGGTGATCAGCCCTTCGAGAACTCGCCGCCGGCCTTGCCGCAAGCGGACTTGGACGACATCGTGAAGCCCTGGCCCTTGCAGGCGTTCTGGCCCTTGCAGGCATTCTGAGCGGTCTTGCAGGCGCCCTGGCCCTTGCAGGCGTTCGCGCCCTGGCAATGACCCTTGGCGGATTTCGCATAGGCGACGGGGGTCATCGCGACACCGGCGAGGAACATCGTGGCGGCGGCGGTGGCGACACCGGACTTGGCGGTCATCTTCATGGAAGGCATCCTCTCGCGTTCGTTGGCGTGCCGTCTTTCGCGGAAAAGCCCAGCCCCCTCTGGCGGCGTCGCTTTCCGGCCCTGCAGCACGATCGATCGAACCGGTCCGGAGACCCGGCGCTCCGGACATCGCGGCTGCGATCTCCGAGGGGCGCCGGTGGGTTTCTCCTACCTGTTCCCGAGGCTGTACGAGACGCGCCTCCGAAAAGTTACGCGGGCGACGAAAATATTCGCGACGCCATGCCCCAGCGTCGGATCAGCGCGCCGGGTCCGTCCGACGCTTGGCCGAATCCGCGAGGCTCATCGCGTCCATCTGAGCGACCGTCGCCTTCAGATCCGCTGCGGTGAATGTCGGCAGCGAGCAGAGATGGCCACTGCAAGCGAAGGCCGCCGGCTGGTCGATCTCGGGATAGTCGACATCGGGGTTCGGCAGCCGGCCCTCGCTCCTGTCCCACCAGTCGAGGCGCTTGTAGCTCGCCGGCAGAGCGCGCGCGGCGGCGAACAGTTCGCGCGCGGCCGGATCGGATTTCGGGCCGACCACGGTCATGTGGGTCGGAGCCGCGCTCAGTTCCCGGTCGGCCAGCAGCGCGCCGGCGAGCGGCCGCTCGATCTCGGGCAGGGCGCCGGCGACGTAGCGCATGGCGTGGAGCGCGAGATCGCGGTCGCCCGGCTTGCCGGTGTACTGCGCCAGCAGGTTGAGGACGCGCGCCGCCGCGATCTGGTCGTCGAGGGACTTCGCGGGTTTGGCGAGCGCGCCGCTGTCGCCCTCGGCTTGTGCCGCGCTGGTGAAGCCGCCGTCCTCGTCCTCGAACGTTTTGGCGATGAAAGCCCCTGCCCCCTCGGCGGACGCCAGCCAGGTCCGGTCGCCCGTCGCCGCGTAGAGATCGAGAAAAGCCTGCGCCATGGCGAGGGTGTCGCCGAGGAACGGCCCGCCGCGATCGTCTGCGCCGTGGCGAAAGCCGCCGCCGGGCACTGCACGGTTCGCCTGCACCCAGCGCGCGGCGGTCTCGGCCGCCTTCAGCGCCTCCGGATCGCTCGCCGCATTCGCGTAGGCTGTCAGGCCGCTGATCGCCCAGCCGTTCTCGCGGGCGTATATGTGCGTGTCGATCTTCGGCAGGCCCTTCGCCCGGCGGCCGGCATCGTCGAGGGCGTAATAGACGTGCCCGTCGACATCGTGGCTGAGATCCGCGTCCTGGCTGACGTAGAAGGCGCCCTCGGGGCTCTTCAGAAACGTCGTGAGATAGCCTGCGATCCTATTCGCGGCGGAACGGTATCGCGGGTCGTGCCATCGGGCATAGGCCTGGCTGTACTGGCGCAGGTACTGCGCCTGGAACGACATGATTTTTTCGTAGTGCGGCGCGGACCAGTCGGGCTTGTCCGAGTACTGGTAGACTCCGCCCCAGACCGGATCGATCAGCACCAGCGCCTTGTCGAGGGTACGCCGGGCCTGCCGCTCGGCCTTCGTGTCCCCTGCCTCGGCGCGGGCCACGGCAAGATCGAGGCTGTCGGCGTCGATGTATTTCAGCGGCTGGCCCCAGCCGGCATTCTCCGCGTCCCAGGCATCGGCGTAGCTTTCGTTCAGCGCGCCGAGCTGCTCCTTGCCGAGCGTATGCGTCTCGGCCGGGACGACTTTCAGCGCCTCGGCCACGGACGGTCCCGGCGTCGGGTCCTCGACCGCCGCGTTCAGCAAAGCCGCCATCCGTTCCGGCTCGACGAAGCCGCGCAGCTTGGCGATCTCTGTGCCGTCGGGCGCGAACACGATGGTCGCCGGCCAGCCCCAGTCGCCATAGCGGCTCGAGAGATCGGGATTGGCATCCTGGTCGGCCCGCACCGCGATGTATTTTTGGGCGATGAGCTCCGAGACCGCGGCGTCGCCGTAGGTCTTCTGCTCCATCACGTGGCACCAGTGGCACCAGACCGCTTCGAGATCGAGGATCACGAGTTTGTTCTCAGCCTTGGCGCGGGCGAACAGATCCTGCCGCCAGCCCTGCCAGCTGATCGGCTCCGCGAAAACCGGGCTGCCGATGAGCGCGCCGGCGAGCAACACCGCGATCCGAAGCCGTCTCATGACGTCCGTCCCTGTCCATTCGAGCCCTGAGGCCGGTACGGGCGGGGTGCGACAAAAGTTACAGCCGACGCCTCAGCGCCCGCCGAGGGTTCGGTCCAGAAAGCCCCGCATCAGCGTGGCGACCTGATCCGGCGCCTCGTCCAGGGCGAAATGTCCGGCCTCGACGAGGTGGATCTCCGCCGCCGCCACGTCGCGGGCGTAGGCCGCGGCGCCGGCCACCGCGAAGGAGGGATCGTAGCGGCCCCAGACGACGAGCGTCGGCGGCTGCCACTCGCGCAGCCAAGCCTGCCAGCGCGGGTACGACGCCACGTTGGTGCGGTAATCGTAGAAGAGGTCGCTCTGGATCGGCATCTGCCCGGGCCGGCTCAGATGCGCGAACTCGTCGGTCCAGAGATCGGGGTCGTAGCGCTCAGGGTGCGGGCTGGTGCCGACATGGCGCTGTCGCGTCGCCGCGAGCGAGAGCAGGTTTTCGCGCAACGCCGCTTCATGGGCCGACCGGTCGGCCCAATAGGCGCGCCGCGGCTCCCAGAGTGGGCCGAGGCCGTCCTCGTGCGCCACAGCGTTCTGCACCACCAGCGCCGTGACGCGCTCGGGATGCGCCAGCGCGAGGCGGAAGCCGACCGGGCCGCCGTAATCCTGCACGACCAGTGCATAGCGCGCGAGGCCAAGCGCCTGGGTGAGCCGGTCCGTGATCTCTGCGAGATGGTCGAAGGTGTAGGCGAAGCGCTCGGACTCCGGCGCATCGCTGTGACCGAAGCCCGGATAGTCCGGTGCGACGAGGTGATAACGGTCCGACAGCCGCGACAGCAGCGGCTCCCACATCCGCGAGGACGAGGGGAAGCCGTGGAGGAGAAGGAGCGTCGGCGCATCCCTTGGCCCCGCTTCGCGGTAGAAGATCGAGAGGCCGTCGACCGTCACGCTGCGATAGGCGGTCGGCTGCGGCGCGGGAGCGGCGTGCCCGGCATCGGGGGGCGCGAATGCGACGACGGCGGCCAGGGCGAGGGGGCGGAGTGCGGCAAGGCTTCGCATGATCGGCTCCTCTTCGTTTGACGGAACGATCGCGTCGGCCCCTCCCCGGCGCAAGCCCGTCACGCAGCATGGTGAAGGATGACCGTCGTCGGGTCGCGCACGCGGCTGCGGATGCGGCGTTCGTCTGGACGAGGATTGCGCGATGTCCGGCAGGATACCGGCGTCAGCCCCGCTCCCGTTCGATCAGGCTGCGCTTGCGCGCGACGCCCCAGCGATAGCCCGAGAGCGAGCCGTCCGAGCGCACCACCCGATGGCAGGGAATCGCCAGCGCCACCGGATTCGCCCCGCAGGCCCGCGCCACGGCCCGTACCGCATTCGGCTCGCCGATGGCGCGGGCAACTTCCGTGTAGGTCGCGGTCGTGCCGGCCGGAATGCGTTTCAGGGCCTCCCAGACCTTCTGCTGGAAGGCCGTGCCGTGGATGTCGAGGGGCAGCGCGACGCTGCGGCCGGGCGCGTCGGCCATCCCGACCACCTGCGCCACGAGCGTCTCGAAGCCGGCATCGCCGCCGGTCAGCTCGGCCTTGGGGAAGCGGTCCTGCAGCGCGCGCACCAGCGCGTCCGGGTCGTCGTCCATCATGATGGAACAGACGCCTTTCGCCGTTGCGGCGACCAGGATCGACCCCAGCGAGCATTCCCCGATGGCGAAGCGGATCGCGGTGCCCTCCCCGCCCTGGCGATAGGTCGTCGGACTCATCCCGAGCCGCTCGCCCGCCTCGGCATAGAACCGGCTCGCGGCGTTGTAGCCGGCATCGTACACGGCTTCCGTGACGGTGCGCGCAGCGCGCAGGCCGGTGGCGACGCGGCCAGCGCGATGAGCCCCGGCATAGGCCTTCGGCGTCACGCCGGTGATCCGCCGGAAGGTGCGGTGGAAGTGGTAGGGGCTCATGCCGGCCGCTTGTGCGAGCGCATCGAGGGCGGGCGGCGTCTCGGCCTCCTCGATCAGCCGGCAGGCACGCGCCACGGCCTCCGCCTGGACCTCGTCGCGCGAGGCTGCGTCCGGCCGGCAGCGCTTGCACGGTCGGAATCCTGCGGATTCCGCTTCCGCACAGGTGGCGTAGAACCGGACGTTCTCGCGCTTGGCGCGCTTGGCCGGGCAACTCGGGCGGCAATAGATGCCCGTGGTCTTCACCGCCGTGACGAAGCTGCCGTCGGCGGTCTTGTCGGCCGCGCTGAAGGCGGCCCAGCGCGCTTCGTCGCTCGTGTCGGCAGCGCGGTTTCGCGGGCGTTCGACGGCCCGGATCTGCATGGCTCGGGTCTCCTTGTCGGCGTCGGCTACGATGACCACACCCTGACCGAGGTCCCCTTCCCCGGCATCCCGGCTCTTGCTCGGCAATTTTGTCGGACGATGGCCGCTCATCGATCGAACCGCGTCGCGAGCTTAGCTGCGATCTTCGCGGCTTCCGTCTCGGCATCGCTCGCCCAGAGATGCATCGCAGCATAAGCCCGGAACGGCCGCCACGCCTCGGCGCGCGCGTGCAAGTCCCGCGGCGTGGGGCGGCCCGAGCCGGTATCGAGGGCGCGCATCAGGCCGATATCGCCGGCGGGCAGGGCGTCCGGCTCTCGGAGCGCCCGCATCGCGATGTAATGCGCCGTCCAGTCGCCGATGCCGGGCAAGGCCTTCAAACGGGCGACGGCCGCCTCCAGCCCCTGACCCGCTCCGAAAAGATCGGGCTCGGCCATCACGGCCGCGGCCACAGCCCGGATCGCCGCGCCGCGGGCGCGCGGCATGTTCAGGACGAGCGAGATATCGGCCTCGACCAGGGCCTCGGGCGAGGGAAAGACGTGGGTGAGGCCCGCCCCTTGCCCCGTCAGCGGCGCGCCGAAGGCCGCCACCAACTTGCCCGCGAGCCGGGTTGCCGCTGTCACCGAGACCTGCTGGCCGAGGATACCGCGTACGGCGAGCTCGAACCCATCCCAGGCGCCCGGCACGCGCAGCCCCGGCCGCGCCGCGACGAGGCGGGCGATGACCGGGTCGGCTCGGAGTCGCCC
>NZ_BJZT01000033.1 GCF_007992175.1 Methylobacterium haplocladii | reverse complement strand
GGCTCGGAGTCGCCCGCCGATGCCCTGGGGATCGGCATCGCAATCGAACAGGCGCCTCAGCCGTTCGGCAATGCCGGGGATGGCGCGGGAATCCTCGATGCGGATCGTCGCCGTCAGTGCCCAGCCCTCCTCCGAGGCCCGCACGTCGAACGAGCCATGCCGTCCGTCGATCGCGATCGTGCGGGCATAGACGCCCGGCTCCGCCGTTTCGATGCCGGGAATCGCACGGGCGGCGAGGAAGCCGTGAAGAGCGGCCCAGTCATAGGGCGCCCGGTACGGGAGTGCGATGTCGGCACCCGTCGTGGTGCCGTCTGCGCGATGGCTGCTCATCGCCACGATTGTCCTGCCGCAAGGTTGCCCTGCGCAACCCGCCCGAAACGCGGCCAAGATCGCTGGGGGACGACAGGTCGACTCGGGTCGCACGCCGCGCGAGGATCGCCTCCGTCTGATGTGTGAGACGGATCCCGATGCCCGACGGCGATCGAAGCTTGAGGCGGCGCAGCGTTCTCGGGGGAGGCGCAGCCGTGCTGGTGTCGGGAGCCCTGCCCCTCGGGGCTGGCATGGGTGCGGTTAAGAGCACGCTGCCGACGTCCAGGACTGCCGCGTTCGTCACCGACATCCGATTGCCCGATCTACTCCACGCCGTCATCGCCCGGCCGCCCCTGCCCGGCTGGCGGCTCACCGGCCTCGACGATGCTGCGGCCCTACGCATGGGTCGCGTCGCAGGCGTGATCCGGCTGGAGCCCGCGAACGCGGCCGGCATCGCCCGGCTCGGCGGCGTGGCGGTGCTCGCCCGCGACACCTGGACGGCGCTTCGCGGTCGCGACGCGCTGCGGCCGATCTGGAAGGAGACAGTGGAAATCGGTGACGAGCCTGCGCGATCCTTCTTCATCCCCGAGACGGCCGAGCCGCTGATGGAGCCGCCCTCTGCGACCGTGCAAGCCGGCGCCGGACGCTGCGCGGCCTGGACCCATACGCACGAACCGGAGGCGCTCCGAAAGGCGCTTGCCGCGTGCCTCGATCTGGCGCCGGACGCCGTCACGCTTCACCCGCCGCCCTCGGTCTGCGGACAAGGGGCCTCGAACCCGGCCTATGCTGTCGAAGCGGCCCTGCTTTCGCGCGCGATGGCCGGGGCGCCGGTCTCGCTGACCTGGACGGTCGCGGACGATCTTCCGTTTCGCCGAGGCTCGCCTTGGGCCTGAGCCAATCGTCGCGACGGTGCGGGCGCTTGGTGGCCACCGGGCGCAAGAAACGGGACGCCGCCCGCCGCCGCTCATGCTGTCTTCGCACAAGCCGGCAGCCGGACAGGAGCGTCGGATAGCGATGAAGTCCGGGAGATTATTGCGATGGTCCGGGTCGCCGTGATGGCAGGTCTCACCCTCGTCCCGCTCTTCGCCGGGCCGGTTCCGGCCGATCCGGTCACGCTGCGCGACGGCGCCTATGCCGTCGAGGTGAAGCTCGAACTGCCGCATCTCGAAGACATGACGCAAAAGGCGGTGAGGCAGGTCTGCCTCAGGGCGGAGCCGGGAGCGAACACCCACGGGCTCGCGGTGCTGAGCGACAACAATCCGCTGGCCAGGTGTCCCCTCTCGGATATCCGCGAGGAAGCCGGGGTGCTCACCTTCGCCATCGCCTGCGACGGCAAGAACGCGGCGCGGGCCACGGCCCGCTACGTGCTGGCACCGGAGCGCTTCCAGGGCCGCATCACCATGCAGATGGGCGGCAAGAACATGACCATGACGGAGGTCCAGACCGGCCGCCGTATCGGCGTCTGCGAGGGGGCGAAGGCGCCGGGGCCGTAGCCCGATCTACTGCGCGCCTTCTATCAGACCCGACACATGCACCGCCGTGCAGGCGGCGAGGGAATCGAGCTTGTAGCCGCCCTCCAGCACCGAGACGACGCGGCCGCCGCAATGCGTGTGGGCGGCGTCGTTGATCACGCGCGTCGCCCAGGCGAAATCCGCCGCCTCAAGGCGCAGCCGGCCGAGAGGATCGTCGGCATGGGCGTCGAACCCGGCCGAGACCAGGATCAGCTCCGGCCGGAACGCATGCAGCGCCGGCAGGATGTTTTCGCCGAGCGCCGCACGAAACGCCGCACCGCCATCGCCGGCCTTGAGCGGTGCGTTGTGGATGTTGCCGACCCCGCGTTCCGAGACGGCCCCGGTTCCGGGAAACCACGGCATCTGATGGGTCGAGCCGTAGAACAGATTCTTGTCGGGCCAAAAGATCTGCTGCGTGCCGTTGCCGTGGTGAACGTCGAAATCGACCACCGCGATGCGCTCCAATCCATGGCGCTTGCGCGCATAGAGCGCCGCGATGGCGACGTTCGAGAAGAGACAGAACCCCATGGCGCGGTCATGCTCGGCATGGTGCCCGCATGGCCGCACCTGACAGAACGCGTTGCGCAGGCCGGAGCCCGGATCGAGCACGGCATCGACGGCGCGCAGTCCCGCTCCGACCCCTCGGAGCGCGGCCTCCCAGGTGCCGGCCGACATCACCGTGTCGGGGTTGAGATGCGTCGGCAGCGCAGCCGGGTCGGTGGCGAGCGCCTTGAGGCGATCGAGATAGGCGGGATCATGCGCGAGCCGGATCTGCGCCTCGACATCCTCCCGCAGCGGCGCTTCCTCCCGCCGCAGGTCCGAGAAGGCGGGGCCGGCCAGCGCCCGGCCGATCGCCTCCATCCGCGCCGGCCGCTCGGGATGGCCGAACCCGGTATCGTGCCGGGCGAAGGCGGGATGGGCGAGAAGCAGCGTCTGCATGGCAACCGTCGTGCTCCCTCCGGCCGCGCCGCTTTCGGCGCGGTGGCGTCCGAACGGCCCCGGCTCAGGCCCCGTCCGGGGTCCAGCCGTAGAGCCAGGCGTAGCGCCGGCTCATACCGGCCGGACCGAGGCGGCCGATCACCGCGTTGCGGGCGAAGCCGACGAGCGGGCCGGCGTGATAGGTGCGGCCGTTCGACTGTGCCGCCTTCCAGACCCGGCGCACGCGGGCCGAACGTGCCGTGCCGTAGGCGCGCAACGCCTCGGGCACGTCGCCGGCGGCGCCGAGGCAGCGTGTGAGCACGGCCGCATCCTCGATCGCCATGGCGGCGCCCTGCGCCAGGAACGGCAGCACCGGATGGGCGGCGTCGCCGAGCAGCGCAAGCCGGCCCAGGGCCATCGGGCGCGCCGCCGGACGGTCGACGAGGGACCAGACCATCCAGGTATCCGGCACGGTCAGCAACGCCAGGAGCGGCCCGGCCGCATCGCGAAAATGATCGCGCAGGACGGCGGGGTCGCCGAGGCGTCCCCAATCGTCGTCGCCCTCGCGCTCGGGCACGATCGCGACGACGTTGAGCCGCTGCCCCGCCCCGATCGGGTAGTGCACGACATGGCGCCCAGCCCCGAGCCAGAGCCCGGTCTCGTCGCCCTGAAATTCCGGGGGAGCCGTTTCGCGCAGGATCGTGGCGCGCCAGGCGGCTTGCCGGTGGGTCTGGAGCGGACGGGCGTCGAAGCGCTCGCGCAAGGTCGAGCGGACGCCGTCGGCACCGACGGCGAGATCCGCTTCGAGCGTATCGCTGCGTCCGCCGGCGACGCTCTCCAGGCTCAAGGTCAGGCCGCCGGCCGTCTCCGTCACCGCGACGACCTCCCGGCCGACGACGAGGCGGATGCCGGGGCGTCCGCGCACGGCGTCGAGCAGCAGCGTCTGCAGGTCGGCCCGATGGATAACGTAGTAGGGCGCGCCGTGGCGCTCGCGGATGGCCGCGCCGAGCTGGATGCCGCCGATCGCGCGCCCGCTGGCCAGCGCCCGGATCGCCACCCCCGGCGGCTCGTTGGCGGCCCGGCGCAGGGCGGCGCCGAGGCCGAGTTCGATCAGGATCCGGCTGGCGTTCGGCGAGATCTGCAGGCCGGCCCCGACCTCGGAAAAGCCGGTACGCCGTTCGACGAGGGTGACGGCGTGCCCCGCCCCGCTCAGCGCCAGGGCGGCGGTCAGGCCGCCGATGCCGGCTCCGACGATGGCGATCGAGAGAGGTTTCACGACGGAGACTAGCTCACTCGGCCGCGACCCTCGGCTGCGGGGCATCGTCGTGCCAGACGCAGGCAACCGGTTCGGCGCCGTCCGGCTTCAGCCGCGGATCATGGACGTAGAGCGTCGAGCAATACTGGCAGATGATCTCGTCGCCGCCGCCCATGTCGAGGAAGACATGCGGGTGATCGAAGGGCGGCAGCGCCCCGATGCACATGAACTCCCGCGCCCCGACCCGGACCCGCGCCATGCCGGCCTGGTTGTGGAAATGAGGGACCGCCTTGTCCGCCATCGCGTCGTCCTGCTCTTGGGGCGCGGGACCTCACGCGAACCGCGAGCCCCCCCGCGAACCGTCGGGATGAAGGTGCATGGGTCTAGCCCGTCGCCGGGCGCGCGCCTAGGGGCGGCGGACGCGCGCCCCGCATGAGAAAGCCCTCGGGTCGGCGAGCGACCCGGGGGCTTCCGGCAGAGATTTCGAGGGGGTCGGGGCTCAGAAGCTGTAGCGCAGTCCGGCCCGGCCCCCCTGGATCGTGTCGCTGGAAGCGAGTTCGGCGTCGTAGTTCACGAAACCGGTCCAGCCCGGAGCGAGCTGCGTACCGATACCGACGCCGACCAGCGCCCGGTCGCGGCTCAGGGCCCGTCCGCTGACGAGGAATGGAACCACCGGCGCGAGCGTGAAGCTCGACTGGATGGTCCGGCTCACGTCGGCGAAGTCGTGGACGTAGGCTGCCCGGATCGCCAGCGTCACCGCCCGTCCGCCGAGGTCCACCGTGGATTCAAGGCGACCCCCGACCAGGGTGCGAGCCGAGAGGAAGTCCTTGGCTGCGACGTTCAGGTTGAACAATCCGCCATTGCCCTCGGTCACCCGGTCCTGGCTGAAGGTCGAGACCTGGGCACCGACGAACGGCGTGAGGATCACGCTCGGGGTGTAGGCGTAGCGGTAGCCGGCCTCTGCGGAGGACAGGAACTGGTCGCCGCCGATGGAGCCGCTGGCTCCGCCCGGCTGCAGGACCTGCAATCCGGCGAGCGAGCGGTTGAGACGGCCGTCGGCATGGGCGTAGCCGACGGTAGCGATGGCGTAGGCCGGGCCGTTCGTGATGCCGCCGTAGACGGCGACCTGGGCGTTGTCGGTATGTGCCCGCTCACCGGTCCGGTTCACCGACACGTCGACCGAACCGTAGCCCGCCGAGATGCCGAGTACGGTGCCGGCGCCGGGGTGGAAGTCGATGCCGCCCGCGAAGCCGGCGATCGTCTCGTGGCGCCCGGCCGCGTTGGCGGTGGAGTCCACGCTGCCGACCTGGCCGTAGCCCGTTGCCCAGATCCCGTAGCCGCGGGTCGCCTCGATGAAGCGCGGCTCAGGCACCGGCCCGCGAGTCGGCAGGTCGGCGGCGTAGACCGCCGGCGGCAGGGTGAAGCCGGTCGGGCCGGCCTCGAAGATCGCCGCATAGGCCCGGCCCATCACCGCGTCGGTGAAGGCGCGGCCGGCCCGCAGTTGCGGATCGGCGACGGAGGCGTACCCCTGGCCAGCGACTCGGTCGAGGATACCCGCCAATGCCTGGTTGCTCTGGTTGTCGAGGAAGGTCAGCGCAGCCGGGTTGTTGGCGAGCAGCGCATCGACGCCGGAGGCCGCGTTCCGCTGGTTCTGGGTCTGTGCCACCCCGGTGAAGCTCTGCTGGGCGAGCGTCACGTAGGCATTGTTGGCGTCCGTCGAGGCGACCGGCCGCAGCAGGAACGGCAGGTTGGTGGCCGAAGCCGAGGTGAAGTTCCCGACCACGCCGGAATTGGCGGTCAGCACCGTATAGCGGCTGTTGGCCGTGTAGGTGCCGGGCGCGGCCGAGAGGCTGACCGCACCGGAGAGGTTGGCGAAACCGGTCACCTGCAGCTTCGAGGATGCGCCGGCCGGGTCCACGTTGACCGCGAGCGTCCCGGTCGACGATTGCGCGTAGTTCCCGGCGACAGTCAGCACGCCGTAGGGCGACGCCGTGCTGCCGGGGGCGACGATGCCGGCATTGCCGAGGTTGCCGTTGATGCGGCCGACACCGGCAAGCGTACCGGCGGCGCCGATGCCGGTTTTGGCGTTGAGCGTCGAATCCACTTCCAGCCGGCCACCGGTGATGTTCGCACCGCCCGAGAAGGTCTGTGTCGAGCCCGAAGCCAGCGTCCAGGAGCCGTCCGCCTGGGCCAAGGTCGCGAAGCCGACCACGTTGCTCGTCAGCGTGCCGGTGCCGGTCAGGACGAGCGCGTTGGCGCCGAGGCCGCGCGCGGCGATGTTGCCGCCGATCGACGAGCCGGTGCCGAGCGTCACCCGGTTCACGCTGCCCGCGACAGTGCCGACCGTGGCAATGTCGAGGAAGTTGAGGTCGCCTGAGATCCGCCCGGTATTGACGATGGTCTGGTTGCCGCCGCCGAAGAACAGGCTGCCGTTGATCGTTCCGGCATTGGTGAGCGAGCCTGAGCGTCGGTTCACCACCGTGCTCGCAGCCGTCTGGTTGTCGACGTCGGTATTGCGGACGTTGCCGTTGATGACGCCCGTCGCCGCATTCACGAGGACGGTGTTGTAGCTCCGTGTGCCGCCGGCGGCGAAGGTCGAGATGGCATCGCCCCCGGTCGGGCCGCTGATCGTGCCGGCGTTCGTGATCGTGTAGTTCTGGGCGCGGCCCTGGATGGCGCGCACGCCCGTGCCGGTACCGGTGATACGAGCGCCGGCCTGGTTCGTGACCGTGAGCGCGGCCACGTCGTCGTCCGAGTCGATGCCGGCGACGGCAGCGGCGCCGGTGCCGCTGCGGGTCGCCGAGATCGTGCCGGCATTGGTGACGAACATCGAGTTGATGTTCTCGCCCGCATAGATGCCGCGCGAGATGCCGATGCCGTTCTCGGTCACGGCGATGGTGCCGTTGTTGACGACGCGGATGTTGTCGAACTCGGCGGTCGTGTTCGAGTTGGCGAGGACGCCGTAGACGCGGGTCGCGGCGCTGTTCGCGCGGCCCGCGACGCCGGTGCCGCTGAGCGTGCCGTTGTTCACCAGCGTCGTGTTCGAGCCCGACAGGTTCACCGCCTTGTCGGTGATCGTGTTGTTGACGGTGAGCTGAGCGCCGGAACCCGTCACCTGGATCAGGCCGCCGACGTTCTGCGTCGTGCCGGCGGCGAGGGTCAGGTTGCCGCCTGCGACGGTGAGGTTGCCGGAGATCGTCTGGGTCGAATTGTTGCCGATCGTCCAGGCACCAGCGGTCTGGGTGAGGCTGGTGAAGCCGGTGACGTTGCTGGTGAGCGTGCCGGTGCCGCTCAGGTTCAGGTTGTTGGTGCCGAGGCCGCGCGCGGTGATGTTGCCGCCGATGCTGGAGCCGGTGCCGAGGTTCACCGTGTTCACGGTTCCCGCCACGGCGCCCGCGGTCGCAACGTCGAGGAAGGTGACGTTGCCGCTGATCCGGCCGGTATTGTTGACGACCTGATTGCCGTTGCCGAACTGCAGGTTGCCGTTGATCGTGCCGGCGTTGGTCACGGTACCCGAGCGGCGCAGGTTGACCACGGTGGTGGCCGTCTGCAGGTCCTGGTCGAAGTTGCGCACGTCGCCGTTGATGACGCCGGTGGCGGTGTTGGTGATCACCGTGTTGTAGGCGCGCACCGTCGTGGCATCGCCGGCATTGCCCGCGTTCAGCGCGAAGGTCGCGATGGCGGCTTCGCCGGCCGTCGTGTTGCTGATCGTGCCGCTGTTGTTGATCTCGTACTGCGCCGCGCGGCCGCTGAGGGCGCGGGTGTTGGCACCGGTGCCGGTGATGCGCCCGGCGGCCGCATTGTTGACCACGAGCCGGTCGGTGTCGTCGTCGGCATCGACGCCTGCGACGGCGCTGGTGGTCGCCGTGGCGGTCGTCCCGCGCGTCGCCGAGATCAGTCCGGTGTTGTTGATGGTGAACAGCGTCGTGTTCTCACCCGTATAGATGGCCTGGCCCCTGCCGTTGCCGTTCTGGATGACGCTGATCGTGCCGCTGTTGCTGACGGTGGTGCTGGCGTATTGCGATCCTCCCGGCGCGCTGGAATAGGCGCCGTAGACCCGCGTCGCCGTGTTGCCGGCCGGCGCCGTCAGGATAATCGTGCCGGTGTTGTTGAGCGTCGACAGGTCGCCAGCGAGATTGACACCGAAGTTGTCACGGTTCTGTGCCGCTGCGCTGCTGATCGTACCGGCGTTGTTGACGGTGCTCGTGCCGTTGACCCGCACATTGGTGAAGCTCGGGTTGGCGCCGGCGCTGGTCTGCTGCGATCCGACGGTCGCACCGGTCTGGATGTTGACGGTCAGCCCGGTGACACCCGCAGGCGCGACGAAGCCGGTCGGCGCCGTGTCCGTGCAGGTCACGGTCTGGCCATTCGTCGGAACGGCTGGTGCGCATGCGGCGTGAGCGCCCGCGACGGCAACGGCCCAGACGGGCACACTCAACAAGAGGGATCTGCGCAGAGATACTGCAAATCTCGGCTGGTTCACGACACTTCCCCCGACATCCTTTGATTATTCGAGTTGCACCCTGCGGCAATGCATACACGGGCGCCTCTCGCTGTCTGAACCTTAAGCATGCAGCCCGGCTTTATTCCAGATTTCCATTGAAACTTGCACAAGAAGAGTCATCGCGGTTGCAAAAATGAAACAAAATAAGTAGCAACTGCAAGCAAAACGCAAGTAAATAGGGTCTATAGGCAATCCATAAATTCAAATAGGCATTTCTATACGGGACGATTTGGCAATCCGAGGCCCCGGAGGCCGTGGGATACATCACAGCCGAGACGAGCTCGGACAGCGGCCGCGTCACCGCGTCGTCGAATCTGCGACGACAGACATCGGGCCGCCCGATTCTCGCCGCGACAAACCGCGGTTTCGCTCAGGATTCGTCAACCAAATGCCTTCTATGGATCGGCATAGTTGAGCGACTGCACAAACCACGTGGAGACGGCAACGCTTCCCGAACGGATCGGCCGATCGATCCCACGCCACTTCGTCGCTCAAGGTGTCTTCGTGAGTTTCATCATTACCGCGCGCCAGGCCGCCCGCGACGTCAGCTTCCAGCGCGGCTCGATGCTCGCGGCCCTCGAGCAGGCCCTGACCCTCGTCAGTTCCGGCATGGAGAGCGTCCTGATCCGCGACAGCCGCGGCCGCAGCCATACCCCGGCCGAGCTCAGCCGCGCCCTTCTCGACACCCGCACGGACATGGATGCGGTCAAGCCGGCGGCGCGCGCGGCCTGAGCCCGCAAGGGCCACGCCTATCGAAGGGCCGCTCGCCGGCGATCGATGCCGCAACGTCGGCACCCCGCCGAACCATGCGGGCGAAAGGTCTTGCCCGAAGATCTTGCCCTCAGATGAATGGCTTGTAGTCGGCCCGACCACGCACGGGGTCGGCATGCCTGAAGCAATCATCATGACTCGCGAGTACGACGGCACCTGTACCGTCCGCATCGGTCGAAGCCTGATCCTCTCGAGCCTGCGCCGCGCCGCCGCCGACCAGTTCGTCGCGACCTACCGGCGGCTGACGGTCCCGTCGCTTCAATCCGAGCCGGAATTCCCCGAAGCGAGCCCGTCGATCGGCTCTCGCCAGGGGCGGCCCTCAAATCGCTACCGGTCCTCGCCGAGGGACGTGACGGCGACCGGGAGAAAGCGCGCGTAGCGACGGAGTGCCCCCGGATCGGCCTCGCCATCCGCTGCGACGCCTTTCGTGACGGCCCACACCGGCACGCGATCGCAGTCAGGCAAAGCGGACGCCTGCTTACAATAGCCGAATAGGCTCGCTTCAGCGGCCACTCGGTCTGCAAATCGAACCAATCCGTCCGATAGATCTCTGAAAGTATTGGTCAGAAAAAGCGTATGGTGCCCAGGGACGGAATCGAACCGCCGACACTGCGATTTTCAGTCGCATGCTCTACCAACTGAGCTACCTGGGCGAGCGGCGGAGCGGCTAGGACCCCGCGGCTGGAGCGGCGGTATAGTCAAGCGTCGGAGCGGTGTCCAGCGCTCTCGGAGGCTCAATGTGCGCCGTCGTCGTCGTGCTCCTCGCCCGGCTCCGCTTCGGGGCCGGGAATGACGTAGCGCTCGCCGAGCCAGCGGCCGAGATCGACGTCGGCGCAGCGCTGCGAGCAGAACGGCGCGAAGGCCTCCTGCGCGGGCTTGCGGCAGATCGGGCACGGGGCGGAGGCCTTGCGCCGTTCGGGAGTGACCCTGGCCGTCATGCCGGCGCTCCCCAACCGCGACGGACCGGGAAGCCCTCCCCTTCGAGCAGGCTCATGGTCTCGTAAAGCGGCAGGCCGACCACGGCACTCTGCGAGCCGACGAGCTTGATCACGAAGGCACCCGCGAGTCCCTGGATGGCGTAGCCGCCGGCCTTCCCCCGCCATTCGCCAGAGCCGAGATAGCCCTCGATTTCCCGGGACGACAGCCGCTTGAAGCGCACCCGCGCCTCGACCAGGCGCTCGCGCTGGCGGTCCTTCGGCGAGAGGATACAGACGGCGGTGTACACGCGGTGGGGGCGCCCGGAGAGCAGACGGAGGCAGTCGGCAGCCTCGTCCAGGCGTTCGGCCTTGGGCAACACCCGGCGTCCGACGGCGACCACCGTGTCGGCGGAGATGAGGTAGGCGTCGCGAAGGGTGTCGTTCCGCCGCGCCGCATCGCGCGCGACCTCCAGCTTGGCCCGGGCAAGCCGCCGCGCGAGTTCGCGCGGCGATTCCGACTTTCGCGGCGTCTCGTCGATATCGGCCGGCAGCAGAGCATCCGGCTCGATGCCGATCTGCTGCAGGAGCGCGAGCCGCCGCGGCGAGGCGGAGGCGAGCACGAGCTTGGGCAGCGAGGCCGCGCCCGCAAGCCCCGGCCTCGCAGCGCCTTTCACGGCATCCGTGGCGGCGGTCGGCTCGGTGGCGGATTGCGTCGTCACGGCGCTCATTCGGGGGTTCGCACGAAGGGACTGAGGACCCGGCTTCGGAGGGCCAGGACGGCGCGGACGCTAGCGGAAACGGATCGGCATGGAAACGCCGCGAGATCGCCGCGACTGGCTTCCGATCCGTGGACAATCGGAACGGCTCTGTTATGGTCCGTACCCTGTATCGAAGAATGCAGCCGGCCTGCCCTCCAGGGCGACCGTCGCGGGCGTAGTTCAGTGGTAGAACGTCAGCTTCCCAAGCTGAATATACGGGTTCGATTCCCGTCGCCCGCTCCAAGGATCATGACGCGATTGGGTGCGCTTCGGGCCACCGCAAGGATTCGGGGCGACGTGTCGTTACCGGAGTCTTACTTATTCGCCGCGACATCGAGATGATGAGAATTCAATCGATCCTGGGTTGCGGATCTGTTCGGACGCACGCGTAAAATCTGAAAACTATCGTGTTGATGGGGCTCGCATTTCTCCAAGCGCTGCCCTAACCTTTCTCTCAAATCCGCTCGTTCGAAGCGGGTGCCAGGGAGAAAACCGATGGAGCGCAGTCGCGACCTTGATCCGGTCGAGACCCGGGAGTGGCTCGATTCGCTGGACGGCGTGCTGGATGTCGAAGGGCCCGACCGGGCGCACTTTCTCATCGGGCAGGTGGTCGAGGAGGCGCGCAAGCGCGGCGCCCCGGTTCCGTTCTCGGCGAATACCGCCTACCTGAACACGATTCCCGTCGACAAGCAGGACCCGCATCCCGGCGACCGGGCGATCGAGCATCGCATTCGCTCCGCGATCCGTTGGAACGCGATCGCGATCATCCTGCGGGCCAACAAGGACTCGTCCGAGCTCGGCGGCCACATCGCCAGCTTCCAGTCCTCGGCGACGCTCTACGACACCGGCTTCATGCATTTCTGGCACGGCGACTCGCCCGAGCGCGGCGGCGACCTGATCTACGTGCAGGGTCACTCGTCGCCGGGCATCTACGCCCGTGCCTTCCTTGAAGGGCGCCTGACCGAGGAGCAGCTTCTCAACTATCGCCAGGAGGTCGACGGCAAGGGCATCTCGTCCTACCCGCATCCCTGGCTGATGCCGGATTTCTGGCAGTTTCCCACGGTCTCGATGGGGCTCGGGCCGCTGATGGCGATCTATCAGGCGCGGTATCTCCGCTACCTGCACCATCGCGGTCACGCCAACACCGACGGCCGCAAGGTCTGGGCCTTCATGGGCGACGGCGAGATGGACGAGCCGGAGAGCCTCGGCGCCATCTCCATGGCTGCGCGCGAAAAGCTCGACAACCTCGTCTTCGTCATCAACTGCAACCTGCAGCGCCTCGATGGGCCGGTGCGCGGCAACGGCAAGATCGTCCAGGAGCTCGAGGCCGATTTCCGCGGCGCCGGCTGGAACGTCATCAAGTGCCTGTGGGGCTCGGGCTGGGACGCGCTCTTGGCGCGCGACACCACCGGCATGCTGGCGCGGCTCATGGAAGAGTGCGTTGACGGCGAGTACCAGGACTTCAAGTCGAAGAACGGCGCCTATATCCGCGAGCATTTCTTCGGGAGGTATCCGGAGACCGCGGCGCTGATCAAGGATTGGACCGACGACGACATCTTCCGCCTCACCCGCGGCGGCCACGACCCGTCGAAGGTGTTCGCGGCCTACTCGGCGGCCTCGAAGCACAAGGGCCAGCCGACGCTGATCCTCGCCAAGACCGTCAAGGGCTACGGCATGGGCGAGTCGGGCGAGGGCCAGAACATCACCCACCAGCAGAAGAAGATGGGCGAGGCGGTCCTCAAGCAGTTCCGCGACCGCTTCCAGATCGATCTCACCGACGACCAGATCAAGGAGATGCCGTTCATCCGCTTCCCCGAGGGAAGCCCGGAGATGCTGTATCTCAAGGCCCGGCGCGAGGCCCTCGGCGGGCCGTTGCCGGCGCGGCGGCGCAAGTCGATCGACCTTCAGATTCCGCCGCTCTCGGCCTTCGGGGCGCAGCTCAAGGAGACCGCGGGCCGCGAGATCTCCACGACCATGGCCTTCGTGCGGGTGCTCAACACGCTGTTGCGCGACAAGAACATCGGCAACCGCATCGTGCCGATCGTGCCTGACGAGAGCCGGACCTTCGGCATGGAGGGCATGTTCCGCCAGTTCGGCATCTTCTCACAGGTCGGCCAGCTCTACCGGCCGGAGGATGCCAACCAGCTGATGTATTACAAGGAGGACGAGAAGGGTCAGATGCTCCAGGAGGGCATCAACGAGCCCGGCGCCATGTCCTCGTGGATCGCGGCGGCGACGTCGTACTCGACCTCCAACGCGCCGACGATCCCGTTCTACATCTACTACTCGATGTTCGGCTTCCAGCGGGTCGGCGACCTCGCCTGGGCGGCGGGCGACATGCGGGCGCGCGGCTTCCTGATCGGCGGCACCGCCGGACGCACGACGCTGAACGGCGAGGGCCTCCAGCACGAGGATGGGCACAGCCATCTGTTCTCGGCGACGATCCCGAACTGCGTCTCCTACGATCCGACCTTCTCGTACGAAGTCGCGGTGATCGTGCAGGACGGCCTGCGGCGGATGTATGCCGAGCAGGAGGACGTCTTTTACTACATCACCGTCATGAACGAGAACTACGAGCACCCCGGCATGCCCGAGGGGGCCGAGGCCGGCATCCTGAAGGGGATGTACCTGTTCCGAGAGGGCAAGGGGAAGAAGGGCGGTCCGCGCGTGCAGTTGCTCGGCAGCGGCACCATCCTGCGCGAGGTGATCGCGGCGGCCGAGCAGCTGGAGGCTGATTTCGGCGTCGCCGCCGACATCTGGAGCTGCCCGAGTTTTACGGAATTGCGCCGCGATGCGATGGCCGTCGAGCGCTGGAACCTGCTCCATCCCACCGAGACGCCGAGGACGTCGCATGTGGAGACCTGCCTCGGGGGCCGCGGCGGCCCGGTGATCGCGGCGACCGATTACATGCGGCTCTTCGCCGACCAGATCCGTCCCTACGTCCCCGGACGCTACCGGGTCCTCGGCACCGACGGCTTCGGCCGCTCGGATTATCGGGTGAAGCTGCGCGACTTCTTCGAGGTCGACCGGCGCTGGGTCACCGTGGCGGCACTGCACAGCCTCGCCGCCGAGGGCGCGATCCCCATGAGCAAGGTGGCCGAGGCCATCGCCACGTATGGGATCGACCCGGAAAAGCCCGGTCCCTGGACCGTCTAAGTTCGTTCCGACGCCTCGGCAGGCTGCCGAGGCGGTATTCTCGATCGCGCTCAAACATCAGACCAGGGCCCGGCAGAGGCCCGTCGGCTAGGGAGATTGCAAGTGGGTATCGAGGTCAAGATTCCCGACATCGGTGATTTCGCGGACATCCCGGTCATCGAGATCTTCGTGAAGGAAGGCGATACGATCGGACCGGACGACCCGCTGGTGTCGCTCGAATCCGACAAGGCGACGATGGACGTGCCCTCCCCTCAGGGCGGCGTGGTCGAGAAAATCCTGATCAAGCTCGGCGACAAGGTCAGCGAAGGCGCGCCGATCCTGCTGCTCAAGGGCGAGGCGGCGGGCGACGCCGCCCCGGCCAAGAGCAACGGAGCGGCCTCCGCCGCGGCCGACACCGCAGCGGTCGTCGCCAAGCAGGAGGAGCCGGTGCCCACGGCGTCGCCCCCCCCCTCGGGTCCGGTCGCCCAGCCTTCGGCCTCGGGCGCACCCGACTTCGCGAACGTCCATGCCAGCCCCGCGGTGCGGCGCATCGCGCGCGAGTTGAGCGTCGACCTCAACGCCGTGAAGGGCACCGGCGAGAAGGGCCGCATCACCAAGGACGACGTGAAGGGTCACCTGACCCGCTCGGCCGCCCCCGCTGCAGCCGCCGGAGGCGCGGTCATGGCGTCGGGCGGCATGGGCATCCCCGAGATCCCGGCCGTCGACTTCTCGAAGTTCGGCCCGATCGAGACCCGGCCGCTGCCGCGGATCAAGAAGATCTCCGGGCCGCACCTGCACCGGGCCTGGCTCAACGTGCCGCTGGTCACGCATCAGGACGAGTCGGACATCACCGAGACCGACAAGTACCGCAAGGAGCTCGACACCGCCGGCAAGGACAAGGGCTACCGCGTCACGCTGCTGTCCTTCCTGATCAAGGCTGCGGTTTCGGCGCTCCGTCAGCACCCCGAGTTCAATTCCTCGCTGAACCTGGCCAAGGACGCGCTGATCCTCAAGAAATTCTACAATATCGGCGTGGCCGTGGACACGCCGGACGGCCTTGTCGTGCCGGTGGTCAAGGATGTCGACCGCAAAGGCATCGTCGAGATCAGCCGCGATCTTGGCGAGCTCTCGAAGAAGGCCCGCGACGGCAAGCTCGGCGCCTCCGACATGCAGGGGGCGACCTTCACCATCTCGAGCCTCGGCGG
Organism: Methylobacterium haplocladii; assembly: GCF_007992175.1. GTDB lineage: Bacteria > Pseudomonadota > Alphaproteobacteria > Rhizobiales > Beijerinckiaceae > Methylobacterium > Methylobacterium haplocladii. The sequence goes on along the minus strand of NZ_BJZT01000033.1, from coordinate 32,238 downwards.
CATCGGCGGCACCGCCTTCACGCCGTTGGTCAACGCGCCCGAAGTCGCCATCCTCGGCGTCGTGCGCTCGAAGATGGCGCCGGTCTGGGACGGCAGCGAGTTCAAGCCGCGCCTGATGCTGCCGTTGTCGCTGTCCTACGACCATCGCGTCATCGACGGGGCGCTCGCCGCGCGCTTCTCCCGCCACCTCGCCCACACCCTGGAGGACGTCCGCCGCCTCGTCGTCTGACGGGAGGGTACGACCGACGACCGGATGTGGATGACAAGGCGTGAGGTGAGGCCATGAGCAACGACGTCAAACTGCCCGATATCGGCGACTTCAAGAACGTCCCCGTGATCGAGGTGAGCGTCAGCCCCGGCGACCAGATTTCGGTCGACGACGTGCTGATCGTTCTGGAATCCGACAAGGCGACCATGGACATCCCGTCCCCGGTCGCCGGCACGGTGGCCGAGGTCAAGGTGAAGCCCGGCGATACGGTCACCCAGGGCGACCTGATCCTGGTGATGGCCGAGACCGCGGGAAGCGGGGCCACGAAACCTGCAGCCGCCGCCCCCCCGACGGCGGGCGGCGGTCACGGCGCAGGCGAGGGCCAGGCCGGCTACGGCTCGTCGGCCGCAGGCGCCACCAACGGCGGTGCTCCCGCGAAGCCGGCTCCGCAGGCGGCAGCCGCCGTGTCGGGCGAGGACAGCCGGGCCGAAGTGCTGGTGATCGGCGCCGGTCCGGGCGGCTACACCGCCGCCTTCCGCGCGGCCGATCTCGGCAAGAAGGTCGTGCTGGTCGAGCGCTGGCCGACGCTCGGCGGCGTCTGTCTCAACGTCGGCTGCATTCCGTCGAAGGCGCTGCTGCACGCGGCCAAGGTCATCGACGAGACACACGCCATGGCCTCGCACGGCATCAGCTTCACCGCGCCGCAGATCGACATCGACAAGCTGCGCGAGTGGAAGGACGGCGTGGTCAAGCGCCTGACCGGCGGCCTCGTCGGCCTCGCCAAGCAGCGCAAGGTCACGGTGGTGAACGGCACCGCCCGCTTCGTCAGTCCGCATCAGGTCGAGGTCGAGCATGAAGGCCAGAAGACGGTGATCGGCTTCGATCAGGCGATCATTGCGGCCGGCTCCGAGCCGATCCAGATGCCGTTCATCCCGCACGACGATCCGCGGGTCATCGACTCGACGGGAGCGCTCGAGCTCGACGGCATCCCCGGCCGCATGCTGGTGATCGGCGGCGGCATCATCGGGCTGGAGATGGCCACCGTCTATCACGCGCTCGGTGCCAAGGTGACGATCGTCGAGCTGATGGACCAGATCATCCCCGGCGCCGACAAGGACATGGTCACGCCGCTGATGAAGCGGATCCAGAAACAGTACGAGGCGATCCACCTCAAGGCCAAGGTGACGAACGTCGAGGCGACGCCCGAGGGTCTCAAGGTGACCTTCGAGGGCGGCACCGCGCCGCCCACCGACACCTTCGACAAGATCCTCGTTTCTGTCGGGCGTCGTCCCAACGGGAAACTGATCGCGGCGGAGGCGGCCGGCGTCGTCGTCGACGAGCGCGGCTTCGTGCCCGTCGACAAGCAGATGCGCACCAACGTGCCGCACATCTTCGCCATCGGCGACATCGTCGGGCAGCCGATGCTGGCCCACAAGGCGACGCACGAGGGCAAGGTCGCGGCCGAGACGGCGTCGGGCAAGAACAGCTTCTTCGATGCGAAGGTGATCCCGTCGGTGGCCTATACCGATCCGGAAGTCGCCTGGGTCGGGCTCACCGAGAACGAGGCCAAGGCCAAGGGCATCAAGGTCGGTAAGGGCGTCTTTCCCTGGGCCGCCTCCGGGCGCTCCCTGTCGCTCGGACGCGACGAGGGCCTGACCAAGGTGCTGTTCGACGTGGACACCGACCGCATCCTCGGCTGCGGCATCGTCGGCCCATCGGCGGGCGACCTGATCGCGGAGGCCGCGCTCGCCATCGAGATGGGGGCGGATGCCGAGGATATCGGCCTGACCATCCATCCGCACCCGACCCTGTCGGAGACGGTGGGGCTCGCGGCGGAGGCGTTCGAGGGGACGATCACCGACCTCTACATGCCGAAGAAGCCGCACCCGCGACCGGCCTGAGCCGGCAGGGGACAACGACAACGCGACGAAGACGGAGACCGGGACAACCCAACGTCCCGGTCTCCGCGGGACGGGATCGACACGGTAAAACAACACGAAAAATCAGGAGGTTGCCCGTGGACGAACAGCTCGAGAAGGCTGCGCTCGACTATCACCGCCTTCCCAAGCCCGGGAAGATCTCGGTGCTGCCGACCAAGGCCATGGCCACGCAGCGCGACCTCGCCCTCGCCTACTCCCCCGGCGTCGCCGCCGCCTGCCTCCTGATCAAGAACGACCCGCTGCAGGCCGCCGAGATGACCTCGCGGTCGAACCTCGTCGGCGTCATCACCAACGGCACTGCGGTGCTCGGCCTCGGCAATATCGGGGCGCTCGCCGGCAAGCCGGTGATGGAGGGCAAGGGCTGCCTCTTCCAGAAGTTCGCCGGCATCGACGTGTTCGACATCGAGATCGACGAGACCGATCCGGACAAGCTGATCGAGATCATCGCCAGCCTGGAGCCGACCTTCGGCGGCATCAACCTGGAGGACATCAAGGCGCCGGAATGCTTCGAGATCGAGGCACGCCTGCGCGAGCGGATGAAGATCCCGGTCTTCCACGACGACCAGCACGGCACCGCGATCATCGTCGCCGCGGCGATCCTCAACGGGCTCAAGGTCGCCGGCAAGCGCATCGAGGATGTCGAGCTCGTGTGCTCGGGCGCCGGCTCGGCGGCCATCGCCTGCCTCAACCTGCTGGTCTTCCTCGGCCTGCCGCGGGAGCACATCACGGTCAGCGACATCGAGGGCGTGGTCTATCGGGGCCGCACCAGCCTGATGGACCCGCAGAAGGCGCAATACGCCCGCGAGACCTCGGCCCGCACGCTCGGCGAGGTCATCGCCGGCGCCGACATCTTCCTCGGCGTCTCGGCCGCCAACGTGCTGACCCAGGACATGGTCCGCGGCATGGCCGATCGCCCGCTGATCCTGGCGCTGGCCAATCCCGACCCGGAGATCAGCCCCGATCTCGCCCGGGCCGTGCGTCCCGACGCGATCATCGCCACCGGCCGGTCGGATTACCCGAATCAGGTCAACAACGTCCTCTGCTTCCCCTTCATCTTCCGCGGGGCGCTCGACGTCGGCGCCACGGCGATCAACGAGGAGATGAAGCTCGCCGCCGTGCGCGCCATCGCCGAACTCGCCCAGGCCGAGCAGTCGGACGTGGTCACCGCCGCCTACGGCACGCAGGAGGTCAGCTTCGGCCCCGACTACCTGATCCCCCGGCCCTTCGACCCGCGGCTGATCACCAAGATCGCCCCCGCCGTGGCGCTGGCCGCCATGGCGAGCGGCGTCGCCACGCGGCCGATTGCCGACATCGACGCCTATCGGCGCTCGCTGGAGCGGGTGGTCTACACTTCGGGCACGGTGATGCAGCCGGTCTTCGCCGCCGCTGCCGAGGCGGCGCTGCGCCGGATCGCCTTCTCCGAGGGCGAGAACGACCGCGTGCTGCGCGCCGCGCAGGTGATCGTCGACGAGCGGCTCGCGCGCCCGGTGCTGATCGGGCGGCCGGACACCATCGCGCACAAGATGCGCGATCTCGGCCTGCGCATCGAGGTCGGCCGTGACGTCGAGGTCGTCGACGTCGGCGACGAGCGGTTCCAGGCCGAGGCGGCGGAAGGCTACTACACCCTGCGCAAGCGCGATGGCCTCTCCCGCGAGATGGCGCGGGCGGAAGCGCGCCGCAATCCGACGCTGGCCGGTACGATGCTTCTGCGCTTCGGCCGGGTCGACGGGCTGCTCTGCGGCGGGTTCGGCTCGTATCACAGCCACCTGCGCCACGTGCGCGAGGTGATCGGCCACGGACCGGGCGTCGATGCCCTCGCCGCCATGAGCCTGCTGCAGCTGCCGCAGCACACGCTGTTCATCTGCGACCCCTACATCCACCTCGATCCGACCGCGGCCGAGATCGCCGGGATGACGCTGCTCGCGGCCGACGAGATGCGCCGCTTCGGCCAGACGCCGCGGGTGGCCCTGGTGTCGCATTCGAGCTTCGGCACGGCCAAGAACGCCTCGGCCGCGAAGATGCGCCACGCCCTCGACCTGATCCTGCAGCGGGCACCGGACCTCGAAGTCGACGGCGAGATGCAGGCCGACGCCGCCCTGAGCCATTCCCTGCTCGACGGTGTCTTTCCCGAATCACGGCTCAAGGGCGAGGCGAACCTGCTCGTCATGCCGAATCTGGACGCAGCCAACATCACCCTCAACGCGCTCAAGGTGGTGGCCGGCCACGGGATCAGCGTCGGCCCGATGCTGCTCGGCTCGGCCCAGCCGGTTCACATCCTCAGCCACACCACGACGGTGCGCGGCATCGTGAACATGACGGCGCTGACCGCGACCACGGCCGCATCGCGGTTGAAGCCCGCCGCGGGCTAGAAGCTTCAGGACGCTCTCGGGGAGGGTCGGATCGTGCGGGACCGATTGCCTACTGATCGTGTCGCACGGTGCGGATGGTCGCTGTGGCACTGCGGTCGGCGCATCCCCCTTTTGCCGAACCTGCCCATTGCGCTAGTCATGGCGATGCCGCACGAGGCGGTGCGTTCGCACGTCCCATCGAGCCAATCGGTCGCCCGCGATGTCCCTTGAGCCGTCCATGGCCCACTCTGCCGCGCTCGAGCGCGACGCCCAGCGTGCCTACACCGATCACAAGGTGGCGCCCGCCGAGATCGCCATCGGCGTCGTCATCGGACGGGCATCCGAGTACTTCGACTTCTTCGTCTTCGGCATCGCCTCGGTTCTGGTGTTTCCGAAGGTGTTCTTCTCGTTCGAGCCCGACCAGCTCACCGCGACGCTCTATTCCTTCGCGATCTTCGCGCTGGCCTTCGTCGCGCGCCCGATCGGCACCGTGATCTTCATGGCGGTCGACCGTAAGCACGGACGCAGCGTCAAGCTCACCACCGCCCTGTTCCTGCTGGGCGGCTCGACGGCGGCGATCAGCTTCCTGCCGAGCTATGCCAGCATCGGCTATGCCTCGATCTGGCTGCTCGCAGGCCTTCGCATCGCGCAAGGGCTGGCGCTCGCCGGCGCCTGGGACGGCCTCGCCTCGCTGCTTGCGCTCAACGCGCCGCCGGAGCGCCGCGGCTGGTACGCGATGATCCCGCAGCTCGGTGCCCCGCTCGGCTTCATGGTCGCGAGCGCGCTGTTCGCGTTCTTCCTCGTCAACCTGTCGAGCGAGGACTTCCTCGACTGGGGCTGGCGCTTCCCGTTCTACTGCGCCTTCACCATCAACGTCGTCGCCCTGTTCGCCCGGCTGAGCCTCGTCGCCTCCGACGAGTTCAAGGCTCTGATGGACCAGCGGTCGCTCGAGCCGGTGCCGATCCTCGAACTGCTGCGCCGCCATGCTCTCGACGTCTGGATCGGCGCCTTCGTACCCCTGGCCGCCTTCGCGCTGTTCCACCTCGTCACGATCTTCCCGATCAGCTGGATCACGCTCTACACGGACCGCTCGGCCGGCGAGTTCCTGATCGTGCAGTTCTCGGGCGCCATCGTCGGCGCCGGCGCCATCTGTGCCTCGGGGCTGATCGCCGACCAGATCGGGCGCCGCAACACGCTGCTGCTCAGCGCCGGCCTGATCGCGCTGTTCGCAATCGGCAGCACGATCGCACCGCTGATCTTCGGCGAGAGCGCCATCGGCCAGACCATGTACGTCACCGTCGGCTTCATGATCCTCGGCCTCGCCTACGGCCAGACCGCGGGCGCTGTCACCGCCCGGCTCGGCTCGCGCTACCGCTATACCGGCGCGGCGCTGACCTCCGATCTCGCCTGGATGTTCGGCGCGGGCTTCGCGCCGCTGGTGGTGCTGTTCCTGGCGAGCCGTTACGGGCTCGCCATGGTCGGCCTCTACCTGCTGTCGGGTGCCGCCTCGACGCTGCTGGCGCTGTTCCTCGACCGCTCCGAGATGCGTCAGATGTGACCGGACGCGTCAACCGGACGGCGCGATCGCGCCGTCCTCGTCGCCGATAGGAAGCGCCGCTTCGGCAAGCGGCAGAGAATGGGTCTCAAGTCCCGTGGCCATCCCCGCCCCCAGTCCATCCCAGACACAGACCGGCCCCCGGCATCGCCGTGCTCCGGCGGCATCGGTGCGAACGCTGCTGCAGGGGCTCGTCCTGCCGCCGCTGTTCATGCTGCTGTCGGGCTGCAATCTCGTCGTGATGCATCCGTCCGGCGATGTGGCGCTGCAGCAGCGCAATCTCGTGCTGGCCTCCACCGGGTTGATGCTGCTGATCATCGTGCCGGTGATCGCGCTGACGTTGTGGTTCGCCTGGCGCTACCGGGCCGCGAACGAAACCGCGACCTACAAGCCGGACTGGTATCACTCGACGGCGCTCGAGGTGGTGATCTGGACCGCCCCGCTCATGATCATCATCGCGCTCGGCGCGCTGACCTGGATCAGCACGCACACGCTCGATCCGTTCCGGCCGCTCGGCCGTCTGGCGGCCGGCCGTCCGATCCCCGCCGACGCCAAGCCCCTCGTCGTCGAGGTGGTGGCGCTCGATTGGAAGTGGATGTTCGTCTACCCCGAATACGGCATCGCCACCGTCAACGAGCTCGCCGCCCCGGTCGACCGGCCGATCACCTTCAAAATCACCGCGAGCTCGGTAATGAACGCCTTCTACGTGCCGGCGCTGGCCGGCATGATCTACGCGATGCCGGGCATGGAGACGAAGCTCCACGCCGTCATCAACAAGGAGGGCGTCTATGACGGCCTCGCATCGCATTACAGCGGCAGCGGCTTCTCGCGGATGACCTTCAAGTTCCATGGGCTGAAGCCGGACGGCTTCGACGCCTGGGTCGCCAAGGCCAAGGAGCAGGGCACCGACCTCAGCCGCGAGGCCTATCTCGCCCTGGAGAAGCCGAGCGAGGGCGTGGCGCCGCGCTTCTACAGGAGCGTCGCCGACGGCCTCTACACCGCGATCCTCAACATGTGCGCGATGCCCGGCAAGATGTGCATGAGCGAGATGATGCACATCGACGCCAGCGGCGGCGCGGGCAAGGAGAGCCACGAGAACCGCGAGCGGCTCCAATACGACAACCGCCGCCTCGAACAGGGCGACGAGCCGAACGGCGCGACGGCCCCGGCCGCCGGCCGGGCGCCGCGCTCCGAGGGGTCTCCGAACGATCAGGGGTCTCCGGAGAACAAGAAGGCCCCGCCGACGAAATCCGACGACCTACAGATCCACCATCACTAGACCTGCGCAGGCCAGACCGCGCCCCCGTCACCGAATTTCCTGAGCAGCCGATCCCATGTTGTCAGACCCGGATCTCCAGAAGCTGATCTTCGGACGCTTCAGTCTCGAAGACATCCCGTTCCACGAGCCGATCCTGCAGGTCACCTTCGCGGGCGTGGCGGTCGTCGGCCTCGCGGTGCTGGGCGTCATCACCTATTACCGGTTCTGGGGTCCCATGTGGCGGGACTGGATCACGAGTGTCGATCACAAGAAGATCGGCATCATGTACATCATCCTCGCCATGGTCATGCTGCTGCGCGGCTTCGCCGACGCGCTCCTGATGCGCGCGCAGCAATCCATGGCCTTCGGCGAGAATCAGGGCTTCCTGCCGCCGCACCACTACGACCAGATCTTCTCCGCACACGGCGTGATCATGATCTTCTTCGTGGCGATGCCGTTCGTCACGGGGATGATGAACTACGTCGTGCCGCTGCAGATCGGCGCGCGCGACGTGGCCTTTCCGTTCCTGAACAACTTCTCGTTCTGGATGACGGTGTCCGGCGCGATCACGATCATGATCTCGCTGTTCGTCGGCGAGTTCTCGCGTGCCACCTGGCTCGCCTATCCGCCGCTCTCGGGCTCGGACATGAGTCCCGGGGTGGGCGTCGACTACTACATCTGGGGCCTGCAGGTCGCGGGCATCGGCACGACCTTGTCGGGCATCAACCTGATCGCGACCATCGTGAAGATGCGCGCACCCGGCATGACGATGATGAAGCTGCCGATCTTCGTGTGGACCTCGCTCTGCACGAACGTGCTGATCACCGCCGCCTTTCCGATCCTCACCGCCGTTCTCGCGCTGCTGACCCTCGACCGCTACGTCGGCACGCACTTCTTCACGAACGACCTCGGCGGCAACCCGATGATGTACTTCAACCTCATCTGGATCTGGGGTCATCCGGAGGTCTACATCCTCATCCTGCCGGCCTTCGGCATCTTCTCGGAGGTGACCTCGACCTTTTCGGGCAAGCGGCTCTTCGGCTACGTGTCGATGGTCTACGCCACGGTCGTCATCACGATCCTGTCCTACCTCGTCTGGCTGCACCACTTCTTCACGATGGGCTCCGGCGCCTCCGTGAACTCGTTCTTCGGCATCACGACGATGATCATCTCGATCCCGACGGGCGCCAAGATCTTCAACTGGCTGTTCACGATGTTCCGCGGCCGGATCCGGTTCGAGGTGCCGATGCTGTGGACCATCTCGTTCATGGTCACCTTCACCATCGGCGGCATGACCGGCGTGCTACTCGCCGTGCCCCCCGCCGACTTCGTGCTGCACAACTCGCTGTTCCTGATCGCACATTTCCACAACGTGATCATCGGCGGCGTGCTGTTCGGGATGTTCGCCGGCGTGAACTACTGGTTCCCCAAGGCCTTCGGGTTCAAGCTCGATCCGTTCTGGGGCAAGGTCTCGTTCTGGTTCTGGACGATCGGCTTCTACGTCGCCTTCATGCCGCTCTACGTGCTCGGCTTGATGGGCGTGACCCGCCGCGCACAGCACTTCGACGATCCTTCGCTGCAGATCTGGTTCGTGCTCGCGGCCTTCGGCGCCGTGCTGATCGCCGTCGGTATCGGCGCGATGATCATGCAGTTCACGGTCTCGATCCGGAACCGCGAGGCCCTGCGCGACACGACCGGCGATCCGTGGGGCGGGCGTACGCTCGAATGGTCGACCTCCTCGCCGCCGCCCGACTACAACTTCGCCTTCACGCCGCGCATTCACGATCTCGACGCGTGGTCCGACATGAAGCAGCGCGGCTACGAGCGTCCGCGTGAGGGCTTCCGGGCGATCCATATGCCCCGGAACACCGGAACCGGTGCCGTCATCGCGGGCCTCAGCGTCGCGTTCTCGTTCGGCATGATCTGGTACATCTGGTGGCTGGCGGCGCTGACCTTCGTCGCCATGATCGCCGCCGCGATCTTCCACACCTTCAACTACAACCGCGATTTCGACATCCCGGCCGACACCGTCGTGCGGACCGAGAGTGAGCGGAATTCGATGCTCGCGGCGCAGGCCTGACAGCGATGATGCACGGCGACACCGCCCCTCCCGGCACCGAGGCACCGGTCTTCCACGAGAGCGAGGAGCACCCCCACGAAGCCAGCACCCTGCTCGGCTTCTGGATCTACCTGATGAGCGATTGTCTCATCTTCACGGTCCTGTTCGCCACCTACGCCGTGCTCGGCCGCAACTACGCGGCCGGCCCCTCCCCCAACGACTTGTTCGACCTCAAGCTCGTCGCGGTGAACACCGCGATGCTGCTGTTCTCCTCCATCACCTACGGCTTCGCGATGCTGGAGATGGAAAACGGGCAGCTGAAGGCGATGCAGCTCTGGCTGATCGTCACCGGCCTGTTCGGCGCGGCCTTCATCGGCATCGAACTCTACGAGTTCTCGCACCTGATCCACGAGGGCGCGACGCCCCAGCGCAGCGCCTTCCTGTCGTCGTTCTTCGCCCTCGTCGGCACGCACGGCCTGCACGTCACCTTCGGCATCGTCTGGCTGATCGTGCTCCTGATTCAGACCGCACAGCGCGGCCTGATCCCCGAGAACAAGCGCCGGCTACTCTGCCTGTCGATGTTCTGGCACTTCCTCGACGTCGTCTGGATCGGCGTGTTCACCTTCGTCTACCTGATGGGAGTCCTGCGATGAGCGCCGCCGGCCAAGCCGAGCATCAGGACCACGCGCACGGCCATGCGGACCATCACGGCGGCGGGGCGCACGGCAGCTTCAAGGGCTACGTCACCGGTTTCGTGCTGTCGGTCATCCTGACGGCGATCCCGTTCGCGCTCGTCATGGGCGATGTGCTGGGGAACGTCGTCTGGACCACGATCATCGTCCTGGCGCTCGCCGTGGTGCAGATCGTCGTCCACATGGTCTACTTCCTCCACATGAACACCAAGTCGGAGGGCGGCTGGAGCATCCTGGCGCTGATCTTCACGGTGACGCTGGTGGTGATCACCCTGACCGGTTCGATCTGGGTCATGCATCATCTCAACACCAACATGATGCCGATGTCTCCGCACGACCTGCTGCATCATCAGCCCTGAGGCAGGCGGCGCCATGAGCGGGCCGGGAACAGCCGCCGGTCCGCTGCCCCGCCGCTCGCTCGGCCTGCTCTTCGCGCTCAACGCGATCGGGCTGCTCGTCGTCGCGAGCCTCCTCGGGCTCGGAATCTGGCAGGTCCAGCGCCGGACCTGGAAGCTCGACCTGATCGCCCGCGTGGAGGCGCGGATCCATGCCGAGCCCGGCCCGGCTCCCGGACCGCCGGATTGGCCTGCCATCACGGCAGAGGCCGACGCCTACCGACATCTGCGCCTGACCGGTGTGTTTGCCTACGACCGCACCACCCTGGTCCAGGCCGTGACCGCCTATGGCGGCGGCTTCTGGGTACTGACGCCCTTGCACTCAGAAGCCGGCTTCACCGTGCTGGTGAACCGCGGCTTCGTCCCGTCGGACCGGCGCGCTCCGGCCGGCTGGGCGCAGCCGCCGGGCCCGGTCACGCTGACCGGCCTGCTCCGCGTGACCGAGCCCGGCGGCGCCTTCCTGCGCACGAACGATCCCGCTGGCGACCGCTGGTATTCTCGCGACGTGGCAGCCATCGCCCGAGCCCGAGGCCTGTTCGACGTCGCCCCATACTTCGTCGACGCGGATGCCGGCTCCGACGCGGGCCGGTTGCCCGTCGGCGGGCTGACGGTCGTCAGCTTCCGCAACGACCACCTCGTCTACGCGCTCACCTGGTTCGTGCTGGCGGCGATGGCGGCCGGAGCGCTGGTCTATCTCGACCGCGAGGCGCTCCGGGATCGTCGCAAGGGCGCGTGACCTGTTCCGACGGAGGCTTCGGCAACCACATCCGCCCTGTCGCACGGAGGCCGATGTCTTCGCATTTCCTAGAAGGGAACGAAGCAATCTCCGTATTTCTGCTTAGCGCACATTATTCTTAATGCATTTTTATTGCTCTCGTTCGGGGTTTCGCGTATTTCCACGCCATACGGGCCGCCGAATCGGTCAAGCTTCCGTCAAGACTCGCTTCTAAAGTGGTGTTCGTGACGAAGTGGAAGAGCGGCGCGCCGGAATCGTCTCGAAGACGACAGGCGACAGACCGCAGCGGAGCCTGAGAAGGCTCTGCAAAAGTCCCGCTCGCCGCAGGCATCAGCATCCGCCGGGGGAGACCCGAGGCCGGATGGGCGACGGGGGTGGACGTGGCGCACGGTTTTTCCGCGAAGGGGTTCGGTCCGGCCGCCGGCTGGGGACGCGTCGCCCGCGGGGCGTTTCTGTTTCTCGGGCTCACCATGTCCTCGACGGCGGTGCTGGCCTATGCCGACCTCCTGCCCGAGAGCTTCGAGCTCGGCGTCTTCGACCTCGATTCCTCCCATGACGACGGCCTGCCGCACGTGGCTCGGCAGCTCGCCCTCGGCGAGCCCTTGCGCATCGTGGCGTTCGGATCGTCCTCGACGCAGGGCATCGGTGCCAGCACGCCGGCGGCCGCCTACCCCGCCCGCCTCGAAGCCGCGCTGAAGCGCGCCCTGCCCCGGCTCGCCGGTGGCGTCACCGTGCTCAATCGCGGCATCGGTGGAGAGGCCATCGACGAGATGCTGGCCCGGCTCGACCGCGACGTGATCGGCGAGCACCCGGACCTCGTCATCTGGCAGACAGGCAGCAACGACGCACTTCGCGGCATCGCGCTCGACCATTTTCGCGACGAGACGCTCACGGCCGTGCGCCGCATCCGGGAAGCCGGCATCGACGTGGTGCTGATGGAGCCGCAATGGTGCCCGCGCTTCGACGCGACCCCGGGCGCCTACCGCTTTCGCGATGCGGTGCGCGAGATCGGCGAGACGCTCGACGTGCCGGTGATCCGCCGTTCGACCCTGATGCGCGACTGGATCGGCCAAGCCAAGCTCACCCATTCCGAGCTGTTTTCCGCCGACGGCCTCCACATGGCCGACCGCGGCTACGACCTGCTGGCCCAGGCCGCCGCCGCCGACGTGCTGCGCGAAGCCGGCGCTACGACCGCCGTTGCCGAGGCGATTCCCACCGCCGAGTGACGTCCGGCCGCCGATCGCTGGGCAGGATACGAAAAAGGGCCCCGCGAGGGACCCTGTATCGTCATCCGCTGCGGTGAAAGCGGAATGGTGGGCGCGACAGGGATCGAACCTGTGACCCCTTCCATGTCAAGGAAGTGCTCTCCCGCTGAGCTACGCACCCGACCTGGGTCGAAGACCCCGGCGAGGCCGCGGCTATAACCTCTGCCGAACGGCCGTGCAAGCGATGGATCGCCGGGATTTTCGCGGAATCGCGATGCCGCGCAGTCCGGTTGCCCGGCGGCGCTGCACCGCTCGCCGAAATCGTCTATCTCCCGCCGTTCGCGTCTCTCGGCGCAATCGCACGGTGGGACATGCGGATCCTCCTCACGGACCACGGCACCCTCGGCCACGGCAGGACCGCCGCCGATGACCGAGGGGTCGGCGCACGCGCCGGGACGCCCTCCCCGGCGAGGCGGGCGCGCTAGGCCGATGGCGGACTCCGAGATCACGCCGGCGACGGCATCCCACCTTCGCCTGCCACAGGCGCGGCTGCATCGCGGCCTCGGCGGCGGTGTCGATCTTCCGGTCGAGCCCAATGACGCGGGCGCGGCCGGCCTCAGGCTCGACCTGTCCGGCTTCGGCCTCGGCGGCGCCTGGGTCACGGTGTCGTGGCGCGACGTCGGCAGCGGTGGGGTCGCGCGGATCCTGGCGAGCGCCCTGTCGGACGCGGACGGCCGTGTCGCAGTCGCGAACCTCGCCGAGGAGCCGATCGGTGCCGACCGCTTCGCCTGGACCGGCCGGCTGCCCGAGCGCACCGGAGCCCTGCGCTTCACGGCCCTTTCGCGCGACGCCCAGTTCGCGCTGGACGCCATCACGATCCATCGCCGCGGCCGCCCTGGCCTCCTCCTGCGCGCGGCCCTGCGCCAGCCGGATCTCGCCGGAAAGGCCCTATTCTGGAGGCTGCTGCGCAAGCGGATGCGGGCGCGGGGGATGCTCGCCCGTGCGCTGGGCACCCGCAGCGAGACCTCGTACGCCGCCTGGATCAAGCGGTTCGACACGCGCGCCGAGGCCGATCGCAGCCGCATTCGCGCCGAGGTCGAGACCTGGGGGGCAGGGCCGCTGATCTCGGTGCTGATGCCGGTGCATGATCCGGCGCCGAAGGTGCTGGAGGCGGCGCTCCGCTCGATGCAGACGCAGCTCTATCCGCACTGGGAACTCTGCGCCGTCGACGACGCCTCGACGGACGCGGCGATCCCGCGGCTGCTGGCGCAGGCCGCCGAACGCGACCCGCGCATCACGTTTCTGCGGCGGGACGAGAACGGCCATATCGCGCGGGCGACCAACGATGCGCTGGCGCTCGCCCGCGGCAGCTATGCCGCCTTCCTCGATCACGACGACATGCTCGCCGAGACCGCGCTCTACGAAGTCGCCCGCGCGATCCGCTCCGAACCCGGCCTCGACCTGATCTACAGCGACGAGGACAAGATCGATGGGCGCGGGCGGCGCTTCGAGCCGCATTTCAAGTCGAGCTTCAACCGCGAGTTGCTCTACGGGCAGAACTACGTGAACCACCTCACGGTGGTTCGGACCGAGCGTCTCAGGGCGCTGGGAGGCCTGCGGCCGGGCTTCGAGGGCAGCCAGGACCACGACCTGCTCCTGCGGCTGACGGCCGGCCTGCCGTCGGAACGGGTGCACCACATCCCGAAGGTTCTGTACCACTGGCGGGCGGCCGGCGGGTCAGGCACCTTTTCGGACAGGGCGCTCGCCACCGCCGAGGCGGCGCGCCTCCAGGCGCTGGCCGAGATCGCAGCGCCGATGGGCGCGACCGCGACCCGAGGCCCGCGCGGCTTCAACCGTCTGGTGCGCCCCCTGCCCGTCTCGCCCCTCGTCTCCGTGATCATACCGACGCGGGACCGCGCCGAGCTCGTCGCCACCGTGCTCGACGGCCTGTTCGCAGGGACCGACTATCCCAGCCTCGAGGTGATCGTCGTTGACAACGACAGCCGCGAGCCGGAGACGGCCGCCCTGTTCGCGCGCCATGCGCAGGATGCCCGGTTCCGCGTGCTGCCGGTGCCGGGTGCCTTCAACTTTTCGGACCTGTGCAACCGCGGCGTCGCGGCGGCACGCGGCGCGGTGCTGCTCTTCCTCAACAACGACGTCGAGGTGATCGAGCCCGGCTGGCTGAAGGAGCTGGTCTCGATCGCGCTCGACGCCAGCATCGGCGCGGTCGGCGCCAAGCTGCTCTATCCGGACGGGACGCTGCAGCATGGTGGCATCGTCCTCGGCATCGGCGGCGTCGCCGGCCACAGCCATCTCGGGCTGCCGGCGGACGAATCCGGCTATTTCGAGCGCATGGTGCTGGCACAGGAGGTCTCGGCCGTGACCGGAGCCTGCCTCGCCATGCGCCGCTCGGTGTTTGCCGAAGTGGGCGGCTTCGACGCCGAGCACCTGAAGGTCGCCTTCAACGACGTCGACCTCTGCCTGCGGGTGCGCGCGGCCGGCTACCGTATCGTCTGGACGCCGCATGCGCGCTTGATCCACCACGAATCGAAGAGCCGCGGCCCCGAGGACAGCCCGGAGAAGCGCGCCCGCTTCGAATCCGAGTCGCGGGTGATGCGCGAGCGCTGGGAGCCGCAGTTGCGCGCCGATCCCTATTACAATCCGAACCTGTCCCGCGTCGCCGCGCATTTCCGTCTCTGATCCCCGGAGGCCGGCCGCTTTGCGCCCGGCGCTTTGCCAGACGGACGTTCTTCGCTAGAGGTTGCACCGCAACACGGAGCCGGCTCCCCGGCACCGGCGTCGAGGAGTCCGCCACTTGCGCATAGCGATGATCGGCTCGGGCTATGTCGGCCTGGTCTCCGGGGCGTGCTTCGCCGATTTCGGTCACGACGTGATCTGCGTCGATAAGGACCCGGCGAAGATCGAGGCACTGCAGGCGGGTCGCATCCCGATCTTCGAGCCGGGCCTCGACGCGCTCGTCGGCGACAACGTCCGGCAGGGGCGGCTGTCCTTCGCCACCGAACTGGCGCCGGCAGTGGCGGGCGCCGATGCGGTCTTCATCGCGGTCGGCACGCCCTCGCGTCGCGGCGACGGCTTCGCCGACCTGTCCTACGTCTACGCCGCGGCCCGCGAGATCGCCGGCGCGATCGCGGGCTACACCGTGGTCGTCACCAAATCGACCGTGCCCGTGGGCACCGGCGACGAGGTCGAGCGCATCGTCCGCGAGAGCGCGCCGGAGGCGGATTTCGCGGTGGTCTCGAATCCGGAATTCCTGCGCGAGGGCGCGGCGATCGACGACTTCAAGCGGCCCGACCGCATCGTCATCGGCACCGAGGACGCCCGCGCCGTGGCGGTGATGAACGAGGTCTACCGCCCGCTCTACCTCAACGCCGCGCCGATCCTGGTGACGGGCCGGCGGACCGCCGAGCTGACGAAATACGCGGCCAACGCCTTCCTCGCCACCAAGATCACCTTCATCAACGAGATCGCGGATCTCTGCGAGCAGGTCGGCGCCAACGTGCAGGAGGTCGCCCGCGGCATCGGCCTCGACAACCGCATCGGCAAGAAGTTCCTCCATGCCGGCCCCGGCTATGGCGGCTCCTGCTTCCCGAAGGACACCCTGGCGCTGGTCAAGACCGCGCAGGACCACGGCGCGCCGATGCGGATCGTCGAGACGGTGGTGGCGGTCAACGATCAGCGAAAGCGCGCCATGGCGCGCAAGGTGATCACGGCCTGCGGCGGCTCGGTGCGCGGCAAGACGATCGCGCTCCTCGGCCTGACCTTCAAGCCGAACACCGACGACATGCGCGACGCGCCCTCGCTCTCGATCGTGGCCGGCCTGCAGGATGCGGGTGCGCGGGTGCGGGCCTACGATCCCGAGGGCATGGATCAGGCCCGGCCGCTCCTGAACGACGTCGCCTATGCGCAGGATGCCTACGACTGTGCCGAGGGCGCCGATGCCCTGGTGATCGTCACCGAGTGGAATGCCTTCCGGGCGCTCGATTTCGCGCGGCTGCGCAAGGTCATGTCCGAGCCCGTGCTGGTCGACCTGCGCAACGTCTACAGTCGCAGCGTCGGCGAACGGCACGGCTTTCGCTACACGAGTATCGGCACGGCATGATCGATCCGAACCGACAGGCGATCGAAGAGATCCTATTGCCTTGCGGCGTCGCTTCGATCTCGCCCGATCGGTCGAAGGGAACTCTTTATCGATCGATCGCGCCTATAAAACTCTCCAAATGCCGCGACGATTTTCAGAATTCTGCGACGATACTGGCATTGTCCGGTCTTGAACTCGGCTCGATTGACGAGTCCGAAAAGTGTAACCTGATGAAAGCGGGACACACGGCGCGACAATCGCACCCGAAGCCCGCCCTCTGCCACAGCCTGCGTTGGCGACCACATCGATGCCATACTAAGGGGCGATGGACCTCAGACGGACAGGCTCCCCCCCATTCGCCTGGCGTACCCCCTTCACGAGCGTGTGCGAATCGAACGTGACCAAGCGTACTGACATCGCGATCATCGGTCGTGCCTGCCGCCTTCCCGGCGCGTCGAGCGTCGACGGCCTCTGGCAGCTCCTCAGCGAGGGCCGCTGCGCCGTCTCCACGATTCCGGCGGATCGCTGGCCTCTCGAGCGCTTCGGCCACCCGCGGGCGCAGGAGCGGGGCAAGAGCTACACCTGGGCCGCGGGGGTCGTCGACGACGTCTGGTCGTTCGACCCCGGCGTGTTCGGCGTCTCGCCGCGCGAGGCCGAGCAGATGGACCCGCAGCAGCGGATCCTGCTCGAACTCACCTGGGAAGCCTTGGAGGATGCGGGCCTGCGCCCCTCCAGCGTGGCCGGGAGCGGGATCGGCGTGTTCGTCGGCGCGTCGTCGCTCGATTATGGCAACCTGCGCATCCTCGACACCTCGTCGGGCGACGCCTACGCGGCGACCGGCAACGTCCTGTCGATCATCTCGAACCGCATTTCCTACATCTACGACCTCAAGGGACCGAGCTTCACCCTCGACACCGCCTGCTCCTCGTCCCTCGTCGCCCTCGATACCGCGATCGTCGCGCTGAACAGCGGGCAGGTCGACACGGCCATCGTCGCCGGCGTGAACGTGCTCGCGAGCCCGTTCAACTTCATCTCGTTCTCGAACGCGCAGATGCTCTCGCGCACCGGCCTCTGCCAAGCCTTCTCGGCCAATGCCGACGGCTATGTGCGGGCCGAGGGCGGCGTCGTGCTCGTGCTGCAGACCGCCAAGGCGGCGGCACGTGACGGCAGCCTCGTACGCGGCGTCATCGCCGCCAGCGGCGTGAACTCGGACGGGCGCACCTCCGGCATCTCGCTGCCTTCGAGCACGGCCCAGGGCGCGCTGCTGGAGCAGGTCTATCGCGAGGCCGGCATCGCGCTCGATTCCATCGCCTTCGTCGAGGCGCACGGCACCGGAACGCCGGTGGGCGATCCGATCGAGGCCAACGCCATCGGGTCGCGGCTCGGCAAGGGCCGCAAGAGCCCGCTGCCGATCGGCTCGATCAAGACCAATATCGGCCATACCGAGCCGGTCTCGGGCCTCGCCGGCGTACTCAAGGCGAGCCTCGCCCTCGAACACGACCTGCTGCCGCCCTCGCTGCATTCGGCCGAACTCAACCCCGAGATCCCGTTCGAGGCGTTGAACCTCTCGGTGAACCGGGCGCCGCTCACGCTGGTGCGCGGCAAGGCGGAGCGCTTCGCCGGCGTGAACTCCTTCGGATTCGGGGGCACCAACGCCCACGTCGTCCTGACCGACCCGGCACCCGTCGCTGCGCCGGCCGCCGGTACCCATGAGCCGGAGGTGCTGCTGCTCTCGGCTCAGAGCCGCGCGGCCCTCAACGAACTCGCCCTCGATTATGCCGACCGGCTGGAGGCCGCCGATCCGCTCGAGGCCGGCCGCATCGCCGCCGCCGCCGCCCATCGCCGCGAGCGCCTGCCCGCGCGCCTTGCCGTGCCGCTCGGCGCCAAGGCGGACGTCGTCCAGGCCCTGCGCGCCGTCGCCGAGGGCGAGGACACGGATGCGGCCCTCGTCGGCATGGCAGCCGAGCGTTCGGCCGAGACCGCCTTCGTCTATTCCGGCAACGGCAGCCAGTGGGGCGGCATGGGCCGCGAGGCCTACGAGGAGAACCCGGTCTTTGCCGAGACCTTCGACCGGGTCGACGCCCTGTTCACGCCGCTCGCCGGCTGGTCGCTGAAGGAGGCGATGTTCGCCGACGACATCGAAGAGCGGCTCGGGCTCACGCGGATCTCGCAGCCCCTGATCTTCGCGATCCAGGCGGCGTCCACGGCGGCGCTCCGTGCCCAGGGCCTGACGCCCTCCTACGTGCTCGGCCACAGCGTCGGCGAGATCGGCGCCGCCCATGCCGCAGGAATCCTGAGCCTCGAGCAGGCGGTGAAGGTGATCTTCCACCGCAGCCACCATCAGGAATCGACCCGCGGCCTCGGATCGATGGCCGTGCTGCTCGGCCCCGTCGAGGAGATGGAGGCCTTCCTCGACGACTACCCGGCCCTCGACATCGCCGCCTACAACAGCCCGAAGGCGATCACCGTTGCCGGCCCGGTCGAGACGATCGAGGCGGCGATGAAGGCGCTCGCGCGCAAGCGCCGGCGCGGACGCAAGCTCGATCTCGACTACCCCTTCCACGGCCGGCTCATGGATCCGACCGAGAAGCCGCTGCTGCGCGACCTCGCCGGCCTCAAGGCCTCGGCCGGCCACACGGCCATGATCTCCACCGTCACCGGCAAGGTCGAGCCGGGCTCGGCCTACGGCGCCGGATATTGGTGGCGCAACATCCGCGAGCCGGTGCAGTTCTGCGCAGGCCTGCAGGAGGCGGCGCGCCAGGGCGCCCGCGTCTTCATCGAGGTCGGACCGCGCGCGACGCTGCTCTCCCATGCCGGCGACGCCATCGAGCCCCTCGGCATCGAGATCGCCACCGTCGGCGTGATGCACCGCAAGCCCGCGGGCGGCGATCCGATCGCCAAGGCGCTGGCCGCCGCGCTCGTTGCCGGCGCCAAGGTCGACGAGGCCCGTGTGTTCGGCGCCAACCCGGCCGGCGCCGTGTCGCTGCCGTCCTATCCCTGGCAGCGCCGCAGTTTCCGTCTGCCCGAGACGATCGAGGGCTTCGGCCCGATGACGGCGCACCATTACCATCCGCTCGTCGGCGTCCGCCTCGCGGCGGACGGCCTCGAATGGCGCGCCTCGCTCGATGCCAAGATCGTGCCCGAACTCGACGACCACCGCATCGAGGATCAGGTGATCCTGCCGGGTGCGGCCTTCGTCGAGATGGCGCTGCAGATCGCCCGCGAGACGCACCGCTCCGAGAGCGTCGTGCTCGCCGATCTCGAGATCCTGTCGCCGATGGTGTTCGCCGACGACGCCCTGCGCGAAGTCTCGGTCCGAATCGCCGGCAGCGGCAACATCGTCCAGATCCTCAGCCGCCAGCGCCTGACGCAGGCGCCGTGGCAGCTTCACGCCTCGGCCAAGATCGTCGACGGGACCTATTCCCCGGCAGGACGGCTCGACATCGAGATGCCGGCCGGCCACGCCGTCGCCGGCGAGGACCTCTACCGCCGGGCAGCGGCCTCGGGCCTCGGCTTCGGCCCGAGCTTCCGTCAGGTCGCGCTCTCGGCCCGCATCGACGAGACCACGATCGTTTCCGAGCTGAAGCCGGCCGAAGCGGATCTGCGCTACGGCCTCTCGCCCGCGCGCCTCGATTCCTGCTTTCACGGCCTGATCCTGCTATTCGCCGAACTGCTCGGCGCGGATTCGACCAAGGCCTACGTGCCGGTGCGGTTCGGCGAGATCCGCCTGAACCGTCCGGGCGCGGTGATCCACCGCGCGATGATCCACGTACGCCGCTGCAACGAGCGCTCGATCCTCGCCGACTTCACCCTCGTCGACGCCGATGGCGAGATCGTCGCGACGCTCCGCGAGGGCCGCTTCCAGGCCTTGCGCGTCAAGGGCGGCAGCGAGCTCGCGGCCTACGCCATCGCGCAGACCACCGAACTCGCCACCGAGCCGACTGCGATTCCGCTGGAGCGCCAACCGAAGATCGCCGAGATCGTGCGACCCGGCGCCGCCAAGGCGGTGCTGTCCGACGAGGCGCCGCTCGGACCGGGCCATCTGCTCCTCGAAGGCTGGGCCACCGCAGTCGCCTACCGCCTCGCGGACGGGCTCTCGCGCGCCGGCAAGGTCGAGCTGGGAAAGCTGCCCGAAGGCCTGCGCCCCTGGGCGCTGAACGCCCTCTACGCCCTGGAGAGCAGCGGGCTCGCCACGCATGACGGCCGCGTCTGGAAGGTGCGGGGCGACGTGACGCTGCCGCGCCCCGAAGAGATCATGCGCTGGATCGCGGCGGACCATCCCGAACTCTCCGCCGAACTCGTGCTGATCGCCGACGTGACGGCGCTGGTCGCGCGCCTGCTCGATGGCACGCTGACGAGCGCGCCGAGCCTGCCCCAAGCGGCGCTCGACGCCTTCGTGATGCGCAGCGCCACGGCCCGCGCCTCGGCCGACGTCGTCGCCCGGATCGCCTCGGCCACCCGCAAGGCCCTGCCCCAGGACCGGGCCTTGCGGATCCTGCAGGTCGGCTTCGGCCCGCTGTCGAGCAAGGCTGCCGCCTTCGCCGACGCGATCCAGGCGCAGATCACGATCTTCGACGCCGACCGGAGGCTCGCCGAGCGGGCCCGGCTCGCCCTGCCGCGCCGCGTCGCGGTGGTGGAGGCGGTGGAAGACCTCATCCCGGCCTCGTTCGACATGATCCTGGCGAGCGACGCCCTGCACCGCGCCGAGACGACCCTGCTCGATGCCCTCGCGACCGCCCTCGCCACCGGCGGCGTGCTCGTCGCCGTCGAGCCCACCGACGCCCTGTTCCGCGACATGGTCTTCGGGCTCGATGCCGGATGGTTCGCCGGCACCGCCGAGATGCCGCACAGCCGGCTGGAGGACGTCGCCGGCTGGCAGCGCGTGCTCAGCGCTGCCGGGCTCGTGCGCGTCACGGCAGACCGTGCCGCCTCCGCCAACGGCAACGATCTGCTGCTCGTCGCCGAGGCGCCCGTGCGCCCGGTACCGGCTCACGGGCAGAGCTTCGCCTTCGTCATCGGCTCCGAGGACGCCTTCGCCGCCGAGACGGCCTCGTCGCTCGCGACGCTGCTCGTGGCCGCCGGCGTCCACGTCTCGATCATCCTCGATTCCGAGCAGTCGCTGCTGGAGCTGGAACGCGAGAGCCCGGACACCGTGGTGTTCCTGGCCGGCGCCTTCACCCATGGCGGGGAGGCGGCCGAGCGTCTGCGCGACCGCTGCCTCAGCCTGAAGCGCTGCGCCGAGCATCTCGGCAGCCGCCAGACCCGCCTCTGGGTCGTCGCACCCGGCGCCACCCGCGACCGCGGCGGCCATATCGGCGCGATCGAGGCCGGCCTCTGGGCCTTCAGCCGGTCGCTGGCCAACGAGACCGCGACCCTCGACGTGCGCCGCGTCGACCTCTCTCCCGCCATGTCCTCGAAGCGCTCGGCCGAGCGCCTGCGCGACCTGATCCTCTCCGGCACATCGGAGACCGAGATCGTCCTCGACGACGACAGCACCCGCGTCGTCCGCTTCCATCCGGGCCTCGCCGCCCGCCGCATCGGCACCGACGCCGAGGCGGCCTCGGCCGCGCGGCTGGAGCGCAGCAATGCCGGCGGCCTCAACGAGATGGCTTGGGGACCGGCCGAGCGGGTCAAGGCCGGCCCTGGCGAGATCGAGATCGCGGTCGAAGCCACCGGCCTGAATTTCCGCGACGTGCTCTGGGCGTTGTCGATGCTCCCGGAGGATATCCTCGAGGACGGCTTCGCCGGTCCCCGGCTCGGCCTCGAAGTCGCCGGCCGCGTCGTCTCGCGGGGGGCGGGTGTCACCGATTTCAACGTCGGCGATCCCGTCGTCGCCTTCGCCCAATCGGGCTTTGCCACCCATGTCGTGGTGCCGGAGGCCGTGGCCGCCCCGATGCCCTCGGGCATGGATCCGTCCGCGGCCGCGACCGTGCCGGTCGCCTTCCTCACCGCCTATTACAGCCTCGTCAGCTGCGCCCGGCTGCGCAAGGGCGAGTGGGTGCTCGTACATGGCGGCGCCGGCGGTGTCGGGCTCGCCGCGCTGCAGGTCGCCAAGTGGAAGGGCGCCCGCGTGATCGCCACCGCCGGATCGCGCGAAAAGCGGGCGCTGGTGGAGGCGCTCGGCGCCGAGCACGTTCTCGATTCCCGCTCCCTCGCCTTCGTCGACGACGTCCGCCGCATCACGGGCGACGGCGTCGACGTGGTGCTCAACTCGCTGTTCGGCGAGATGATGGAGCGCTCCCTCAACGTGCTGAAGCCGTTCGGCCGCTTCGTCGAGCTGGGCAAGCGCGACTACGTCGCCAACACCCATATCGGCCTGCGCCCGTTCCGGCGGAACCTGTCGTATTTCGGCGTCGATCTCGATCAGGTGCTCCAGCACCAGGGCGAGGACGGCGCGCGGATGTTCCGCGAGGTGATCGCGCTGTTCTCCGACGGCGGCCTGAAGCCCCTGCCCTACCAGCCGTTCACCGCCGACGAGGTCTCCGACGCCTTCCGGCTGATGCAGCAATCCGGGCATGTCGGTAAGATCGTCATCACGCCGCCGAAGGCCGGCAGCGTGGCGCGCGAGCGCAAGGCGCCCTTCGCCGTCTCGACGAACGGCGTCCACCTCATCACCGGCGGCCTCGGCGGCTTCGGCATCGAGGCGGCCCGCTGGCTGGCCGACCGGGGCGCCAAGCGCCTGCTCCTCGTCGGACGCTCGGCCACGCCGAGCGACGAGGGTCTGGCGGCGATCGCCGAACTGGAAGCCAAGGGCGTCACCGTCGAGGTGAAGTCCTGCGACATCACCAGCCGCAAGGCCGTGGATGCGCTGATCGCCGGCATCGAGAAGACCGGCAAGAAGCTCGCCGGCGTCATCCACGGCGCCATGGTGTTGCAGGACGGCTTGATCGCGAACCTCGAGGTCGAAGCGCTGGAGGCGGTGATCCGGCCCAAGGTGATCGGCGCGCAGGCGCTCGATGCGGCCACCCGCCACCGCCAGCTCGACTATTTCGTGCTGTTCTCCTCGGCCACCACGTTCATCGGCAATCCCGGGCAGGGCGCCTACGTCGCCGCCAACGGCTTCATGGAAGGTCTCGCCCGCCAGCGCCGTCGCCTCGGCCTGCCCGGGCTCGCGGTCGCCTGGGGCGCCATCGGCGATGTCGGGGTGCTCGCCCGCAACCGCGCCGTGATGGAGACGCTAGCCGGCCGCGTCGGCGTCACGCCGATGGATGCCCGACACAGTCTCGACCTGATGGCCGAGGCGCTGGCCGCCCAAGGTCCGGCACCGGACGAGGCGGTCGTGGCGATCGCCTCGATGCATTGGGGCAAGGCGCGCGAGCGCCTCGCCACCCTGCGCTCGCCGAGCTACGGCGACCTCGGTTCCGACCAGCAGGCCGAGCCCGGCACGGTCGCCGCCATCAACATCGCGGCGCTCCTCAAGGGCAACGACATCGATGCGGTCCGCAAAACCGTCGCCGACGCCATCGTCGAGGACATCGCCCGCATCCTGCGGCTGCCCAAGGACGACATCAGCCGCACCCGGCAGCTCTCGGAGATCGGCCTCGATTCGCTCATGGGTGTCGAGCTCGGCGCGAGCCTGCAGGAGCGCTTCGCCCTCGATGCGCCGCCGGCCGGCATCTCGTCGGGCCTGACGGTGAACGAGCTCTCCGACACGCTGATCCAGGCCGTGGCGACGCCCGTCGACGAAGCGGCCGGGATGGCGATGGGGCTCGCACAGAAGCATCTCGGCGACGTCGATGCCGGGTCGCTCGCGCCCTTCCAGGACCTGGTCGAGCAGAATACGGCCGACCTCAAAGAGATCCTTTCATGACACAATCGACACGGCCCGACGCGGGCCGCGCGGCGCTGGCGAGCTTCGTCACGAACCGCCTCGGGCGCGCCTCGACGCGCCCGGCGCCGTCGCAGGGGGAGGCTAAGAGCGATGTGCCGAGTTCGGCCCAGGATTTCGAGAAGCTGGCAGGCTATCGCGAGCTGAAGCTGCAGCGCTCGGCGGCCGACCTGATCGGCGTGGCCAATCCCTTCTTCCGGGTGCACGAAATCCGGGCCGGCGCGACGACGCGCATGGAAGGCAAGACCTGCACGAATTTCTCGTCCTACGACTACCTCGGCCTCAACGGGCATCCCGCCGTCAGCGGCGCGGCGCGCAAGGCGATCGACGCCTTCGGCACTTCGGCTTCGGCCAGCCGGATCGTGGCGGGCGAGCGGCCCGGTCATCTCAAGCTGGAGAAGGCGCTCGCCGCCCATTACGGCACCGAGGCCTGCGTGGTGATGGTGAGCGGCCACGCCACCAACGTCACCGCCATCGGCGCGATCCTCGAATCGGCCGACGTGATCTTTCACGACGCGCTGATCCACAACAGCGTGGTCACCGGGGCGCAGCTTTCCGGCGCCCAGCGCCGCTCCTTCGCGCACAACGACGTCGCCTCCCTGGAGAAGCTGCTCGAGGCGACCCGGCACGAGCATCGCCGCGCGCTGATCGTGATCGAGGGCCTCTACAGCATGGACGGCGACGCGCCGGACCTCGCCGCCTTCGTCGAGCTGAAGCGCCGCTACGATTGCTGGTTGATGGTGGACGATGCCCACGGGCTCGGCGTGCTCGGCCGCACCGGGGCCGGCCTGCACGAGCATTGCGGCGTCGCCCCCTCCGACGTCGACATCTGGATGGGAACGCTCTCGAAGACGCTCTCGGCCTGCGGCGGCTACATCTGCGGTCCGTCGGTGCTGGTGGAGTATCTCAAGTGCACCGCCGGCGGCTTCGTCTACAGCGTCGGCCTCTCTCCGCCCCTGGCCTCGGCGGCCGATGCGGCCCTGACCGTGATGCTCGCCGAACCCGAGCGCGTCGAACGCCTGCGCCGCAACGGCAACCTGTTCCTCGCGATCGCGAAGAAGAACGGGCTCAACGTCGGCACCAGCCTCGGCCTCGCGGTGATCCCGGTGATCGTCGGCGATTCCCTGAAGGCGGTGACGCTGTCGAACCGGCTCTATGCCCGCGGCATCAACGTCCAGCCGATCATCCATCCGGCCGTACCCGAGCGCGCCTCGCGGCTTCGCTTCTTCATCACCTCGGAGCACACGACCGACCAGATCAAGGAGACGGTCGCCGCGATCACCGAGGAACTGGCGGCGCTGGAGACCGGCAGCACGCTGATCGAGCAGTTGATGGCGCGCCGCGGAAGCTGACCGGCTTCCGCATAGCCCAAACGAAAACGGCCCCGATCTCGCGATCGGGGCCGTTTTCGTGTGCAGGGGTCCCGCTCACATCCCGTAGGCGACCTGTCGGCTGTTGCCGAGCTTGAGGTTGCGGAAACGCGCCATCGCCCAGAGTGGGAAGAACTTCGGGTAGCCGTGGTAGCGCAGGTAGAACACCCGCGGAAACCCGGTGGCGGTGTAGCGCTCCTCCGACCAGAAGCCGTCCGCCCCCTGCGTGCGCGTCAGGTAGTTCACGCCGCGGGCGACGGCCGGATCGTCGACCTCGCCGGCCGCCATCAGGGCGAGCAGTGCCCAGGCCGTCTGCGAAGCCGTCGAGTAGCCTGCCTCGAATTCCGGGTCGACCTTGTAGGACGAGGCGTCCTCGCCCCAGCCGCCATCCGGGTTCTGGATGCGGATCAGCCACTCGACCGACTTGCGGATCTGCGGATGACTGCCCGCGACGCCGGCGGCGTTGAGCGCGCACAGCACCGACCAGGTGCCGTAGATGAAGTTCATGCCCCAGCGGCCGTACCAGCTCCCGTCCGTCTCCTGGTCGTTGAGCAGATAGGTGACGCCGCGGTCGAGGGCACGGCTGGATTGGCGGGTCTCGCCGAGCTGCGACAGCATCGAGACGACGCGGGCGGTCACGTCCGCGGTCGGCGGATCGAGCAGCGCACCGTGGTCCGAGAACGGGATGTGGTTGAGGTAATGGTGGTTGTTGTCGGCGTCGAACGCCGCCCAGCCGCCATCGGCGCTCTGCAGGCCCTCGACCCATTCGCGCGCGCGGGCGATCGGTGTCGCGTAGTCCGGCATGTCGGAGACGAGGCCGTGCTGGCGCATGGCGCGGTCCATCGCCATCACCACGACGGCGGTGTCGTCGAGATCGGGATAATGCGGGTTGGCATACTGGAAGGCCCAACCGCCGGGACGCACGTCGGGCTTGGTCGCCGCCCAGTCGCCCTTGATGTCGAGCACCTGCAGCGGGGTCAGCCAGTCGAGGCCGTCGCGCGCCGCGCCTTCGGCCTGACCGCCGCCCGCCTCGAGCAGGGCATGCGCCGATAGCGCCGTGTCCCAGACCGGCGACAGGCAGGGCTGCACGTAGGCCTCGTGCTCCTTCTCGGCGACGAGCTTCTCGATCGCCTCGCAGGCGATCCGCACCTGCGGGTGGTCGGTGGCGTAGCCGAGCACGTCGTACATCAGCACGGAGTTGACCATGGCCGGGAAGATCGCGCCGAGGCCGTCCTCACCGTTGAGCCGCTCGCTGACCCAGGCCACGGCCTTATCGATGGCGCGCTTGCGCGGGGTCTTGGGAAAGTAGCGTTCCGTCTTCTGCAGCACCCGGTCGATGCCGCCGAAGATCGGGGTCCAGGGCCAGGTGGCGTGCGGGCTGCCGGGCCAGGAGCGCACCGAATCCGGTGGCGTCGTGAACAACTCCTGGATACGGATGCCGCGCGGGTTGCGGGCCACGGGCTTCTTCGCTTGCAGCACGAAGAGCGGCACCATGGTGCAGCGCGCCCAGTAGGAGACCTTGTCGAGGTGGAACGGGAACCACGTCGGCAGGTGCATCACCTCGACGGGCATGGCCGGCACGGCGCGCCACGGCACCTCGCCGTAGAGCGCGAGAAGGAAGCGCGTGAAGACGTTGGCGTTGCGTGCGCCGCCGCGGCTCAGGATCGCCGCACGCGCCTTGCGCATGTGGGCCGACTCGATGTCGTCGCCGATCATCTTGAGCGCGAAATACGCCTTGACGGTGCAGCTCATGTCGAAGGCGCCGTCATGGACGAGCGACCAGCCGTGATGCTTCCCGCTCTGCGTCCGGCGCAGGTAATTGCCGATCTTCTGTTCCAGGCCCGGCCGCGGGTTCGTTGCCCGGAACTGGTGGAACAGGATGTATTCGGAGGGGATGGTCGCATCCGCTTCGAGTTCGAAGCAGATATGGCCGTCGGGCTGGACCAGATCCGACAGGGCGCGGGTGGCGGCGTGAATGCCGCGCTCGACCGAATCGAGCGAGATGTCGCGCGTCTTCGCGCGCTGCAGCGACTCGACCTTGGAGTCGGGCTTGGGAGCAGCAGCCTCTCGCATCTTGTCCGCCTCGAAGATCCTCGTTCCTGCCGTCATGCGTCAAGCCGCTCCGCGTGCCTGTGTCCGCACGCACGCGTCGGAACGGGCAGTTTTGCCCGAACCGAAGAGCGCGAACGCGGCGTTCGTTCCCGACCGGATGGCGCCCTCGATGGTGGAGGGCAGTCCGGTCGCCGTCCAGTCGCCAGCGAGGACGAGATTGTCGTAAGCGGTTGGCGCCGATGGTCGACGCGCGGCTTCCGCGGGCGTCGCTGCGAACGTCGCCCGCTTCTCCTTCACGATCTGCCAGCTAGGCAATTCCCGTGCAAGTCCGTGGAGATCCGCGATCTCCCGCCAGATCTGCCGGGCGAGTTCGTCACGCGGCACGTCGAGCAGGCGATCCGCCCCGCTGATCGTCACCGAGAAGCGGTCAGGATAGGCGAACAGCCATTCGGTCAGGCCACCGACGACGCCGAGGAGCAGCGGCGTGCCGGGCGGCGGCACGCCGACGAAATGCGCGTTGACGATCGAGCGGAATTCCCGCGGCGCAGGCAGACCCGGCATCAGGTCGGAGGC
Source organism: Methylobacterium haplocladii (assembly GCF_007992175.1). Taxonomy (GTDB): domain Bacteria; phylum Pseudomonadota; class Alphaproteobacteria; order Rhizobiales; family Beijerinckiaceae; genus Methylobacterium; species Methylobacterium haplocladii. Next base: position 3,920 of record NZ_BJZT01000033.1, on the reverse strand, counting down.
GACCCAGGGTGGGACGGCGAGGACGACGCCGTCGCCGGGCCCGATTACGGTCGGCGCGTCGGTGAAGTCGAGGCGGGTGATGGTCTCGCCCCGGGTCTCGATCGCGCGCAGGCGCCGACCGAATCGGATCTCCGCGCCGCGCCGCATGAGAAACGCGATCGCCGGGTCGACGAAGGCCGTCGAGAGCCCCTCCACCGCTATCAACGGCCGGCAGGCGTTGCCTCCGGCGCCGAGCGTCTCGCGCAGGATCGTCGCGGCAAGGCCGACATCGCTCTCGCGTGGGTCGGTGTTGAGGGCAGCGAGCAGCACCGGCTGCCAGAGACGGTCGTAGAGCGCCCCCTCGCAGGCGATGGTGTCGCCGATGGTCCCGGCCTTGCCCGGCTTCTTTCCGGAGGCGGCTAGCATCAGGGTCAGGGGCGCGAGATAATCGCGGGCCCGGCTTCCCGGCACACGGCGCGAGGCGGCCAGCACCCACCAGGGCAGTCGACCGGCATTCGGCCGCAGCGTCCAGCGCTCGCCCGTGCCGAGATCCGCGAAGTCGAACGCGGCCTCGGCCGGCCCCTGCAGCGCGTCGGCGGGCGCGCCGACGGTCTTGAGGAAATCGAGGGCCGAGCGGTTGCCCGACAAGAGCAGGTGGTTGCCGTTGTCGATGGTCAGGCCCAGCGTCGGGTCGAAATACGAGCGGCAGCGCCCACCGGCCTGCTTCGCCGCCTCGTGCAGCACGACACGGTGGCCGGACTCCGCCAGGGAGACCGCGGCCGAGAGCCCGGCGAGCCCGGCGCCGACGACGTGGACGACGCCCGCCATCACACGATCCCGTGCCGCAGGGCGACGGCGACGAGTGCGAGCTTGCCCGGCTTGACCCGCGCCCGCGGGGCCTGCCAGCCGCGCTTCACCACCGCGTCGAGGTAGAGCGAGTAGGCGCCGGCCATCAGGCGCGCGGCCTTGGTGGCGCTGCGCGGATTGCGGCCGATGATCTCCCAGGTCGCGCGGTAATGCGCCTGTGCTTCGGCCGCGACGCCGGCGCAGACCTCGGCGAGACGCGGATGCGCCAGCGCGCTCTGCGGCGTCGGATGAGCGAGGCCGACCGCCTGGAATTTCTCCATCGGCAGGTAGAGGCGGCCGCGTTCGGCATCCTCATCAATGTCGCGCAGGATGTTGGTGAGTTGCAGCGCCCGGCCCTGGTGCCAGGCGAGCTTGATGCCGTCCTCTTCCGGCATGCCGAAGATGCGCACCGAGAGACGGCCGACGGCGCTGGCGACGCGGTCGCAATACAGGTCGAGCTTGTCTTCGCTCGGCGCGACGATGTCCTCGACGGCGTCCATCGCCATGCCGTCGATGACGTCCTGGAAGTCCTGGCGCTTGAGGCCGAACTGCTTCACCGGCCCAGCCAGCGGCTGAACCCGCGGCGGCGGGTTTCCAGCATAGAGCGCATCGATGTCGGCGCGCCAGCGGTCGAGCTCGGCCGCGCGGATCTCACGCGCGCCGCCGTCGTCGGCGACGTCGTCGACCGAGCGGCAAAAGGCGTAGACGGCGTACATCGCCTCGCGGCGCTCGGGCGGCAGAAGCCGCATCGCCGTGTAGAACGACGAGCCGACGGCCGGCAGCGCGGGGGCCTCCGGGGCGGGAATGGCGGTGGCGCTCATCGGCCGGCCTCGGCTGTGACCTGGCGAATGGTGCGGCCCCGGAACGGCCGACGCGCCAGCGTTTTCGCAATGCCGCCGAGGGCCGTCAGCGCGAAGCCGACCTTGCCGTGATGCACCTTCTCGCTGAGGGGATCGCGGGTCAGCAGGCCCTTGGTCAGCACGACGGCGAGGCGGTGGATGGCGGCGATCTCCAGGCTGAGGCGCAGGTCGTTGATCAGGTCGGGCAGGACGGCGCCCTCTTCGAGCAGCACCAGGGTGCAGCGGGCCAGTTCGCGGATCACGCCGAGCAGTTCCGGCGAGGCCTTGTCCGCGCCGAGCATGGCGACGTCTGCGCCGTACTTCGCCAGTGTGTCGGCCGGGATGTAGACGCGGTCGAGGTTGCGAAAGTCCTTCCCGCAATCCTGAAGATGGTTGAGGATCTGGAGGGCGGCGCAGATGGCGTCGGAGGCGGCCCAGACCCGGGCCGGATCCTCGCCGTGCAGGTCGAGCACGTAGCGGCCCACCGGCATCGCCGAGTAGCGGCAATAGTGGATCAGCTCGTCCCAGTCGGCATAGCGGTTCTTGCGCGCGTCCATGCGGAAAGCATCGAGCAGTTCGAGCGCGTGGGTCGGCGGCTCGGAATGCTCGGCGAGCTCGCGCTTCAGCGGCGCGGCCTCCGGATCGGGCGGCCCCTTGCCGGTGAGCGCGTCGGCGAGGCCGTCGAGCATCGCGATCTTGCGCTCAGGCGAGAGGTTGGCGTGGTCGGCGATGTCGTCGCCGGCCCGCACGAAGTCGTAGAACGCCAGGATCGCCCCGCGGTAGCGCGGGTGGATCAGGTGCGAGGCGACGGGAAAGTTCTCGTCCTTGTGGCCCTTGCCCGAGCGCGTCTCGGTGGCCGTCTGCACGCCGGCACTCATTTCAGAGCCCCCGATTGCCGAAACCAGGCGATGGCGTCGGCCAGTCCCTCGCGATACGGCCGCGACGTGTAGCCGAGTTCGGCTCGCGCCTTGGCGTCGGAGAAGAACATCCGGTACTTCGACATGCGCACGCCGTCGATGGTGGCGAGCGGCGCCTTGCCCGTCACCCGCGCGATCTGCTCGGAGAGGAAGGCGATCGGGTAGATCACGGCATAGGGCAACTTCGTGGTCGGCGCCTTGCGCCCGACCATCTTTGCGATGTCGGCCAGCATCTGCGCCAGCATCACGTCCTGGCCACCCAGGATGTAGCGCTCGCCGATGCGGCCCTTGCGCAGCGCCAGCAGGTGTCCGGCGGCGATGTCGTCGACATGGGCGAGGTTGAGCCCGGTATCGACGAAGGCCGGGATTTTTCCTTGGGCCGCCTCCAAGATGATGCGGCCCGTCGGCGTCGGCTTGACGTCGCGGGGGCCGATCGGCGTCGACGGATTCACGATCACCGCAGGCAGATTGTCGCGAGCGATCATCTCCTCGACGACGCGCTCGGCGACGACCTTGCTGCGCTTGTAGGCGCCGATGGCGGTCTCCGGGGTCAGCGGCCGGGTCTCGTCCGCGGGCGTGCCGTCGTCGTGCGGTTTGATGGTGGCGACGCTCGACGTGTAGACGATCCGCTCGACGCCGGCCCTCGAGGCCTCCTCCATCAGGATGCGCGTGCCGTCGCGGTTGGTGCGGACGATCTCTTCCATGTCCGGCGCCCACAGCCGGTAATCGGCCGCGGCGTGGATCAGGTAGCGTTGGCCGCGCATCGCCGCGGTGACGGCGGCGCGGTCGCGCATGTCCGCCTCGACGATCTCGACGTCGGTCCAGGTCAGGTTGGTGCGGGGCGAGGAGGACCGCACGCTGATGCGCACGCGAAAGCCGGCCGCGCGAAACACATCGACGAGGGCGGCGCCGAGAAAGCCGCTCGCGCCGGTGATGAGCACGGGCCCCGGTTCGAATGGGCCGCTGGACGTCGGCTCTGTCATGTCTCTCGCGTCGAGAATGAGGAAAACGCCCGGGCCGAACCGGCCCGAGCGTTCACGAAGCGCCGGGCGCTTGTCTCACCGATACTGCAGCGCAGCAAGCTCAGGCGAGGCGCAGGCGGCTGGCCTTGGTGTCCTGCTGCGGCAACGCGGCCTTGACGGTCCTGACGATGGCATCTGCGTCGAGGCCGGCCTCGACGTACATCTTCTCGGGCTTGTCGTGGTCCTGGAAGCTGTCGGGCAGCGTCATGGTGCGGACCCGGACCTTGCCCGCATCGAGCGCGCCGCGGCCTGCGAGCAGGTGCAGCACCATCGCCCCGAAGCCGCCGACCGAGCCCTCCTCCATCGTCACCAGAAGC
>NZ_BJZT01000032.1 GCF_007992175.1 Methylobacterium haplocladii | reverse complement strand
GCAAGATGCTCGGGCGGGCCCGACAGCATGATCGCGACACCCGCATCGACGCCGTCGAGAAGATGTTGCGCAAGCCGGACGGTGTCACACCGTTCGCGACCTGGATGCGCATGCTCGTCGAGGACCTGCTGGTGCTTGATGCGCCAGCGATCGAGCGGCGCCGGAATCGCGGCGGTGAGCTGATCGGCCTCGACGTGGTCGACGGCGGCACGATCAAGGTTCTGGTCGACGAGCGCGGCCGCCGGCCCATGATGCCGCTCCCGGCTTACCAGCAGGTCATCAAGGGTGTCCCGTGGGCCGACCTCACGAGCGACGACCTGATCTATGCCCCGCGCAATCCGCGGTCCAACCACCTCTACGGCTACAGCCCCGTCGAGCAGATCGTCGTCACACTGACGACGGCCATGCGCCGGCAGGCCACGCAGCTCGCCTACTTCACCGAGGGCAACACGCCGGCTGGCTTGCTGAGTGCGCCCGAGGGCTGGACGCCCGAGCAGATCAAGGACTGGCAGTCCTGGATGGACGCCAAGCTCAGCGGACAGACCGGCGAGCGGTCCAAGCAACTCTGGGTTCCGAAGGATACCAAGTACCAGGCCTTCAAGGACGCCCCGATCAAGGACGAATTCGACGAGTGGCTCGCCCGCATCGTCTGCTTCGCCTTCAGCCTGCCGCCGACCCCGTTCGTGAAGCAGGTCAACCGGGCCACCTCGGACAACGACGCCGAGCAGAGCGAGGAACAGGGGCTCGCCCCGTTGCTGCTCTGGGCCAAGCGCATGCTCGACAGTGTCGTCCAGGACGACCTCGGCCACCCCGATCTCGAATTCGAGTGGAACCCGGCTCGCGAGATCGATCCGAAGGTTCAGGCCGAGATCGACGATAAGAACCTCCGCAACGGCTCCGAGACCATCGACGAGGTGCGTGAGCGCCGCGGCCAAGGTCCCGTGCCGGGCGGCAACAAGGCTCGGATCTACATCGCGCAGGGTGCGATCGAGATCGAAGCCAACGACGCCGCGGTCATCGCGAGCGCCGAGGCCGCAGCGCGCGCCGCCCAGCCCCCCGAAGTCGATTCTGGGAATGGCGACGACGAAGACCCGGACATCGATCCCCCTGAGGGTGACGAGGACGCCTGATGCGCTTCTTCCTGTCCTTGCAGAAGGCCGACGAGAACGACAACGGCACCCTGACGGTGACCGGGATCGCCTCCAGCGAAGCCACGGACGCGGCCGGCGAAACCATCACCGCCGACGCGATCCGGGACGCCCTCCCCGACTTCTTCGCACACGGCTCCGGGCCGCTGCGCGAGATGCACCAGCTTTCGGCCGCCGGCACCGTCGACGTCGCCGAGGTCGGTGACGACGACCGGACCGTGATCACGGCCACCGTCGTCGATCCCGTCGCGATCCTGAAGATCAAGAGCGGGACCTACAAGGGCTTCTCCATCGGCGGGAAGGTCCTCGCCCGGGATCCCGCCAAGCGCAAAACCATCACCAAGATCCGCCTGAACGAGATCAGCCTCGTCGACCGCCCGTGCAATCCGGAAGCGGTCTTCGACGTCTGGAAGGCCGATCACGAAGAGGACGATTCCATGAAGGATTCCGCTGGCGCAGACACTGCGCCCGACGCCGCCGCGGCGGTGAAGGAGACCGGTGTCGCGCCTGCGGCATCCCCGGGCGAGGCCGTCGCCAAGGCCCTCGAGGCAGCCGCGGCCGCTCAGACCGCGACCGCCACGGTCGAAGCGCCGAAGGCCGATGTGGCCGCCGTCACCGAAGTGGCCAAGCCAACCGTCGACGGCGCGGTGGACGCTCCGTCCCCGGACAAGCCCGTCGATGGCGAGGTCGCCAAGACGGGGCCCGAGACCGTCGCGGTTGTCGAGAAGGCGGATGCCACCAGTCCCGTCGACGCGCTCGCGCGTGCCGCCGCTGCCGTCGACGCCCTCGAAGCCAGCGTTAGCAAGGCCGCCGGTGCCGACGATCTGGCGAAGGGCATGTACACGGTCCAGCGCTTCTCGGACGTAATCTCGTCCATCGCGTCCATCGTGTCGTCCTGTGCCTGCGAGGCCGATTACGAGGGCGACAATAGCCCCGTTCCCGCCAAGATGCGCTCCTGGCTCGTCGCCGGCGCCGCCCTCTTCAAGGAGATGGCGATCGAGGAGATCGACGAGCTCGTCGCCGAGGTCACCGCCAAGAAGGCCGCGGCCAGCGAGGCGCTGTCGAAGGCCGCCGACGCCGAGGCCCTGACCAAGGCCGAACACGATTCCCTGCTCGCCAAGGTCGCCGAGCGCGACGAAGCCCTCGTCAAGCTCGCCGACCGCGTCGAACCGCTCGCCAAGGCCGTGGAGGGTCTGACCGCCCGCCTCGCCAAGGTCGAGGCCGAGCCCGCCCCGGCGAAGACCGCCGGGACGTTCGCCAAGGCCGACATCACGCCCGTCTCGAAGGAGCAGGACGTGATCGGCAGCCCTGCCGCTTCCGCGGCACCCAGCCTGTCCACGGAAGACGTCAGGAAGGCCCTCGACGAGATGTCGGAGGAGGACCGCACCCTGGCCCTGCTGAAGGCAGCGCACGCTCGGCCGATTTCCGTCAGCCGCTGATCGCCCCGCTACCCTGACCCGCCTCCCCGGTCACCCGGGGCCGACCGCGCAGCCGCCTTTCGGGGCGGTTTTTTTGTGCCGACAAGGATCGCACGACCCATGACCGCCAACACCGACGATCTCATCAAGGCCGCCCTGCAGGCCCCGAGCGAGGACATCGCCCGCTCCATCCTGTCCGCCGCCGGCATGTCGAACGACGAGCTCGCCAAGAGCATCACCACGCAGACCGGCCTCGTCGCCTACGACCTCCAGGCCCCGGCGAAGAACCTCTACCCGGTCAACACGCCGATCCGGAACCGCCTGCCCCGCGTCGGCGGCGGCATCGGCGTCGCCACCAACTGGAAGGCGATCGATCGCATCATCGGCTCCGGCTACGACGCCCAGGGCTGGGTGCCGGAAGGCCAGCGCTCCGGTCAGATGAGCTACGCCACGTCGAACAAGGCCGCCTCCTACGTAACGATCGGCGAGGAAGACGGCGCCAGCTTCGAGGCGATCAACGCCGGTCGCGGCTTCGAGGACGTCAAGGCGCGCATGACCATGCGCATGCTACAGAAGATGATGCTGAAGGAGGAGAACGCGCTCCTCGGCGGCAACGCGACTCTGCAGCTCGGCACGCCGTCTGCTCCGGTCGCCTCGGCCTCCGGCAGCACCGGTGCGATCGCCGCCGCGACCTACTCGGTCATCGTCGTCGCCCTCTCGTTCGAGGGTTGCCGTGGCGCGTCGATCGCCAACGGCATTCCGACCACCAAGGTGATCAACGGCGCTGACGGCAAGACCTTCACGCTCTACGGCGGCTCCTCGAACAAGTCGGCCGCCGGCAGCGTCGCGGTGACGTCGGGCCAGAGCATCCTGGCGTCCGTCGCGCCGATCATGGGTGCCATGGGCTACGCTTGGTTCGTCGGTCCGTCCGGCTCCGAGGTGCTGCAGGCGATCACCTACATCAACTCGGTCTCGCTCTCGACGCTGCGCACCGGCACCCAGCCGGCGACCGCCATCACGGCCGACAACTCGGCGAACCCGAACCTCGCCTTCGACGGCCTCCTGACCACCGCCTTCAAGGCCGGTGCGAACGGTGCCGCCTATGTGAACCAGCTCGCCACCGGCACCGCCGGCATCGGCACCAAACTGACCTCTTCGGGCCGCGGCTCGTGCAACGAGGTCGACGCCATGCTCCAGGGCATGTGGGATGCCTACCAGGTCTCCCCGTCGGTTCTGTACGTGAACAGCCAGGAGACGACCGGCCTCACCAACGCCGTCCTGACCGGCAGCTCCGCTCCGCTCCTGCACTACATGCAGGATCCGCAGAGCGGCGGTGTGAAGGCCACGGCCGGCGGCACGATCGAGTACTACTTCAACCCGTACTCGACCGAGGGCGGCAGCAAGATTCCGGTGAAGATCCACCCGGCTCTGCCCCCGGGCACGATGATCGGCTGGGCCGAGAACCTGCCGATCCAGTACCAGGCGAACGAGGTTCCCAACGTCGCCGAGGTGAAGGTCCGCCAGGACTACTACGAGATCGATTGGCCGATCACGACCCGCCAGCGCCAGGTCGGTGTCTACGCCGAGGAAGTCCTCGCCGTGTACGCCCCCTTCGCCATGGGAATCGTGACGAACATCGCAAAGGGCTGATCGCGGCTTCGCCGCCCGATCACCTGTCTCCATCAACGAGCCGGGCGGCATCCGCCGCCCGGTCTCGCAACGCGAGAATCGCATGCCCCGCCGCAATCCAAACCGCTCCGCCGCAGCCACCCAGGCCGACGTCGAGCCCGTCGTCGTTCCCGAAGGCTTCGCTGCGGTCGAGCACGACGATCCAAACGCCTCCGTGACCGTCGACGGCGTGACCTATGCCGCAAACGACGAGGGCTGGACGTTCGCGCCCATCGGCGTGCTCGTCGCCATCGCCCCGCACGGCTTCCGGTTGGTCGATCTCGGCGAAACCGCACCCACCGACGAACCGCCCGCCGCCTAAACGGACGCCGCGATGGCCGATCCCACGCCCCCGGCCATCGAGCCCGGTCCCGCCGACCTCACGACGCTTGCGGTGGCCTACGGCTATCTCGGCATCCCAGCCGGCACCGACGATGTCGGGCTGCAGCTTGCGATCTCGGCCGTTTCGGAGCGCATCGCGACATGGTGCTCACGCTCCTTCGTCCTGACCGAGCATACCGAGACGTATGACGGGTCCGGCAACCCGCGGCTGCTGATGCGAAACTTCCCGATCACGGCGATCGCCTCGCTCGAGATCGAGGGCCGTCCGGTCTCGGCACGCTCCAACCCGCATGGACCCGGCTACGTTCATGACGGCCGCCGCACCCTCGACGTCTACGGCTACACCTTCCCCCGCGGGCGCCAGAACGTCAGCGTGACCTACACGGCGGGCTATGCGCGGATCCCGGCCGACCTCGTCATGGCCTGCCTCGACTGGCTGAAGACCGGGTATCTGGCGCAGGACCGGCCGGCCGATCTCGTGGCCCGGAAGGCGGGCGACCACGAAGAACGCTTTGCCGCGCTCGGTGGCGTCGTGCGGATGGGCGGCAAGTCGATCCCGATGCCGCCGAGCGTCTACGCGGTGCTCTCCCAGTACCAAGACACCCTGCCGGCGTGAGGGCATCATGAGCTGGTGCTACCCGCGCAAGATCACCATCACCCGCCCCGAGGGCGACGCCGTCGCTGCGCCGGGTTTGCAATCTGGCTACGGCGGTCTCGATCGGGACGGCGAAATCACCGTCTTCCAGGGCCTGCCGGCCTCGGTCCAGCATGCCACCTCCTCCGGTCGCCCGGCGGCGAACGTCCCGGCCGACGCCCAGAGCGCGACCGTGTGGGACATCTTCATACCGCGCCGTGCTGCCCCGCCGATGGGCGCGATCGTCAACCGCGACGTCGTCATCGACGATCTCGGCAACCGGTACCAGGTCATCGCCAGCTACCCCCATCCCATGGGCTTCACGCTGCGCACCGAACGCCTTGAGGCCTGAGCGATGCGGATCTCGATCAATCGCGGCGACCCCGGCTTTCGCCCCGGGATTCTCTCTGGCCAGCCGCGCGAGCGCTACGACGTGTTCCTCGACGGCGTCAGACTGGGCGCCGTCGTCACGGCCGATGAAGACGAAGGCCTCGTCCGGGTTCTGATCCAGGACGACGATGGTTGGCGACACCAGGCCGGCGAACTGGTCCACGAAGAGATGCGCGGCGAGGTCGCCATCGTCACCCTCGGCGCCCGGGTCCTGCCGAACGGCTGGGTCGTCTCCGTCGTCCACGAGACCGGCGGGCACGCCTACAGCATCGCCGCTTGGCCCGCAGCCGACTCCGTGATCCAGCGCTCGGCCGAGCGGCGCTGGTTTCACGAGGGCGGTGCCATCACGGTCTACGAAGCCGTCGAGGTCCGCACCGCACTCGCTGCCATCGAAGCTGCACCGCCACCGGACGCATCCTGACATGGCGGACCTCTCCGACGTCGTCGACGCCATCGCGGCGCTGCTCGGTTCGGCGCTCTATCCGGACGGCGCGGACCGCGCCTCCGCCATCGATGCCGACGTCTACATCGTGAAGGGCTGGCCGCTGCCGGCCGATCTCGACCGCGTCGTTGCCGGCGTGAAGACGGGCGAGGCGCGCGGCGTCTACGTCTCGGTGTTTCCGCCGCCGAATCTCGAACGGGTCACCACCCGCGCGCTGCCGCAATGGCTGCGCGTCTCGCCGCCGGCCCAGACGCTGAGCGTCGCGACGACCGAGACCACACTGACGATCGGCGGCACCGTTGCCGTGCCGCAGACCGTATCGGTCTCCGTGCGGGATCGCGGATTCGCCTATGCGGTCCAGGCGGCCGACACGCCGGCCACCATTGCGACGGCACTCGCCGCGTTCATCGTAGCCGCCGACATCCCGGCCACGGCCGCTGGCGCGGTGGTTACGATCCCCACGGCCTACCGGCTGACGGCACGTGTCGGTTCGGTCCAGCGGCTGGCGAAAGAGGTCGAGCGCTCCCAGCGCGCGATCATGACGACGATCTGGGCGCCGAGCCCGGATCTTCGGAAGGCCGCCGGCCGCATCGTGCGGTCCCGGCTCGCCGACACCTCGGATCTTGCCGGCTGTCATAATCGCTTCCTGCCGCTCTGCGACGGCTCGGCGGCCTGGATCAGTTACGACCACACTACCGACGTCGACAACGAGCAGAAGGCCGGGATCTACCGGCGCGACATCAGCCATTGGTTCGAGTTCGGCGAGTACCTGACCGTCGATGCGACGGAGGTCCTGATCGCCTCGGCCGGGCGACCGGCCATCATCCCCCCTGCCCTGCCCACCGACCCGACCACCTTCGTGCTCGGGTAGAGGATACCTTCATGGACTTCGATCTCGTCGTCATCTCGCCGGTCGCCGGCTACGAGGCCGGTCAGCGGATTTCGGATCCCAACAAGGTCGCGGCGATCATGGCCGACCGCGAGCAGGCTGCGCACGTCGTGAAGGTCGCGCCCGCGAAGGCCGCCGACGCCTCCGTCGAGCCGGCGCCCGACACAAAGACCGACAAGGCGGCGAAGGCCTCCTAAGCCCCGCTCCTCCTAACCCTCCCCTGTATCCAGGCCCTGCGCGAGCGGGGCTTTTTCTTTTGGAGAAGCGCCGTGGCGATTTTCTCGGCCGGACAGCTCAACACGACCGCGCTCGTGACGCCCGGATTGTACATTTCCATAGTCGAACCGCAGCTACTCCTGCTGAACGGCGTCCCGACGAACATCGGCGGGCTCATCGGTACCGCGATCTGGGGTCCGGTCGGCCGCGCGGTGCTGGTCTCGGATCCGTCCGGCTTCAAGCCGAACTTCGGGCCGGCCCAGAACCGCAAGTACGACATGGGCACCTTCGTGTCGGTCGGCTCCAAGCAGGGTGCCGCCGGCGCCTATGCCTGTGTCCGCGTCACCGACGGCACCGACCTCGCCGCCACCGCCACCGTGCAGACGAACTGCCTGACCCTGACGGCGCGCTACACCGGCACGGGCGGGAACCAGATCAGCTTCCTGGTCACCAGCGGCTCGGCCCCGGGCACGCTCCGCGCGATCGTCGCCCTGCCCTTCCTGGGTTCGGAGGCCTTCGACAACCTGCCCGCCACCGGTGCGGCCTTCTGGCCGGCCCTCGCCTCGGCCATCAACAACGGCCAGAGCATCTCGCGCGGCGCCTCGCAGATCGTCGTCGCAGCGGCCGGCGTCGGCACCACGGCCCCGACCCAGAACACCAAGGTCACGCTGGCCGGCGGCACCGACGGCGCCTCGGGTGTCACGGCACAGACCCTCGTCGGCACCGACACGACCCCGCGCTCCGGCATGTTCGCCCTGCGCAGCGTCGGCTGCTCGGTGGCGGCGCTCTGCGACTGCACCGACGACACCACGAATGCCACGCAGATCGCCTTCGGCCTGTCCGAGGGTGTGTTGATGATCGGTGTCGGCACGCCGGGCGAGTCGCTCACCACGGCGGTCTCGGCCCGCAACGACGGTGGCATCGACTCTTACGCCTTCGAGCGCCTCGTCGGCGACTGGATCCTGTTCTACGACGAGGCCAACGGGCTCAACCGCTACGTCTCGCCCCAGGCTTTCGAACTCGGAAAGCTCGTCAACCTCGCGCCCCAGTTCACCACGCTGAACAAGCCGATGCAGGGCATCATCGGAACGCAGCGGTCCGCGACCGGCGCGACCTATTCCGACGCCGAGCTCCAGTTGCTCGGCTCGAACGGCCTCTCGCTGATCTGCAACCCGATCCCGGCCGGCAAGGTGTTCGGCAACCGCTTCGGTCGCAACACCTCCTCGAACGTCGGCATCCACCAGGTCGCTTACACCCGGCTGACGAACTACATCGCCAAGACGCTCGACGCCGGCATGGGGAAATACGTCGGTGAACTGCAGAGCCGCCAGGCCGACGACTCGACCCGCGCCCGCGCTTCGGCGACGCTGAACGCCTTCCTCGGCTCGCTGCAGGGCGAGAAGATGATCGATGACTTCCAGGTCATCTGCGATCTTTCGAACAACCCCGTGAACCGCATCGCCGCCGGCTACCTGAAGGCCGCGGTGAAGGTCGTCTACCTCGCGGTGGTCGAATACTTCCTCATCGACATCGAGGGCGGTCAGACCGTGCAGATCACCCGCACGCAGAACCAGCCGACCGGCTTCAACTTCGCCGTCATCACGACGTCGCTCGCGGCCTGATCGGCGCCGGCGCCACGGCGGCGCCGGCCCTCCCCTGCCCGACGAGCCTTCCGCCTTCTTCCGATCGACCTCCGAGTCCGGAGCCCATAATCCATGTCCTCGTTCGGCACCTTCAACACCGGGCACGACGTCGCGTTCGAGATCGTCGATCCTGCCACCGGCGTTCCGCTTTCGATCCCGATCAAGACCGGTTGGGACAAGAAGCAGCGCACCGAGCAGGTGAAGTCCCGCCCGCTCAACGGGCCACCGATCTTCGAGGAGGATCCCGACGGCTGGGAAGGCTCCTGCGACATCGACCGGTCGAACTCCGTCGTCGACGACTGGATCGCCACCCGCGAGGCCGGCTTCTATTCGGGCCAGACGATCCGGCAGGCGACGATCCTGGAGACCATCCAGGAGGTCAACGGCGGCTTCACGCAGTGGCGCTACATCGGCTGCGCGTTCAAGCTGTCCGATGCCGGCAAGGCCGAGCGCGGCAAGACCGTCGTGCTCAAGCTCGACTGGTCGGCCTCGACCCGCATCAAGGTGCAGTGATCGGCTGATCGGACCCGTCGGCTTCGCGCTTCAGAGGCTCGATCGCGGCCAACTCGTCCCCAATGGCACGCTTTGCCATCTCGACCTCGAACTTGCGCTGCAGGTTGAGCCACAGATCGGCACTGGTGTTGAAGTAGCGGCCGAGCCGCAGCGCGCTGTCGGCCGTGATGCCCATCTCCTCGCGCGCGATTCGCTCGATCCGGGTCCGCGGGACCCCGCAGGCCTTGGCCACCTTGTAGGGACTGAGGCGCAGCGGGAGCAGAAACTCCTCGCGGAGCACCTCGCCGGGGTGCATCGGCGGCAGAACGGTGTCGGTTTCGTACTCGATGGTCACGGATCGCCCCGATGAGATCCCGGGCAGATGGTATCATCCACCGATGCCGAAAGTCTACGCGCCTGGAGACACGGCGCTCACCACTCAACCGCGAGGCGGTCGCCAACCGGCCGCCTTCGCTTCGTCCTCGGAACAGAACATCCGCTCGCCCGATGACTCTGTGATCACCGTCTTCTCGTAGCTGCGCGAGCCGGGCAGGTGGTAGATCCGATCGCCGCCTCGACTGATGTTGCCCTTGATATCGCAGGCCCCGGCCGTGTGAACGGGCGGGGGCACAGTTTGCCCCTCCGGCCCGATCCGTTCGCCCTTCCGCCAGTCCCACGGCGGCGTGAACGCACCCTGCCAGATCCCACGCCGAGCGGCCTTCGCGGCCTCCTCCTGCCCGACGTAGGCTGTCGAGTACTTCCGGTAGGCCATGCCGAGCCCCTGCTCGACGAGCCATCCGTTCAGGTCGAGCGCGTTCAGCGAGCAGATCGCGACAGTACGGCCGTAGCGGTCGGTGGTAACGGGTTCGCAGGAGACGTTGCCGGCGCCGATCTTGTCGGCCAGGGCGAGCGACGCCTTCTGCCCGCAGCGGTAGTCCTTCCCGCCGGCATCCTGGCAGAGTTGTGCGCTCTCGGGCGTGTCGACGCCCTGTAGCCGGAATCGCTGCCCCCGGATTTCGATCGTGTCGCCGTCGATCACCGACGCGCGACCGACGATCGGTTCGGCGCGGGCGCTACCGGCGCCGATGACCGCGGCGACGATGCCGATGACCGCCGCCGAAGTGCCCCGCCACATAGTGTCGTCCCCTGCTGTTGGTGCTCCAGTCTGAGCGGCTGTGACAGTGCCGGGGATGCCCATGGCACCCTTGGGCATTCAGCATGCCGGGCGTCGCTTGCGCGGGCGCCGGCGCCACCAACCATAGCGCTGCGATCGCCGCCAGCGCGCCGTACATCATTCGCCGCATCGAAATTCCTTGCCCGAGACAACCGGACCCTCGGACGGTTTCACGCGCGCGTCGACACCTTTCCTCCACCGAAGCAGGCTGAGACACAGTTATGGGCGTGAAGATCATCCAGGCCGGCGAGACCGCGGCACCCGAGACCGGCCCGGTGGCGCCGGCTGTGCAGACGCCGACTCCGTCTCAGACCATCGTGGCGGCGGCGCCGTCGAAAAAGGTTGCCGAGATCGAACTGTCGAGTGGCCGAACCTTCACGGTTCGCAAGCTCGGCCCACTGGATCGGATGCTCGCCTCGAAGGCAATCGGTTCCGAGCATGTCGTGAACGCGCTGTACGCGAACTATGCGATGATCGCCTGCTCGGTGACCGCCATCGATCGGCAGCCGGTCTCCATGCCGTCCTCGCAGAGCCAGATCGAGGCTCTCGTGTTCCGCATTGGCGAGGACTGGGACGAGCTCACCGACGAGATGGGCAAGGTCTTCAAGACGGCCGAGCCCGACACCTTCGATCCGGACGCGGTAAAAAACTGACCGAGGACCCCGAGCTGCAGGAGTGCATGGCGCTCGTCAGTGCCGGGGTCCCGTTCGATGTGGCGTTCAGCCTCGACAGCACGATGCGGCAAGCTCTCGTCATCACCCACGGCAAGAACCGGGGCGGCGAATTCGACTGGGGCTCATGGTCCTGGCGCAGGCAAGACGGATGATCGATGGCGCGCACGTTCTCGTCGATCGGTGCGTTCGTCGGCTTTATGCGCGGCCGCGTCGCTACCCTGCCGGCCGCTCAACGCCGCGGGCTCGAACAAGCTTCGGAGGTCGTTCTCGATGAGGCAAAGCGGCTGCCCGGGACCTACCAACCCGGGTGGCCAGCCTTGCAGAGCGAGACCGTGGCTCGAAAAGCCACGGGCGATAGCCCACTGCTCGAAACCGGCGCCATGCGCGATGCCTACGCGCGCACCGTTGTGAGCGACCACGAAGCCGCCGTGGGGTCCGACGATCCGAAGGCGACGTGGCAGGAGTTGGGAACCTCCCGCGGGATCCCGCCTCGCCCGGTCCTGAAGACAGCTGCTGTCCGCAAGGAGGGCGAGGTTCACCGCATCCTCGGCGAAGCCGTGTTCCGGCACCTGAGCGGAGCGACAAACCGCTGATGTGGAAAAGGGCCGGCGAAAGCCGGCCCTTTTCACCCCTACCGAACCACGCCTTGCCGAGGCATGCCGCGACCCGCCTTGCCCTACCGGGCTATCACAGCGTCTCCACTGTGAACCTTCCAAACCGCGGCCTCCAATCGCCGATGCCGACGATGGTGCCTGCGGTTCTAACCATTCCCGCGACGTCCGCCCGGTTCAATTGACCCGGCAGGAAGTCAACGAAGATTTCTGACGACCACTCCCGAAAGATCGGGCGGGTCCGCATCACACGGGCCTGTCCGACACGAACGCCGGCAACGAGGCGGAAGCGGTCGTCCGCCCACAGCTCCTCTGCCCCTCTGGGGCCGTGGTACTCGACCCGGTGGTTGCCGTCCGAAAGGATGCCGGCCTTGGCCTGCATGCCGCGCTTGTTCTTTTTGGCCGCCGCGATCAGGACCGCTTCGATCAATTCGCCGGGGATGCAAGGACCATCGTCGCCGACATAGAGGCCGCCCAGGAACTCGATACGGGCCATCTCCTCGAAGTCAGCGTCCGTCTTGCCGCGCTTTCCCGAGACCGCCTTCAGCGCCTTCGCAAACGAGTCCAGCGGGTTCGCCAAGCGACCGTTGTGCATGACCAGGGGCGACACGCCGGTGAGCCGAAATCTTAAACGCTCGTAGTCCTGGGACATCGTTCTTCTCCAGATTGCCGGGGGCCAGCCGAGCGACTGCGGTCACGTCATACTGACGGGTCGCGTACAGGCGGCGGCGGATGATGGTGGTGATCGCGTGGTGGCAGCCCTCGGGGCCGCCACAGAGCGTCGTCAGGTCGTCGACCGTCTCGCTGCCCAGCGGGGTGCCGTAGCGCCGGTGGTGAACCTCAAGATTGTCGGCGGTATCGCAGCCCCGGCAGCGGAATCCGTCGAGGGCTAGCCTCAGCCGGCGCAGCTCGGCCCATCGTGGGGATGCAAGGTATTCCTCGTAGGTCACGCCGTAGCGGCCACGGCCAAGATGCCGTCGACGAGGGCAACGAGGACGTCCTCATCGTACTCGCGGCTCTTCGGCGCTTCCCAGGCCTGCCGCGATTCGAACTGGCAGACACGGGCAAGAACAGCGATTCCATCCAGAGTCTTGGGTTGGATCGCGATGATTTGCTCGCCCAGCTTGCCGCAGGCGTCGTGGAGTTCGTCGTCCCTCTCTAGCGCCGCGTTGAACGGCTCAATTAGCTGCGAGTGGAGCGCTGCGTAGGCTTCAGCGTCGAGCCCCTTGAACCGCCCAGCCGACTTAGCGGCCTGGAGCGCCTGGGTATGGGCCTCGTCAGCCGCGAAGTAGGCCCGGACGTGGGCTTTGTGCGCCGCCACGGCGGCATCGAAGCGCCTGCCGAGGTCGAGCAGGGCCGCGTCAAGATGAGGCTGACCCGCACACAACGGCCCAGTCAGCGGTACCGCAATAAGGGCCGTGAGGATTGCTCTCCGATTTTGCATAGCTCCCTCCCTCAAGCCGCAATCGCGAAGTTCAGGGCGGCCGTTAAAGCGAGCTTTTGTTGATACCGCTCCATCGCGGCCTGAGGGCCAAGCGCGTAGCTTGAGGAAAGGCCTACCGCGTGAGCCGGAGAGGAAAGTGCCTCGATAGAGCGCCTCAGGGCATCGGCCCCGAAACCGACAAGACGAACAGTCTCACGGGCTTCCGCCCACGCGGCTTTTAGAGCCGACGCGAAACATGCGCGGCCGATCGAACGGAACGGGGTGCGGGGGTAATTGTAGCGCTTGCGGAATAACTCCCAGGCCCTGGCCATGATGTTTGCGCGCAGGGGGGTGGGGATCTTTGCATTCACGGGCATCGGCGCGATCCTCTTAGTGGTAAGGTCGCTTTCATTTGCAGCGGCCATGAGCTAAATTGGCTCATGGAGGCGCCCGTGTCAACCAATTTAGCTCACGCTAGACCAAATATGGGTCATTTAGCTTTTATGGTCACCGGGGCCCAGATTCGGATGGCACGCGGCTACCTTCGGTGGTCCGTAAGGGATTTAGCGGATACCTCTGGGGTGTCCCCCGCAACAATCAAACGGATGGAGGAGAGCGAGGGGGTTCCCAAGGCTATCACCGACAATCTGGCAAAGGTTGAGAAAGCGCTTGCGGAGGCTGGGCTCGAGTTCATCGCAGAGAACGGCGGGGGGCCGGGCGTCCGGCTGAAGGCGCCCGTCCTGGGAATACAGGGCTGAGGCATGCGGTGATGCGGCTAGATTTAGGTGAAATATCAAGACTGGCGAAGGAAACATCTCGGGATGTTTTGGGTAAGTTTGTCCCAATATCGACAGCAATAGCGGGCGCTCAAACATCCGATGGGTCCGATGCGCTCAAAATAACTATTGTGTACCCAGAGGCAAACGCCGACGACTTTGGAGGAACACAACTGCTCAATATCATCAGTAGGATGAAAAGCGAGTTACACAGGGCCGGTGAGGACCGTGTGCCACTAGTTAGCTTTGCCCGAATGGAAGATTGGATAGAGCTTCAGCGTGATCGAACCCGCACATTTGGTTGAGCAGGCCGAACGCCTGCTCGCTGTGCTGCCTGGGCAGGAACGACCGCGCTTGGCTGACAGATGTAGAGCAGTATCGGCTACCTATTATGCCGTGTTCCATGCCGGTCTGAAGGCGGCCGCCGACCAGTCCGTCGGAGAGGATAAAAGAGGCAGCAGCCTTTATAGCTTGGCTTACAGATCAATAGATCACGGCAAAATGAGGTCTCTTTGTGTTGAAATAAAAAAGCAGAATCCAAGCCAGAAATACAGCAGGTATTGGCCGGCAGGCGGATTTGATGCGCAAATAACCGGGTACGCCGACGCATTTATTGACCTATATGAACAGCGTATGCTAGCCGATTATGACCCATCACACGTCTTAACTGTGTCAGAAGTCGAGCACTTTATTCTTATTGCAAAGTCGGCGTTGACCGGGCTTGAGGCCGCTAGCGAAGATAGCAAAACGGCCTTTTTGACGCTTTTGTTGTTTCCGCCTCGATAATTCATTTCCGTCCATTGCCGCAGCCAGGGCATCGGGTGATCCGCTAAGACTTTAATGTTAGTCGTCTGACTAATAAATTAGCGGAAACTCAAAGTATCGGCGATGATACCCTGCTGATATTGTACCGTGCCACCGCTACCCTGCACCGACAATCGGCACATAGGCGAGCAGCCTAGAAGCCGCCTGCGTTGATCCCGCGGCACGCGCTCGACATCAAGGAAGACCGGACTGACATCGCCCGCTTGGATCGACAGCAGCGCTCCGCCGGCAAACGGCATGGCGAGACCTTCGACCTCGACCTTTTTTCCTTGTAGCGATGCCTTGTCGGTCTTCCAATCGATCAAGGTCATTTTCTCGTAGGCACCCACCTGCGCCACCGGCGCGGGCCCAAGACCATCGAAGCATTTCAGCCGCTCCAGGCTGTCCGCAACGGTACGGCATTGCGCCCAGCCCTGCTGGGTCTGCGCGGCCGCTGGGGGCGCCAGTATGATCGCCGCAAGAACGGCGAGCCATAACCCCTTCATGACTTCTCCCCGGGGTACGCCGTGAGCGACGTGTATCGCATCCAGACGAGCATGACGCTCGCGGGCAATCTCGTGCCCGAGATGACGCGCCTGCTCAAGACCCTGAGCGATGTCGACTCTAAAACCAAATCCGTTGAGAAATCGTTCGGTCGCTGGGTCTCGCCCCTGAACCGCGCTGCGTCCGCCGCCGGCCAACTGAACCGCGAACTGTCGAAGTCCTCCTCCGCCGGCCAAAAGATCGAGCGCGAGGTCGCGCGGATCTCGCGTGCCATGTCTGGCTTGAAGGGTGGCAACGGTCTGGACCGTGAAATGCAGCGCTGGGCCAGCGCCATCGGCAAGCCCATCGCCGAGATGCGCGTCATGCGCCGCGAGACCCAAGGCGTCGCTTCAGCGGCGCGGGGTGTCACGCAGTCGATCTCGGGTTGGACGAGCCGGATCAATTCGGCGGCCGGCGCCATGCGTCGCCTGCAGTCAGCCGCGAGCAATGTGAACTTGCCAACGCCCGTCCGGGGTGGCGGCGGGGCCGGGGGCGCTGGCACCGGTGCCGGGCGCGCCACGCGTGGCAGGGGGCATGGCCGGCGCAGTCACGGAACGCATGGTCTCGTCGGCCATGAAGGCTCGGCACTTGCAAGCGTCATTGGGGTCTCCGGCGGGGTCCATACGCTCTCTGAGGTCATCGAGACCGGCGTCGATATGCGCCACATTGAACTCGGCATGCGGCAGACCGGAGCTAGCCCAGCGCAGATCGATCATGCCAAGGAACTTTCATATAAGGGTTCGCAACAATTTCCTAATCTATCCCCTGTCGAGATCTTCGAGCACATCAACGATCTCCGCGGTATTCTTGGCGACATCGACAAAGCAATTCACGAAGCGCCAGAATTGCTACCAGAGTTCTCGGCACTGAAGGCCAAAGCCGGCAATCACGGCGCTAAGAACGCTGTAAACGAGATTTACACGGCCGTGAAATCGGCTGAAACAGCTAACGAGATTACCTCGGAGGGGGTCAAGAAGCACGCCAACTCGCTGATGAGGTTGGCCTTCTGGTACGGCGACAAGCTCAACCCATCGAACTACTTTACCGCACAGAAAAACGGCGGTCAGATGCTAAATCTGACCAGCGACCACTTTCGCTACGGCGCCTTCGCGGCGCTTTCGCAGGAAATTGGACAGCGCGCCGGTACCCAGTTCGCGACCTTCGCGGCAAAGGGTGTCGGTGGCTTGCGTATGCTGGGCTCGGGGCTCACTGAAGCCTACAAATATAATCTTCTTCAAGAACCAACTGTCACTTGGAACAAGAAACACACGTTAGTCCAGCCGGGTGCTCAATTTTCAGATGTGGGCTTGGACGGAAAAACTTATGACCGGGCCAAGGACCCGGATCTATGGCTTTACAACAACGTCATTCCGAAGCTCAAAGCGGGTGGCGTCAATACTGATGACAAGACCGATCTGCTTCGTACCCTCGGTAAAATTTTTACCGACAAGAACGCCTACGGATTTTTGTTCGAATTGGCGCAGCAAAAAAGTAAGATCGAAAAAGACTTCGCCGGGTACGATAAGACTTCCGGCGATACCACGGCCTATAGGCGCGACGACCCCTATGCGGCTCTGCAGGGCACCAAATCGCAGGGCGGCGCAGTGGCGACCGCACTCTCGGAGCCAGCAATCCCAAACCTTGTCGACAACCTTAACCGCTTGAACGCAGCGCTTGGAGGCGTGGCAAACACACTAGAGAAGCATCCAGTCGCAGCCGAGACGGCGATGGGCGCCACGGCCGCTGTTGTCGGTGGTGCGGCAGCTGCGGGTATTGCAGCACTAGCTATTGCCGCCGTCGGCACGCTCAGCCTTCCAGCGCTGGCTGTCGGTGCCGGTGCGGCTGTCACCATCGCCGCCGTCACGCTTCCGTGGGATAAGATCGCAGGCGAGCCAGCTCGCAAACTTGCCGACACTCTATCCGAGCAGCGCCGAAAAAGTACCACGCCATTCGAGTTCGGCGGTCCCGACGGATTCATGACGGGCGGTGGTGAAAACCCGCGGCGTCACATCGGCACCGAAGGGCTGGGCCTTTCGACGGAGAATATCGAAGCGGCCAAGCAGCGGCTCGCGTCTACGGCAGCTGGTGCGGTCTCCACGCTCAATGAGGCTGCGTCTGGCGCTCAGAAGGCGGGGCAAGCGGCGCAAGGCGCTGGCGGCCCGCTGAACGCGCTTGCGGGTTGGATCGGCGGGGTAGCGGCTGCTGCTCGTGCCGCGATCGGAAGCGCAAGCGCCAAACCGGCGGGCGGCGCCGATCTCGGAAGCGGCGCGTCCGGCGGCGGTGGCGGTGGCGGTGCGACACCCGGCAAATCGAGCTCCCTGATCTACAAGGGGCGTTCCGCCCCGATCCAGGTTGCCAGCTCGGTGCATCTCGACGGCCGCACGGTCGGTCGGTCCGTGACGCACCATCAGGTCGCCGAAGCGAACACGAGAAACGGGACCGGTTCGTTCGACGATTCGACGCTGAAAACGCCGGTAGGGTACGGCGGTCGCGTCCTAGCCTGACGGCGGCCGTCCCTCTCGTACACCGGGAGGGACAAACACACCCTCTGTCTTGCCCAGCCGCTGGACCGATCCTAGGCTCGAGATCTAGCTAAGGCACGGCCGGCCAAGGCGGGGTACCGCGGGGCGGGGTTTGTTGAGGCGAGGCAAGGGTGAAAGGGCTGGCTCGCGCCGGCCTTTTCCATTTTCTTCATGTCCATGACTTCGTTGCACCACACATCTAAGACGATGATGTTCGACCAAATACGAAGCCGAGCGTTAAGGTGATAAAACCACCTATAAGCGAAAGTACGTCTTTCTTTGATAGACTGCTGCTATCGGTGCCCCAAATCAAAACCCCCGCAAACATGAGGCAGAAAGCTATCAGCGCAAAGCCAGCGATATTTCCGGGTTTTTCGGTGGCGAGACCAAAGATCAAACCCATTAAACCGCGCTCAAGTTTTCGCGTATTGTGCTCGGCTTCCGTTTCAATTACACGGGTTGCCAAAGTTTTGTCAGGCGGAAGATCTAGACGGACAGCCATTAATGATGACCCAGTGTATAAAAAACCTGCCTAATGTGGGTACCTTGCTGCTGAACACGGATTGAGATCATTAACGGCCTACCATTATAATCGCCGATCATTGAACTAGTACTGACCATTTTATCAGTGTTAAAGTAGGCTCGAATATGATTTGTGCCAACCTTTTCATATGGCGGCCCATCTTTATCAATCATAAGCTCAAACACATTTCCTTCAATTGTAAACTTTACATCTCGACCGGAATCGACAAGCAGTACACCGCTCGCCAGAACCTTAAGTTCGCCCACTTCAATTGTAAGCTGCACGATTGAGGTATCCTAATCTAGTATATCATCCTACCCCAAATGGGTAATGTCTCAGTCTTTTCTAATCGCCGTCTAAGGTGCGTAGAAGAATATCATCGCGGTGCCCGGCGGTGAGAGATCGGTCGGTCATGGCTATTATCTAATTTTATCAAGATTTAATTTAGCACGCCTTGTGCCAGTTACATTTCCCGAACCTACCTTAATCGTACCGCCTTTAACTATCACTTCAGGTTTCTCACCCGGTGGTACATAATAGCCTTCTATCACCCCCCCATCTTTGATAATCACGACATTACTGTCCCAGGCCGCGGTAGCTTGAGCCACGCAATCGAAGTTGTTATTCCCGTCAGTTATAACACAGTTGTGCAATCCTATCTTAGTAAGCGTGTTGCCGGCAGATAAATAATTATTTATATCATCTACTGCTTTGCGCTCTTCGATATATTTACAAGCGAGGGAGATATATCTCGGAATCTCCCGCCCTTTGGCGTAGTATGACACCTGACGACGACCGATCCCGAGCTGCCCAGCTGCGGCATCTAGTGTGAGCCTGTTGCGCTTCAGAAATGCTGCAAAATCGACATTGGTCATCGTTTCGTTGGCAAGGCGCTCCAACGTCGTCCCAGCGACCGCCAGATCATCGTTATCACCCCACTCGATGGCCTCGCCGTACTCGGCCACGCGCACGGTTGCGAAAAGACGGCGGTCATCGCGCAACGGAATGAAGACCTTGTAGGTCAGGATCACTGGGGCGAGGTCGATGAGGATTTGCTGGCCGGCTCGATGACCATCGGCCCAGGTGATAAGGACGTCGTAAGGACCGTTGCCAACCTCTACGGCCCCGATCGACGGAATAGGATCCCCGGCGCGGATCATGTCACGATCGCTCATTGAGGTTCCTCCAAGCTTCTTCGAGGGCTTCGCGATTCACGGCGGCCCAAGTCACCGCCTCCGCGAACACCTTCCGGGGGCATTCTCCGACATCAAGCGATAGCGTCTCGAACAAGATCGTTGCCTTAAACCCGCGCCCGATCACATGGAAATGCGGCGGCGGATGATCGTCAGCGAAGACGCAAATCTTGAATTGGTCGAAGCGCTTTAACGTCGGCACATTCCCGCCTCCCATCCCTAAAATAGCGCACCACGTGCGCTATTACAATGTGCGCGCCGGTGGCCTGTTATGGCTGCGCCTCCGTCTAGTCGCCAAGAGTTCCTTGACGTATAAGGGACCCTACGAACGGCCCCGCGCAGATTTCTGCCGGGGCCGTTGCCGTTTCTGCGTCCACCCCTCGCCTCGGGAGGGGCCATGGCCAGTTCCACCGTTTCGATCGGCGGCATCACGCTGCGCGGCCATGAGGTCCCGTCGAAGATCCCGTTCGGCGGCAAGCAGCGGATCGCCAAGAACGTCCTCATCGGGGGCAAGCGCGTCCCCGACGCGATGGGCTTCGAGTTCTGCGACGCGAAGTGGGAGGGCCGGTTCCGCGGTGCAGACGCCAAGGCCCGGGCGCTCGCCATCAACGCGATGGCGAAGCGCGGCTCCCAGGTCCCGCTGTCGTGGGGCGGCCTCTACTTCACGGTCATCGTCGAGGAGTTCGAGGCCGACTATCAGCGCGAATTCGATCTTCCTTATCGGATTACCTGCTACGTCGTCGACGACGGCGGTTCGGCGGCTGAGGACATCGGATCGAGCATCGGCTCCCTGATCGGCGCCGACATCGCTTCGGCCCTTCCGTTGGCCGCCCTGGCCGGCGGCCTCGTCGGCGATGCGATGTCGGGCCTGTTCTCGGCAGTTAACGCAGTCGGCAGTCTGGCCGACATCCCGCTGTCGCGGGTCGGGCCGCTGCAAGACACGGCCTCGGTCGCTGTCGCCACGCTCGACACCGCGATCGCCGCCGGGGATGCCGCGATCACCGCAGCAGCGGCGCCGGACCCGAACGCGCTCCTGGCGCCGGGCTTCGCGGCCTCCGTCACGGGCGCACTCGCGGCGATCCAGGCTCAATCGAACCTGACCACGCTGCGCGGCGGCGTCGGTCGACTCTCCGCGAACCTCTCCTTGATCGGGTAGCCCGGTGCAGATCCAGGTCGGCCGCAACGCCCGTGTCGTCACGGTCTCCGGCGGCAACCTGTACGAGATCGCCGCCCGCGAACTCGGCGACCACACCCTCTGGGCCCGCATCGCGCGCCTCAACGGCCTGCGCGACCCCTTCCTCACCGGCGTCGTCACGCTGGTGCTGCCGGATCGGCCCCCGAAGGGCCAGACGACCAGTGGCGTGATCGGGGCCTGAACCGATGTCCGACCGGCGCCCGCGGGGCTACATCCTCGCCGGGGGCGTTCCCGTCGAGTGCATCTCGATCGAGGTGCATCTCGGCCGCGAGGCAAAGTCCGATACCTTCCACGCCACGCTGGCGATGTCCGGACTGCCACCGGGCCGAGACACCGCCTACTGGTGCGACACGCCCGAAATCGAGATCAAGGTCGTCGTCGGCATCGACGGTGCCGATTTCAGCGCACCGATCTTCGAAGGCACGGTCACCGCCGTCGCCCCGAAGTGGCTGGAGCGCCGGATCGACGTCAACGGCCACGACAAGACGAAAAAGCTCATCGACAAGAAGTCGAACGAGAGCTTCAAAAACAAGAAATCCGGCGACATCGCCTCCGAGATTGCAAAGCGGTCCGGGCTGAAGCTCGATGTCGACAGCGATACGCTGAAGGCCGGCCGGCAGTACGACATCGACCACGTCCACACCACGAACGGTTACACCGACTGGGACGTGATCAACTACCTCGCCGAAGCCGAGGGCCTAGTGCCCTTCGTCAAGGGCGACACCCTGCATCTGCGCTCCGACAGCGAAGACGATCTGCCGATCCTGCAGGTGGTCTACGAAGAGCCGACGCCGGAGAGCTTCGCGCGCGGCGACTTCATCACCCTGTCAGGCCAGCGCAACCTCGACCTCGCGCAGAAGGCGACGGTGAAGGTCAAGTCGCACGACCACCGCACCGGCAAGAGCATCGAGGCGAAGAAGACCCTCGCAGCGGCCACCGGCGTCGGCAAGGACGGCGACGGCATCACCTACGAATACCGGGCGCCGGGCCTGAAACAGAATCGCGCGGATCGAATCGCAGAAAAGCGTCTGAAGCGCGCCACCAAGCAGGAGCGCCAGATCAGCCTCAACGTGCCCGGTGATCCCGGCATCACCGCCCGGATGAAGCTCGACCTGTCCGGTACCGGGTGCTCGTTCGACCAGCGCTACGACATCGAGAGCGTCGAGCACCGGATCAACGATGACGAGGGCTACCGCTGCCCGATCACGGCGAAGGCGGCGTCCAAAGACCGGAAGATGTCCTGATGTCGGATCTCTCGAACCTGATCCGTCGTGAGTCGTCCTACGCGGACGCCTCGCGAGCCCCGATACGCATCGCCGAAGTGACCTCGTACAACGAGGACAGCCATTCGGTTGTTTTGAAGTATATGCCGGAAGGCAATTCGAGCGGCTGGGTACCGCTGGGATCTGCACATATCGGGAATGGTTTTGGTATCGCCATAGGGCCCAACATCGGCGACCAATTTGTCGTCGCCCACATCGAGGGCGATCACAACACCCCCGTCATCATTTCCCGAATCTATTCTGACAAGCAAAAGCCGCCGAAGGTGAAGGCCGGCGAGATGCTGCTGATGCACGGCACCAAGGGCTCGATGCTCTTCGATAAGGATGGCGGCATCACCGTCACCCACAAGGACGGCGGTTCCTTCAAGTTCGACAAGGACGGCCACGTCAGCGTCGACACCAAGGGCAAGAACATCACCGTCGATTCCGGCGCCGGCTCGCAGAGCTTCAAGGGCAAGGGGATCAATATCAAGGGGCCGGTGACCGTGGACGGCTCCGTGACCGCCTCCGAGACCATCGCCGGTGCCGGCGGCGTCACCTCCGGCGGCCGGGGCGTCCTGACCGCTTAAGCCGCTTCCCACGACCCGGTCGGACCTATGCCTGATCTCAGCCTGATGATCGGCTCCGACCTCTCCGTCGGGCCGACCGGCGACCTGCTGCTCGTCGACGGCACCCAGCGCGGCGTCCAGCGCGTCCTGCGCCGCCTGCTGACGGTGGCCGGGACGTACATCCAGAACCTCGGATACGGCGCCGGCGTTCAGCTTCGCGTCGGTGGCCTGATCGACGCCGATGAGCTGTCAGCACTGATCCGGTCGCAAATCTTTCGCGAGGCCTCCGTTGCCCGCGACCCCGACCCCGTCATCGTGGTGACGCCGATCCTGAACGGCGTCCACGTCCGGATCATCTACGCCGACGCCGCCACCGGCCGGCAGCAGACGCTGTCCTTCGAGGTACCGTGATGGCGGCGATTCCGATCCGCAACTTCGTCACGCTGGTGGAGAACTTCGCGGCGGGCGTACAGGGCCGCGCGACTGCGCTCGTCGACTTCTCGGTCGGCGCCGTCCTGCGCGCCGTGGCCGAGGCCACCGCGGACCTGACGCTCTGGCTCGAAAGCCTGATTGTCTACGTCCTGACCCTGACCCGCGCCGCGACCTCAAGCGGCGCCGATCTCGATTCCTGGGTCAACGATTTCGGCCTGACGCGTCTCGGCGCGGCGCCGTCGAGCGGCTCGGTCGTGTTTTCGCGGTTCACAGCGACCGTCGAAGCGTTGATCCCGGTCGGCGCCACCGTTCAGACCGAGGATGGCTCGCAGACCTTCACGGTCGTCGCCGACAGCACGGTGCCGTCCTTCAGTCTAGCCCGGAACGGCTACGTGGTGCCGATCGGCGTCGCGCAGGCCGCAGTACCGGTGAAGGCCGACATCCCGTCGGCGGCGAGCAACGTCCTCAAGAACACCATCACGGTGATCACGTCGGCCACGCCCGGCATCGACACCGTGATCAACCTCGTCGCCTTCGCGAACGGCTCCGACGCCGAGACCGACGAGGCGCTGCGGGTGCGCAAGACGCTGTTCTTCGCCTCCCTGGCCAAGGCCACAAACCCCGCCATCGCCTTCGCGGTGTCGAGCCTCGAACTCGGGATCCAGTATCAGATCGTCGAGAACGAGAGTCGCGACGGCAGCCCGAACCCCGGCTTCATCTACGTCGTCGTCGACGACGGCACCGGCGCACCGGGCGACGACCTCCTCGCCGACGTCACCACGGCGATCTACGCCGTGCGAGCGTCGGGCATCATCTACGCGGTGTTCCCGCCGACGGTGCGCAACGTCCGCATCGAGATGCATGTCGAGGCCGCGTTCGGGTACCTGCTCGCCGACGTCGAGGCCGCGGTCTCGAAAGCGATCAGCACGTTCGTGAACGGCCTCGGGCTCGGCGCCGGCCTGACCTACACCCGGCTGGTCCAGGTCGCCTACGACGCCTCCCCCGGCGTGAAGAACGTCACCGGCCTGACCGTCAACGGGGCCAAGGAGGACATCGCCCCCTCCCCCCAGGTCACGATCAAGGCGCCCACCATCGTCATCGGATAAGACCATGGCCGTTGGCGATGCGGACGACATGCTGGCGCGCCTGCGCACGCTCCTGCCGCCCTGGTTTCCGGACGAGGCCCCGATCCTCGACGGTCTGCTCGGCGGCATCGCGGCGCTCCTGGCCTTCGTCCATGGCCTGATCGCATACGCCAAGGCGCAGACGCGGATCGCCACGGCCACCGGCGGCTGGCTCGACCTCATCGCCTTCGACTTCTTCGGCCTGCGCTTCCTGCGCCGTGCGGCCGAGACCGACGACGCCTTTCGTCCCCGCATCCTGCGCGAACTGCTGCGGCCGCGCGCGACGCGCGAGGCGATCCGGCGGGCGCTCGTCGATCTGACGGGCCGCGAACCGGTCCTGCAGGAACTCTGGAATCCGGGCGACTGCGGTGGCTACGGCATCGGCGCCATCGCCTATGCGGGCAGCGGGACCGGCGAGCAGCCAGTCTCAGGCTACGGTGACAACCCGAGCGCCTATGGGATCGGCACCTTCGCCTACGTCGTCCCCGCACCGAGCCAGATGGTGTCGGGCGGTGCCGGCGCCTGGGGCTCGCTCGCCTACCCCTACCAGACCTTCATCACCGCCTTCCGCCCGGCAACGGCCGGCATCCCGGAGCTCTCCGGATACGGCAGCCCGGGCGGCGGCTACGGCGTCGGCGTGATCGCCTACGCGGATCTCAGCCAGTCCGAGGCGCAGGTCACGGACGCCGAGATCTACGCGACCATTGCCGCGACTGTCGCGGCCGGCACGATCGGCTGGACCGCGATCCAATCCTAGCGCGCCGCCGCTCGCCCGACCGCTGACGGTCGGCCCCAGCGCATCCCGAACATCCTCCGACCGAAAGTCCCGCGATGGATAGGCCCTTGGTCTACGCCGGTGCGCTTCCGCGCGACACCGACATCCTGACGCTCGCCAAGAATGCCATGGTATCCGACGGCCTGCTCGCGCAGGCCTTTCTCGGGACCGGCATCGTCGTCGACGGCTTCTCGCTGAGCCCGACTGCACCGGCCTCGCTGATCGCGACGCTGTCGCCGGGCGTCGTCTTCCAGACCGCGAATATCGACGCGACGACCTTCGGCTCGATTGCGGCCGACAGCCGTTCGATCGTGAAGATCGGCAAGGCGCTCGACGCCACTGCGCTCACCTTCGCGCCCCCGAGCACGGCGGGCTACTCGCAGGCCTTCCTCGTCGAGGTCCAGTACCAGGACGTCGATGACGGCGCGAAGGTGCTGCCGTACTACAACGCCGCCAACCCGGCGCAGCCCTTCGCCGGTCCGGGCAATGCCGGCACCGCGCAGAACACCGCCCGCCGCGGCGCCGCTGCCGTCCAGGTGAAGGCCGGTATCGCCGCGACCGCCGGCACCCAGCAGCCGCCCTCCCCCGATGCGGGCTGGGCACCGCTGTTCATCGTCACGCTGAACGCCGGTCAGACCACGATCACGGCCGGCAACATCGTCCAGCACGCGTCGGCGCCCTTCATCCCGACGAAGCTGCCGGGCCTGCCGACCGCCGTTCAGTCGGGCAAGTGGGTCTACGGTGTCGCCACGGGCACCAACGACCTCACCGCCTCGGTCAGCCCGGCCCCGGCCGCGCTGATCGACGGCCTCGCGGTGCGCCTGTTCTGCCCGAACACGAACACGGGCGCCGTGACGCTGGCGCTGAACGGGAATGCGGCCGCGGCCGTCGTCACCCGTGGTGGCGCGGCGCTCAAGGCCGGCGACATCTCGGGCGAGATCATCGAGGTCGTCTTCAAGAGCGGCGCCTGGCGCTTCCGGACCGCGGCGCGATCCGAGCTCGCGCAGACAGTCCCCTCGCTGCAGCTGGTCCACACCGGCGTCGTCGCGACTGGCGGGGCCGCCACGGCCACCAACCTCGTCGTCGACGTCGCCCCGAACATCACCGCCTACGAGCAGGGGGCGCTCTACACGATCACGACGGCCCTGGCTTCGGCGAACGGCGGCACAACGGCCAATCTCGACGGCCTCGGCACGCGCCCCGTGAAGCGGTTCGACGGCACGCCAATCCAGGTCGGCGACTGGCTGGATAACGCCGAAATCATCCTCGCCGACAACGGCTCCGAGCTTCGTCTGACCAATTCCGGCAACGGTCCGACCGTCACCTACATCAACACGCTCAAGATCCCGGGCGCCTCGCCGAAGCAGTACATCACACCTGGCTCCTACTCGCTCTCGATCCCAGCGAACCGCACGTTCCTGGTCCGGGAATGCCGCGGTCCAGGCGGAGGCGGCGGCGGCGCCAACGCTTCGACCTCAGCGGGTTCCGGCGGCGGCGGCGGTGGCAATGCTCAGAAGGTGGCCACAGCGGTCGTCGACACCGTTTTGACGATCGTCGTTGGCGCTGGAGGGGCAGGCGGTGCCGGTGGTGCGTCCCCGCAGAACGGAGCGGCCGGGGGCACCACCTCGATCACGGTCGCCAGCGGATCGGTTGTCGATGCCAACAGTACCACGTTCAACGCCGGGCAGACCCTCTGCGCAGCGACGAGCGGTGGTGGTGGGTACTTCTCGACGTCCGGCGCCAACAACTCGCAGTTCGGGGCAGGCGGCATCGCGTCGGGCGGCGACATCAACGACAACGGCGATGCCGGCGGCTACGGCCTCCCCGTCGGACCATCTTATCTCGGCGGCGTCGGCGGCGCGTCCCCGGGCGCCGGCGGATCCCCGAATTTCAACTACGGCGCGGCCGGCAACACGTCGACCGCCCCCGGCGTCGGCGGCAACGGTTCGTCGGGCAACTATCCCGGCGGCAACGGCTCGCCCGGCCGCGTCACCCTTACCGTCTGAGGATTGAAGCATGGCTCTGTTCGCGCTCGTGAATAGCGGGATCGTGCACGCCCTGTCCGAAGGCGAGGACGCATGGCCGCACGACCTGTTCGACGTCCGGGACGTCTCCCACGTGGCGGACATCGCCATCGGCTGGCTTGCGACCGATGACGGCTTTGCGGCCCCACCGCCGCCGCCCGTCGTTGTCGTCGTGCCGACCTCGGCCTCGAAGCTCGGACTGAAACGCGCCCTGGCCGAGACCGGGGAGCTGGCCGTGTTTCCGGAGCCGGAATGGCCAGCGGTAAAGGCAGCGCTCGCGTCCAATCCCGACCTCCAAGAGGACTGGGATCTGGCCACCGAGATCCGTCGCGTCGACCCGCTGACGCAAGCGATGATCGCGGCGCGCAGTTACAGCCCGGCGCAGGTCGATGCGCTGCTGATCCGGGCCAACGAACTCGTCGCCTGAGGCCGGTCCGTGACGAACATCCTGGCGATCCAGCCGCGTTACCAGCCCCTGCGCGTCGCGCTCAACGACGACTGGACGGACAGCTTTCCGCTATATCAAGCCGGCACCGCGGGCGTCGTTGTCGGCAGCGGCAACACCGGCAACGGGTCCGTCAGCGTCCAGAGCGTCGAACCCCGCACGCCCTTGGGCGGCCACGCCGTCGTGGTGACCTCGACCGACAATCTCGTCGGCATCACGGTCACCGATCCCAACGGCGCCGTCACGGCTCTGGGATACGCCGGCGCACCACTCTCCGCCGGCGGTCTCGTCCTGACGGTCACACCGGGCTCGACCCCGTTCAGGGTTGGCGACGCCTTCGCGGTGCAGCCGACGCCCGCGACGATCAACGACACCGGCATCAGCTATGTGCTGCAGGTCCGGCGCGCCGACACCATCCAACGGCTGATCTTCGAGGCGTTGTCCGACCCAACGGACAATTCCGATCCCCTCATCGTGAAGGGCAACGGAACTGGCGCTCCCGGTCTGATGGTCCCCTACACAACGATGGGATCAGGACGTCTGCTTCCGGGCGACTACGTCTACGAGCTCCTCGCGTTCGGCGATGACCGACGCAAGGTTGCTTATTACGGTCCGCTGACCTTCGTCGAGGCCGTCGTCTACCTGCTCTGACCGCCCCTCGGGCGGTCCATACGGCCAGCTTCTGCCCGACCGCAAGCCGCGCGTCCCGGCCCAATCGCCCCGGGCTTTTCCACGCGCGCCTCCCCCTGTCTTCGAGAGTTCCGGCATGCCGTACGTGTTGGGCGCGTCCTCCGCGGGCGTCGTGCCTCAGGTCGTGCTCGGCGGCGGCGCCCCGGGCCTACGCGGCCTCCCTGGGGGCGCCGGTGCCCCCGGTTTGCCCGGTGGCCAGGGCGAACGCGGTCTGCAGGGCGAGCGTGGCGAGCGCGGCAACCCCGGCCAGCAGGGCAACCCTGGCCCGAAGGGCGACCCTGGCCCGAAGGGCGACCAAGGCGCGGGAACGACGATCAAAGGATCGCGGGCTACCCCCTCGGACCTTCCGTCGTCCGGCAACACGCTTGGCGACGTCTACCTGATGACGTCGAACGGGACCGGCTATTCCAGCGGCGACGGCTACGTCTACACCGCCTCCGGCAACGACGCCGGCCCCGGCGGCAACTGGCACAACGTCGGCCAAATTCGAGGGCCTGCCGGCGCGGCTGGAGCACAGGGCGCGCAAGGACCGCAAGGCGCCACTGGCGCTGCGGGCCTGCAAGGGCCTCAAGGCAATCCGACGACGGTCAATGGCAAATCCGGATCGTCAATAAATCTCATCGCCAGCGACGTTGGAGCAGCCGATGCTGCGGCGACAGCCGCGTCTCTGGCCGCCAAGGCGCCTGTTCTCAATAATCTGGTCGCTAATGGTACGGCCGACGATGCCGCAAATCTTTCGTTCGCCGATGCGCTTCAAGGCTTCGGGGAATGGCTACTTAAGCCCGGCACGATCCGGATTTCGTCCAACATCACCCTCTCGGCTCACTATCGTTTCCCGCGTGGCGTGATGCTGAAGCCGGACAACGGCGTCACGGTCACCTTCACGGCGGGTCTGACTGCAGGTGCCTATCAGATCTTCGACCTGTCGGCCGGTGGCTCCATCGCTGGGCTCGCGGTCTGCGAAGTCGATTGGTTTCACGGCTTCAAGAACACGACGACCGACTGCATCGCGGCCACTCAGAAGGCGATCGACGCCCTCGTAAACAATGGCCTCGGGCTGATGGGCGCCGGCGAGTATCGTGCGGCTGGCGGTACGCTGGTGGCCACCCGCGGGCAGAGCCTCGTCGGCCGGGGCCGAGCGATCACCCGCGTGCGCTGGTCGACGGGAACCACCAACTTCATCCGCACCACCGGCGTTCCCGGCTCCCGCATCTCCGGGATCGACATGGGGCCGGTGTCGCTCTCGGTTCGCCCGACCGCTGGCGTTGCCCTCGACATGCAGGTGTCGGGCTACTTCAACGACATCAACATCTCGACCGCCTACCGAGGCATATCAGTCAAGAACAGTGCGGGCGTCCGTGGCTATGATTTCGGCGTGTCGGACGGCCGAGAGACCGCCGTCTACATCGAGAACTCAAACGACGTGTTCCTCTCGCAGTTCGTTACTGCCTCAATCTGCGACACCATCAACTTCTCAAGCGTCAACGGCACATTCCAGGCCGGCGAGGGGCTGACGATCTCCGGCTCGCCTTACACGGGCTTGAACATCATCCAGCTCACTGGATCGCAGTACCGAATGCTGATCCCGAACCAGCTGGCCGCTGGCACGACGGTGACGGGCAACACATCAGGCGCCGTCGGCACCATCAGCTCAATTGATTACGACTTCAGCCTTGGTTCTCTGCGACAGGTCGGGGCCTGCGAGGCCATCATCCTCAGCGACGGCGATTTCATCGGCGGGCTCTATGCCAAGACGATTGGCTCGCCGAGCCTCACCCGTGGTCAGTGCTCAGGCTACAACCGCTATGCGAACGTATTCTGGGATACGTCGCACGAGGGGATGCTGCTCTCGCAGATCGCACAGAGCATGTACATCGGATGCTGGTCTTGGAACCATGGCGGCAACGCCGTGCAGATGGACAGCACTGACGGCCTCAAGTTCATAGGCTGCGACATTGGCGCAAGCCGAAACATTGGCTTTGCAGTCAACAACAACAACAAAAACTTCAACATCGAAAGTTGCAATATTTCGATTAACGGCAGCGGCGGCGTTCGCGTGGGCGGTTCTGGCAATGCCGATTTTCACATCAGCCGCAACAAGTTCAACGTCGACTTCTCTCAGCCTGGGGCCAAGCAGGGATTTGGCGTTCGCTTAGACTCTGGATGCGGTGATTACTTCTGGGTGACTGAGAATAGCGCCAGAAACCTCGTCACCGGAGGTATTATCGACAACTCAGGCGCAACGAACAAATTCGTTGACCGCAATTTTGGTTAAGATAGGTGAAAATGTCAGACGATTTGGAGAAAAAAATAGCAGCATCTGGACGGTTCAAAAGACCTCGTGGCATCCATATCCAGTTGCTTGCTTCGGCCTTGGCGCAGGGCCGTGCCTTTACTGCCAATCCCGATCAGTCACCGCCCGCCCTGCTTGATACGATCAACTATTCGAAGACTGATCGCTCGACCACATCAGAGACAGTGGGGACGCCAAGGCGCGACCCATGACCAAGCAACGCAGTCCGCGCACACGGTCGGCCGTCACCAACGGCACGCGGTCCTTCCTCGAACCCGGCGCCGGCAACACCGAGGCGTAGCGGCGCTCGGATCGAGTGCATTCGCCCGCGCGCCCGCGCAGTCGTTCATGCGAGATCCACCATGTCCAGACCCGCACAGGCCGATCAGGCCCTCTGGCAGGGCGACGACGGTCGGTAGCTCCAAAAAGCGGAAAAGGCCGGCTCACGCCGACCTCTTCACCCCTACCACGCCACGCCAGACCCGACCCAGCCTCGCCGCGCCGTGCC
Organism: Methylobacterium haplocladii; assembly: GCF_007992175.1. Taxonomy (GTDB): domain Bacteria; phylum Pseudomonadota; class Alphaproteobacteria; order Rhizobiales; family Beijerinckiaceae; genus Methylobacterium; species Methylobacterium haplocladii. The sequence goes on along the minus strand of NZ_BJZT01000032.1, from coordinate 74,405 downwards.
TCGCCATGCCACGCCGAACGGTGCCGTGCCATGCCGCGCTAGTCACGACGGTATTCCCGGTCCCTTGCGGGAGCAAGTCGATCTGAAGGTCTTCCATGCCCGCTACATGCCTCGATACCGCGGATTGGCGGGTCATTGTCCCACTCGTCGTTCCCCTGAACCTGACGGGATCGCGGCTCACGGCCACGATGACAGGCAGCTTCGGCGGTCCCGAGGCCGTGGCGCTCGATAGTGCGAACGGTGCGATCACCTGGATCGCGGACACGAACGGGCTGACGGACAGTCTCATCCTATCGGTCCCGAAGGCGGCGCGCGGGGGTTGGCTCGCTTCGACCCCGACGACGCTCGTGTTCGACGTTCACCGGACGGTGACGGGGTCGACGATCGACGAATGGCTCGGGCGGTCATCGGTCCGGGTTCTTCCGGCCACCGACAGCGCCCTGGTTCGGCAGCAGGCGGCCTTCACGCAGATCCTCGTGGCCGGCCAGCCCGGTTCGGGCGTGGTGCTGCCGGCGCTGACCACCGGTCCGCAGGGTCCGACGGACACCGCCTACACCGATCAACGCGTCGCCGAACTGCAAGCTCAGATCGACGCCGTGACGGCGCTCAACGCCGACCTGCTCGCGCCGCCGAACCTCAACTTCCACCGGTTCACCATGACCGGCTTCGCCCCTCTCATCTGCCGGATCTGACCCATGACGGGGACTGTCTACAAAAACGCGCTCGGCGCGCCGGTGATCTATGCCGACGCGGATCTCGGGCTGGATCCGTCCGGCGTACCGATCCGCGCGCCGCGCTCGGTGCCCTCGACGGAAGCCGGAGCCTCGCTGTTCACGCAGGCCACGCCGGGGCACGTCACCCTCGACGCGCAGACTGCCGGGCTCGCGACCGCGGCGGGTCAGGCTTCGGCTCTGGCCGTGCTGCAGGCGCTCGCCACCGAAGCGGGGATTGAGGCGGCCCTCGCAACGCTGCTCGCCAAGAACGAGCAGGTCCGCGCGCTCCTCGCCGGCACGCTGGCCGTCACCGCGCCGGCCGGCCAGCGCATCCCGGTCGATGTCGGCGGGGCGACGATCCACGTCGACGGCAACATTACCGTCGCCAATCAGGTCGAGATCAGCAACGACACCGGCAACCCGGTGCCGGTCTCCGGCACGCTGACGATGCAGAACGCAGACCTCGCGTCGCTCGCCAGCAAGGTCCCGGCCCAAGGTCCGGCGCCGTCCTCGAACAGCCTGCCGGTGGATTTCGCGACGAACGGCGTGTTCGTGACGAGCTTCGGCAAGGCGTCCGATGCGGCCTGGGACGGTTCGGCCGCGTCGGCCACGGCCGTCGCCGTCCTGAAGTACCTCGCGGCCCAGGATGCCACCACAGCTACCAAGGCAGAAGCGATCCGAGCGCTGCTCGCCGCGCCGCTCAGCCTGCCTCAGGGCGCTTCGACGGCGGCCAAGCAGGACGTCGCGGCCGCGACCCTCACGAGCATCCTGACGGCGCTGGGCACGCTCGCGACGACAAGCCAGCTTCCCACATCCCTCGGCACGAAACCGGCGGCACAATCCCTCCCGGTGGTACTGTCCTCGGACGGCCCCTTCGCCACGAACTTCGGTCTGCAGGCCGACACGGCCGCGACGTCGGATGGGGGCGCCTTCTCCTTCGTCGCCCTGTTCAAGCGCTCGCTCGGGTACCTTGGGACGCTGGCGGGTACTGTATCGGGTGGCCTGCTGAGCGTCCTGACGCCGCCGCGCGAAGCCTCGAGCGCGCTCTCGCTCGTCGGCGACACCGTCTCCGTCGAGATGTCCGGCCGCAACACGATCATTTTGGCCCTTCCGACAGGGACATGGACCGGCTCGATCGTCATCGAAGGCTCGGCACTCGGTGACTATTCCGACGCCACCGCGATGTCCCTGCTGCCCTACGGCGGTGGTCCTGCCGTCTCCACCTTCACGGCACCCGGCATCTATGAGGGCACGGCCACCGGCCTCAAGGCCGTGCGGGTTCGCGCCACCACGGCGATCACCAACGGCCCCGTCACGGCCCTGATGCGGGCGGCGATCGGCAACAAGTCGATCCGGGTCGGGACGCCTGCCAACAACCCGCTGCCGGTCGTTGGCCCCTCCGCGAACCTCGCCGGGTCGACGATTGCGCTCCCTGCCAACACCTCGACGAAGATCGCGAGCGCGGGCGACCGCCTCTTCGAGATTACGAACAACGGGACCACCCTGTTCACCGCGAGCTTCGGGGCCGCTGCCGTCGTCGGTTCGGGGATGCCCTTCGCGGCGGCTCCGACCGCCGGCGACCAGGGCGGGAGCCGTGGCTGGGACACCGGCCTCGTCACGCTCGTCGACATCTTCGCGATCTCGGCGAGCGGATCGTCCGTCTTCGTCCTGAAGGGCTGATCGCCCTCAACGCCTGACCTGACCCTCAACGTCTGATCCGCCCGCGCCTCGTGCCGCTGGGCTCTCTCGCCATGCCCGGAGACCGACCGATGACGACCTTCGCTTTCGCGCGGGAGGGCTGAGCTATGGGTTCAAGCCTTCCGCCGTTCGGATCTCAAACACCTTTTGTCGCCGGCAACGGCAACACTGCTCGTAGCAGTGTCGTTCGTGCATCTGACTGGTTGAACGTCAAAGACCGAGGGGCCAAGGGCGACGGCGCGACCGACGACAGCGCGGCGCTGGTCTCGGCCGATGCCTATGCCGCAGCCAACGGCTACCGTTACCTCTATTTCCCGCCGGGCTTGTACTACGCGCCCGCGATCGGTCAGGGTGGCAAAGGCTTGTCGCGCACGATCCTCGTGGGCGAAGGCCGGCTGACCGGAGCCAGCTACAGGCAAGTCACGCCGCTAACGGGCGGAACGACACCGCCGCCTAGCACCGACCTGATCCCGAGCCAGCATCTCAAGCAGTTCGCAAAGGCTCTGGCTGCCGGCTCGGCCAAAGTCGTCATCATGGGCGACTCGACGAGCACCGACACCGCCGACGAGATCGCGACGACGGAGTACATGTGGCCGACGATCATCCGCAGGATCAAGGCGGACAACCCCGGCAAGAGCATCAGTTTCGTCAACCGGGCCGTGGCGTCGCAGACCTGGACTTCCGCTGCCGGTGCGGCGACGTCCAACTTCCCGTCCTGGTACACGCCAACCTCGGCGAACTGGCTTAGCCTCGTCCAGGCTCAAAGCCCCGATCTGCTGTTCCTCAACTTCGGAATGAACCCCGACGCCACGCCGATCAATCTCGACGCCTTCCACACCGTGCTCGACACGATCGCCGGGTGGACGAAAGTTCCGGACGTCGTGCTGATCACCAACAAGCAGACCGCCTATGACCCGGTTGGCTCTTTTGGTGGCTACCCGCTTGGTCAGGAGCCCCGCTACGTCGCGGCCGGCTTCCTGCGCACCTATGCCCGCGCCAAGGGGCTCGGCCTGATCGACTTCAACCGTTGGCAGCGCCTGATGCGCGACGGTGTCGACCCGGTCGACCAGCGCATGCAGCAATCCGTGGTTGGTGTTGCTGGACTGTCCTTGCCCGTTACGCTCGGCAAGACCGATGGCGATTATGATCTCAAGGCGACATTCCCCGGTCAGGGGTCGAGCCTATGGTCGAACCTGACCAACCTCACGGTTCAGATCGGTAACAGGTCCGACAACATCCTCGTCCTGGGCAAGGACAGCGGCAGCGGCAACCTCACGCTCCAGGTCTACGAAGGCACAGGGCGCAGCTACGCCGGCTTCATCGTCGGCGGTGTGCCTGCCTCTGGCGCGGGCGATCTTGCGCTGGAGGTGCAGGTCAAAGCGGGCGTTCTGACCGTGCTGTGGAACGGGGTTCAGGTCTACAGCGAACTGGTCCCCCTGTTCGGCGGGCCATTCACCCCGTCGATTGCTGGTGTCGGCTCGAACGTGGCTGGCGTCAGCACGACGGTGGCATCTGCGACCCTCGGCGTTTCGCGAACCTACACGCCGACGGTTACGGACTTCGAGACCTATACCAACACGACGGCCGGCGGTGGCAACACCCTCAACCACATGAACGCCCTCGGGATCGCGGCGATCGAGGTGCCCGTGTTGCAGGCGACGCGCTTCTCCGGATCGGAGGCGCTGGACCCGCTTCTCGGCTCGGTAAAAGTCGGAAAGGCGACCAACGGCCTTGGGGCGCTTAGCGTCTTGCCTGTCGCGAGCATGGCCAACTTCATGACGCTGAAAGGGGCCATTGCCGGCAACGCTATCACGTTCGCGCCGAGCGACAGCACGGACATCGACGTCACGGTCGAATATGTCGGCAAAGGCGCGTGGGGACCACGGTTCGGATCGTTCCGGCTCGGATCAGACGCGACCGCCGGCTTCATCCCGGCAGGCCAGTTCTTGCTCTGGAAGAATACATCCACCGGGACGGTGAAGTTTTACTATAACGATGGCGGGACGCTGAAATCGCTTACTCTCACGGCGGGCGGCTGACGATTGTGTCCAGAGGCGGCCTATCAATGATGCGCCCAGCGCTCCCCGCCCTCCTGCTGGCCACGCCGGCGTAAGGCCAAGCGGGTCGGGATCGTCGATTTGACGATCCCGACCCGCCGTCACCCCGCAAGGCGGGCAACCGAGCGAGACGACTGGCCAAGTCTAATCCCCCTCCCTCGGTCGCGGTAGGCGGCTGAAGGACTGGGCCCCTCCAATCGTCGCCACCGTCACCCGAGGCCGTGATGCCCGATCCCCGATCGTTTGGCTTGGGTGCCGCGGTGTCCGCGCCACCCTTCGGGCAGCCGGCGTCGCCGGTGCGGCCGGTTCCGGGTGCGACCTCTGGAAACGTGCCGGCGTGGGCGCGGCGGGCGCCTCCGCCGTCTCCCGCGCGCGGCTTGAGCGAAGCTGAGCGAGCCTTGTTTCAGGGGCCACCGGGCCGGGATGGACCGCAAGGCCCGCCCGGTCCGATCGGCGGCGGTCAGGTCGGCTACAGCCGAACGGTGCGCGAACCGGGGGACCTCCTCGCGCAGCGGACCCGCACGCCGATCGCCTTCACGCCCGATCCGGCCCTGAGTTCGCTGTATCTCAACCCCCCGTTTGCGGGCCTCACGCTGTGGGACGGCGCCCGTGTCAGGGGCCGCGCCTTCGCCGACCGCTTCAAGATCCAGGTGAACCTGCTGGTCCGCTCGATGCAGGCCAACGGCACGATCCTCCTCGACGTGGATGCCGGTGTCGTTCCCGGTTCGACGCCGCCTCTGGCGACCGACACGGCCGACCTGTTCAAGGACGCCGGCGACCCCGATCCCGAACGGGTCACGCTGGTGGTCGAGTTTCAGACGCTCGACAAGGTGATGGCGAACGGGGCGGCCCTGTTCCTGACCTCGACCGTGCCGATCCACATCCTGAAACGCTCGGTCCTGGTCTATCCCGAGAGCACGTTCGTGGGATCCTCGACATGATCGCGGTCGGTTACGACGCGGCGCTCGGGGGCGTCCGGATCAGCGGCGACACCAGCATCTTTCAGGCGCGAGAGCTGATCGCGAGCCTGCGCGTCGATGGCCAGATCAGTATTGCTCGCGCGACCACCGGAGAGGTGATCGTCTGCGCGCCCTACGGGCTGATCACTGGCCTCGACGAGCAGGCCTATGCCACGGCCGCAGACTGCCTCGGCTATCTCGCGGCCACGCTCGCCCGGCGCCCCGTTGGCTCGCCGGTCGAAGCCCTGATCGCCGACGGCGATCTCGGCGGCCACCGCCTCGTGCGAAGAACCGGGTCCGGGCGCGTCGCGCTCGCGTCCTGCGACGACCCGAGACAAGCCGACAGCGTCCTCGGCCTCACGCTCGGCGCCGCCCTCGCCGATGCCACCGTCGACGTCCTGACCTGCGGCCCCGTCGAGGAGCCGTCGTGGAATTACGCGCCTGGGCCGGCCTTTCTCGGGCCGGCCGGGACGCTCGTGCAAATCCCGCCGGAGGCCGGGTTCCGGTTCCCTGTCGGCACCTTCGTGACACCGAGCCGCCTGATCCTGGCGCTCGGCCCCGCCGTCATCCTCGCATCCTGATCCGGAGCTATTCATGGCCGCTGTCCAGCGTTTCCTTGTGCAGGGCGCTACGTCACTCGCCGAGGCCGTTCCCGTCACCACCGGCGGCGCAGCCAATGCCGGTAAGATCCCCGCCCTCGATCCGACGACCGGCACCTGGGATCCGACCATGATGCCGCCCGGCGTCGCGGCGGACATCAAGGACATGCCGGCCTCCGAGGCGCTGGCCGGTCCGTGCCTCGTGAACGTCTATGCCAACAGCGGCGCCGCGACGGCACGCAACGCCGACGGCTCGACGCAGGGCAAGCCGGCTGACGGCTACGTTCTCGGACCGGTTGCGGCCAACGGCACCGCCCGCGTCTATCTCGGCAGCGGCGTCGTGCCCGGCTTCACCGGCCTGACCGTCGGCGACGCATTCCTGTCGCCCTCGACGCCCGGCGCGGTCGCCACAGCCGGGGCCGCGACAGCCGGTCAGACCTGGCAGAAGGTCGGCAAGGTGCTCGACGCCAACACGCTCCAGTTCACCCGCGGCGAGCCTGTCTCCCGGAATTGAGGTCGACGGCCATGGCACAGCGCAAGCCGGTCGCCCTCTTGGCCACCGGCCTCGCCGAGATGCCGGCCGGTGACACGATCCCAATCCCCGCCTACGGCGCCTCGGGCGTCGTTGCGGCCTGCAAGCTCTGGATTGGCGAAGCGAGCACCACGTCCACCGGCGCCTGGTCGGTGGACCTGTCGCAGGCCGGGTTCACGGCGGTTCCCAAGATCCTCGCTTCGGCGCTGTCGGCCGACACGACGATTGCAAACTCGGCCGTCGCGATCACTACCGGCCGGACCCTCGTTGCGGCATCCGGTTTCGTGAACCTGCCCAACACCATCGCGATCGGCGGCATGCCCGAGAAACGTGCCGGCGCCGGCCTGACCGTCAGCGTTCTCGCGATCGGCCCCTGAGGCCCCTCCCCTCAACTGAAATCGGAGATCCCCGATGCTCCTGCAGCGCCTCGCGCTGCGGGCCGCGATCGTCTGCGCCCTGCTCAGCGTCGCGCCCGCTCACGCCGACATCGCCTCTTGGTACGGACCCGGCTTCCACGGCCGGAAGACTGCCAACGGCGAGCGGTTCGACCAGAACGCCCTCACCGCCGCGCACAAGACACTGCCGTTCGGCACCCGGATACGCGTGACGAACGAAGCCACCGGCCGCTCGGTGCTGGTGCGGATCAACGATCGCGGTCCCTTCGTGAAGGGACGCGCGATCGATCTCTCGGCCGGGGCGGCGCGGGCGATCGGCTGCGCCGGCGTCTGTCGCGTCGGCTTAGCGCACGGCGGCTGAGCCCCAGGAATCCAAAGATCGGCGCGGGATACGTCATCTGGCGCTCCCGCAGCCGTAAGCCCCCTGAAGGAGAACCAGCATGGACCTCAAAACCATCGAGACCGAGGCCGCCGCCGGCGCAGGTACCGCCGCCAAATCTGGCCTGCGCGCGCTTGTCGCCCAGGTCGCCGCCCACCCCCGCTTCGCGACCGTAACGGCCATCGTGGCGATCGTCGCCGCCGTGATCTTGGCGAAAGTGTTTTGAGCCACCCGCACCGGGGCCCGACCATTGGGCGCCGGTGCGACAGGAGTAAGCGTATGTCGCGCCTGGCCTACTATGCCGACTTCGTCACGATGCCGGTCCTAGCCCTGCTGCTCATCGTTCTCGGTGATGCCGGTCTCGTCGGCATTGTGTCCGGCCTCTTCACCTGGACGCTCGCCGAGTACGCGATCCACCGGGTGCTGTTCCACCGCGTGCCGGGCTTCCGGGCTGCGCACGACGCGCACCACGCCAAGCCGTGCGGCCGCACCGGCGTGACGTCCTGGCACTCGCTGGCGGTCTTCGCTGGGCTCGCCCTCGTCCTCCCGGCCGGGATTTTGGCCGGCTTCGCGCTCGGCTACCTCGGCTACATCACGGTCCACCACGCCGTGCATCACTGGACCATCGCGCCGGGGCATCCGCTCTACGCGCTGAAGCTGCGCCACGCCGCGCATCACTGCGGCGTCGAGGCGAATTTCGGCGTCGTCACGACGGCCTGGGACCGGGTGTTCGGGACTTACCGGGCCAACCGATCAAAATCCCGTCAAAAATAGACCACTTCGGTCAATCGCTAAGCTTCTGATCTGAAACGTTATTTTCAGCGCATTGGATCAGATCGCCCGCCCGCGATCAAAACTGGCCCACCCGACAATCGGAGACCACCATGGCGACGTCCACCGACGCGGGCGCTTTCGCGCGCCTCGATCGCGGCAAGTTTTTCGACGGCGTCCGTCCGCTGTTCGGCGCGCTGGCCCAGTCGCAGGTCGACGGCGTGAACCGGCTGCTCGATGCCTTCTTCCTCCACGCGCTGATCCTCGACCGGCGCCACCTCGCCTACATCCTGGCGACGAGCTTCCACGAGACCGGCCGGCGCATGCTGCCGGTGCGCGAGGGTTTCGCCGTCTCAGATGCCAGCGCGCGCGCCGCCGTCGCGCGGCTGCTCGCGTCGGGACGGATCAGCCGGAACTACGCGCTGCCGAACGCCGCCGGGCGCTCCTTTTACGGCCGCGGCGACGTGCAGCTCACGCACGAGGACAACTATCGCAAGATGGGTGCGCTCCTCGGGCTCGACCTCGCCGGCAATCCCGACCTGGCGCTCCTGCCCGACGTGTCCGCGCAGATCCTGATCGAGGGCGTGACGCGCGGCCTGTCGCTGAAGGGCGACTTCACCGGCAGAGCTCTCGAGGACTTCATCGCGGGCTCACGCTGCGACTACGTCGGCGCCCGCCGCACCGTGAACGGCACGGACAAGGCCGCGCTGATCGCGGGCTACGCCGTGACGATCGAGGCCGCGCTCGTCGCCGGCGGCATGCCGCTGACCGCCGCGCGTCTTCCTGGAGCTCTCGGAAAGCCCGTGACCGTGCCGGTGGTCGCGAAGGCCGATGTCGAGCCGCCGGCCTCCAACGACAACGCGCCCGGCTTCTGGTCGCGTCTCCACGCCGCCCTGTCGCGAAAGGACGTCTGACATGAACATGGTCCAGCGCATCAACGCGCGCCTCGTCGGCGTGCGGATTTACCTGCTCGCCCTTCTGTTCTCGCTGCCGGACATCCTCAACGCGGTGGTCGGCTTCGACTGGTCGCTGATTCTGCCGCCCGAGTACGGGGTGAAGATCGGCGCGGTGTTGACCCTTGCGCGCCTGGCGCTGCCGCCGGTGCTGAAGAGCATCCGCGATGCGGCGCGGCCGGCCGGACCCGGCGAAGGACCACGCTGATGGGCTTCTTCGCGTCGCTCGTGCTTGGCCTTCCCGGCGTCATCGGGAAGCTGTTCGACTACCTCGGCAAGCGGTCCGACAACAGCGTTCTGACGAACGGCCAGAACGTCACCGGTGATACGACGGTCGCCCAGGCGCAGCTCACGGCCTACGTCGAGGAGCGGAAGGTGATCGCGGCCGAGCGGGCGGCCCAGCACCTCTCGCCGTGGACCGCATGGATGATCCCCTTCGCCTTCGCGCTGTGCATGCTGCACTTCGGCGCGATCGTGCTCGACTCGACCTTCCTGTTCCATTGGCGTGTGGCCGCTCTGCCCGAGCCCTACGACAAGATGGAATGGGCGATCGTCATGGCCGTGATCGGTGTGACGGGTATCGCCGGCACCGTCCGCAAGATCTTCACGAGATAACCGGCGCGACCGCCGTCACAACTCCCGCGAAGGTTTCGCGAGAATTCCGCACCCGCTCGACCGAAACATCGGCGCGCACCCTCCGGTCATTGGCCGGGGGGTCTTTTTGCCCGTGGGGGCTCAATGACATGACCCAGCAGTCCTTCCAGCATCCTCAGCAGATGCAGCAGCAACAGATGCAGCCGACTTCCGACTCCCGCCTCTCGGCGCTGGAAACACGGGTCGAGGGCATTGTCGGCACCCTGCAGAGCGTCGCCTCGGCCGTCACTGGCTTGAGCGACAAGCTCGATCGCCGGGGCCAGACGCCCTGGGGTGTGATCTGGTCAGCTGTCGGCGTCGGTATAACGGTCCTTACCGTCGTCGGTGGGTTGGCCTTCTGGCCGCTCACCTCCGGCATGTCCGATCTGAAGACCGCCCTTCAGGTCATGCAGGATAGGGCCGATAAGCGGACCGAGCAGGTTGCGGCGACCCAGGTCACTCGTGCCGAGCACGAACTGCATTGGCGGGCCCAAGAGCGGGACTACGACTTTCAGCGGGATCGCATCGCTCGGGTCGAGGCGCGGGCCGAGAAGCGGAACGACCAGCTCGCCGCCGATCTGAAGCGCCTCGAGGACAACGTCGTCTCCCGCTCGGAGCTGACCGGCCGCTTCGAGGCCCAGGACCGGGTCGTCGGCATGCTTCGCGGTTCCGTCGATGAGCACATCCGGGCTTTCAACGATCGCCAGCAGCACCGGATCGACGCTCTCGACACAGGACGCGGCCAGCCTCCGGGCTGATTTCGCAATGCCCTCGCGTCGAGGCTGGGAGCCGGCCGCCGCCGTAAGTCCGATCTCCGCCGTCACGATGCGATAGCGCCCGCTGCCTTTCGAGGTGGCGGGCGCTTTTGGCGTTCCTGGACCTAGCGAACGTCCATTCGCTTCCGAGCACGATCGACGTCTCGTGCGAAGACCTCCGCAGCAGCCGCGGCCTTGCCCCGGCTCGTGTAGTCTTCCTCGGCGCGCGCCAATTGTTCGCCCCGGAAGACGAAGGCCCAGCGCCAGCAGCCCGGCGCGTTTTCCCAGAACTCGAACATCGGTGGGCCTCGAACGATCAGGGTGCTCAACGTTGGATGGATGAAGTTGGGTTCACGGCACGCAGAGGTTTGCCCGCAATCCCCGCTATCCACACGCCGGCCTCAAGCAGCCGACGCCTCGGGTCGTCTCAGACCGACACATGCTTGAGGCGGCACCGTTGATCCCGGGCTAACCGGCCGCCGGCCTTATGCTCTCCGGGCCATGTTGCGTATCGGCCCAACCCGCTGGTGAGATTCAAGCGCTCCCCCGCCAGCCCGTGATCAGATCGGGCGGCGGGGCCGAGCTATCTCAGCCGCCTTGAAGCTGCTCGGCGAAGTCGTCCGGCACCTGGCCGAACTGACCGAGGATCGTCGCGCTCTCCAACTCGCCGGTTTCATCGTCGGCCATGATCCGGATCGCGGCCGTTCCCGGTATCCGCCCGGCCATGGCCTCGGCGCGTTTCAGCGCCCCGCTTTCGGTCGGCGCCAGCTGCTGGTCGCCGGGCACCAGTCGCTTCCGCTTGATCACGAAGCTCTGCACGAGGTGGGTGGTCTTGATCGCCATCGTCGTCCCCGCTTTCCACAGGCTGCCCAAAGGCCGCCTTGACCATTGAACCGCCGGCTGCTTGTTCCCGTTGTGTTCCTGTCTGCGAGGGAGAACAAGGTGCATCTCGTCACGTACGACGAACTACCCGTGGACAGCCTCGGAACGATCGAGGTGCCCCTCATGGGGCCGGCCGTGTGCGCCGGGTTTCCGTCCCCGGCCGACGACTTCATGGAGGAGGCGCTTGGGTTGCCGCGCTGGCTGGTGCCGAATCCGCCGGCGACCTTCCTATGGCGCGTATCGGGCTCGTCGGTCATCCGCGCCGGCATCCACGATGGAGACATCGTCGTGGTCGATCGCAGCGTCACCCCGGCGCACGACGACATCGTGCTCGCGATCATAGACGGGACCGCTTCGCTGAAACGCTATCGCCTGAAAGGCAACCGGGCGCTTCTGTCCTTCGACAGCCCAGATCTGCCGGCGACACCGATCGAGGACATCGCCGAAGCCGAAATCTGGGGCGTCGTCACTACGTCGCTACGGCTGCACAGGCCGCTTGTCCGGGGGAGGCGCTGAGCGCCGCGTCAGCCCAGAGGCGGCAACAGATACAGAGCCGTGTCGGCCCAATCCAGTCGGAGCTCCCGTCCGGGCGCATCCGCCAGGACGAGGCGAAGTGCGGTCTCCTTGGTGATTTCAACGTAACGGAGGCGGCCGGCATAGGCCGGATCAATCAGTACGAAGACGGCTTCGGCACGGTTAATTGCCTGCTCCGCGTCATCGCGCATTGCTGAGATTCCTATTTTGAAAACAAAGCCAGAATAATGCAAGCAGCTACAAAGCAAGTGACCGATAGCCACCCACAGACCAAGACGCGGATGTAATTATTTTGAACAGCAGCCAGATTCCCCAGCTGTAGCTTGTCAATCTCCTCCAAGTTTCTGATTGTCTGCTCTATTCGATCAAGTGCAAGGTTCGGCAGCGCATTCTCTACTTCAAGAGTCGATCTCCATGCCTGGGCATCCGCTGTGTGCGCGTGCGCGAGATAGTTCCGGTATGTAAAGTAGGAGCATAGGGTAGCGAGCAGGAGCCCAAGGGCAAAAACAGCCATCGGAAGACCAAGGTATAACAACCTTTCAGTATGATTCAGTCCGGTCAGCCCAAGAACGCTTGCCGATACGGTTGGCACCGCCAGAAGACCGCCTGCATTGATGATCTGAAGGTTGGTGATTATGAGCTTACTAAACTCAACAGAGTGTTTTAGTGCGTCTGCGGACTTGTCATACCATATTTCGCTGATGTCGTTGCGTAACTTCACGTATGCCGCGAGATATTGATACGGTCGATGGTTTTCAATCCGGTCTTCGGGTTGAGGAGCCTCCCCGTCATTCATCGTGCTTTCCTCGCTGCCCCTTCTTCCACCCCACTGCGTTCTCTCCCAACGGCCCCCGCGGGCTGGTGCGCGCATGGGTCAGCGCCAGCGCCTCATCTTTCGTCGGCGGGATCGCGCCGGCCAGCATCATCTCGACCGCGACCGAGACCGGCCCGCTGATCGGCGACCTCCCGGATTCCCACTTGGTGACGGTGTCGGACCCGTTCTCCGGCCGGAGCCGGAGGATGTGCGCCATCTCGCCGTAGGTCAGCAGACGGCCGAGCCCCCAGAGCTTGCTGAGCGCATGGCGCGCGGCCGTCATTTCTTCCGGTGTCATGCGGCCTTCGCCTGATCGAGTTCTTCCGCCCGGAGGTGTCGCCCATCCGGCGTTACCAAACTGAGGATGTGCGGGACACGACGGACCTCGCTCTCAGCCTCGTCGCGCATGTACCGGCCGGCGCCTAAGGCGTCGCTCGTGTAGCCGCTCGAATTCGGCGCGTAGTAGCAGTCGTTCTTCCGCGACCAGATCCGGTAGATCGGGGCATTACCGAACAGGATCTGCTTCAGCACCTCGGCGCGGCGGTAGTCGTCGCGCCGCAAGGCCCTCGTCAACTCGCCCTCGAGGCGGGAGCGGCGCGCGCGCGCATTGCTCTTGCCGCGAAGGTCCGCGGGTGGCGCCACGAACAGATCCCAATGCTGGACGTGGTAGACGCCCCAGCGACCCGCCGCGACGAGCCAATTCTGACCCAGGCTATAGAAGGCGCGCCCGCGCAGGACGCGGCCTTTCCGGTCGCGGAACCACACGGTGGAGTCGTGCGAGAGCTGCCGGCGGTCCCCGGACGTCTGCTCGCGCGGCTCGTTGTAGAAGCGTGCGCGCCCGAGTTCCGGCACGTAGTGGCCGGATGAGCGGATCGATCGATCAATGTAAGTGTCGGCGCTCATCTCACCAAAACCGATCCCGCATGGGACGTGACGCGGCGGCGAGATCGTGAGCGCCGCGCGCTGGCGCAGCCATGTGAGGATGCGCCGGGTTTCCAGATCAATGCGGACCCGGTCGAGGTACGGGGCACGCTTCCGTTTGTCGAAGTCGTACCGGAGGCCGTTCGGATTGCTCGGCTCGGCGAGCCCCGACCAGAAAACCAATTCAATGCAACGCCCACTGATTTGGATCGCGACCCGCAAGTCGCCACGCCATCCGAGGCGATAGTTTGGCCGCAGGGACCGGTAGCGCGTCAGACCGTCGGCTCGGACGACCCAGCCGTGATCGTGCAGCAGGCGGATGAGCGGTCCGAAGATCTCTTTCTGGAACGAAGGATCGTTCGCATCGTCCTGCCAGATGCCGATGTGCGTGTCGTACAGGTTGATGTCGAGCTTGCGGTGCATATCGGCCATGGGTCAGGTCTCCTTCAGAGCCGGGCGTTGCCCGTGACGAAAACCTACCCGCCTGCCCTGCGCGGGGCCATGCTGGGCACCCCTGACGGCCGCGGAACGCCGAACTTATCCCTCCCCGCGTGCATCGTCGCCGGATCGCGGGCTCGCAGCAGCGCCTGCAGGACCGGTCCCAGGCTGAACAGCCCTCCCCGCTTTCGTTCGACCAGAGACCGCAAGTAGCCGCCTGGGCTTCGGATGTGCTCGGCCCGCTGCAGGATCGCCGCCACCGTTACGGCCGCCGTTTCCGGTCCCATTGCGTCGCGAGCCTCGCGCCAGGCGGTTGGGCTGATCCCGAGCATGCCGCGGACGAGCTCGGCAGCATCGATCAAGTCGCCCCACGTCCTGACGCCACCCCGAGCATAGTCGACGATGTCGGGGCAGGCCTCGATCACCATGGGCAACGGGTACGTCGACCCGGCCCTGCCCTCTCGGTCCTGTGGCGCCACCGGTTCTTCTGGGCTCCCGCCGTTTGTATGTTCGATTCTAACGGTCTCTGGTTTTGAATTATGATGGTGCCGTCGTGTTTCGCTGGCATTGCCATCGTGAATCGTGGATTCCGCAACGACATCCAGATGCTTGTGGGCTTCGGTCAGGAGCGAGCCGAGCGCGGCATCCATCGTCGCCAGGGCCTCGCCGGACGGGCGGCGCGGAAAGCCGTCGATCAGATCCTCAAGCTGCCGGGACAGGGCTCCCCACGGACCAGCAGCGCCGGCCTCGGCCGCCCATTCGATCAGCTTGCGGAGATCGCGCCGCTTCAGACTCACCCGCTCCTTGGCCAGGCGCTCGGCGCGTTCGGCCGCCGCGATCCGGTCGGCAATTGCCGCGAACTCGGCGGCACGCGCCACCAGCGGCGTCAGGTCGAAGCCGAAGGCTTCAGCGATCTCGCCGCCCTGTCCTTTCCGGGCGTAGCGTTTCCCGTTCGGGCTATCGCGGCGAATGAGGATGCCGGCCTCGACGAGCGCCCCGAGGTGGTACCGCAGGGTCGTCTCAGCGATGCCGTGGGCGCGCAGCCGGATCTGCGCATTGGACGGGAAGACGACGAGTTGTGCCCCCTCCCCGGCTTGGAGGTTGGTCTCCGGATGGAAGCTCACCAGGGCCGAGAGGATCGCGATGGCGCGATCGGCCAACCCCAGTTCGCAGCGGGCCGTCGAGACGTGGCGGACCACTGCCCATTTGTCGGCGGTGGTCTCGGGCGGGCATGCGGCTGCCTTCGCCTGCGCTTGGATCTGCGCAGCCGTCAGCGATCGCCGCCCAAAGGGCGTCGTGAAATGATCGATCATGGCGTGGCCGAAGCCGGGCAAAGATCGGGCGTTCGCCGAAACGGGTCGGCGTCAAATCGCTTGACGATGTGCCGGGAGGTATGATTCTCTACGTCTGCCAGGACTAATAGAGAGGGCCTTCCGGACGCGGTTCGGGGGGCCTTTTCTTATTCCGGGGGTCGGTCTCCTTTCGGTTCGCGTTGCGGAACGGGTTCGTCCTCGCCGGCCTCAAGGGCGGCCAGGATCTCGGGAAGCCGTTCGAACAGAGCGGGCCCAAGTCTGGGCGCCAGCGTCTCATCGATCGACAGAATGAAGCGGCCGCCGCTGCGCTCGACGCGCGCGACCTTGCGACCTCTGGGGTCCTTCCAGACTTGCGGCCTCTGTGCCTTCGCTGCCGGCTTCGCGGTCAGCGCCGCGAACACGGCGGCGAACCGGTCGTCGGTCGCCTTCTCTGCGAAACCGGGCTCAGCCACGGCGGCTTCGGCAAGACCAGCGCCCACCGCCCTCAACCGATCGCTGAAAGCCACCCAGCGCGGGCGCCCGATTTTCGGGGCCGGCCCGATCGCCGCGATGAGATGCTCGGGCACGTTGGCGACGATCGCGACGTACCGGCTGATCTCCGACTCGACGGTCCCCATCGCGGACCAGATCGTCTCGCGCTTGAACCCCTGGGCTTCCATGCGGGCGGCGAACAGTGCCCGCTCGATATAGCTGAGGTCACGCCGTTCGAGGTTTTCCTTGCCTTGCGCGACGACGAGTTCATCGTCCGTCAGGGGCTTGATGAGGGCCCGAACCGGCCGGCCGAGTTCGGCTGCGGCGCGCCAGCGACGGTGCCCATAGGCGATCTGGAACCGGCCGGTGCTCTGCGGATGTCGGCGCACCAGGATCGGGACCTGCTGTCCGCCATCACGCATGCTGTCGACGAGCGCCGCGAAAGACGGATCACCGGGATCGGCAACGCGGTCGACGACCATGGACGGGTCGAGCAGGGTCGGATCCAGTTCGACGACCGACGTGCCGTCCTCGGGCCGCCCTGGTCCGTCTGCCAGCGTCCGAAGCGTCGCTTCCATGCCGCGGATCGCGCCGCTTCGAGGCCGCGCCGACCAGTCCGGCGGCGCTTTCTTGGCAGCTGCCAAGTCGGGCTTGTCAGTGGGGGCAGGGGTGATCTTGGCAGCTGCCAAGTTCCCCGCCGGCGCGTCCGTCTGCGGCCCTGGGGCAGGCGCAGTCTTGCCGGCGAGCAGGGCGCTGAGGTTCGCCTTTCTGCTCATGCCCGGCCCCAACCGCGCTGCATCTTGGCTTCAATCTCGCTGTTGACCAGATCGACCGCCTCGAGGGCACGGTCATAGGTCGAGCGCGTCACCCCGGCGCGTCCCATTTCGTAGAGGGTCTGCTTCGAGAGCCCGGCATCGGACACAGCTGACGACTTCAACATCGGGCTCGTCAGGACGCGATCGCCGAACAGGTCGCGGAGCATGCCGACGACCTGCGTCTGCGGGCCGTCCTGGGGCTCGTAGCGCGTGATCAGGTAGCTGATCCAATCGTAGCTCAGTGTGGCGCCCTGCTCCGAGATGACGGACAGCAGGTCCTCGACCATCGCCAGGAACTGGCTCATCGAGGCGACGTCCAGCATCTGCGGGTGGACCGTGACCAGGAGTGCGGTCGCGGCGCTGAGCGCGGAGAGCGTCAGGTAGCCGAGCTGCGGCGGGCAATCGACGACCACGACGTCGTACTCGGCCTCGACCTCGTCCAGCACCCGCGCCATCCGCTCGAAGAACAGCGGTTCGCCCGGCTGCCGGCTGGTCAAAGCCCGCGGCGTGTCGAATTCGAAGTCCTGCAGTTCGAGGTTGGCCGGGACCAGATCCAGACCGGCGAAGTAGGTCCTGCGGATCACCTCGCTCAACGCCCGGCGGTCGTCGTCGTAGCGGATGGCGGCGTAGAGCGTCTGGTTCGGCGCGACGTCGATCTCGGGCTGCACGCCAAGCAGCGCGGACAGGCTGGCCTGCGGGTCGAGATCGATCGCCAGCACCCGGTAGCCGCGCAGCGCCAGCGACTGCGCGAGATGCGCCGCCGTGGTGGTCTTGCCGGACCCGCCCTTGAAGTTGACGACCGAGATGACCTGAAGGTGCTCGCCGTCCTCGCGGCGGGGATCGTACCGCCGGTCGGTCTTCGTCACCTTGTCTAGGTGCAGCCGGATCGCATGGATGTCATCGAGGCTGTAGGAGCGCCGACCCGTGTTCGAAACCTCCGGGTCCGGAACGGCCTCGTCGCCCTCCAGCTGGCTGAGCCGCTGAACCGTCACCCCGAGGATCTTGGCCGCCTCGCTTGCCGCGAACCGCCGAAGCGTCTTCGCGGCGTCCGGTGGAAACAGGCCGGAGCTGATCGACTGCAGCCGATTACGCAGAGTCGCAGCGTCGTGGCCGATGAGGGCGCCTGGCGCCTCGATCGCCCGTTCCGTGGGTGGTACTACGACCGCACGTTGGTTCATTGCCCCGAACACGTTTTCAGAAAATCGGCCAATCGGACCGAGAAACTTTAAGCGTTAAGCAAGAACGCCGATTCGGGGAAGGGTGTCGAGTCAAAAGCAAGAGCCGCTCGTCCGGCGTCCTCGCCGGTCAGAACATGATGTCCGGCAAGAGCACGCTCGACTCATGCTCGACGCCATCGATGCCGAGCACCTTGTACCAGTGATCTTCCCCGACCATCGGATGGGGGACCTTCGTCGCGTACGCGATGAGCGGTTGCGGTTGTCCCGGGAGAGGATCACGCTGCAGAACCGTGAAAAGACCAGTCGATGTCTCGAACACCATTCTGCCGAGACGGTCCGTGGCGACCATGTCGCCATACCCATCCAGATAGCCTTCGACGTGGGCATGGGATTGGTGATGCCGGACGATGATCCACCCGGTCTCGTACTCGGGCGAGGGATGCTCGATGGGATCCCACTCGGGATTGGCGACGGTGCCATCATCCTCGGTGGTCAGGGTGTAATTGATATCAGGATGAATGCCCGGAATGAGCTCTTCGAAATTGCTATCGTCCTTGCCGGGCGGATAGGTCCAGTTCACCCCACGCCGGCGGTACAATTGCGGGAACACGAGCCCGATCGCCGGGCACCGGACGCTACCGCGGCGGAATTGCTTCAGTTCGATGATCTTCGCCATTCGATGATCCTACAGCGCCACGGCGGAGCCAGTCTCGCCGAGGATGTTCAGCGCAGCCGCTCGGCCGGGCCATGCTCGGAATAGGAATCGGCCGGCAGCCTCGGCGGGCATGCGCACGACCTCCGTCACCGCGGGCTCCTGGGCGAACCAGGAGCCGGCTTCGTTGACTGGCCCCGCGCCGATCACCTCGCCGTCGGCGATCGCGAGCACACAATCCCGTCGCGAGGGCGCTAGCCCACCCTCCGGCACGGCTGACGCCTCCCGCGTCTCGCCTGTCCGTGCCGGGATCACGCCCTCGCCGCCGCACGCCTTGCAGACGTCGTGATTGGTCTCAGCGTGCCGGTCCTCGAACGTGTCGTACCCGGTGCCGGAGCAGCGAGGGCAGGGGACCGTAATGTTCATGGCCGTAACTCCGGCATGCCGTTGTACTCGACGCCGTCCAAGAGCCGGCCAGAGAGCTTCTTGCCGACGCGGTAGATGTTGGTCAGGTGCGCCTTGTCGTGGTTCGCGCGAATGGCCTCGCCGTATCGAGGACCGTCAGGGTAGGCGAGGTCCTCGGGCCGGTAGAGCGTACCGTCGTTCGCCATGACGGTCGGGTGGGCGCGCGGCCAATTCGGATGCGTGGTGGACCATTCGCCGTTCTGCTTATGGTGGTAGGGGACGCCAGCGGCAGTGCACTGTTCCTGGATCAATCGAAACCAATCCGGATGGGACGGTCTAGCTTTGTGCTGGCCCTGACCCGTTTCTCCACCCGTGATTACCCAATCGATACGTTCGATGTCGGATGCCTTCAGGGCATCGCGAATGACCGTGTGGCCGCGAATGGTGCCGTAGTCGATCCGGGTGAAGTCAATCGGCCCGAGCAGCGGCTCGGCCGAGACGAAGGTGAAGGCCGGGTAGAGTTCGCGTGCGGCGTCGAGCAGGTGGCGTACGTTCCGGTTCGCTACCTCCTGATTTTCACAAGTCGCGCCAAGCGCTGCGTTCTTCGGCAATCCGCCGGCAGCCCGCGCCATGGCGACCGCGTTCTGCGGTCGCTTCGAAAGCAGCAGGTGCATCAGGCTCGGCGTCTCGCGCATGACGGCGAACCACTCGCGCCGGATACCTGGGTCGGCCGCGTTGTCCCATGGGTCGCAGAGCGACGGGAACACGGTGATGATCCTGCCGGCAGCCTTCGCCTCCCGATCCCACTTTCCAAGGTTGCGCCAGTAGGTCTCGCTGGTCCGCTGCCGGACACCATGCGGGCCCCACTCGACGCGACCCATCCGGGTGTCCATCAGGTGCGCGGCATAGCAGCCGTCGCACGCCGGGCTGATCTTGGTGCAACCGATCCAAGGCGACCACGTCCGGTCGCACCACGAGATGCCTGTAGTCTCAGCCACGGCCGCCTCCCTTGATCCGAGCCCGGATCGCTTCGGCGCGCTTTGCCAGCGTGCGTCCCGTGACGCGGCCGGGCCGCGTGGTGCGCAACTCAGACGGCCGGCGCGCCAGCACCGCGCGGGCGGAGTTCGCGTAGACCTCGATTTCGGCTCGCGTGAACCCGGCGACCTCGAGGTGATGGTCGGTGCAGCCGCCCTCGGGGCCGAAACGGTGCTCCTGCATCAGGACCGCCATTTCGAGGATGCGGTCACGGGCGTCAGGCGCGTTGCGGGCAGCGGTGATCAGCGACGGGGCCGTCATCGAAGGTGCTCCGGGTGACAAGGCAGGGCAGGGCGCACTTCAGCCACGGAAGCCTCCGCTGCTGGCCCCGAAGTCGAGGGCGTTGACGCGATCGATCTCGGTCAGGAGGCTTTCGACGCGCGCGCGCCGGATCTCGCCAGCACGACGCCAGGCGCTGGCCCGATGGCGATGCCAGGTGACGCCGAAGCCGCCGAGCAAGAAGCCGTCGCTCCGACGGATCACCTCGGCGCTGACGATCTCCACCTCGATCTCGACGATGCCGGTTTCGAGAACGTCGGGCAGCGTGAGGAACACGCGGGTGAGGGCAGGGGTCTCGCTCATGCCGCGCTCCTCAAGGCCGGCCGCCATTCGATCAGCGGCGCGTCGTTCGGGATCCGGTGGTGACCGCGCGCCAGCGGATGCTTCGGTGCCCCACTGTCGGTCAGACCGAAGGCGAACAGGGGGTGTCGGCCGTCGAGACTGAGGGCGGCCAGTACGCGGTCGCGGTGGAGACCGGGCGTCAGCAGGTTGCCGAAGGCAACGATGCGAACGGCCGCCGTGGTCGACACATCGCGGATGCGCTGCAGGTTCTGCCCCCGCACGAACTTCAGCGCCGTGATGTCGAGGCCGTCGCGCCAGCGGACATGATCGGCCGGGTCGGTCGCGATGAAGTCGTCGGCGTTCATCATCGTGAACCCGCCGATGTCGGTCCGCCAGGACAGCAGCGCGATCAGCCGGCAGATCGTCGGGTCGTTATCGTCGGCGCCGGCGCGGCTCGGGTTCGCGCCGATCACAAGGGCGCGCGGGGCCTCGCCCCACCACCGGTCGAGCCGATGACGGTAGAAGCCGCAGTCGGAGAATTCCGCGGATCCTTGGATCACAGGACGGGCGGTCGTGTTGCCTTTTAAGTCAACCACGAGGGTCCCCCCCTCTGATGTGCGGGAGGAGCGGCGTCAGTTCGCGGGTCTCGTGGGCGATCCGCATGCTCTCGCGCACGGTTTCGCCGAAGGTGACCGAGGCCCCTGGGGGGACAGTGTTCGCTAAAAACTCATCTTCAAACACCACGATTCCGACTTCGACCGCCTCCAGCTTTGCTTTGATGACGAGCGCGAGAGCCCGCCACCGAGATCGGCAGGCTTGCTCCCAGGCGGCCTCGGCGGCCGTGGCACTGCGCGCCTGGCGCTTTGCCTCGGTGTGCGTGAACTCGCGGCTCTTGCGGTCCGGCATGGCCAGCCGGAATAGTATGCGCCGGCCCTTCATCGTGAAGGTGATCGCAGCCTGGTCGTCGCTCTCCATGTGCGCGAACTCAGTCGCCCCGTAGCGGCGCACCGTCGTGCGGATCTCCGAAATGCTGCGGTCCATCGGGACTGACGTGTCGGCGGCGTAGCAGCGCGTCATGCCGCCCTCGCTGCCGGAAGCGCATCGATGTTCGCGCGGACCACTTCGAACGAAACGCCCACGATCCATGGGTTCGCGTTCCAGGATTCGGCACCGTGGATGTCGAGCCAGATCGCGTTGAAGCCGTTGCGGTGGCTACCCCAGGTCGGCATGCCCACCGCGCCCTCGGCTTGGGCGTCCGCCTCGCTGATGTCCTGAAGCCGCTCGACCTTCACGTCGGTGACGAGAAGCGTGAGGCGCGAGGCCCAGCGCGGCATGTGGATTGAAGGGACCGGATTACCGATCCCGGCTTTGCCTCGCCCGCGATAGTAGAAGAGCGCGAGCCAGGCGTCGGCCGCGTCACGGTTCGCTGCGATGTTGACGAAGGTGTCGTCAGCCCGAAACCGGACACCGTCTTGGCCTTCCGGCAATTCTTCAGCCCGGCAGTTCTCGCGGACCCAGAGCCGGTCGCCCGGCTTGTAGGCCACCCGGAAGTCCCGCCCCATCCGGTCGTCGCGCGTCCACCAGCACCATAGGGTCGACATGCCCCGCGGGTTCGCGACGGACTTGCGCTCGCTGCAATAGGCGTCGAGGTACGGTGCCGGGCGATTGGCAACGTGGCTCGGGTGGACGCCCATCCCCGGCGCCTCGGGCACGCCACCCTTCAGCAGCCGCCGCGTCTGCGACTTCCGCCCTTCGAGCAAAGCGCGCACCATCGGTGCGGAGAAGATCATGGGTCGGTCGGTCATCAGGCGGCGAGCTCCAATTGGTCGGCCTGGGCCGGGTGCCGATTGCGAGCGGAGCGACGGTACGTGTCGAAGTCGCCGGACTTCCACCCGCGTCGGTTCACCCAGCGGGCCACGTCGCTCAGCAGGCGCGGTGTCCAGTCGTGCCGGACGTGCGGACGCTTCTCGAGCGCGTTGAGCTTCATGAACGGCTGGGCGTACGGCTCCCCGCCCCATGCGATCACGCGCCGGATCCGCTCCATGCACACGGCAAACGGCTCATGGCCGATCATCGTGTAGACTTGCTTCCGACGCGACGAGACATCTCTCAGCAGACGGAAAGCCCGCTCGACATCGGCACCCTCGGTCGCCTCATCGAAGCCGAACCGCCATGGGCCGCGCAGGATCGGCTGCCAGCGCCGGTAGACCTCGTCGTCGAAGGTGCGCGGCTCGAAACCGCTGTTCGCATCGAGGAGAGGCACGCCCGTTGCGCGGTACCGGGACACGATGTGCTCCTGGTACTCGCGTGACAGGTCGGAGAGATTGTTGTCGCAGAGCACCGGCCGCACCGGAAAATCCGGGAGTTCGGTGTAGGTGCGCCCCTCCATCTTTGGGACGATGCAGAACCAGCAGCCGACCGAGCAACCCCGGCTGGCGACCGTCGCCATCGGGTTGTGACGGATCACGGCATCAGGGGCGCTTCCGCCGATCTCGGCGACGTCGGCGAGGTAGTGCTTGCGCGTGAAGATCCCCGGTCCGCCCGCGCGAACCCTGTAGCCTTGCGCCTTCCAGAAGATCGCCCGCTGGTAGGCGTCATCGAGCTTCCATGTGAAGGCGACCGACAGGAAGACGGTGTCGCCATCGATCCATTCCGCGAGCCCACCGGCCCAAGATCCGCGCGTGAAGTCGGACATCGCCTTACTCAGCCGCGATCAGAATGACGGGCGCATCGTCGCGCCGGACTGGGGCCGCGTCGGCCATGATGGCGCTGACGCAGGCCTTCATCTTCGCGACCGAGACAGCGTTTCCGATCTGCTTGATCTGCTCCGTCTTCGTCCCGGTGAACTCGTAGCGGGCCTCGCCCTCGTTGAAGCCCATGGCAGCCGCCAGTTCGTGCGGCTCCAGCATCCGGAAGAGGATGTCGTAGCGGTCGGTGCCCCGGACGAGGTTCACGCGGCCAGTGGCGCAGAGTGTCGGCGCAGGCTCCTCGATGTCGTGGGTGCGCGGCGCCTGACCATCGCGCTCGCCGAAATGCGCGGCGATGAAGGCGAGCTCGCCCCGGTTCGCGCCGGTGACCGTCGGCAAAGGGTCGATCGCGGCGTCGCGTACACGGTAGCTGCTGTCGTGATGTGTGATGGGCATGACGACAGCGAATTCGCCGCCCTTGGCCGTAGTCATCGTCGGCACCGGCTCGGCGACGTCTCTCGCGAGCGCGCCACCGTTCGACTGGGTCACCGGCACGACCATGCCGAACCGGCCCTTTGAAGTAACTGTCGGCAGCGGAACTTCTGCCTCGGTGCAGGTCTCGCCCGAGCCGGAGCCGTAATAGGGCGAGATCAGGACGTGCGAGTGCTTGGCGACCTGGGTCGGCGTCGGTTCGTCGATCGATCGCGGCGCGCCCTCGGCGTGGCGCGAGAAAACGAAGGGTTCGACGACACCGAAGTTGCCCCCGCCGGCGTGCACGGTGCCAATCGGCTCGTCGACGCTCTTCGTGCGACGGCTGTGCGGGTCCGCCTCGGACGCATCGACGCCGTGGGCGGCCGAGACGACGAACGGCTCGACCGGCATGGGCCGTGCGCACCCCGGGTCTTCGGACTCAGCACCCCCGGTGGTGATCGTTGGAAGGGGGGACTCGGTAGCGCGCGGCGCGCCGGTGCTTCCCGGGGCCATCACGAACGGCTCTGCGAGGTAGATATGCGCGGCATGAGCCGTCTGCGTCGGGAGCGGTAGGCCAACGCCATCCGCCAGCGACTGCCCCTTCATATTCACGATGACGGGCTCGGCGACACCTATCCGCGCCTGCGTCATGACCGTTGGTGCCGGCTCATCCACGCCCTGCACGTCACGCCGGAAGTTCTGCTTGATCAGCATCGGCTGCGCGAGGCCGATATGCGTCCCGCCAGCGGTGATCGCCGGCAGCGGCCCATCCATGCCCTGCGCCGCCATGTGATTGCGCAGGATTACCAAGAACGGCTCCGGCCAGCGGAACTTCACGGCGCCAGCGTAGATGCGTGCGAGCGTCTTCGGGGCTAGGGCCTTCTTCCGATCGAAGATCGATCGGCCGGTGATCGACCAGTCGATGATCTCGCGGGCCGGGCGCCACGGCTTCGCGCCTGAGAACAGGTCGATGGTGCCGTCACGGCGGCGGTGCGTCGCGACCGGCCAGACCAGTCGCTTGCGGTCCGAGCGCGCCATCAGGATGAAGCGCGATCGCGTCGTGGCGTCGCCGAAGTCGGCCGCGTTGAGCTTGCGCCACTCTGGCTGGAAGCCAAGCCGCTTGATTGTGTCGATCCAGGCGCGGAAGTATTCGCCCTTGCGCGAGGCGACGGGCTTGCCGGTGCGGTGGTCGATCGGGCCCCAGCCGACGAACTCCCACACGTTCTCGATGATGAGGCGCTTCACCCGCAGCTCGGTGAGCCAGGTGATGATGTGCCAGGGATCGCTACGCTGCTGGTCCGAGGTCGGCTTGCCGCCGCGCGCCACCGAATGGTGCGTGCAGGTTGGCGAGGCCATCAGCAGGTCGAGGTAGCCCTCCGGCACCAGCAAGTGCGGGCGCACCGTCGCGATGTCCTGGACGTAGTGCCGGGCGGTCGGGTGGTTCTTCTCGTGCGTCGCGATGGCGGTCGGCCAGTGATTGACCGCGACGAGGTCCATTTCGAGCCCGAGCTCGGCCAGCGCACGCTGGCAGCCGGTTGAGGATCCGCCGGCTCCGCAGAGGAGGTCGGCGACGAGGAGCTTGCGTCTGGGCGCTGCGCGGCGCCCGCCGGGCCCAGCGAGGGAATCGATGATAGGGGTCTGGATCACCGGGCAATCCGCTGGATGTCGGAAGAAGGGGAGGGGGCTTTGCGCTCGCGGCGCGGCTTCGGGTTCAGGGCCCGAGCCCAGGTGCGGATCTCCGCGTAGGAGGTTGCCGACAGGACGCCCCAGGCGACGCGGCACTGCTCGCGTGTGAACAGGCCGGTGTGGCACTCGGCCGGCGTCAGCCGCATCCGGCCCGCGAGGTAGGCATAGACACGCTCGCGGGCGGCCTTCTGGATGCTCCGGCGCGTCTTCGGCCCGCAGCCGTTCTTGGCATAGGCCGGCTCGCGCCAAGCCTCCTTCCACAGTGGATCGAGACGCTTCTGGTGCAGGTTCATCCGAGCCGCGCGTGTCGCGGCATCGGCCGGCGTGCCGAGCGGAACGGTCGTGTCGGGATGGCAGGCAACATAGGCGCCGCAGCCCTCGC
The DNA here is from genome assembly GCF_007992175.1 of Methylobacterium haplocladii. Taxonomy (GTDB): domain Bacteria; phylum Pseudomonadota; class Alphaproteobacteria; order Rhizobiales; family Beijerinckiaceae; genus Methylobacterium; species Methylobacterium haplocladii. The sequence continues at coordinate 48,716 of NZ_BJZT01000032.1, read as the reverse complement.
ATCGCCAGATCGGCTTCGCGGCCAGATCGGGACGGTTCGGGTAGACAGCGGCGCCGGTGGTCAGGACGGCCGCTGTCGCACAGGTCGGGCAGATGGGTGCCGTCATACCGGTGCACCTCGGTCAAGCGTATCAGGCATGACCGGCCCCCATCGCTACGAACCGCGCGTAATCCTCGGCCCCAAGGGCGGATTCGAGCGAGCAAACTGCATGGCCCTCGCGCTCCGCTACGATCTGCAGAAGGCGATGCTTGGCGCGGAACAGCCAAAACCAGACGTGGGGCGCTCGCTCCTTGAGTTCGGCCCGACCGGTGCCGATGCCGGCATAAGGCCAGACGATGGTGCCGCCCGCGCGCAGATGATCGGCCAATCTTTGGAGATCAGGCGATGCTGCGGCCTTCACCTCTGCAAAATCCGCATCGGAGAAGTATGCGTTGATGTTTCGGCTCGGCCATCGCTTCGTAGGGATGCCAACGGCGTTCGGTTCGCCGCGCATCTCTTTAGCTTGACCGCCTCGCCCACGACGCTGCAGGTTATCGCCAAATACGAACAAGGTATTTGGCTCAGATCTAACCATCTCGCGAGTAATGACGTCCTCGTGGCGGATCATGCCCGCACCTCGGCAGCGACGTTCCACGTCAGGGCCGTGCCGGGCCGGCCGCCGGAGCGAACCAGTCGGCCGCTACGTTCGAGTCCGAAGAGGCGCTGGGACGCCTCCCGCATCGGCAAGGCGTCGTGCTCCATCAGGAACGCGATGGTGATGGGCATGCGACCGGCCTGTTCGATCAGGTCCGCATCTGACATCGCAGCGGGACGCTGATCGGGATCGTCGATCCAGGCCGCCTGCGGCGCGAGGTCGAGCGACCGCCCGTCGCAGAAGGCCGTCCAAGCGTCCTCGGCCTGACCGGTCAGCGCGTGGGACCGTCCGCTGCCATTCGCGTAGACGATCGACAGCCCCGCCGTGCCCCGGAATCGAACCACCTCGTACGCGTTCGTTGGGTCGAGCATCTCGGCACCGTTCCGGGCGAGCCAGCGCCGGAAAGCCTTCACGTCCTTAGGCCGGTCGAGCCGCCGATCGATGATCTCGGGCGCGCTCAAGCCTCGCCCCCATCGTCATCCTCGGTCGCAAACCGCGCGTGCTCCGTCGTCGGCCGGCCGTTCGCGATGTCGAGTTGCGTCAGCCGGCGCTCCTCGTCCTCGCCGTGCCGGCGGATCACCTGAACCGGCCCGCGGATGTTCGTGCCAGGCACATACGACCACGCCGCGTAGCCGCATGGCGCCAGGGTGATCGCGCGCGGGTTCGAGGCGTGCACCGGCATGGCGGCGGGTGGTGCGACGGGTTCTATCTCGGGTTTCGGCGTCGACCGCACCCACGCATAGGTCAGCGTCGGCCCCCGGCCGGTCTCGATGATCCGGTCGTCCGATCCGGTGCGCGCCAACGCCTTGCGGAGCGTCTGGACGGCCCCGCGCAGGGACTGCCGGCAGCGGAGGTTGTCCGCACCGAATGCCGTCTCCGCCAGCACGCCGGCCGGAACGGCGTTGCCCTCGGCCGCAACGAGGCGGTCGGCGATGACCCCGGTCTTGCCGGCGAACGGTCGGTCGAGGCCCGGCGGCATCGGTATTGCCGAGGCGGGGAATGCAGTGCGCACCGTGAGGTTCACTGGCGGGCCCCCACGGGCTGCGGCTCGTGTCCGAGGTGCCGGAAGGCGTTGCGGATCGTCGTGCTGTCCCGCCCCCCGAAGATCTTGCCGAGCTGCGGAATCGACAGCCGCGGGTTGAGGTCGAGCACCTCTGCGATCGCGGCGAGACGGGCCTTGAAGTGGAGGGTCTTACGGCTCGGCCCGGTGATGTCGGCCGAGGTCACTCCGTGCGCCTCGGCGATGCGGGCGATGATGCGCCGGGGCTCCCGGTAGATCCGGTCGGCGCCGAGCGTGGCGACGACCTGGGCATCCCAGGAGCATGCCGGCGCGCCGGATGGGGCACGCGGTGCCGGCCGAGGGCAAGGCGGTGGCGAGGGCGCCATCATGCGTTTCTGGATCGCGGCATAGGAGGACCGCATCTCGGCTTCGGAGCCGTATTCGCGGGCCTGGATCTGGCCGCGGCAGACGGTGGAGGATGAGGTCAGGATCGGGGGCGCCATGAGCGGTGACCGTGGGTCAGGAGGGGAGGGGAAGGTCGTTCAGGCCGTGCCCTCGCAGCGGATGCCGGTGAGGCTTCCGACGGGGGGCAGGGCGTCCAGAACCGTCTGGACGTCGGCGATGAAGCCGCGGGCCGCATCCGGCGCGAGGGAGAATTCGGCGAAAACCTCGCCGGTCTCGTCGTGCAGCAGGCCGATGACGTGGTCGCAGAGCCCGCACGGGCAGCGAGCGACACTGACGGTGACGGCCTGCTCGGCCGCGCGAGCGGGGATCGACATCAGAAGGGGAATTCCTGCGGTTCGATGCCCTTCGCCGCCGCGATCGCCACATCGAGCCTGATCCGCATTTCACGGGTCAGGTCGAGCCCCATCGGGTGACGATCGGCATTGTCGGGAAGAGCAGTGACGAAGCCGCGGCACCAGCAGAGCAGGTCGGCCATCTCCGCCGAAATGCTCTCCGCGAGAGCGAGCGGGATCGTGATCGTGGCTGAGGGCGCATCCTTCGCGACGGCGAGAGATCCGGCACCCCGCATGTACGCGGGCACCGTCGTGAGTTCGGGGTGCGCGAGCCCGACCACGGCGCCGAGCATCTCGTCGAAGCCGAGACCGACAGCACGGCGCCCTGCGGCCTCGATCGCGAAGTACCGGCCATCATCGCGCGTGATGACGATAGGCAGCTTGTCCACGGCGGCGGCGGCGCTGGTCTTGGGGTCCGGGGAGACCGACATCAGTCGTCCTCCCGGTTCTTTTCATGCAGGGCGGCCGAATACCCGGCTTCGTAGTTCGCCAACTGCGCCGGATCTTCCTTGATCGCGGCCGTCAGCCCTTTCCGAAAGCCTTTCATCCCGCCGTCGTGGCCGAGCTTGTAGGCGGCGCTCTGCGGATCGATGTCGGGGGCCGGATCGTCACCGCCTCCGTCCGACTCGGGTACCGTCTCGTTGGCGCCGGTCTCATGGTCGCCACCGGTGAACGCCTCGCTGAACTCGGCATCCTCGGCGTGATCGATCTGCGACTTCGGCCGGGCGGCGAGGGCATCGAGCTTCGCGTTCAACCCCTTCGCGGGCGTGACGTCGCGCGCGTTGTCCGGCCCGGGCGGAGGAGGGGTCAGTTCGTCCTCGCCGTAGACGCCGAGCAGCACGTCGGGGAAATGGCGGCGGCACAGGGCGCGACCGGCATAATAGCAGTGCTGCTGATCCGGGTCGGACTTCCAAAGCGGCGAGTTCTTCGGGGTGATCTTGCCGAACTCGGGCGAGATGTACTCGGCGATCTCTTCGGGATCGTCGGCAAGGCGCGCCCAGGCCCGGCACTTGCGCTTCTCGCCCTCGCCAGTGAATTCGAACTTGATCCGGCCCTTGATCGGCGCCCGCTTCAGGATCACGGCCTGGACGAGCTGAGACTCGAAGGCGATCTGGTCGTTGAAGAAGTAGCTCTTGTTCGCCACCGCGTAGGCCGACATGCCCCACTCGACGGCCTGGGTCACGATCGCGAGGCAGGCGCCAACGTTTCCGCGGAGGTGCTTACGGACGCCACTATTCGCGACGGCCATCATCTTCGCGTAGTTCATGACCTCGGCGGCGTTGGCGAACACGATGCCGCCGGCGGACGACGAAACCGTCAGCCCGTCCATCGAGGACGGATCGATGCGTTCCGCGATCTTGCGTTCGGTTTGGGTGAGTTCGAGAGCGTGGCTCATGCTGCGGCCTTTCGCGGTGCGCGGATTTTCAGGACGGGGAAGCTGGTCGCCTTGACCGTGAATTCGCCGCGCCGCTGGATCGTGCGGGTGATCTCGCGGCCGTCGGCGAGGCGGCCGACGGTGGCGCCGGCGAGCTTCTCGACGAGTTCGGCCTTGATCTCTTTGACGCGGGTCTCGTCGAGATTGATGCGGCCCTTGGCGTCGTCGAGTTCGTCGACGAGCATCGGGATGAGGTTGTCGCCGGACAGATCGAGGACCTCGCGGGTCGCATCCGGCGGCCAGAGATCGGCGATGGTGTCGCCGTCGCGAGCGTAGTCGGCGGGGGGCGCCTCGCCGCTGTCGACACGAGCCCAGAAAGCCGCGGCCTCATCGACGAGGCGGTCCCAGATTCCGGCGTGAAGCGGGATGTCGATCACGTGGAGGTCGAGGCCGTGGCCGACGACCATCAGCACGACACAGGCCCAGGATGCCCCGGTGAGCTTCGCCTCGACGATGGCTTGGCAGGCGATCCAGACCGGCAGGTTCAGGGACCCGTCGTCATCCTTCCACTTCTTGCGGAAGATCAGATCGGAGACGGTCTTGACCTGCACGACGCCACGGCCTGGTCGGTTCGGATCCACGGCGTAGGCGTCCGGGGTCGCGCCGATGCGAAAGTCCGGCGCCCGCAGGTAGACGTTGCCGCCCGGCTCGACCGTCCAGGTCGGGCGATCCTCGGCCAGCATCTGCAGGGCGTCGTCCTCGAGGAGGCGGCCGCGGCGCATCGCCGGCGTCTCGGTCGGATCCTCCGACAGGAGACCACTTTTCAGCGCCCAGAGTTCGAAGGCGGTTGTGTATTCGTGGGCGCCGAGCACCGCGCCGGCGACCGAGGCGGTGATGTCCTTCGCGCGGCCGGCAAGCCAGGCATCGCGCGTGGTGTAGGGAATGCGTTCGATCTTCATGGGGGCTACTCCGCGGCGATGGGGGTGGCGGTTGCGCCGAGGACTTCGCCGTCCTCGATGACGATCGCGGTCGAGCGGCCCGACTGCACACACTCGACCCAGACCTGGCAGTCGGCCGCGTCGGCCATCTCGCCGAGGATCGCCATCGCTTCGGCATCGAGCAGCGACCCGTCCTGGACGCGGATCACGCGCAGCTTCGGATTGGCCGCCATGGCGATCGCGACGGAGGTGCGCAGCTGCTCAGCGGACGAGGCCTGATCGAACGGCACGCCGTTCAGCAGGATCTCGTCGTCACCGAAGGCAATGCCCGGTACCGGCAGGTCGGCTTGGGCGATGGCGGAGCGCATACCGGCGACGCGGCCCTCGATGGCCTTGGTGAGCGCGGCCGCTTTCGCCTCGGCCTCCTTGGCGCGGGCGTCGATCCGGTCACGCTCCTCGCGGCGCGCCACGGCGGCGTTGGTCTCGCCGGCGGCGGCGATGCGCTGGCGCAGCGCCGAGGTGTCGATGGGATCGGGCAGGGCAGAGGCCTCAGCGAGGCTTGCCCGGATCCGCCCGGCCTCGGCATCGTCGCGGTCGGCACGAGCCTCGGCTTCGTCCGCTTCCTTCCGCAACGCGGCGGCCCGGTTGCGGCTCCCCGCGGCGGTCTCGGCATAGGCCTCGATGGCACGCTCGGCCTGCTCACGCCGGCCACGCCGCCGTTCGATGTCGGTGTTGTGCTCGCCGGCCTGTTCCATCTCCGCGACGAGCGCGGCGGTGTCGATGCGGGCCTCGGGCGTGCCGGACGGGACCGTGATGCCGTCGGCTTGAGCGCGCAGCGCTTTCGCAGAACGGTTCACCTCGGTCCGCCCGGCGAAATCGTCCTTGTTCGCCTTCTCCGTGCCGGCGAAGTCGAAGCCCGGCACGAAACGCTTCATCGCGTCGAGCTGCTGCCGGCCGTCCATGCGGGTGAAGGCAAGCGGATCGAACGACAACTGGCCGAGCAGCTTGTCGAGAAGCTCCTGCGGACGGGCGAAGCGCGCGCCGTCTGCGTTCTCGACGACCACCGCCGTGGTGAACTCGGCGCCATCGCGCTTCTTGAAGGTGCGGGTGACCCGGATCTCGCCGAGGTCGAGCCGGATGCGGGCCTCATCCTGACCCTTCCGGATCGGCACGGCCTGAATCGGCTTCGTTCCGGACAACGCCCACCAGATCGCGTCGAGGACCGACGACTTGCCTTGGCCGTTACGGCCCGTGATCTCCACGAGATTGCCGTCGGGCGTGATGGAGACGGCCTTGAGCCGCTTCACGTTCTCGGCTTCGAGGCGAAAGATCTTCATGAGCGCGGCCCCCGCTGTTCGTTGGTGTCGAGATCGCCCCCGGTGGCCGCGGGCGGTGAGCTCAGGCGCGACAGCGCCAGGAACGCGAAGCCGATGGGCAGACCCAGCAGGATCACCCAGACGACCGCGGCGGCGGGGTTCATCGCGGCCATGGTCAGTGCACCCCCGCATGGATGGTGCGGACCGGCGCGGCCTCGCGGGCCCCGACCAGCAGCCGGTGCTCGAACCGTATCTCGTCGAAGTCGTCGGGCGTGCCGGGGACCTGACCGAGCTTGTGCTCGGTGCGGTCGACCGCCCGGCAGATCAGGTGCGCCATGCCGAGATCGTCGGCGGGCAGGCGGTCCGTGAAGCCTGCGTCGACAAGAAGGTCGGCGACAGCTCGGTGGGAGAGGGCGCTGCGACGGCTCATCGGTGTGACGCCCTCAAGCGGATCTCGGCGATGGCGCTTGCGCATGCGTCACGAGACTGAAATTTCGGGTAGAGGGCGCGCTCCAAGAGCGTGAGCGCATCCTTGAAGTGTCGCGACCGCATAAGGTCGATCGCGTGTTCGGCATCTGACCGATCGCAACCCAGCAAGTTCGGGTCGTCGATCCGCCGTGACTTCAGTTCCTCGACTAGTTCCTCGTCGGTCAGTTCGCCGAGTACATCCCCGACATTGACGAAGACCTCGATCGATCTTGATGAGCGACGGATGCCCATGATCAGATCCCCGCGGCATCGGTGGAGAGGGCAGGGGAGGGCGGCTCGACGCCGGCCGGGGCGGGCGGGTCGAAGAACGTCGTGACCGGCAGGTAGAGGAGGTCGGCCACCATCTGCATGTGGCCGACGCTGATGCGTCGCTGGCCGGTTTCATACCGCCAGAACAGGGAGGCGCTGATGCCGAGCACGGCGCCGATCTCCTTGCAGGACAGGCCGGCGGCCTTTCGGGCCTCGGCGAGGCGGCGGCCGACACGGACGTCGATGGCGGTTGGGGGGTGGCCGGCCATGATCAGCGCCCCCGAGCCCGAGCAAAGCGCACGACCCGCACACCCTCGCTGAGACCGAAGACGGTCACGAGGACCAGGACCGGCGGTCCCAGGAGGGTGACGGCGATCGCGGTGGTGGCGGGCAGGGTGGCGAGGATCGAAAACATGATGGACTCCACGAGAGCAGGGCGTGGCCCTTGAGCAGGATCAGGGATGGTGGGCGTGGGCGTCGGGCCGAGCCCGGCGCGCCGCGCGGCGGACCGTGCGGAGCGCTGCCTCGCCGGAGCCGGTGAGCACCGGCCGCGTCTTGGCACCGTGCCCGCGCAGGCGGATCAGCCCGCGCTTCACGAGGCAGGTGAACTTCGACCTCGGGATCTTGCGGCCGTCCGCGACAAGGCGGAGGGCGGTGGCGTCGTCGAGGAGATCAGCCACGGTCGGCCTCGCTCTCGACGGTCACGGGGTTGGCGGCGCGAACCCGGGCGCTGGCCCAGGCGTCGACGGCGCGGCGATACTGATCATCGAGGATCGGGATCAGGATCATCCCGACCGCGATCGTGCCGACGAGGAAGAGGGAGACGGCGGCGAGCGGGTTCATGCCGCCCTCGCGAGGGACCGGACCGTGCTGCGGCGGCGGTCGACGGCATCCTGCCTCGCCTTCGCGAGAAGCTCGCTCTTGAGCCCGGGGTAGAGTTCGATCAGGCGGAGCATACCCGCCGGCAGGGGGCTGCCGGTGGCGGTGGCCGAGAGGATATCGATCTCGGTCCCGTCGACCACATCGTAGGTCAGGAGCAGATCGACCGGGATCGCCGGGCCGGCACCAAAGCCGAGCTTCAGTTGGGTCTTGAAGGTGTGGGTGGCCATCTATGCGGCCTCCTGCATCGCAGGTGCGTCGCGCCGCGCCATGGCATCGGCCAACCGACCGTGGAGCCCGGCGTCGATCGCGGTCAGATCGAAGGCGTCATAGTTCTGCGAACCGACCCGGCAGAGGTAGCTCTTGCACCGCTCGTTGTGGGCGATGCGCAGGTTCAGCTCGTCGATCTGGTGATCAGGCCGCGCGAGGAAGGCGAGCTGGCGGTCGAGTGTCGCGAAGAACGCCGTGAGGCGGTCCGGCGGTGCAAGGGGCTTCGGGTTCGGCGCGCTCTGGGACATCGGTCGCTCCGGCTTCGGAATGACCAGACGTTACGCCGAATGCGTAATATACGTCAACGCAAAATGCGTAACATGTCCGAGATTTTTTCGTCACCGTTATCCACAGGGCCGCAGCATGCGTAACCCAAAGCGCACTTTTGTTCTTGTTTCGTTCCGTTTTTAGGATCAGCTTCTGGTCTCCACGAGGAGTTTCAGATGGCGCGTTCCCAGAGTTTCGGCGTTCAACCGTTCGTGCGAACCGGTCGCGGACCGATCAAGACCGCGCCAATCCAAATGTGCAGTACAGCTGATAGCGCTAAACGGCTCGCCGAAAGGCTCGTCGAACAGCGACATGCCATCGGAGCCTTGGCTTTCTCAACATCGAGTGACGACAGATCAGACGAGTGTACGGTGCCTACATTCTTGTCCAGAATCGGTGACGTGCCCGAGCACGACGACTACTAGCGCGGCTTGATCCAGGTCACTTTCGCGCACCACTCGACGTCCTCGTTGCGCAACGGTTCGTAGCCCGAGGAGATCAAATCGAAGGTGCCGGGGTCTCGCCCCCGGTACACCTTCTTGACGTAGACGCGATCGTCGGAGAGCCACACGACGCACAACTCGCCGAGGAACTCGTCCGGCACGCTCGCCACGCGGCTGTCGTAGTAGATCAGCCACTGGTCTTCGGCGATGCCGGGCATCGAATCTCCACGGACCCGGGCGGCAACAGTCGTTGCGGAACCACCAGGCGGACGCGGTGCGCGGTCGTAGCCACCTTCGGGCGCGCCAGAGAAGTAGACTTTCCCCCCTGCGCCGACATCGCCGAGTATCGGCACCGTGTCGGCATCACCGCCCGGCGACTTTTGCTCGCCGTCGATGATCCACTCCCACCGCTCCTTGTACGCCTTCGCATAGCGTTTCGCGCTTTCACGCGACGGGTTTCGGTCCCCGTTTTCGTGCCCAAGATAGGTGGACTTCGTCCAACCGTAGGCTCGGGCCGCATCCGAGGCTGTTTCGAAGCCAGCGCGCTTACGGAGAAATTGGAGGCGTTCGGCCGGGGTATCCATCCGCCGAGATACGCACGGCCTGTTACGCATTGTGCGTTGACAGTCGTTACGCATTAGGCGTAATGCTTGCCCCGCCATGAACTCCGTACGCGAAATCGTGGAAGCGCTGGGTGGTCCAACCAAGTTTGGGCGCATCTGCGGCTTTCTGAAAAATCCCGGTGCTCGAGGGAGCGATATCCTCGCCCGCGGCTCCATTCCGGTCGATTACTGGCCCTGCATCGTCGACTACGCGACGGCGAACGCTCTACCGATCGACAACGACTGTCTCGTCCGCATCCACGCACTGCGTGTACCGAGACGGCGCCAGCGGATCCTCGAAAAGAGGGTCGCCTGATGTCGGCTCTCACCCCCAATCCCCATCGCGCCCGAATGCACGGGCCGATCCCTGCGGTGGTTCCCCCTACCGACGTGCCACCGCAGGGTTCCCCTTTGCGCGACGGCAGGGCGCCCCTGCGCCACTGCCCAGCCTGCGGCGGCGAGCGACAGCTGGTGCGCCGTTCCGACGGCTCCGGCGTGGGGTTCCGTCTGTTCTGCTCGGGCTGCAACAGCGCCAAGCAGAAGGCCTACCGCGCCGCACATCCCGGCTTCTCGACGACGAAGAACCGCCGCTGGCAGTGCGCGAACCCAGAGAAACGCCGCGCGCATCAGGCGGTGTGCCGGGCGCTGCGCAGCGGCACCCTGACGAAGGGCCCCTGCGCGACCTGCGGAACGACGAAGCGCGTCGAGGCCCATCACGAGGACTACGCCCGCCCGCTCGTTGTGACGTGGTTCTGCCGGCGGCACCACTTGGCCCGGCACCGCGAGATCGCGGCCGAAACTGCCGCCGCCACGCACCAGAAGCTTTATCGGGAAACCCGGGGATCGGCTCATGTCTAGAGGCGCTCTCGCTCTGCGGTTCGACTTGCCGCCCGTCTTGGATACGCAGGCTGAGCTTTCGGGTACAGCCGCGGTCCATTCGCTATACTCCGAGAAATCGGAAACGGCGGCCGGCGGCGATACCCTGGATCTTGCGGCGGCGCTGTCCTGCGGCTCGGAGGTCCAGCGCGTCCGGGTGCTCAGCGATGCGCTCATGGCCGAGAACGAGCACCTGCGCGGCAATGCGGCCCCGGTCGCGCTGACGCTGCTGCGCTTCAATCGCGAGATGCTGAACGAGCTCGCCCGGATCGAGACCGTGGCGCGGATGAAAGACGCGCTGCTGCGGCTCGACAACGGTGCCGGCGCGCCCGAACCGCCGACGCTGCGTCTCGTGATGCGCACGGTCGGCGGCGGTGGTGGCGGCCAGCCGGCCCGTACGGAGCCGAAGCCCGGCTACCGGCCGCTCTACGGGCGCCGACGGCACCCCTGACCCCAAACGAAAACCGCCCGGTCCCCAACCGCCAAGCGGGGACCGAGCGGTGAATTCACGCTCTGAGGTTTCGCAATGCAAAGCACACATTCCGTTTCGACGCAAGACGTGTCGTCCGAAGGCGTCGCCGCCGATGAGCTTAGACAGTTCATCGAACGCGTCGAACGCCTGGAAGAAGAAAAAGCAGCTATTTCCGGCGACATCAAAGAAGTGTTCGCCGAGATGAAGGGTCGCGGCTTCGACGTAAAGGCTGTTCGCACGATCCTGCGCCTGCGCAAGAAGGACCACGCTGAACGCCAGGAAGAGGAGGCGATCCTCGAACTGTATCAGCAGGCCCTCGGGATGGTGGTCTGAGCCATGCGCCGCGGCCCCGCCAACGCTGTGCGTCCCGCCGTCATCACCGCGGCCGCCTACCGCGTGCTGACCGGCGCGACCCGGTCGGGCCCCGGCAAGGCCTACCGCGCGCTCGGCCGGATGAAGGCCGGCCGCATGAACCGGACCGAGACCCGCTACGCGGCCGTGCTCGAAGCGCGCCGCGCCTCGGGCGAGGTCTTCTGGTGGGCGTTCCAGGCAATCAAGCTTCGGCTCGCCGACAACACGCACCTGACGCCGGATTTCGCCGTGCTGCCGTCGACCGGCGTGTTCGAATTTCACGACACCAAAGGCGCGAAGCACCTCATCGAGGAAGACGCCAACGCGAAGATGAAGATCGCGGGTGAAGTCTACCCATTTCGGTTCTTCTTCGCGTGGCCGTCGAAGGCCGGCGTCGGTGGCTTCGAAGTCGTCGAGGTGGGCGGATGACAGCCCTCGCCGACGTCCGCACCCTCATCGCCCGCCTCGACGGCACGATGCAGCCGATGCCGGCGCGCGCCGAGCTCGTGCGCCTGCTGCGCGCGGTCGAGGTCGACCTGCAGCCGGCGCTTCGCCGCCGGCCCCGCGCCGGCTCGCCCGAACTCGCCCCGGCCCTGCGCGTGATGGCGCGCCTGCAGCACATCGGCAGCCCGTCGGCGCTGGGGATCAAGCTCCTGCCGGGCACGCCGCCGGTCGCGGTCGAGCGCCATGGCCGACTGCGCCTCGGGCAGCTCATCGCGCTGGGCCACGCCCGCAAGGACCCCGACGGCTGGCGGATCACGCCGGCCGGCGCAGAGGCCGCGCGACGCCTCAACGACGAATGCGAGGCCGCCTCATGCGCAGGATGATCCGCCTCGGCAACGCCGTCCTGCTCGCGTCCGGCCAGGAGCCGTTCCGGGCCGCGCCGGCCGACACCACCAAGCCGCACGACGGGCTCTGGATCGTCGCCGGTTCCGACGGCGCCAACGCACTGGCCTACGGCGACGGCATCCGGGCCTGCCTCTACCGGCATGACGAGGCGCGTGCCGCCGCCAGCCACCTCAACGCGGAGGCGCGCGCGGCATGATCGCCTTTTCCCTTTCGCGCTCCGGCGCGTCTCAGAACGCAGATGATAACGACTATCGGTCGGAGACCGACGATGTAGCGACCGAGCTTATGTCGTGCCTCAGGTATGAGGCCGCTACCGGCAAGCTCTTTTGGTCGAAGGACGTTGCGGCCAATGCCCGGCGCGGCAACGAAGCCGGCGGCGATAACGGTGACGGCTATCGACGACTCGGCTTCAAGGGACAGCGATTCTTAGTCCATCGTGTCGCCTGGCTGTTGATCAAAGGGAATTGGCCGTCAGAAGAAATTGACCACAGAGATAGAGATCGCGGCAACAATCGAATTGGAAATCTTCGTCCTGCTAATCGTTTCGTCCAGAATGGGAATCTAAGCGTACGTAAAGACAATAGGACCGGCCACGCATGCATTGCGTATGCGCCTGCAATGAACAGCGCAAAACCTTATCGTGTGCGGGTAAGGCGGTTCAATATTCGCGTTAATGTTGGATGGTTCGCAACGATAGATGATGCGATTGCTGCCCGGGATGCTTTCATTGGCAGCCTGAAGGCCACAGCTATTTCGAGCCCTACCGTCGGCGCCGTGGCCGGCCTCGCGCTCCTGCTGCCGCTGTCAGCCTGCGGCAGCGATCCCGACGGCGCCCGCAACACCGCCGAGCGCTACGGCTTCAGGGATGTGGTGATCCGCGGCTACGCGCCCCTGCGCTGCAGCGAGCTCGACGCCTACGCCACCGCCTTCGTCGGCCGCGACCTCACCGGCACGTGCCGGCGCGGCGTCGTCTGCGGCAGCCCGTTCGGGGCCTCTGCCGTTCGCGACGTCCGGCCCTCCGACGCCTGCTCCGACGTGGTCCGCCGGCCCGCGCATCTCGGGGTGATCCGATGAGCGCCGACCTTCTCACCCTCATCGCCTCCGTTGCCGATGCCGTTCGCGCCGGTGCGCCGGCCGAGGCCGTGCTCGCGCGGATCGACGTCGTCCGGACCGGCCTCCAGGCTGTGCCCGCGGACCACGCGAGCGGATCGTGCGAGCCGGATGCGACCCGACAGTCCTCGCGCGAACTCGCCCTGCTGACCGTGTCGGATCTCGGCGGCAACGTCTCGCCGCTCACGCTCGGTCATGCGCTCGAGCCGACGCTGATCACGGCCGAAGCCGGCGCTCTCGGCGGCAGCCTTCTGGCGGCGCTCGTCCGGCACGGCCTCGTCACGCGCACCGGCCACGCCCGCTACACCCTCACCGACGCTGGGCTCGCCGAACTGCATCGTCTTGGCTGCCGGGTCTCGCCGACAGCCGCGCGCACGGCCGCGGAGCGCCAGCGCACCGCCCTCGATCGCCTGCTGCTCGTCTTCGCCGGCCTCGGCCATGCCGGCGGCACCGCCATGCAGTTCGGCGTCGCGATGACCGGCCGGTCGGCGGATCGGCCGACGCGGTCGATCGGCAGCGTGCGCCTCACCGCGCTGAAGGAGTCCGGCTTTGTCGCTCGCGTCCGCCCGAACTGGTGGGCGCTGACCGAGACAGGGAGGGCGCATGTAGCCCGGCTTCGGGCTGAAGGAGCCGGGGCATGAACGCGCGCGCGCAATCCGACCTGTTCACGGCGACCGCGACGCGCCTCGTCTACGACGACGCCGTCGAGATGACGCTGATGTCGCTCGCCGAGTACGGGGCGAAGCACGACCACTGGGCGATCGCGTGGTCGGGCGGCAAGGACTCGACGGCAACGCTGACCCTGATCGTCCACCTGATCGAGACCGGCCGACTGGCCCGTCCGAAGACGCTCACGGTCTACTATGCCGACACGCGGCTCGAACTGACGCCGCTGGCGATCGCCGCCGCCGACGTGATGGCTCGACTGGCGCGCTTCCCCTGGATCCGCGTCCGGGTCGTCACGGCGCCGCTCGACCGCCGGTTCCTGGTCTACATCCTCGGCCGCGGTGTTCCGCCGCCGAACAACAACACGCTGCGCTGGTGCACGCGGCAGATCAAGATCGACCCGATGGCGGCGGCGATCGAGGCGGACCTCGCGCACCTGCCCGTTACCGAGACCGTGCTGACGATCACGGGCGTCCGTCAGGGCGAAAGCGCGATCCGCGATCGCCGCATCGAGATGTCATGCTCGAAGGACGGTGCTGAGTGCGGGCAGGGTTGGTACCAGCAGGTCCTGCCCGGGATGAAGGGCATCCGCGGCCGGATCGCGACGCTTGCGCCGATCCTGCACTGGCGGGTCTGCAACGTCTGGGACTGGCTGAAGGTCTTCGCGCCGATGCAGGCCTACGGCGGATGGGCGACGGCCATGCTCGCCGACGCCTACGGTGGTGACGACGCCGAGGATCGCAACGCCCGAACCGGCTGCATCGGCTGCCCGCTCGCGAGCCAGGACAAGGCGCTCGAAGCCGTTGTCGAGCTTCCGGCCTGGTCGTACCTGCGCCCGCTGCTCGGTCTGCGCCCGATCTACCGGGAGCTTCGGCTGCCCCGAAACCGTCTGCGCCAGCCCGGCGGCGAGACCCGCCGCGACGGGACACTTGTCCCGAACCAGCAGCGCATGGGGCCAATCACGCTTCCGGCCCGGCTCGACGCGCTCGAACGCATCCTGGCGATCCAGGCCACCTGCAATGCGGAGGCCGCCCGCCTCGATCGGCCCGTCGTCGATCTGCTGAACGGGGAGGAGGAGGCTCGCATCCGCGAGCTGATCGACCTCGGCACATGGCCGCAGCGCTGGACCGGTGACGAGCCGGTCGCCGATCTCCCGATGGACGCGATCTTCCCCGACGGGACCGTGCAGCCGCTTCTCATCGGAGCATCGGCATGAGCGCCCCGAAGATCGTCACGGCCGGTGCCAAAGCCTGCACGCCGGCGGTTCTCCCCGGTGGCGCCCGCTCGATCATGGGCCAGCGCCGCGAGCCGCCGGACTCGCTGGAGTTCTTCCCGACGCCCCCGTGGGCGACGCGGGCCTTCTGCACGCTGCTGCAGGAACGCCATCTCGCGAACCGGTACCAACACGCTTGGGATCCGGCTTGCGGGCAGGGGCATATGTCGGGCCCGCTGCAGGACTACTTCGGCGAGGTCCTGGCCACCGACGTCTTCGCGCATGGCGGCGTCCGCGAACCCCACCCGCCCGGCTGGGGCGGCGTGCGCGACTTCCTCGATGACGCCCTGCCGGCGCCCTACGGCATCGACTGGCTCGTCACCAACCCGCCTTTCAATCCGGCTGCTCAGTTCGTCCTGCACGGACTGGAACTGGCACGGGTGGGCGTCGCCGTCCTCGTGCGCACCCAGTGGCTCGCCACCGAGGACCGCTACCTCGAGGTCTTCGCGCACCATCCGCCGACGCTCATCGTCCAGTACGCCGAGCGCGTCCCGATGCACCGCGGCCGCTGGGTTCCCGGCGGCTCGACGGCGACGGACTACGTCTGGGTCGTCTGGGTCAAGGAGCGCGCCACTGCGGGCTTCCACGCTGCGCGCGATCCCGCCTTCGTCTGGCTGCCGCCGGGCCAGAAGCGCCGCTTCCTGACCGTCGAGGACATCCGCCGCTACGCCTGGGAGGCGGAGACGCCGCTGTTCGATCCGGTTGAGCCGGACGGGGAGGCGTCATGACGAGGCGCATATCCTGGTTCCGCCTTAGGCCGTCGGCTGCGCTCAGCGAGATCGCTGGCATGCTTACGCACGAAGGGTGGACGTACGTCACCCTCATGCTTCGGATCCATGCCCAAGGCGGTCCAGTCGCCGATGACGTCGGGTCGCTCGCAGCGGCTACCAAGTTGCCGCCTCGCAAGGTTGCGGAAACGCTCGCGGTTCTGGGTGAGGCTGGTAAGGTCGTTCTTACCGTCGACGGCCGCCTCGACATGCCGGAAACCCACGCGGAACTAGCGTGGCGCGGATCACATGCCGCACACCTGCTCGAGCCAAACCCTTACCTGATCGGTCGGCGGGCGCCACCGAACTGGCAGGCCCTCCGCGAGCTCGTCTTCGGCCGTGACGGCTCCTTTTGTCGGTACTGCCTCGACGACGAAGGCCCATTCGAAATCGATCACATCTTGGCCCGCGCGCGGGGAGGTTCGGATCATCCGGACAACCTCGGCGTGGCCTGCCGCCCCTGTAACCGCTCGAAGGGCGCCAAGCTCATCGAGGAGTGGCAACAGTCTTCGAGCAAGATTGCGCCATCGGCGGAGGACATCGATGTCCTATAAGGCGCAGATCTGGGCGCAGCACATCAAAGCGGGTAGTTCCTCCGTCAAAGCTGTCTTGAACGCTGTCGCTTTTTTTGCTGATGACGACGGCCAGACTTGGCGTTCTCAGGGGGAGATCGCGCGCCACACCGAACTGACAGATCGGACTGTTCGCGCTGCACTAGCCACGCTGGAAGAACGCGGCCTGCTGGTGCGTGAGGAGCGATCGCGGAAAGACGGTGGCCGCTCTACGGACATCCTGACCTTGAGACTTGGAGCAGCCCAACCAAGTCTTCTCTCCGCCAACGCATGTCAGGACAACAGCAGCGCCCCCCCCGGAAAGAGCTTCCAGGGGGGTAGGAACCGGTTTCCGGCCCCCCCGGAACGCCGTTCCGGACACACTACGTTTGAACCGACATCTAACCGACAAGGGAACCGACAGAAGGATTCCCTACCGGTTCCGCTTTTCCCGGAAGCCGCAGATGCTCGCGACGATCAGGACGTCGAACGGAAACCCTCGTCACGTCGGAAGATGATCGAACGGTCGGTCGCCATTTTGTGCGCGATCACCGGGAAGAACGATCGCTCTGCCCGCGGCACAGTCGGGATCTGGCTGTCCCGTGTCCAAGACGACGCGAAGGTGGTGCTCGACCTCGTCGAGGCTGCCGACGAACGCGAAGTCGCCGACCCGACGATGTGGGTCGAGGGCCAGATCCGTCGCCGCCAGGAGCAGCTGTCCGGCGACCAGGGCCTCCGGCGCTCCCCCCGCGACCCGCCCCCCGACCGCGTCTCCCCCCGCGCCGCCCGCCTCATCGACCTCCACGCACAGCTCTCGGGAGCCCAGGACCATGGCTCAGGACCTCGTTCCGACGACGACCTCATCCCGCTCGATGACCTTTCGGGAAGCGGAGGCGAAGATCGAGACCCTCCATGGCCGTCTGGAGGCGATGCCGAGCCGTCCGAACCGGTTCGTCGTGCTGCGTTCGCTGGCGGCTACGACCACCGAGCGGCGCGCACTCTGCGCCGTGCAAAACCGGCTTGAGCAGGACCTGGCGCCCTGGACCGATCGTGGGGCGGTCGAGGTGATCGTGACGCGGCTCAACCTCAACTTCGAGATCGGGCGCGTCAGCGAGATCGACGCCCGAATCCGGGACAACGAGTTCGTCGAGGCGGTCAAAGGCCTGCCGCTCGCGGGCATCGAGGCGGCGGCTCGGCGGTTCGGGGCCAAGACGACGCTCACGGCCTGGGACCCGAAGTGGCGGCCGAACTCGGCCCAGTTCGCCGACGAGGTCCGGGCCGGGCTGATCCCGCTGCGCACGAAGCTCCTGCACATCCGGCGGGTGCTCGAGGCGGAGGTCTACGATCCGCCGACCGAAGCCGATCAGGCGCGGGTCGCCGCCGAGATGGCGCGGTTCGCCCGCGAGCGGGCCGCCTTCGCGGAGGACGCCGACCGCGCCCGCCCGACGCCGACCCACATCGCCGAGGTCCGCGAGGCGACGTTCCGCGCGGGCGTCGCCGACCTGAAGCGGTTCGACGGGCACTTCGCGCTGGGCGACCTGATGGGGCGCCTCGATGCGAAGAGCGGCCGCGGCAGTGCCCAAGCGGGACGGGCCCTGCCTGGGGCTGCCGCATCCCCTCGACCGGCCGCCGGTCGGGAACGGCTTTTCGCCGACGCACGGGCCGCGGCCGATCTGGGCGCTGCCGCGCTCCAGGCCTTCCGCGACGATCTCTCGAAGGACGAGAACACCGCCCTCGCCACGATCTTCGACGACCTGATCGCGCGGGTCGAGGCGGCGGCGCAGCGGTACGTCCCGCCGGGCGACCATGCTTCGGGAGCGCGGGCATGAACGCGAGCACGGCCTGGGACCGTGGGACCGCCGAGCGCACGGCGAAGAAGATGTTCGGCAATTCCGCCCTGCACCGCGTGGCGGCGGCGATGGCCGGCTGTCACCCCCGAGCGCTCGACTACATCGGGCAGGCCCCCGTGATCGTGCTGTCCGCCAACGCCGGGCACACCGGGGCACGGGCGGCGCGCAGCGCGCAGATGTTCGCTGGGCCGCCGATGCGGATGAAGTGCGAGCGCGGCGACAAGCTGCGCGACGTGATGAGCTTTTACGGCTGCGGCTACCAGCTGCGCCGCCTCGTCCCGAGCGTGCTGCACCCGGTGCGCTGGCCGACGATCTATCACCTCGGCCGGCTGCCGCCATCGACGTTGGCTCAGATCGTTCCAGAGCAGCGCGGCCAGCAGGACGTCTGGCTGCGGGCGCTGACCCGCTGGTGCGATCACTGCCGGCGGTGCTGCGGGAACCCCTGGTTCCTGTTCGACTGGGCGGCGGTCGCACTGCGCATGGTCGCCCGCGGCGAGGAGACCAGCGTCGATGTTGTCGCCGACCTCGCGCTCGAAGCGGCTCGACCGGCACCGCAATGGGGCGTCACCGACCCGCTGGCCGGCGTGCAGCACGTCTATTCCGACGAGTCCCGCATACGCCTCCTGGCCGAACGTTACCTCGCGCGGGGTGCCGCATGAGCGCTGCAATCGCCCTCTCCCCCGAGCAGCAGGTCGTTGCAGCTTGGCGCGCGGGCGTCCTGTCGCTGTCACCGGATCGCATTCCGTGCCCCGGCTTCATCTGGACCGAGCCGGGCCCGCGCGGGCGGACGGGCGTCTGGACCGCTGTCCATCGCGCCATGCTCGCCTTCCTCGACGAATGGGGCGAGGAGGCCGTGCGGCTCGGCTGGGACACGAACGGCCTCTTCGGGGTGCACCGCGCCGCCGGCGCGCTGCGCGTCGACAGCACGGGCGCGCTCGTCACGGTCTACCCGCACCGGGTGGTCGCGATGACGGGCACCGAGATCGTGCTCGGCCGCAAGGAGACCCGTTCGACCTTCCGCGGGGTGACGAACCCGGGGGACGCGATCCCGCTCTGGGAATTCAAGGGAGTGCACCATGCCCGCTGAATCGCAGGACGGCCTGCATCGCATCGTCATCGCCGGCACCTACGGCTCGGCCGACATCGCAGCCGAGCGCACGGCCGAGGGGGCGGTCATCACCATGGGCGTCCCGGGCGAGGGTATCGACGTCGACGCCCATCTCGATCCGAAGGAGTTGCTGCGCTTCGCGGAGTGGGTGCTGGCCGTCGCGATCGCACATGGAGCGCGGCCATGAGCGGGCGGCCGTTCTGGTCCGACACCTTCGAATGCGACCTGCCGAAGGTCATCCCCGGCGCGCGCGACGCGGTGGGCGACCTCGCCGACGTCCATCTTTGGACGACCGGCCACACCACGCACGGCGCCCTGAACCATCCCGACGTCTGGAACAGCGACGCCGGCATGGTCGCGTTCTTCGGGTTTCGCAGCCCGGCTCGGCCGGAGGTCTACTGGACCGACCGCCCGATGGTCCGGTGCACGTTTTGGGAAGCGCTCCGGGATGCCTGGGCACACCACATCCTGATCGCCGTCGAGGGCGGGCTCGTCTGGAACAGTGGTCTGCTCTGGCCGCAGTACGAGGCCCTCATGGCCGAGGTCCGCGGCTGGCCGAGCGCCGATCCCGCAAAGGCCGCTGCGGCGCGCGCCAGCGTGCGCGTCTCACTCTGCACCGCCGTGGCGCGCTTTCGCACCCTCACCCAACGAGATCCGAACCGCGTCCGGCGGTTCGAAACCCCTGCGGCGGCCTCGCCGGGGGCTCACACCCCTGAACACCGGACCTGAAGGAAATGCCCATGACGACGACGACGATCACACCGAACACCGCCACCGACCTCGCCGTCGGCATCGTGTCCTCCTACGTGGCGCACAACTCCCTGCCCGCCGCCGAACTGCCGAAGCTGTTGGGCACGGTGTTCGAGACCGTGATGCAGCTCGGCGGCGCCCCCGCGGCGCCGGCCGAGCCCGAGACCCAGAAGGCCACGGCGTCCGAGATCCGGAAATCGGTCACGCCCGACGCGCTGGTCAGCTTCGAGGACGGCAAATCCTACAAGACGCTGCGCCGGCACCTGACCCTGCGCGGTCTCTCGCCGGACGGCTACAGGGCGAAGTGGGGCCTGCCGGCCGACTATCCGATGACGGCGGCGAACTACTCGGCGCAGCGCTCGGCCCTCGCGAAATCGATCGGGCTCGGACAGCCGGGCGCCCGGGCGGATCAGGCGGCGGCCTGATCGTCACATCCTCCAGGACCGAGAGGGCTGGCGGCGTTGCCGCCGGCCTCTTTCGCTGAAGTTGTCAAAAAGCAAAGCGACGAATGCCGCGACGTCCACGGGGACCCGATCCACCAGCCCGCACAGGTGATCCCTGGACCTGCGCGGACGTCGAATTCTGGCTGAAGGCCGCCTTCCGCGCGATGCCGTTCACGCCTGTCTTTGCCCCGCGCGGAAACACGCTGAAGACCTGCAACCCGGATCAGGCTGATGCGACCTTCGACATCGTCGCCTTCACCGGCACTGTACTGGGCGACAAGTCGAAGGAACGATTGGCGCTGCTGTTCTGGGCCCGCGTGAACGGTACACGGGGGGAAATCGGTAGCTCGGTGTCGGAGTTCTGCCGGGAAATGGATTGGTCGCGATCGAGATTCGAGAAGACCCGCCGACGAGCCTGCGAACGTGTCGTCGCCGCGAAGAACACAATCGACTGTCGATACGTCGCAGCAGCCTAGTTTCCGCTTGACATGGATAAAATGCCCCGGCGACCCAGCATCTACATCCGGCAATACAAGCCGGCAGCTTCATGGGGGTCTTAAAGTGAACGCGTCGGCCCGTGTGTCGTCCTCTACTCTGTCCGATCGTCTCGCACTTCCGATCGAGGAAGCCTTGCGCTGGATGATCCGCGACGAGCTACCGAAGCGCCGCTACGACGCGCCGCTGTCCTCGCTGCCGTCATCCATCTCATCGATCGCGCTCCTGGGTGTCCGCGTCGACAACTGGAATCGCGAACCCGGCATGCCGGCTGCCATGGGCGATGCCCACCCCGACGCCCTTGTGATGGAAGAGGCGCTGCGCGAGATCCGCGCCGAGGATCTCGACATCTCGGGCTACGACATCAGCTACGGCCTCGGGCCGCACTGCAATGTCGAACGGGTCACCGCCGCGGTCCGCAGCCGCGGCGATCTCATCGGGTGGCTCGTTCACCACGCCAAGCAGGGCAAGTGGTCGTTCGAGGACGAAGGCGCGATCTGCGAACCCGCCAAGGGCCGGCAGGGTCAGGTAACCCTCTGGCTGAAGCAGCAGGTCGAGTGCGGCGCCGGCCCCGGCGGCGAGCCCTGGTACGTGACACAGGATTCGACGACGACGCCGGTCCGCGCCGGGCAGTACCGCCCCGGCACCTTCTGCAAGCTGCACTGGATTCGCGGCGCGGACGATATCGCCGAGGACCGCGCGGGCTACGCCTTCGAGCACGCGGCCCTGGTCCGCCTCGCCGAAATCCTCGACGGCAAGCTGTCCTACCTCAAGGTGAAGCCGCCCATCGCACCGCCGACGCCCTGGATCGCCGCCCCACCGGCTCGCCGGGTGCTGCTCAGCCTCGTCGCCCGGAGCCCGGACCTCGGCAAGCCGGCGGTCAAGGCGATCGGACCGAAGCCCCGGGTCAGCTACCCGCTGCGCCGGATCGATCCCGCCGATTACCCGCTGGCCGCGTGAGGGCGCACACATGCTCGGCCTGCTGCTGATCCTCGCCCTGAACCTCGTCGTCTCCTTCTTCAACGCCCGCGCCTGCGGGCAGATGTGGGCGGAGCGCGAGCAGTCCGGGCCGTTCCTGTTCCTGGTGATCTGGTCGGCGGCGATCCAGTCGGCGATCGGCTTCTCGTCGATCCTGATCTTCGCCGGCGCCTATGCAGCGCACGGCATGGGGATCCTGCCGGACAAGGCGATGAAGGCGACGCTCTCGCTCTGGTACCTCGCGATCATCTTCCCCACACTCGGGACCGGGTTCCTGATCACGATCCATTCCTGGATCGTCGCCTACCGGGAGCGGAACCTGCTCGACATGGCGTCGGCCGCCTACAACACGGTAGCGATGGCCCATAACCTCTACCAAGCATCATCGGGCATCGGCGACGCGTTCGGCAGCGTGTTCACGTTTTTCTCGTCCGTGACCGACGACGATGAGGACGGCGCCGGGATCCTGGTGGTGATCACGGTGCTGGCGATCGTCGTCTTCGCGCTCGGCGGAGGCGCCCTGCTCACCCGCGCTATCATCCGCCACTACGCCGGGTCTCTTCCGATGCCGGAGCGCGCCGCGCAGCTGAGCCGGGCCTGATCATGGCATTTACGTTCGCCGTTCCCGACCTCCACGGCCGTGCTGACCTGCTCGACCTCGCCCTCGCCGCGGTCACGGCGCGTGGCGGCGGTACCGTCGTGTTCACTGGCGACTATGTCGATCGCGGCCCGACCTCCCGGCAGATCATCGAACGGTTGATGGCGGGCGCGCCGGAGGGACAGCGCTGGCTCATCCTCAAGGGCAACCACGAAGACATGATGGTCGAGGTCTGCCGCGGCCGCGCGCCGATCGAACTCTGGGTGCAGAACGGCGGCGGCTCGACACTGGTCTCCTATGGGCATCCGCGTCGCTGCGAAGCGGTCGACCTGTCCGTGGTGCCGTCTGAGCACGTCGCGTGGCTCGACCGCCTCGGTCTGCTCTTCGCGGACGAGCACCGGATCTACGTCCACGCCGGAATCGATCCGACGCTGCCGTTCACCGCGCAGTCGAAGAAGACGATGCTCTGGATGCGAGACCACGGCGCCTTCGACGACGGCTTCGAGGGCAAGCACGTCGTCCACGGGCATACGCCGCTGCCCGATGGCCCTGACCGCCGGCCCGGCAGGACCAACCTCGATACGCTGGCCTGGCACACCGGTCGCTTGTGCATCGGCGTGTTCGACGATGATGTGCCCGGCGGACCGGTTGAGGTGATCGAGATCCGTGGTGAGCTGATCGACGCGCTGACCGGGCGAGCAACATGACTTCTCGATTCTCGCTTGGCGGCATGACGGACGTAGTGGTGGCTCCTGACGTGCAGCCGACCGTGACGGAGATGCTCCGCTCGCTGAAAGCGCTCCACGGCTTTCCGGCTCGTCCGCAACTCGTCGTCGGGCTTGAAAGCATCCACCGCAAGAGCATCGGGCCGTCCGCATCGATGCGCATCATCGAAGACGCCTCACTGACGGAGACGGTCGAAGACTGGTCGGAGGTCAGGTCACCATCCCGCGCGGCTCGCCGCCGGCGACAGGGACACCGCCAGCGCATCCGGTACGTCCAGCGGCCAAAGCCAGGCGGCTACGCGATCGACGGCGCCCTGGTGATGCATCCCGAAACGTGGCGGGCCGTGCGGGACCAATTGTCCTTCAAGGCGGACGGCAACATGAACCGGACGATGATGAATGCTTTCGCCGGGCGGCGGGTGACTTGAGATGGACATCGTGACCGAATTCACCATCGCCGACGCCCGACGCGCGATGGATGCGCAGCTCGCGCCGGACGCGCTGCGCAGCATCCTGAGCGAACGGCAGGGCAGGGGGCTCGCGGTGTTCATCGGCTCCCGAGCGTATGTCGGGCGCCCGGCCTGCGTCGCCGAGACCGAGCACCAACGGATCGCGCTGGCGCTCTGGGCCGAGGGCTTCACCGACATGCTGTGCGAGCGGCTGGACCTTACCCAGCCGCTGGGTCTCGGCACCGCGGTGTTGGTCGGCGTCGAGCGCGATGGCACGGTCCGCGTCACCACCTGGTCGCGCCGCCAAGCCGATTGCGCCGGCATGAAAGGGTGGGCGGACCGCGCCGTGTTCCCCGGCCTGAGCCGCCTGCCGTTTACGACCCACTTCGGCTGGAACAACGGCGGCGTGCCGATCCCGCTCACCGAGGCCGAGCGGCGGACGCTGACTTACCTGCCGCCAGCCTATCAGGCGGCGTGGCTGAAAGCGGCCTGAGCCGCGATTCCGGGCTCGACCGCATCTGACAAGGGATATGTCAGGCTGAAATCATCGATTTGATTGATTTTCGTGGCTCCGAGGTCTGACGCTGACTAGCGTGGTGGAGTTGAGGGCAACGCCCAACTCTGCAGGAGCCGCGTCGATGCTATTCTCCGAATTTCGCCACGGATCCGCACGCTTGATCTTGCACGTATGTGCATGACGGCTCGCCTCATCTTTCCCGTGGCCTCTCGGATGGCTTGAACGTGTCGGCTCGATCTGCTTTGCGCGGGCGCGATCCGCCCTGGCTCACCTCCAATTCGATATGTTCGGGCTGTTCGGGCCCGGCGATGCGCTACCACCGAGCCGGCCTGATGCCGCGCACGAGGCGGCCCCCGCGGTATCGGCGCCGGCCGGAAACTTCTACCTCGACGGCGACCGCCCTTTGCCGAAGGGCTGGCGCGCCAGAGCCGAAGCAAACCTCGCGGCAATTGAACTTTCACTCTCTGTCGCGGGCGATGCTCGGCCTGCGACACGCGATGAACAGGAAAAGCTATCGATCTTCACCGGCTTTGGTGCCAGTGAACTTGCAAATAGCTGCTTCCCCTCACCAAATAACACAGATTACCGGCAGGGCTGGTCCGATCTTGGACGCCGGATGGAGGGTCTAGTCAGCAAATCCGAACACGCTGCGCTCGCTCGAAGCACGCAATACGCGCACTATACCCCGGAATTGATCATCCGCGCGATTTGGGATGGTCTCACCCGCCTTGGTTTCCGCGGCGGCCATATCCTTGAGCCTGGATGCGGGATCGGGCTGTTTCTGTCGCTGCAGCCCGAGCCCCTGCGGTCGCTTTGCCGGATCACCGGCATCGAGGCCGACCCGGTCACTGCCCGCATCGCGCGGCAGCTGCTGCCGGAGGCCGATATCCGCACCGAAGATTTCGCGCTGACCCGGCTCGAATCCGGTTACGCGCTGGCCGTCGGCAATCCCCCGTTCTCGTCGCGCGTCGTCAACGGCGACCCCCGCTACCGCTCAGCCGGCTACCGCCTGCACGACTTCTTCATCGTGAAGGCGCTCGACCACGTCCTGCCCGGCGGCCTTGCCGCGTTCGTCACCTCGCAGGGCACGATGGACAAGGCCGATGCCTCGGTGCGTCGACGCTTGGCCTCGGTCGCCGATCTCATGGGCGCGATCCGGTTGCCGGCCGGCGCGTTCCGGGAGAGCGCCGGGACGGAGGTCGGCGTCGACGTCCTCTTCTTCCGCAAGCGCATGGCGGACGAGAGCCCTGTTGCGCCGATCTGGACCGAGACCCGAGCCGGCGTCATCGCGGGTCACCCGAAGATCGCGATCAACCGCTACTTCCTCGCGCACCCCAGCATGGTGTTGGGCCAGCACTCGGCCGCCCGCGGTCCCTACGGTCCTGACCCAGTCTATACCTGCCGGGCCTATCCGGGCGAACTCGACGCACGCCTCTCCGCCGCCATCGCGAATCTGCCCAAGGACGTCGCGACCTGCGATTCCGGGGTAGGCCTCGCCAGGGTCGATGCCGTTCGGCCGGCACCGGCCGTGAACGACAACGACCGGCTGCGCGAGGGCTCCTACTTCGTCTCGGCCGACGGCGTGCTGATGCAGGTCATCGACGGTGCTGGCCAAGCGGTACCGCTGCGTGCGCCGGGTGTTACGGGTCTCGTCGGCAAGCATGCCGGGCTGATCCGCGCCCTGATCCCGATCCGCGATGCGGTCCGCGCCGTCCTGGCGCTGCAGGAGGGCCGCAAGGACTCGGCGGCAGCGCAGGCGCGGCTCGGCGACCTCTACGACGTGTTCGTGGCGCGGCACGGCGCGATCAACTTCACGACGATCCAGGAGCGCATCGCGGACGACGGCACTCGGCACGAGACGCACCGGCAGCCGAACCTCGAACCCTTCCGCGACGATCCCGACTGCTGGCTGGTCGCCTCGATCGAGCACTACGATCTGGAAAGCGGCAACGCGACGAAGGCGCTAATCTTCACCGGCACCGTCATCGCGCACCAGCCCGAGCCGGCGATCCAGTCCGCGTCCGATGCGCTCGCCCGCTGCCTGCACGAACTCGGCTTCGTCGATGTCCCGCGGATCGCGCAGCTGCGCGGGACCGCCGAGGCCGGCGTCGTCGACGAACTCGGCGACCTGATCTACCTCGACCCGGACTCGGAATCGTGGGTCACCGCCGACGAATACCTGTCCGGCACGGTCCGCGTGAAGTTGGCGGCCGCGCGACAGGCTGCAGCCATCGATCCGGCCTATGCCCGCAACGTCGCCGCGCTCGAAGCCGTTCAGCCGAGCGACATTCCGCCTTCCGACATCACCGCGCGGCTCGGCGCGCCCTGGATCCCGGTCGACGTCGTTACCCGCTTCGCGCGCGAGGTCATGCGCGTCCACTCGGCCGAGGTCGGCCACGCGCCCGAGGTGGCGTCGTGGTCGATCAATGCGCGCGCCTTCTCCGGCGACGCCCAAGCCAACGCCCGTTGGGGTACGCACCGCTACGACTGCGGCAAGGTGCTGCTTGATGCGCTGAACGCTCACATCCCGGCGATCTACGACGAGGAGCCGAACGACCGCGGCACCATGAGCCGCGTCCTCAACGCCATCGAGACCGAGGCCGCCAAGGAGAAGCTCGCGATCCTGAAGGGGCTTTTTCAGGAATGGGTCTGGCAGGACCCGGCGCAGTGCGACCGGCTCGCGCGCATCTACAATGACAACTTCAACGATCTCGTGACCCGACGCTTTGACGGAGGCCACCTCCGCCTGCCCGGGGCGTCGTCGGAATTCCAGCTTCGGCCGCATCAGAAGAACGCGATCTGGCGAGTGCTGGCGGCGGGCTCGACGTACCTCGCCCACGCCGTCGGTGCGGGCAAGAGTGCGGCCCTCGCCGCCGCGGTGCTCGAACAACGGCGCCTGGGCCTTGTCCATAAGCCGATCATCGCGGTGCCGGGGCACTGCCTCGTGCAGTTCGCCCGCGAGTTCCTGACGCTCTATCCGCTGGCGCGGATCCTGGTCGCCGACGAGCAGAACTTCGCCCGCGACAGGCGCCGCCGCTTCCTGGCGCGCGCCGCCACCGGCGCCTGGGACGCGATCGTCATCACGCACGCAGCGTTCAAGCTGATCCCCATCCCAATCGACTTCGAGCGGCGCATGATCCGCGAGATGATCGATGAGTACGAGGCCGTGCTCCTCGACATCCCTGAGCACGAGCGGCTGACCCGCAAGCGGGTCGAGGCGATGAAGGAGGGATTCGAGAAGAAGCTCAACTTGCTGTCTGACCGGAAGGACGACTTCCTCACGCTGTCGGAGATCGGCATCGACCAGATCATCCCGGACGAGGCCCACGAGTACCGCAAGCTCAGCTTCACCAGTTCGATGTCGACGCTGAAGGGCATCGATCCGAACGGCTCGCAACTGTCCTGGGACCTCTACGCGAAGATCCGCTTCGTGCGGGCGTTGCGCGCGGAACGGGCCGGCGTCGCAGCCGAGGCCGTCGATCGGGCGGTGATCATGTCGTCGGGTACGCCCATCACGAACACGCTGGGCGAGATGTTCACGATCCAGCGCTTCATGGATCCGGTCCGGCTGCGCGCCCGCAACCTGCATGAGTTCGACGCCTGGGCTTCGTCGTTCGGCGAGACCCGGACCGAACTCGAGCTGCAGGCGTCCGGCCGCTACAAGCCGGTGACCCGCTTCGCCGAGTTCGTGAACGTGCCGGAGCTCATCGCGATGTTCCGCTCGGTTGCGGACGTCGTGTCGGCTGACGACCTCAAGAAGCTGGTAAGACGGCCGCCCATCCGCGGCGGGCGGCGCGAAATCATCGCAGTGCCGCCGAGCGACGGCTTCCGCGACTACCAGGAGGTGCTGGCCGATCGCATCGAGGCGATCGAGGCGCGCGGTGGGCCTCCGCAGAAGGGCGACGACATCCTGCTGTCCGTCATCACCGACGGGCGGCACGCAGCCATCGACATGCGCTTCGTGGTGCCAGGGCACGACGACGAGCCCGACAACAAGCTGAACCGCATGGTGCGCGAGGTCCACCGGATCTGGAAGGAGACGGCGGCCGAGACCTACCTCGACCCGTTCGGGAAGCCGTTCGAGCGGCCCGGCGCGACGCAGATGATCTTCTCAGATCTTGGCACGCCGGCGGCGTTCGAGAAACGCGGGTTCTCGGCATACCTCTGGGCGCGCCACCGCCTCATCGCTTTGGGCGTCCCGGCGGCCGAGATCGCCTTCGTGCACGACTTCAAGGGCGCCAAGGCCAAGGCCCGACTGTTCGCCGACATGCGCGCCGGCAAGGTGCGCATCGTGCTGGGCTCGACGAAGAAGATGGGGACCGGCGTCAACGCCCAGAATCGGCTGAAGGCACTCCACCATCTCGACGTGCCGTGGCTGCCCTCCGACATCGAGCAGCGCGAAGGCCGCATCGACCGGCAGGGCAATCAGAACGCGGAGATCGAGCTCTACGCCTATGCGACCGAGGGCTCGATGGACGCCCAGATGTGGCAGACCAACGAGCGCAAGGCCCGCTTCATCGCGGCGGCGCTGTCCGGCGATCGATCGGTGCGCCGCATCGAGGACGTCGGGGAATCGAGCGCCGACCAGTTCGCCCTGGCGAAGGCGATCGCGTCCGGCGATCCCCGGCTGATGCAGAAGGCTGGCCTGGAGGCGGACATCACCCGCCTCGAACGGCTGCGCTCGGCGCATTCCGACGAGCAGCACCGGTTCCGGTCGCGCCTCGCCTCCGCGCGGCACGCGATCGAGGAGGACCTGCGCGTGATCCCGCTGCTCGAAGCAGACGTGGCGCGGCTGCCGCCCGAGGACACGCCGTTTGTGATCACCGTAGGGGACGCCGAGTTCACCGACCGCAAGTTTGCCGGCAAGGCGCTGACGACTGCGATGCGGACGATCAACCAGGAGGTGATGGCTCGCTACGTCCGCGGGCAGGGCATCGTCGATCGGCCCATCGCGACGTTCCGCGGCTTCGACATCGTCTACACCAGCCGAGCGACTTCCGACGGGTCGATCGTCGCGGACTGCCGCATCCAGACGACCGGGCTCTGGCTCTCCCTGACCACCCGCGCGAACACGCCCGGTGTCGTGGCCATCGGTCAGGTCGAAGAGGCGCTTGATGCTCTCCCAGGCCGCCTCCAATCCCGGCGCGAGAATCTGGCCTATTACGAAAACCTCGTCCGGGGGACGGAGCCCAGCATCGGCAAGGCGTTTGACCTGCAGGGGGAACTCGATCGGAAGCGGGCGGCGCTCGAGGCGATCGATGCCGATTTGGCGCGGGCGAACGCGGCGGCTTGAGATGCCAGAACGCTACCAAATAGCGCCGTGACGACGCAGGAACCGGCATGAGTCTTACACGTTGTAAGACCGTGGCGATAGCAGCGAGAGATGCGATGAATCTAGCGAATGGGCTTCCCAGCCCAAAAGAGGCCGAGGTGCTCGAAATGCTTGTAAGCGGAGGCGAAATGTACGGACTAGAAATGGTGAATGCGTCAGGCGGCAAGTTGAAGCGTGGTACGATCTACGTCGTGCTCGATCGGCTTGAGACACAAGGCTTCATCTCATCGGAGAAAGAAGCGTCGGATGGGTCGGGCTTGGCTCGTCGTAGATACCGCATCAAAGGGCTTGGGCAGCGTGCTCTTCAGGCCTTCCGCACCGCGCAGACGGCTTGGGCCGATGCCGCGCTTCCGATGGGGGTGTGAGATGGGGCGGTGGAAGCATGTGACACTTATAGAGAGATCAAGCTTATTCATGAAAACTTTCGTGACACCGATAAACCGCTATTAGACGGCGACAAAGAAGACATTCTAAGGGAGATGAAGGCGGCCTGGCCAAGCCTGAATGACGCGAACCTCATAATACATCACGAAGTCGCGCATGCGGAAATTCACGTGGACGTGAAGGCCGCTCACTCGGTGATTAAGAAGCCACCTGGATCTGATCTTAAATCGGCGCTTAGCTTCCTTTACACTAAAAAATCGTTCGAACGT
Organism: Methylobacterium haplocladii; assembly: GCF_007992175.1. Lineage (GTDB taxonomy): Bacteria > Pseudomonadota > Alphaproteobacteria > Rhizobiales > Beijerinckiaceae > Methylobacterium > Methylobacterium haplocladii. The sequence continues at coordinate 18,644 of NZ_BJZT01000032.1, read as the reverse complement.
GTCTTTGAGCCAATCATAGAGGATATGCGTTTCGAGCACTGCGAAGCACTTAGATCTGGCGATGTAAAGAAAGCTCGCTGGACCCACGTTCGAGGTGTTATTGGTATCTTTGCCACCATGGTTATCCACGCCGCCAGCTCGGGCGGCAAGATGGCGGTGAAACTCTGGAAGATGGGATCCTGAGGTCGAGCGTGGGGACTTGCCCTCCAACTATGACTTGTGCCACATCTGACCCTGCGAAGTTCTAGCGGCCCCGGCGGTAACCCCGTCCGGGGCCGCTGGCGTTTCGGATCCGCTTCGCCCTTCCGGGCACCCAGTTGATGCGGCGCGCGTGAGCGCGGGGAAAAAGGCCTCTCAGTACCGTCGGCGATCAGGATGCCCGAAACACCCGGGGCAGGCGCGCGCATGCCGAACGGCATACCGCCTGCGGCCCTGCTGTAGCGCCGACACGCATCATTCGACCTTTGCCAGCATCGGGCGCGACGCCGCCCACGGAACCTGCCGATGTCCGCCGCCCTGAAACGCCGCTTCGAGTACGCAAGCGAACTGCGCACCTATGCCGATCGCGTTGACGCGCTCGAACTGGCCGACCGGAAGGACCCGGAGAGGCCGATCGTCGCGAAGATCGCCCTGGCGCAGGAGATGCGCGCCCGCGCCGCCGAGGTGATGAGGCGCGAAGATCCGGCCGAGCGCGGGATCATCCGGGCCGAGACCGTGTTCGCGGCGCGCACCGGCAAGCCTGCGAGTCCGGTGAAGGTCACCGTGCAGCGGCCGCGCGTCGGCGGCGTCATCGGCTTGGCGAAGGCTGCCTGACGTGTGCGTTGCCGAAGCCGTCATCGAGATCGACGAGTCCCGCCTGATCGTGACGCCGTCGCTGCAAGATCGGGTTATCATCCTGTCGGCGGATGACGGTGCAGCAGAGACTTGTGTCGACCTGCCGGCGGCGAAGGTCCGAAGGTTGATCCTGAATTTGACCGCTGCATTACGAGAAATCGAGGATTGATCCGGTCTCGGATCCTACAATGGCGTTGCGGCTAAGATCGCCTATATTGCTCGCTGATCACTACAGCGGGTGCAATCATGAGCGAGATTTACGTCGGCGACGCGTTTCCCGATGGGAAGGTGCTTGCTGACTTCGAGGTGAGGCGGCAGGCGCATCGCGCGGCGCCGGCCGCACATCGTCGGATGGCCATCGGTTACGTCGCCGGCGGGTCGGCCTCGGTCGATGGCGAACGGGCGGTACGTGCCTTCGCCGAGCGCCACGGGCTCGAACTGGTCGAGGTGGTGCGCGAGGCCGTCGGTGCCATGGTTGCGAAGCCGACGAGCCGCCCGGGCTTCGCGAACGTCTACGGTGCCGCCGAGGCCGGTCGCTTCGGCACGCTGCTCGTCAGCCGCGCTGCCGACCTTTCGGGGCATGCCTTTGCCGCGGCAGAGGCTGTTGCGGATCTTCTGGACCTGTTCGGGGTCGTCATTCGGTCGGTCTCGGAACCCGAAATCGACACCTCGACCGAGGCCGGAAAGCAGGCCCTGGCGGATCGGTCCGGATTGATCGTTCCGAGCTGAAATCGGACCTCAAAAATTCCTGAGGTCCCCTGCCCCGGCGCGTAGCGGATTTAACCCCCGCAAACTCGGCTTAGCGGACCCTATCCAGGGCTCCGAAAATACCTGCTTTGGCGGTAAGAATCCGTTAACCGAACCGTGAAACCGTGCGGCGCCCGTGGCCGTGGAGGCGCGTCGAATGCTCGAAGACTGCGCCGTCACGATTCCGGCCTCCGGCGACGGTTCGGCTCAGTCGGTTCCGGCCATCATCGCGACGATCGAGCCCGATCCGGCACCGGCCCACGCCGCGCTGATCGTCTCGCCGGAACTCGCGGCCTCGATCGCCAGCGCCGAGGCTTATGCCGAGAACGCCACGGCCGATCGGACCCGCATCGAATACGCGGCCGGGTTTCGCCTGTTCGAGGCTTGGTGCACGAAACACGGGGCGCTTGCCCTCCCGGCCCACCCGGAAGCGGTTCGGGCCTACCTCGCTGAACTCGCCGACCGCGGGCTGAAGCCGGCGACCATCGACGCCCGGGCCGCCGCGATCGCCTTCAAGCATCGTGCGACCGGACTGGAGCCGCCGACTGCCGACACGAAGGTGCGCAAGACCATCCGCGGCATCCGTAATCGCGTCGGCACCAAACCGGACAAGAAAGCGCCGGCAACCGCCGAGCACGTGAAGCGCATGCTGAAACGGCTGCCGGACACGCTGATCGGGAAGCGCGATGCGGCCCTGATCGCGATCGGCTTCGCCGCCGCGCTGCGTCGCTCAGAGCTCGTCGCTCTCGACGTCGAGCACATCGAGCGCACGCCCGAGGGCATGATCGTTCACATCAGCAAGTCCAAGACCGACCAGGAGGGCGCTGGCCAGTCGGTGGCCGTCCTCGCAGGCTCGAAGCTTCGCCCGGTCAAGGCTCTGGAGGAATGGCTTGCCGCGTCGTGCATCCGCTCCGGCGCGCTGTTTCGTCATATCCGCAAGGGCGACAACCTGACGGAAGAACGCCTGAAGGATCACGCCGTCGCGGAGATCGTGAAGGGGCGGGCCAAGGCGGTCGGGCTCGACCCGAAGTTTTTCGCCGGGCACTCGCTTCGGTCCGGCTTCGTCACATCGGCACTCGCCGCAGGGGCCGACGTCCTGAAGGTTATGAGCGTGACCCGCCACACCCAGGTGCAGACGCTCAAAGGCTATGACCAGCGCGCCCAAGCTTTCCGCGACCACGCCGGCCGCGGCTTCCTCTAAGGTCATGACAATGGACGGCGGTTCGGCCGCGATTCTCGCGACCACGATGGTTCTCGGCGCCGCGTTCGTCGCGACCGTGCTCTGGATCGCCCCGATCGTCTGAACGCGGGCGAGCCGGCGCAGCCGGTTCCTTCTTTCCCGTGGCCACAGGCGCATACGGCTTTTCGGGACAACTCGGGAGAGCACCGCACCGGCCGCTGACATAGCACGCCGCGGGCCCTGCCCACTCGGTCACCTTCATCACCACCGCGGTCACGACCGCTTTCGACCTGCGCGCATCCGCTCGCGGGTCATTTCCGCATGGGGAAACGGATGCCCAAGATCCTGCAAATCAAGGCCGTCGCCGAGCAGCGCGCTCAGCTGCACAATGCGGCCATCGCCTTCGCGCGCGCCAACCCGGGGAAGCTGCCGCCGAACATGAAGCGGCTCCGCCGCCTCAACATCGAGAGCGCCACCCGCCGCTCACTCGTCGGCGACAAGGGGATGCGCGCGTGAGCACTGCACCTGCCCTGCGCGCGGCACGCGCCGCTGAGCGCACGGTCGCCCGGGCCACCTTGCTCGCGACGCTCGATGCGGTTCCGAACGACGGCGCCATCATCGTCACCACGTCGAAGGCGATGGCGGAGTACATCATCCGCTTGCTCCGGGACCGGTACGAGATCGAGACCCTGCGTTGGGTCTGGGTCGTCGTCGCCGAAACGGCGGACGCCGAGCGCGCTCATCTCACCGGCCAGACGCTGCCGGTCATCCGGCCGGCCGGCGTCGTTCTGAACCGTGTCCGCGCACAGCAGCGTCGGGTCGAGCGGCTCGAACGGGCCGCCGCCAAGCGGTCGGCCGACCTGGCCGCGATCAGTGACCGCGTCCGCGCGGTGCTGCCGCCGGAAGTGATCCGCAGCCTCGTCTTCGGTGACGCCCAGCCCTGAGCCGGCCCGGCTCCTCGTTTCGCGACGCCCCCGGCGTCTGACGCACGCTCGCATCCGGCTTCCCCCAACATGCCATCACCTGATCGCTCGGCAGCGGCCCGCACGGGCACGCTCGAGCAAACGCACCTTCGCGCCCTGAACAAAGCAGTCGACGCGCTCCCCGCGAAGGGGGCGATCCTGCTCGTGCACTCCCACGCCGAGCTGCCGGCGATGCGCCGCCTCGTGCAGGTCCGGCGCGGTGTCGACGTCGCCGAGGCAACCCGTATCGTCGCCGCCCCGACCGAGGCTGACGAAGCTCCGTTCTCCGGCGTGACCCCCCGCATCGTGCGCGGGCCCTTCCTCGCCGCGCAGCGTGCCTACGCCGCTGCACTCGGCCAAGTCTGGAGGGCCTGATGGCCGCGTTCGCAATCCGCTTCGGCGCCGGCCGCGCCGTCCGCTACCTCACCCTGCCGGACACCGTCGGCGAGCATGCCAAGGGCTGGCGGCCCTTCATCTGGGCCAAGGACATCCAGCGGGCCGAACTGTTCTCATCCGAAGAGAGCGCTGGCGCCTACGCCCGCGAGCACCTCGGGCACGATCGCTGGGCGGTTGTCGTCGCGCCGTCGCGCGGCATTCCGACCGACGACCTCGGCGGCAGCCCCGTCGCGATGAGGATGGCAGCATGACCGGTTTTCTAAAGCGCTGGTTCTCCTGGCTGCTGGTGCCGACGGCATCCGCGGCCGAGCTCGACGAGAACGGCCCGCTGCCGAACGGGATCTACCTCGTCCCGCCGCATGTCACGCTGTCCGGCTACCAGCCGCTGTCCTTCTACCTCGCGATGCGGGTCGGCGACGCCGATCGCGTCATCCTGCGCGGGGCTACCGCATGATCCCCGCCCTCCTCACCATCGCGGTGCTGGCCGCGCCGCCGGCGCCCCCTGCTCCGCCGGCGCCGAAGGTCCCGCCGATCGTCGCCATCCTCACCAGCCGGGTCGAGCCCGTCCCCGGCCGGAAGCCCCGATCCTACCCGGTCCACTAAGCCGCCGCCCCGGCGCTCACCGCGAGAACCTCCATGTGCTCTGTCTCCTTCGCTGTCGGCCGCTGGCGCGGTCGGCACGGTAAGTCGCGCGTCGTCGCGCTCGCCGCCACGATCTGCCCGGCCTCCTACGACGAGGGCTTCGATCTCGGGGCGTCCGAGCGCGCGCAGGCTCCGCGCCGCACGGCTCAGCCGGCCCGCGGCCGCTTTGCCGATTCCGGCCGGCGCGACTTCGCCCGCCGCTAACCCCTACCGGGTCTCGGCCCGGACCAGCCCTCCCCTTCGGTGGTCGTCATGCTCGCATCCAAGCCCCGCGGGCTGCGCCCGCTCGTTCCTTTCGCCCTGATCGGCTTCGGTCTCGGCCTGCTCCTGCCCCTGCCGGGACGGGCCCGCGCCGCCGACGAGGACCTGACCATCACCGGCTATCGCCTGGAGATGCGGGCCTGCCAGGGCGAGGTCTGCCGACTGCTCGGCGCATCGCGGACGCCTTGGCGGAAGCGCGACGCCTGCCGCGCACGCCTCGACCTCATCATCGCGGGCATCCGGGCTGGCGCGCTGAAGCCGCCCGCCCTCCCCGCCGGGCAGTCGCGATCCAAGCCCGCTGCGCGCCCGTCCTCGAACTTCGGAGCGCGTGATGCTCGCCGTCATCCTCGTCTGCATGTTTTCGACGGCGCCCGCCGACTGCACCCGCGCCACCGCCCTCGATGTCGTCACCCGACCCGTCGCCATGCCGACCGAATGCGGCATGGCCGGTCAGGTCGTGGCCGCCGATTCCCTTGGCGTCGATCGCGCCGAGCGCCGGTACATCAAGATCGTTTGCGAGAAGCGCCATGGGTAAGCACCACGCCCCGATCGGCGAGGCGGTCCCTCGCGCCGCTGCGCCTGCACTCGACCAAGCCACCGTGCGTGCGCTGTGCGACGCCGGCTTCATCAGCTCGCGCGACTACGTCGACATGGCGGCCGTCCAAGGCTGGCAGCCCGACCCCGTCATTCGCGCACGGCTCGCGCGCCTCGCCCCGCCGATCCCGCAGCGCGACAGCGCGCCGGGCGGCTTCGACGATCCTTTACCTGGAGACGCCTGATGTCCGCTCGCCTTCGTCCGTCGCGTCTCAACGGCCTCGCGACCCTCGCCATGGTCGCAGCCACGGCCGTCCTCGCCGCCCAGGCGCCCACGCCGGTCGTCGCGAAAGCGGCCCCGCTCGACCCGATGCCGGAGCCGCCTGCCCCGCCGAACGTAAGCCTGGTCCGCCCCGAGGACGTGCCGGCTCTAGGCCTGACCGCGCTGCACGCGCCGGAGACTTGCGCGGCCTGCCGCTTCTACATGCCGGTGACGAGCAAGGGCGGCGAATGCCGCCGGTTCGCGCCGACTTTCGGCGAGACCGTCGCGGGGGAATGGCCGGTCACGCTCGACAAGCACTGGTGTGGCGAGTTCTCGCCCGCCGTCGTGCCGACCGCCCACTGACCGGAGGCCGCCATGCTGCGCACGTCTCTCGCCGCCGCCGTCGGCGCGATCATCGGTGCCCTGTGCTACGCGACCGTCGAGGAGCGCGTGCGGGATCAGCTCTGGGCGCCGGTCGAAGCCACTAGCCTTGGACTCGTCGCACTCTTGGCGTTCTCGGTGGTGCTGTTCGGGATGGTGCTACGCGAGCCCCGCGCCGCCGTGCTGGTCCAGGCCGGTGACCTGAAGCCGGTGCCTCAGCGCGATCGGCTCGGGCGGTTCCGGAAGCAATAAATAATCCGTGCCGGTGGATGATCCGGCTTCAGCAGAAGGAACAGCCAGATGGCTTCCATCGAAAGCGCCTCCGATCAGCGGACGGCGAACAACTCCGTGCGCCACCAGTACCGCGTCCTCAATGATGCCGAGAAGGCCAACATGGTTGCGGTAAAAGATAAAGGCCTCGAATTCCTCGAACTCGTTGACGGCCTCGGCAACAGCCGGGAAGTCAGCCTCGCCAAGACGAAAATCGAAGAGGCGGTCATGTGGGCGGTAAAGTCGATCACGGCTTGATAACGATCGATACCTACCAAATTCCCGCCTATAAAAGGCTTCGACTATCCATGACCAAACCTACCCGGCCGGCGCCTTCTCCGGAAGCGCCGCAGATCGTCCTGCGCCGGTGAGCTTCGCCCTCACCAAGTACCAGAAGCGCTTCTGGATCACGATCGCGGAGACCGGTGAGCGGATCTACACGCCGCCGGACTTCATTCGTCTCACGCGCGGGCGCAGTGACTTCGATACGATGCTGGCGGATCTAAACGCCGGGGGCGACCTTTTCGAGGCTGTCCTGTCTTTCGAAAGGCGACTCAATCCGCGCAAGAGAAAAGTGGTCGTCTCGTAGTATTACGCAGCATTTCCAGGCAAAATGCCTGATGCCCTACACTCGTATTCGAACATGCATCACATGCGGCTTGGTGGAGACGGTTCGAAAGGACAACATCGCTCTACGATGCAAGCCATGTGCAGCGAAGGAATGCGGCCCAAGGGGCGCGCTAACCCGCAAGAAGCACACGGACGGGCACGCGCTCATCGTAAGCTGCCAGCATTGCCGAACGAAGTTCCGTACTGTGCCTTCCACGGGACGGCGATATTGCTCTGTCACGTGCTCCCGATTGGCCAGATCGGTTGAGCGTGTCTGTGAGACCTGCCACACAGCATTTCGGGTGCCGCGGTCCAAGCTCTCGGGCAAAACGAACAGCTCGGCTCGCTTCTGTTCTCGCCCCTGCTACGAACGACACCTGTGCCGGACTGATCGAAAGACTGGGCGCGGGAGCCAGTGGGCCAAGGTACGCAAAGAGGCGCTTCGCCTGACGCCGTATTGCTGGCTGTGCGGGACGACGAAGCGCCTTCAGGTCCACCACATCATTCCCTGGCGCCTCACGTTCGACAACCGCCAACCGAATCTCGCCGTGCTGTGCACCCGCCACCACAAGGTGGTCGAGATGGCCTTGGTGGAAACGGAAAAATTCGGGTTCGGGCCGGTGGAGCGCTTCGCTTGGCGAAGCATGCTCGCGGAGCGCCGAGACGCGACACGCATGATGCTTCTGGAGGTTTGGCGTGAGCTTGAAGGTCCAAGAATGGGCGATCGACCGACTGGTTGAGTACGCGAGGAATCCACGGAAGAACGATGACGTCGTCGACGAGATGTGTGCGGCGATCCGCGAGTTCGGATTCCGCATACCGATCGTCGCCAAATCCGACGGCACGGTCATTGACGGCCACCTTCGGCTGAAGGCAGCACGGAAGCTCGGCCTGCCCAAAGTCTCCGTCGCGATCGCCGATGATCTATCGGAAGCGCAGGTGAAGGCGTTCCGGCTGCTGGCGAACAAGTCGGCCAACTGGGCAAAGTGGGACAACGAGCTTCTGAAGATCGAATTTCAGGAGCTTCAGGCCATGGACTTCGACCTCGGACTGACCGGCTTCGACGTCGGGGAGATCTCCGTGGTGCTGGACCCGGACGAGGCCGCTCCGGACGACGGCATCGAGGATCCGCCCGACGACAAATACCAGGAGCAGTTCGGCGTCATCGTCATCTGCGGGGACGAGGTCGAGCAGAAGGCGATGTTCGAGCGGCTGCAGGGCGAGGGCCTGACCGTGAAGGTCGTGACCACGTGAGGGGGCGCCGGTGAAGATCCAAGTTCGAAACCGATGCTCTGATTTTCAGAGCTACCGTGCAGCCCGAGTCCGTTCGCTCTTCAACGCAGAAAAGGGCTGTGATTTCGACCTCGATGCCGACCTCGATATCGACGACGGCAAGTGGCAGATCGGCGTAGTGGTCGGGCCGTCGGGCTCGGGCAAGACCTCGATCGGCTGCAAGGTGTTCGGCGGCCCCGAGGCGCTGTGGCAGCCCGAGTGGCCGAACGATCGCCCCATCGTCGACGCACTGGCGCCCGGGGGCGACTTCAACGACGTCACCGCGGCGCTGGGCTCGGTCGGGCTCGGCTCGGTGCCGACCTGGCTGCGCCCCTACCAGGTGCTGTCGAACGGCGAGAAATTCCGCGCGGATCTCGCGCGCCTGATTTGCGAGGCACCCGCCACGGCGGTGGTCGACGAGTTCACGTCGGTCGTGGACCGGCAGATCGCGAAATTCGGTGCCCTGGCCTTCTCGAAGTCATGGCGCCGGCTCCTTGACCGCAAGGTCGTCCTGCTCACGCCGCACTACGACGTGATCGAGTGGCTGGAACCCGACTGGGTTTTCGACACGGCGAAGAAGACCTTCGCAAGGGGGCGTCTTCGACGACCTCAGTTTAATCTGCAAATCTGGAAGGTCGACGGACGTTACTGGCCGCTCTTTGAGCCGCATCACTATCTGAAACTGCCCCGCATGGTCGGGGCGAGCTATTACGTCGGGACGGTGGATGGCGAACTGGTCTGCCATCTCGGTGTCGCATCGAACGTGAAGGGCAAGTCTGTAGAGGCCCGAGCCTGCCGCCTCGTCGTCATGCCGGAATGGCAAGGCGCCGGCGTCGGCTTCCGATTCTTGAACGAGATCTGCGCGATGCAGGAGCGGGGCGACGAGTTCGCCCGCCTACCCGGTCGCAAGACGACGACGATCTTCCACACCTCGCACCCGCAGCTGTGTGCCGTATTCCGTCGGGATCGGCGCTGGCGGCAGCTGTCGGCCGTGCTGCACGGCGTTCACAAGGGAAAGTCTAAGGCCTCGATCAACGCCTCATCGCGGTGCCAACCCCAAACGGGCGCGGCGATCTCTGCCGTCGGCTATGGCGGCCATATGAGGGCGGTCCAAGGCTTCCGGTTCTACGGCCAGAAGGGCCTCGACGCCGTCCCGACGATCAAGCTTCCGAAGTCCAAGCGATCAGCGCCCCGCTGAACACGAGCGTCTCGGCGCCGCGCGGCGCGTGCGTCGCGAACCAGAACCCCCGCATGTGCGCGAGGTCGCGGAAGCCGTCGGCGATCGCGAAGGCCTCGGGATCGACGTGCTGGCCGTCGAGCGTGAAGGTCGTCGCGCCGGCACGTGCAGGGAACACGAAATCCGCGGCCTGCAGCGTTGAGCACACCGGCTCGAGGATGATCCGCGACGCCTTGGTGCGCATGCCGGCGTAGAGCCGGATCCGGTCACCCGGCGCAGCGTGCCGATAGGGCGGCGTCTTCGGCTTGCGCACCGTGTGCGTCTTCGCGCCGGACAGGATGCCGGGGACCATCCAGTCCGGGAAATTGTAGGCGACCATCGCCGTTCGGGTCCGCTTCGAGGGTACAGCGTGAAGATCTACATCTCCGGCCAGAAGATGTTCGGCGCCGACGTGTTTCGGCTGGTCCAGCGTCTCGGTCACACCATCGCCGGCGTCTCGTCTCCCGCGTTCGACGGGACCGGTCAACGAGAGGACAAGCTCCGCGCCGCGGCTGGCCTCGCCGGTGTGCCGTGGCTCGAATCCGGGCGGCTCGACGCGCACACCCTGCCCGAGGGCGTCGACCTGATCCTCGCCGCGCACAGCCACGAGTTCATCGGCCGCAAAACCCGGATGCGGGCTCGGTTCGGGGCGCTCGGCTACCACCCTTCTCTCCTGCCCCGGCACCGCGGCCGCGACGCCATCCGCTGGACGCTCGCCATGGGCGATGCCGTCACCGGCGGCACCGTGTTCTGGCTGTCCGAGCGCGTCGACGGCGGCGACATCGCGGCCCAGGATTTCGTCTTCGTCGAGACCGGCGAGAACCCCGCCGACCTCTGGCGCGGTAAGCTCGCCCCGCTCGGCCTGCGCCTGATCGAGGCCGCACTGTGGGATCTGAACGTCGGCATCATGCGCCGGCAGCCGCAGGACGAGGCCGTCGCGACCTGGGAGCCGTCGTTCGGGCGGCCTCCGCTGTCCCGGCCGGATCTGGAGTTGCTCGGCTACGCGCCGGGGCTCACGGTGTCTCGGGCGGCAGCGCGGGCGGCCTGATCGTCAGCTCTCCACCTCGACCGTGATCCGGACCTTCTGACCGATGAACGAGCGCAGCATCTCGTGCACACCGCTCTGGTCGTGCGAACTGAACGAGGCCGCTAGCCTGTAGTCCTCCTGCGTAACGTGCTCGTCTGGATAGAGTGTGATCGTCCCATTCTCGTCCGCGCCAGCGAGGTCTCGTTCGGTGACGGTCAGGCGTCCGCAGTAGGCGACGTACATGGGCATGGGGTAGCTCCTCGCCGAAGGTCCTCGGCCCCATCAAGCACGGCGGCGGAACGGCTGGCGAGGGCCCAGATGGGCATCAGCCACGCTCGCCTCCCCCCTGCTCCAGGGTGTCGAGGGCTTTGCGGCCGGCGGGCGAAAACCGATCGGGATGCGGCGTGATGCCGACCCGATTTAGACCATCAGCAGCTGCGGCGAACTCTTCGGGTGAGAGGGCGGACATCTCTGCGCCGCCGGCTCCGTCGCGCGTGCCGTCAAGCGCGAAGATTGAACCGTCCGTCATCTGCAACTGCACGTTCAGATGCTGCGCGCGCCGAGCCGCGTCGTTGTACATGCCAACCGCGTAGCTCTGACGGCCATGAGCGTAGCGACGCGCCATCCAGAGCGTGTCGCGAATGATGTTTTCCAGGGCGGCGATGCGCTGTTCGGCAGTCGATGAGGCTCGCTTCATCTTGGCTTCTCCTCCTGCGCGATGGCGCCGGTTGCCGCCTTAAAGTTCGTCCGGATCTCGGAGAACGCGGCCGAGTGCGCCAGCACCCACTCATGAAGCTCGTCGGCCTCACCTTTGTCGGCCAGGTCGCGTGAGGCCCGCATCCGCAGATACTCGGACGCGCGGCGGTCGAGCCATCTGCCGAAGAACTCAAGATCGCCGGCCATCCCGACGGGGATCTTCCACCGCGTCAGCGGTGTGACGCCCATCATCTCGGGCAAGGTGTACAGGCCCGCAGCTTTGAGCCGGTCGTCGAGTGTCCGCACCCGCTCGCCCTCGTCCCGGTCCGGGCTCGCTCGGAGGGCGGCTTCGATGAGGGTCCATTCGCCGACTGAGAACCCGAGCATCGGCTTTGAGCCTTCGTGCGGATCCTCGCCCTTCATCCGCTCGGCGATGCGATTTGCCAGCCCGATCAGTTCAGCTTGCGTCGGCATGGGCTGTTCCTTCTGCGAGAGCGGTGCGGATGAAGTTGAGGGTCCGCAGGTACTCGGCGGTATGGGAGCGCGGTTGGACGATGGACATGCAGGCTTCGGCTTGGTCCAGCGCCGCCTCCAACGCCGCGATCCTCGCCTTGAGGGCCGCTGGCTCGGTTTCTGCGCGATCGGCGCGGGCAAGATCGATTTCGGCTTGGTCGGTAGGGCAGTTCGACCAGTCGCGGGCTATCCCGCGCAGCACGTCCAGCGGCGCGGCGATCTCGTCGAGGGCCTGAGAGAACTCTTCGCGAAAGCGATCGTCGTCCCATTCGTAGGGACCGCGCCCGCCTTCCAAGAGCCACGCTCGCCCGCGCAGGGACTCGCGCATCTTGTTGACGGTGACGGCGACTGTGCTGCGGTCGCGCTCCAGGGCGCGCCGCGCCTCATCCCGCTCGGCCAAGGCGGCGTTGCGTTCGGCGAGGACGGACGCTAGCGGGCCGGCGATCAGCATGTCCGCTGCCTCCTGCGGAAGCTTTCCGGCCAGCCTCGATGCTTCGATAAGGACGGCCAGCACCTCCCGGAGCGCTGCCGTTTCGGCTCGGGTGGGGGCGGGGGTCATTCTTCCCCCCAGTAGCTCATATCAGCATCGGCGCATTCTTCGGGGCCTTCCTGTCGCTGGTCCTTGTCTGCCCAATATGTCGGGGCGGTTTCCTGTGCATATTCCTCGACCGATTTGTCATCGTCGAAGTGCGTGAAGCCTGCACGCTTGACCATGTAGGCGACGAAGCGACGGCAGAACTCGGCCTTATTTGGTGTAGGCTCTGGCGCTGGCCGAATTTCTCTACCAAGCAAGTCTAGCGTGCGTGTGATCGCGTCGTTCATCGGCTCAGACCCCCTCGCTCGTCGGGGAGGGCGGGGCGGCGCGATCCCACCGCTCGATCTCGGCGAGGATCAGTGCGCCGGCCTTTATGAGCATGCGGCGCGGATCACCGGGCTTCCATTCGGGACGCGACCAGGGCCAGAGCAACGGCCTGTCATCCTTCCTTTTGTCGTGAGCGCGAGATGCGTAGCAAGAGGCCGCCAGGGCAAGCTCGCCGGCCCCATGCTGATCGTCATGCTCCGGCTTCCAGCCTTCCGCCTCGACCTGTCGACGACGCTCGGCCAGGACGTCGCGAGCCGCTGCCGTCTGCCCCGTCCCGGTCCGCGCCTCTAGGGCGGCGAGGGCGGCCTTAGCTCTTTCAAGCGGCAGGACGTAGCCGTCGTAGAGGATGACCCAAAACACCCACCGTGCGGCCTCCACAGCGAGTGGCCGGCTCACCGGCAGGTGGAGCATCAGCGTGTCGGCAATCCGGCCCTGAGGGTCCGCCTCGACCGCCTCTCCGACGACCGGTGCCGGGTCGGGTCGGAGGGCGAGGATGGCGTCGGTTGCCTGATCAACGCGGACGAGTTCCCGCTTAGCAAGGCCACCAAGCAGCCCGTCTAGGACGGTGTGTCCGGCATCTGAGATCGCATCGTCGGGGTCTAAGCCTTCGGCATGGCAGTGCAGCCGTGCGACGATGGTTCGGACCGCCTCCCGATCCAGTCCGCCCCGGCTTGCAGCCCCTTCCGCCTTGGGGGTGAGGACGAATTGAAAGCGATCCGGGTAAACGCGGGCGACGAGGGTTACATCCTCGTAAGTATTCATTTCGAGATGAACGTCGTCGACCCTTAGCAAGGTGCGGAAAGCGTGATCACCCTTGCCAAAATCAACCACGTACCAGCCGGGCTCAGCTAGGCGATCATTGGGGCCAATCGGAACAACGGCCTCCAGCGCCTCGACCTCCCACGCAGCGGCGGGCGGGGCGGTGTCTGGGGCTGTGGGACGGGCGAGGACAAGTTCGCCGAAGCGATAGGCATTCCAGAGCGCAGATATGAAATCGAAGTTCGATCTCGCCTCCGAATAAACTTCGGCATCAATATCGGGGTAGGTGTCATCGGCTATGGCGAAGCGCCGAGAAGGGCGGCCGGACCCAACTCGCGCTAAATCTCCAATACAAGCCGTAAACCCGCCACCGCCGTCGTCTGAGTGATCGCAAGGCTGACCTTCAAAAACACTCATCATGCCCGGCGTAGCTTTCTCGCTGAGCGCCCGCAGATCCCCGGATGCGGAGGCGGCGGTCGGGGCGAGGGCGTCCTGGCGACCCTGCTCTCTGGCGGCGGACACGAGCGCTACGATCGCGGCTGGACTGGCAACGTAGATCGTCGCGTACTCGTCTAGGTGCTCAAAACCGTGAAACACGGCGGCGTTCACCATGAAGCTCTCGGCCTCGGTAAGCGGCCTCGGTGCGGGGACGGGTTCGAAGGCCTCCGGAACACGGGTGACCTCTTCGGTGGTTGCGACCACAATGGTGATCGAACCTTCGCTTTGCTCGACTACGGGACCGACGAGGCTCGTATTGTTTTTTACCCGCATGAATTCGACGGTCGGTTCGACTTCCCGCAGCGCTTCAGCGCCCGAGGCCGGGTCGAGGGGCTTTGTGGTGGGGGTCTGCATGGACGCGGACAGGCTCGTGCGCCCTGGAGCCACGGTGTTCGTGCTCATGGTCGTCTCCTTGATGTCGTGAAATCTTGCCGTGTCGGACGGCTTGCCGCGAGGAAAAGCCCTCAAGCGGCCTTCGCCATCCCTTGTGTGTTTGTCTCAGCCGCGCGCAGCAGCACTTCCCCGCGCTTGCCGGTGGTCGCCGTGCAGGTCTCGCCCTCGGGCTCCGCGGCCTCGTTGGCGGCGTCGAGCGCCCCGGCGGCGGTGTCGAAGATCCCGAACAGCGTCCAGCGGCCGTCGATCTCGACGTAGGCCCGGACCTCGCGCTCGTCGGCCGGCACCGCGAACCAGCGGGTATCGTGGCCCTCACGGCAGCGGTGGAGCTTCAAGCCCGCTGCCTCGACCGCGTTGTAGAATCCCCCGAACTTCGTCCAGCCCGTCAGGGCCTTCAGCTCTGTTGTCGTCACGCCGTCCAGCGCGGTTGCGGCCTCGAGCACCAGGCGCGTCTTGCCCTTCGGGGCGCGGCCGAGCGGCGTCGTCAGCACCGTGACGTTGGTGGCGATCGCGGCGGGCTCGATCTGCACGACCGAAATTTCTTCAACCGTCGGCGCGTCGATCAGCGCCAGCTGCGCCTTCTCGCTCCAGCCCCACGAGCCGTCCGCCACACGGGCGAAGTCGAGCGTCGCGATGTCGAGGCCGAGGCGCTTGGCGGCGCGCTGTGCGTTGAACTTGCTGCTGCAGGTCTTGGTCATAGCGGACTCCTCGTGAGTTGGGCGTGGCCCGGCGATGGGTTCAGGCGGCGAGCGCCAGCGCAGCGGTCAGGATGCGGATCTGGTAGGTCCGCCGCACCATGTCGGCGGCGTCCTCGCGGAAGCTCGTCGAGAGGCCGACGCGGTGGACCGGCGTCTTGAGGCGGGTGATCGTGGCCTTGATGCGCTCGGCGCCGTCGGCGGCGATCCGGACGATCTCCTTGGCCTCGTGCCATGCCGCCTTGAGGCAGGAGGCGAAGCAGGCGCGGCCGATCGAGCGGAAGGGGACTTTCGGATAGGCATAGCGCTCGCGGAACAGCGCCCAGGCGCGGGCCATGATGCGGGCGGGGGCGAGCGTGGCGCTCTGAGCGGCCATGATGGGTCTCCTATAGAGTTGGGCGTTGCCCTACGGTGCAAGTGCTCCGTTGCTTGTAATAAACTCCGAGTTGCTGTTCCGAGCAAGCGAAATGGACTATCAATCTCGCGGTTTACGAGATGTATTTAAGAGACTGGTGTCTCGGATTTGTCCTGGTAGGGGTAACGCATCGGCCGAGCTGCCCCTTCGTCACCGTCTTGAGACGTGGCGATATTCTTGGGCGGCACGCCGATAAACTCGACCAACGTAATGATTAATACCGCAGCAATGTAGGTTATAATCACGGTGGCGGTTGCATATATCCATGAAATGCCGAAGCAGTGAATAATGGATATTGGGGTAAGCACGGCAAATACCAGGGCAATGGCCAGAGCCTGACCAATGTCTAAACTCGCCGCCCTAGGCCCATAATTCATCCGTCGCTTCGGTGACGGCTTGCTTAGTGCGTCGCCTGTCATGCCCAGCCGCTGAGCCTCCGCCAGCGCGAAATCCGGGGTGCAGCGGAAGAACTCGCGCTTGCCGTTGAGCCGGTTTTTCTGAAGCGCCGCGTGTAGGCGTTTCTCGTCAAGGCGAGGATTTGCCGATGGGAAGGACCATGCGCACTCGAACCGCATTGGGATCCCTGTCGGTGTGCTCAGCTGCATCATGCGCGCAGTCGGCTGGTCGAAGGTCATCCCGATCTTGACGAGCCCCGGCATCGCCGGATTGGTTGCACAGTAGACAAACACCGCGTTCGGCCCCCACCTTGATCCCTTGGAACGAGGGTTCAGGCAAAGGCGCCCGGACTGCGGCGGCGGCCCGGAACAGTGTTTTCGGGTCCGCGCCCTGTCCCCTAGCGTCCAACTATCCCTTGACGTATAAGAGAACCTGAGAACGCAGTTCTGCGGCCCCGGCGGTACCCACCGCGCGGGGCTTTTTCGCGTCCGGGCTCAGGCGTCCTCGCCCCGGGTCTCCCCCATCATGAAGCCCTACATCCTCAAGGTGCTCGCGCGCCGGGCTGAGGTCCTGCGCGCCGCGCGCGGCACGGACTTGGCCGCCGCCGCACCGACGCCCTCCGCGTCGCCCCGGCCCATGCCCCTCGCACCCGACCCGGCCGATACCAGCGACGCGGCCCTGATCTTCGCGCTGTCCGATCCCAAGCGCGTGAGGCCGACATGAGCCGTGCCCCGCACGAGCCGACCGCCAAGACCCGTGGCCTCGTCGAGGGCTACGCGGCCTGCGGGACGCCCGAGGCCGATATCGCGGTGATCATCGGCATCGACCCGAAGACGCTGCGGAAATACTACCGCGACGAGCTCGACACCGCGCACATCCGCGCGAATGCCAAAGTCGCGCAGTCCCTCTTCAGCCATGCCACGAACCCGGCTTCCGGCATGAAGGGCGTCACGGCCGCGATCTTCTGGATGAAGACCCGCGGTCGCTGGAAGGAGACCACGGTCGTCGAGAACACCGGCAAGGATGGTGGTGCGATCGAGACGCAGCAGACCGTTCTTATCGAGTTCGTAGAACCGGGTGCCACCAATGCTGGGGAGCCCGACGCCGGCGGCGAATAAAATCCGGGTCCCAGCCGTCTTCCGGTACCTCTACCGGTCTGGCTTGGTCGAGCACGAAGGTCGGCAGGTCCCGATCCGGTACCGCGCTGCCTATGGCGGGCGCGGCTCCGGCAAGTCGCACGCTTTCGCCCAGGCCCTCGTCATCCGTGGCGCTAACCGCACGACGAGAGCGCTCTGCTGCCGCGAGATTCAGAAGTCGCTGAAGTCCTCCGTCAAACGGCTTCTCTCCGACAAGATCCGATCAACCGGCCTCTCGCACCTCTACAGCGAGACCGAGACAGAGATCCGCGGGCCGCGCGATACGCTCTTCCTTTTCGAGGGGCTGCGATCGAACCCGGACTCCGTGAAATCAATGGAAGGGCTCGACCTAGCCTGGGTCGAGGAGGCCAACACGGTCTCACAGCGATCGCTCGACCTGCTGATTCCCACGGTGCGCAAGCCCGGATCCGAGATCTGGTTCACTTGGAACCCGAAGAACAGCACTGACCCTGTGGACGCGATGCTACGCGGCGCGTTCCAGCCGCCGGGCACGCTTATTGAGCGCGTCAACTTCGACGACAATCCATTCTTTCCGGAGGTTCTCCGGGCGGACATGGAGTTCGACCTCCGCCGGGATCCCGATAAGTACGCACACGTCTGGCTCGGCGAGTACCTGCGCAATAGCGAAGCACGGGTCTTCAAAAACTGGAAAGCCGAAGAGTTCGAAACACCGCCTGATGCGGTCTTCTACCTCGGCGCTGACTGGGGATTCTCCGTTGATCCGACGGTTTTGGTCCGCTGCTTCGTGCGCGACCGAACGCTTTTCGTTGATCGCGAGGTCCACGCGGTCGGTTGCGAGATCGACCACACGCCCGCGTTCTTTGCGGGCAACGATACGGCCCAGCCCCCGCGCTGGGAAAACACGCGCGGCTACGAGGGTATTCCCGGCGCACTACGATGGATCATCCGTGCTGATAGCGCCCGACCTGAGACCATCTCATACATGCAGCGCCGCGGGTTCCGTATCGAACCTGCCACAAAGGGTCCGGGTTCGGTTGAGGAAGGTGTCGAGTTCCTCAAGTCTTATGACATCGTCGTTCATCCACGGTGCAAGCATACGATTGATGAGCTAACGCTCTACTCATACAAGACCGACCCACTGACCGAAAACGTTCTTCCGGTTCTTCAGGACAAGAAGAACCACGTTATCGACGCACTTCGCTATTCAATCGAGAAGCTGCGGATCAACTCGCGGTCGCAGAGCATGTTCGACCTCGTGCGCCAGGAGGCCGAAACGGCTCGGGTCGCTGAGGCGGTCCACAATGCAATCGCCACGGCTGCTGATGCAAGATCGCCCGTTCCTTCGGGCCCGACCTACGCCGCCGGCTCAGTCGAGGCGATGAAAGCCGCCCTCGGCGGATAAGCACAGGACATCTCGATGCCTCCTTCCGGCGGGACGCGCACATCGCTGTCCGCTTCGATGGCGGGCAGTTTCTCCGGCCAGTGGTCGATGTTTTCGCCGGGCGTCCCGCTCGCGCCGATCACGCCGGCCCAACCGGTCCGCCGGATCGACTTCCCGGTCGGGCACAACACGGTCACGACGCCGCGCTCGTACGAGCCCTTCGGTTTCGCGCAGCTGCGGTCGTTCGCGAACGTCGAGTTGGTCCGGCTCGCGATCGAGACCCGCAAGGATCAGATCGAGCGCCTGGACTGGCAGATCCGGCCCC
>NZ_BJZT01000031.1 GCF_007992175.1 Methylobacterium haplocladii | reverse complement strand
TTCGAGCCGGCGAAAAATCGACCGGGCGAGGCTGGCGTCTCAGATCTGAGAAGCCTCGAACACGCGGACCGAACCCGCTATCGTGGCGAGACTCGGGACTGGCGGTGCGCAAGCAGCCTGAGGCGACGGGAGAGTTCTGATGGCGTCTGCGATCACGATGTCCCACGCAGCCGCGCCGGCAAGCGATCATCGCAGCGCCGCCCGCCGGCGAATTCTCCTTTTCGCCGTGGCCATGTCCGCTATCGGACTGGGCACGGTCATCGGGCCGGGCACAGCATTCTTGATCGTCGATCCGGATCTCGTGCGGCTGCTCCACTTCATGGCCGTCTTGAAGGGCGCCTTCGCCTTGCTCGCGTTCGGGATCAGCTACTGGCGGCTCGAAAGGCCGGCCGCCCTTTGGCGCGAGGTCGTTTACGTCGTCGGCCCGGGGCTGATGGTCGGCGGCGCGCTGTGTCTGTGGCAACTCCAGTCGGCCGGCCTCGCCGCCGCAGGCCTTCACATCGGATTGTTCGCGTTGCTCGCTGCCGCCCTCACCGATGGCGCGTTCATTCCGAGGCTGGTTCGGCCCGCAGCGTAAGGCCCCCTCCCCTTCTCAAGGTGCGCCGTCAAACGCCGGGCGGGCGCGAGGAGGATCAACGCCGCATCGACGAAGGCATCCGTCCAGGCATCGAGCGGGCGTCGGCGCGGACGCCACCTCGATCTCCGGGGTCGCGACGGATCGGGAAGCGGCGGGATGTGCAGGAAGATCGCCGGACATCCTTCCGCCAACACCCGGTAGTAGCTGGCATTGCAGAGGTACCGCCCCGCGTCGCGCGACGCGATGGCGCCGACCGTTCTCAAGGGAACGAGGATCCGGGTAGCCTCCGCGCTTCTGCGCCCGGACGGTCCGCCCCGGTCGAGTGTCAGGTCGCGCGCGACGGCGCCCGAAGCGTCGGGAAACAACCGGCTCGCGCGATTGCTCGCTCTGGACTCCACGCGGATGCGGGTGGCGCGTCGTGCGACGCCGATCATCAGCACGGCGTCGGGCCGCTGAGCCAGCGCGGGCTCGAGCGCCTCTGGGATTGCGGCATAGGATGTCTTCAGGATCAGCAGCGTCGGCGCCGTCCCGATTGTTCGGCGCAGCCGCGGCGAGGCGGCGATCCGCCGGGCCAGCGTCGCGCTCGGATTGATCGGCATGCCCGGAAACGGGCCGAACCCGGTGACGAGCAGGCGCGGCAGCCTCAAAGACCGATCAATTCGGAGATCGCCTGCGCGCCGGCCGCCGGCGAATGCTCGCCGCTCGCCACCGACTTCTCGGCTTCGGCCGTCGCCTTGCGCACCTCGACGCTGCCGGTGAGCTTCTGGTGCAGGCGCTCGTGGACCAGAGCCCACATCCACTTCACATCCTGCTTCTTGCGGCGCTCGACGATCTCACCCGTGGCGGTGAGCTTCTGGCGATGATCCTCGATCTTCGACCAGAGATCGTCGAGGCCTTTGCCGTGGAGCCCGGAGATGGTGATGACGGGGGGCGACCACGTGGCGGAGGCCGGCGTCAGGATGTGGAGCGCGCCGCGGTAATCCTGTGCGGCGGCCTTGGCACGCCTCTCGTTCTCACCGTCGTCGGCCTTGTTGACCGCGATCATGTCGGCAAGCTCCAGGATCCCCTTCTTGATGCCCTGAAGCTCGTCGCCGGCTCCCGGCAACATCAGGACGAGGAAGAAGTCGGTGAGGTCGGCCACCGCCGTCTCGGATTGGCCGACGCCGACCGTTTCCACCAGGATCACGTCGAAGCCCGCCGCCTCGCAGAGCAGCATGGTCTCACGGGTCTTGGCCGCGACGCCGCCGAGGGTACCGGACGAGGGCGAAGGCCGGATGAAGGCGTTCCGGTCCTGCGCGAGCTGCGCCATCCGGGTCTTGTCGCCGAGGATCGAGCCGCCGGTGCGGGTCGAGGACGGATCGACCGCGAGCACCGCAACCTTGTGGCCGGCCTTGGTCAGCTGGCTGCCGAGCATGTCGATCGTCGTCGACTTGCCGACGCCGGGCACGCCTGTGATGCCGACGCGGATCGCCTTGCCGGTCTCGGGCAGCACCGCGTCGATCAGATCGCGCACCGCGGCGCGGTGATCGGGCCGCCGGGACTCGGCGAGGGTAATGGCGCGAGCGAGTGCCGCGCGGTCTCCCCTGAGCAGCCGCTCGCGGATGTTGTCCATGTCGGGAAGGATAGGCGCCATGGCGCTCTTCATGCCGGGCGCACGGCCGTTCGTCGAGGGGGCACGCCGGCCCGATGTGGCCGTTCGGGCACGGAGATGGCGTCGGGGACACGATCGCCGCCGATTGCCTCGTCATGGCCAAGATCGTCCCGCAGACGATCGGTGAGAAGCTGGGCGCGGTCGCGTCTGCCCGGCAAAAGGACATCGCACGATGAGGTGGCATAGCTTGCGACCGACGAGAGCCGAGGCGGATGCGCCGACACGGCGCTCCGTGGTGCGGATCGCCGCCCTGTTCGGAGCTGCGGCGGTCACGCCCGGCCTGTCCGGCTGCATCGCCGACGGCCTGTCCACCGGCACAGTCGGCGCGGGTGCGCGGGACCAATCCGCCCTCGACGTCAGTCCGGTGCTGCTCGTCGCCACGACGCGCAAGGCCGTGAACGGCGGTACGAAATCTCCGTTTTTCGGCTCGGAGCGTGGCCGCGGCCTGAGCTTCGCCGAGGTGCGCATCTCCGCACCCGATCGCTCGTTCGTCGGCAAGGTCTCGGCCGTCGTCAACGGCGATTGGGCCATCAAGTCCATTCCGCAGGTCGAGACCGGCGCCAACGCGGCGGCGGCCTTCTCGCAGGCCGCTTTCGGCCGAGACGTGCTGATCTATGTCCACGGCTACCGCGAGAGCTTCGAATCGTCGGCCGTCAGCGCCGCGATGCTCTCGGACGGCATCCGCTTCCGCGGGGCCTCGGCGCTGTTCACGTGGCCTTCGGCCGCGGCGACCTTCGATTACGGCTACGACCGTGAGAGCGCGATGTGGTCGCGCGACGCCTTCGAGGATCTGCTGAAGGCGCTCGCTGCCTCGCCCTCGGGCGGTCGCATCAACATCGTCGCGCATTCCATGGGCACGCTGCTCACGCTCGAGACCCTGCGGATGCTGCGGGCGGAAGCGGGCGAGGCCGCGATGGCGCGGATCGGCGCGGTGGTGCTCGCCGCCCCCGATATCGACATCGATCTGTTCACGAACGCCGTCGAGCGGATGGGGCCGGACGTCCACAAGATCACCGTGATCTCCTCGACAAACGACCGGGCGCTCGAACTCTCGGGCGTGCTCGCCGGCGGAACGCGCGCGGGCGCCGCCGACCGCGACCGTCTGGAAGCCCTCGGCGTCCGCGTCGCCGACGCCTCCGACTACGGCGGCGGCCTGATCAACCACGACCTCTTTCTCTCGAACCCCGAGGTGCAGGGCGTGGTCAAGCGCGCGATCTCGCGGGGCAGCGGGGCCTGAGCCGCGGCGCCTACTCGCCGGCGGATCGCCGGACGGCGTGTTCGGTGCCCTGCGATTTCGGGGGGTGACTCCGGGCCGGCGCCGTGGTTTGCCCGCGGCGGGCGCGGCCGGCGCCCGGCACGGAGCGCACTGAGCATGTTCACTCTCGAGATCGACGGCAAGGCGATCGCGGTCATCAATGCCGACGAAGAGACGGCGCGCGACCTGTTCACCTGCGACGGCTTCAAGGAAGACATCGGCACGATGAAGAGCGCGGGCACCCCGCTCTGGAACGGCACCTCCGAGTTGCGCATTCGCGCCTCGACCGAGGACGAGACCGACGAGTTCGAGCAGGCTTTGTCCGAGGACGACGGCAGCGGTGACTTCGAGGCCGATGCGCACCATCAGGATGCCGATGCGAAGGCTCCCGAGACGGATGCGGATGAGGCAGACGACGAGGACGAGGAAGAAGACGAGGCCGACATCGTCTTCCTGGTCGAACTCGACGACGACGACCAGGATCACCTGGACGCCTGAACGAAAAACGGCCCCCGCTCGGGGGCCGTTTCTTTTTTGCGGCGGGCGTTCCTTAAAGCACCACGACCTTGGCGCCGACATTGACCCGGCTGAACAGGTCGATGGCGTCCTGGTTGATCATGCGGATGCAGCCGGACGAGACGCTCTTCCCGATCGATTGCGGCTCGGTGGTGCCGTGGATGCGGAACAGCGTGTCCTTGTTGTTCTGCCAGAGATACATGGCGCGCGCGCCAAGCGGATTGCCCGAGCCGCCGGGGACGCCGACGCCGCTCTGGAGCTTCGAGACCTGACCCTTCAGGTCCGGCCGGCGCTCGATCATCTCCTTCGGCGGATACCAATCCGGCCAAGCCTGCTTCGAATTGACCGTCGCGGCACCCGACCAGGAAAAACCCTGCTTGCCCACACCGACGCCGTAGCGCCGCGCCCGGCCGTTCGGCAGGACGAGATAGAGGAAATGGGCCCGCGGATCGACGACGATGGTGCCGGGAGCCTCGTTCGTCCGGTAATCGACCTCGGCCCGCAGGAAGGTCTGATTGAACTTCTTGTAGGGGATCGGGGGCACCGCGAACGGCTCGCCCTCGACGGGTCCGTAGGCTCGGGCGTAGTCGACCGGACCGTTGTCGATCGGCCGCTCCGGCACCGGATAGCCGGCCTGCTTCGGCGCCGGCCGCGCCTCGACGGCCGGTGCATCCTGGGGCGGCGGCTCGCCATAGCGCTCGGCCCGGCGGCGGGCATAGTCGTCGGCGTCGAAGGCGGCGCTCGGATCGTCCACGGGGCGGCCGTTCACGACGGGGCCGCTATACGGAACGTATTGCCCGGCGCGCTTGCGGTAGAGCTGCCCGTTCTGATCCTTGTAGAGGCGGCCGTCGTCGTAGCCGCCGGCCGTCTGCGCGAGCGCGGGACCGGTCAGGCCCATCAGCGCGAGACTCGAAGCGGCGCCGACGAGAAGCTTGCGGCGGTTCGGAGCGGTAGTCGGTTTGAACATCGGGTTGCTCGACGAAAACGATTGCGGCGACGATCGGGACCTCGCGGGCCGTCGATTCCCACGCTGGGGACGGTCGTCAGCTCAGCCCGCCTGATAGCAAGAAATCCTGTTCCCGTGCTGCAACAGCCGGGCTTTATCCGCCAGCCTGCGAATGGTCGCGATGCGGCGAAATCAGTCAAAGCCGGCAAACTGCCCACATCGGCGTGTCTCTTTTGTCAGCATGTGGCGAAAGTGTGGATGTGCACAGCAACTCACAGGCGAAGGTGATTGAAAAGGCGCGCGTCCCGACGACATGAAATCGTGGCCGTATCGCCGACCTGGGAAAGCCTCCCGTGCCCGATTTTTCTCGTCATCGTCTCCGTACTCTCATGGCGCTCGCGATCGGCGTGACCTGCCTGTCCGGGGTGCCGGCGGAGGCGGCCGGACGGCCACAGGCGAAGGCCGCCCGTCACATCGCGAAGGCGCCTCGAACGACGCCCGCCAAAGCGGCGCGCACCGCCACTCCGTCCCTCGAAGCCAAAGCCACCGAGCTCCAGACGGCCTCCACGACACCGACGGGCGTCTGGACCTCCGGCGAGCAGGAGCGCGCCTGCTTCCGCGGGCGGCGCAAGCTCTGGCAGCCCGGTGAGGGCTGGGTGGTAAAGAAGGTGAACCTCTGCCCGTAGGCGGCGCCTTCGCTGCCGAACGCGGCATTCGCACAAAAACGAAGCGAAGCTGCCTTCGAAACGGCCATGCTCGTTCGTGAGGCAGCTCGATGAACCATGGTTGAGCCGCCAATCGGCGGCGCATCGGCGAGCTAGTGGTCCAAATCTGACGCTTGGTACCCGCCAGCGAAGTCCGCAACGGGTGGAAAGCAGACTCTCAATGAGGGAGAAGCCACGTTGAAAACGATTTATGCTATAGCGGCCGCTCCGATTGTTATAAACATATCTTTGTCGTTGATTGCGGCTCATTTTCTTGGTGATACTAATCAAATACCAATGCACTGGAATACAAATTGGCAAGTTAATTTATATGCGCCAAAATTCATTGGATTGTCGATCATACCGTTATTTAGTATATTCGCGTTAGTGTCTTTTTTATTATCCAGCCATCACAAGAGGGAAGTCCAACAGATTCGTGACGTGGCAATCCTTGGCCTTATAATGGTATCCAGCCACGTTTTTCATCTCTATCTGATTAAGCAGTGGTTTGCTGCGCAATCAAGCTGAACGTCTGAGTTGGGTCGGAAGCAGCCCCTCGCGGCGGGTACCAAGCGTTAGATTTCGACCACTAGCATGCGGTGGCTTTGCCCGTAGCGCGTCGCGAATGGACGTCCTCGGCCACACTCGCTCTTCCGGCTTCATCTGGCACAGTTGCTGCTTTGCGTTGGCGCGCTGCCCGCTTTGGCTTGGCGGCACGTGGGGCAACGGCGCCCCGCATGCGGACGGCGACGAGGCCGGACTTCGCATGACCGGCCCTTCCTCACAACAGGCGGGCCGCGTCCCAGTGACGAGCCGAGAGACGAGCACCAGCATGGCCAGCTTCAAGACCGTGATGAAATCCGGTCACCCCCCGACCCTGTTCGCCGCGTTCCTGTATTTCGATTTCTGCTTCGCGATCTGGGTGCTGAACGGGGCGATGGGCCCGTTCATCACCGAGACCTACAAGCTCACGCCGGCCCAGACCGGCTTCATGATCTCGCTGCCGATCCTGGCCGGTGCGATCATGCGCTTTCCCCTCGGCATCCTTGCCCAGTATATCGGCCGCAAGAACGCCGCGATCACCGAGATGAGCGTCATCATCCTGGCGATGATCTACGGCTTCTTCTTCGTGTCGAGCTACAACGACGTGCTGGCCATGGGCGTGCTGCTCGGCATCGCCGGCGCCTCCTTCGGTGTCGCGCTGTCGCTCGGCTCGGGCTGGTTCCCGCCGGAGCACAAGGGACTGGCCATGGGCATCGCCGGTGCCGGCAATTCGGGCACGGTGCTCGCCGTGCTGTTCGCGCCGCCGCTGGCCCAGGCCTATGGCTGGCAGGCCGTCTACGGGTTTGCCGGTGCGGTGATGGTGATCCCGCTGATCGTCATGATCATTCTCGCCAAGGAGCCGCCGGACAGCGAGCACCAGTCCTTCAAGGAGCACATCTCCTGCCTGTTCACGAAGGACGGCTGGGCCTTCTCGCTGATCTACGTCATCACCTTCGGCGGCTTCATCGGCCTGTCGAACTTCCTGCCGACCTTCTTCTACGAGCAATTCGCCGTGACCAAGGTCGAGGCCGGGCGGCTGACCATGCTCGCGGCCTTCATGGGCTCGGGCATCCGCATCGTCGGCGGCTACTTCGCCGACCGGATCGGCGGCATCGCGGTGCTGTCGGTGGTGCTGCTCGCAGCGATCGGATCGTTCCTGGCGCTGACCTCGACGCCGTCTCTCGCGGTGACCACGATCCTATTCATGCTCTGCTTCGCGGCGCTCGGGGCCGGAAACGGCGCGCTGTTCCAGCTGGTGCCCCTGCGTTACCCGACCAACACGGCCGTGTCGGGCTCGATGATCGGTGAGATCGGCGCGCTCGGCGGCGCCATCCTGCCGAACGTGATGGGCTTCTCGAAGCAATATACCGGCGCCTTCGCCACGGGCTTCGTGGTCTATGCGGTCTTCGCCGCGGTGGTGCTCGGCTGCCTGTTCCTCTGGCAGAAGAAATGGGTCGGCGCCTGGGTCGGCCCGCGCGGCAAGGTCATCGACCCGACCCCGGCACAGCTTCAGGCAGCCGGCAGGCTGGAGCCGATCGCGGCCTGAACCCGACACGCATCGACGGATCGGCGGGGGCCTCGCGGCCCTCGTTTCCGTTCGCGGTCACTCCGTTCCGGCCGAGACCGTCGCGAAGGTGAGGAGGTCGACCTGTCGCGCGCCGCCCCTCAGCAGAGCGCGGGACGCAGCATTGCCGGTGGCGCCGGTCGTCGTGACATCATCGATCAGGACAACGTGCCGTCCGGCGAGCCGGGATCGCGCCGACTCCGGCACCCGGAATGCCCCCTGGAGATTTGTTGCGCGCTGCGTACGCGTGAGCCCGACCTGCGGCCGGGTGCGCTTCACCCGCGTCAGCGCTCGAACGTCACACGGCACTCCAGAAACGCGCGCGACCTCGCGGGCGAGAAGCGCTGCCTGGTTGAAGCGTCGTCGCCAGAGGCGGAACGCATGGAGCGGCACGGGCACGACGAGATCGGCGTCCGCGATCAGCTCGGCTCCCGAAGACGTCATCATCCGCGCCATGGCGCGGCCGAGATCCAGCCGGTCGCCGTAGTTCAGCCGATGGACGAGATCCCGCGCGGTGCCGTCGTAGAGGGCCACGGCGCGGGCTCGTTGATAGACCGGTGGGTCGGCGATGGCGCGCGGGCTGAGCAAGGCGCCGACACCGAGATCCAGTGCGAAGGGCGTACCGAGTCGTTCGCAGAACGGCCGCTCGATCAGCCGGAGGCCGGACCAGCAGGCGGAACAGAGGGCGTGGGGCTGGGCGGTCGCGCCACCGCAGCCGATGCAGGTCGGTGGATAGACGAGCCCGAGCGCGGCGCCGAATGCCGCGCGCAGGCCGCCCGAAACGGCGCCGATCGGCAGCGGCGTCAACGCGACGGTTGTTGCTGCTGCGCCCGATCCTTCTTGTTGGCGTAGTGACGCCCGACCATGCAGCCGCCGGCCGCGCCGATGACCCCATGTCCGGCGGCATGTCCGGCGAGACCGCCGACGATCGCACCCTTGATGCAGCCCTTCGCTTCGGCGGCGGCGCTGAAGCCGGTGACGGTCAGGGCCAAAGCGGCGACGGTGAGCAAGCGTTTCATGAAACTCTCCAAGCCATGAGGCGGAGCAGGAACGGCGGCGGCAGGCTTCGGTTCCGCGCTCTCGGATTGGTGATCGCCCGAGCAGCATGACACTCGGCCCTGGCGGCCGGCTCGCGCCGGCCCCATCTCGGACGCCAGATGAGCGCGCCCGTCCCACTGTTCGATACGGCCCTGGTCCGGCAGCGGCTCGCCCGCGCGCACCGCGCCGGCTACGCCGACTTCCTCCTGGCGCGGGCCGTCGAGGATCTCGACGAGCGGCTCGGGGCGGTTCTGCGCCGTTTCCCCCTTGCTCTCGACCTCGGCACACCGAGCCCCCTTGCCGCGGCGTGGTTGCGTGCGGGCGGCTACGTCGATGCGGTGGTGCGTCTGAGCCAGATGCCGGAAGCGCTCGAACACCTATCGGTCATCGGCGATCCGGAGGTTCTGCCGTTCGGAAGCGACAAAACATTCGATCTCGCGGTATCCCTGCTGGCGCTCCATGCCGTGAACGACCTGCCGGGCGCGCTGGTGCAGGTGCGGCGCGCGCTGAAGCCCGACGGACTGTTCGTCGGCTGCCTCCTCGGCGGTGCGACCCTCACGGAGCTGCGGCAGGCCTTCCAGCATGCCGAGAGCGAGATGGAAGGCGGCCTCTCGCCGCGCGTCGCGCCCTTCGCCGAGGTCCGCGATCTCGGCGGCCTGCTGCAGCGGGCCGGTTTCAGCCTGCCGGTCGCCGATTCCGAACGCGTGACCGTGCGCTACGCCGATCCGTTCGCGCTGATGCGTGACCTGCGCGCCATGGGCCTGACCAACGCCCTGACCGAGCGCCGACGTACGCCGCTGCGCCGGGCGACGCTGCTGCGAGCGGCCGAAATCTATGCCGAGCGCTTTTCCGACCCTGACGGCCGACTGCGCGCGACCTTCGAGATGATCTGGCTTTCCGGCTGGACCCCGCACGAGAGCCAGCAGAAGCCGCTCAAGCCCGGCAGCGCCAAGAGCCGCCTCGCCGACGCTCTGGGCACACCCGAGTACATCGTCGACGGCACCGAAGGACAGTTGCGATGAAACAGCCCGGCCCGGATCATCCGATCACCATCACGCCGCACGCGACGCGCGTCCGGATCGTCGTCGACGGCACGGTCGTCGCGGAAACGACGCGGGCTCTGGCGCTGAAGGAAGCGCGCTACCCGGCCGTCTTCTACATTCCGCGGGCGGACGTGAATTGGGCGCTCTTCATCCGGAACCCGCGCGTGACCCACTGCCCCTACAAGGGCGACGCCAGCTACTACGACCTCACCATCGACGGCGCGACGAAGGCGGCTGCGGTCTGGAGCTACGAGGCGCCCTTCCCGGCGGTCGCAGCGATCAAGGATCACCTCGCCTTCTATCCGGACAAGGTCGACGCGATCGAAGAGATGCCCGCGTAGGACGGCTCACACGTCGTCGACGTAGTCCCAGAAGCCGGACTTGCGTCGGTGAGCCTTGCGCAGGGAGGCCTCATAGGCTGCGTGGCCGGGCGTCAAGTCGCCCGGCTCCAGCCGTGCGGCGAGATCCTCGAGGGCGGCGAGGTGCCGTGCGCCATGGCCGTAGGCCCTGTGTCGGGAGCGATCGAGGATGTCGTCGAGGAGCGCCCGGTGGAGCAGGCTCGCGGCCAGCGGATGATCGTGCTCCAGTGCCTCCGCTGCCGGCGCGAGCCATTGCCAGAACCGGCCCTCCCACTCCGTCCTCCGCGCCATGACGAGCTTCGCGGCGCGGTCGAGTTGTGGCCATCCGACCAGGAAGAACAAGGCGCCGTGGGGATCCTTCTGCGCCGAAGCATAGGCGAAAGCCCGCTCCAGCGCGTCCTCGTCCTCGAAATCGGGAAGCTTGGCGAGGTAGTCCCGCAGCGCCTGCGGGTCGAGGACGCGCTCGAAGCGCGACCAGCGCAGCGCTTGCGCCTCGCCGTGTTGCCCGAGTGCATCGAGGACCTGGATCTCGATGCATTCACGACGCCAACCCGGCTCGCCGGCCTCGCTCGTCTCGCCGACGTGACCGTACGGATAGGGCCGGCGGATCCAGTCGAGCGCTTCCCCCGCCCTGCCCGCCGCGAGAAGACGCTCGGCGATCGCGATCGCGTCGGGCGGTTCCCGCGTATCCCGGCTCTCGATTGCGATGAAGGCGTCGACGTCGCCGCGCGCATCTGCAATCGCCTCACGCAGCCGCGAGAGGCGCAGTCGCTCCATGCGGATCGCGTAGGCGGGACCGAAATCGTAGGGATTGGCCTTCGCCCGATCCTCCGCCGTCGGCTCCCGGATTGCGGCGAGCGCCGCAACGAGTTGGGCATCGAGAGCGCCGAGGGCCTCCGCGGGCAAAACGGCCACGATGTCCTGCAGCAATCCGTCGAGCAGGCCGAAGCTCTCGCCCACGATCATCGGAACGAGGTTTTCCGCGACGCGCGCGACCTGTGTCGGCGGGAGCGCCCTCACGATCTCGACGGCGGCGCGCACCGCGTCGTCGTAAAGGCCCTCGATCCGGCCGGCGGAGTCCTCAGCCCGCTCCAGGGTGGCGTTGGCACCATCGAGGAAACGCACGAGGCGATCCAGCGCCATGCCGGCATCGAGGGGCCTGAGGTCGGAAACGATGGTCGCAAGCATCGCATCGAGGTCGGCGACGAAGGTCCTGGACTTCCGCCAATCGATGAAGCCGCGGGCCTTTTCGAGCGCCGCGAGCCGCCGGTCGATCAAGGCGGCGACGGCATCCGGCCCCTGCAATCCGGCGAGCGCTGCGCTCACACGCTTCTTGAAGGCGGGGTTCTGGCCGGTCTCGTCGAGGACCAGCCGTATCAGCGTGGCCGCATCGAGGGCGGCGAGCGTCTCGCGTGTCGGCGTGGTGGATTTCGAGGCACGCTTGGCCGGCGCTCTGGGCTTGGAGGCAGCGCTATCCCGTGCCGCTTTGCGTCCCATACCCCCCTCCCCTTCCAGGCGGCGCCGCATCAATGCGCGAGATTGGTCTCCACCAGCACCGTGTCCGTCTCGAACTCGGCAGCATGCTCGGTACCGGGCGGAAAGTGGAAGACGCTCCCCGCAGCGAAGCCGACGCGTCCCCGATCGGTCTCCAGCGTGCCGGAGCCCGAGAGAACCTGCACGAACTGCTCGAAGCCGTGGCTGTGTTTCGGCGCATGCGTGCCCGCCGGAATCATCACCTGAACGAGGGTGACCGCCGTGCCCGGCATCGCGCGCTTGCGCACGCCGTTCGGCGAAACGCTCTCTTCAATCTCGGACCAGTTTCGACAGTGTGTGCTCATCGGATTGCCGTGTCTCCTTCGATCGCTGGGGGATACGCAGCCGAGGCAGAGGCCGATCCCGCAGAGTCGGGGACGGGTCCGTCAGGGTCCGAGCAGATCCACCAGAAACGGGATCAGCGGCGCATCGGCCGGGGGCATCGGCATGTCGCGAAGCGCGCCCGGCCGCACCCATTTCAGGGCCTGCCCTTCCATCGATCGCGGCGTGCCCTGCCAGCGGCGGCATATGTAGAGCGGCATCAGCAGGTGAAAATCCGGATAGGCGTGGCTCGCGAAGGTCAACGGCGCGAGGCACGGCTCCTCGACCGTGATGCCGAGTTCCTCGGTGAGCTCGCGGATCAGGGTCTCCTCCGGCCGCTCGCCGGGCTCGACCTTGCCGCCGGGAAATTCCCAGAGGCCGGCGAGCTGCTTGCCCGGCGGCCGCTGCGCCAGCAGCACACGGCCGTCGGGATCGACCAGTGCGACGGCGACGACGAGCAGCAGCCGCATCGGCGTCGGTGCGCTCACGGCAGGATCGCGAAGACCGCCTCGACCTCGGCGCTGGACTCGATGCTGCCCGCCTCGACCGGCACCGCGGCACGGCCGCGCGGCGCGGCGGACTTCGCCATGGCGGCATAGGGCATCGGCCGCGCACCCTCGGCACGGGGCGGGGACGTGATCGAGATGGCGGACCCGAGCTTCACGCCGGCCGCCTCGGCCAGCCGCTCGGCCTGGGCGCGCGCATCCCTCATCGCGGCGACCTGCACGGAGGACTGGACCGCCGCCGGGTCGCGCAGGCCGAAGCTGACGCCGTCGATCCGGTTCGAACCGGCATCGAGCGCCCGGCGCATCAGCTCGCCGAGCTTCGGCATGTCGCCGAGGCGCACCACCACCCGGTTCGCGGCGGCATAGCCGTCGGCCTGTTCGCGTACGCTGCCGTCGGGCTGGCGGATCTGCCGCGTCACCGGCTGCAGGGTGATCGAGGACGTGCCAATATCGGCCTCCGGCACGCCGATCTCCTTCGCGGTGGCTATGATGCCGCGGGCGGCATTGCTTGCCGCGTCGAGGGCAGCGGCAGGCGTCGCGCCCTTCGACTGCACGCCGATCTCGACCGCTGCGAAGTCCGGTGGTGTCTCGACCTGCGCGCGGCCGATCACGCTGATCCGACCGCCCTTGTCGTCGTCATCCGCCAGCGCGGGAACGCAGAGCGCGAGAGCGAGAAGGGCGGCGAGTGCGGCAGTGGCGGCCCTCACGAGCGGTAGTCCCCGTTGATGGCGACGTATTCCTTGGTCAGGTCGCAGGTCCAGATCCGCGCTTTGCCCTGCCCAAGGCCGATCTCGACCTTCAACGTGATCTCCGGCTCGCGCATCACGGCGCTGGCGGCCTCCTCGCTGTAATCGGGATCGCGAGCGCCGCGATGGGCCACCCGCACGTCGCCGAAGGAGATGGTGAGGAGGTCGCGGTCGGCCGGCTCGCCAGCCTTGCCGACGGCCATCACCACGCGACCCCAGTTCGCGTCCTCACCGGCGATCGCCGTCTTCACCAGCGGCGAGTTGGCGATGGACATGGCGATGCGGTGGGCCGAGGCGTCGCTCTCGGCACCCTCGACCTCGACCGTGACGAGCTTGCGCGCGCCCTCCCCGTCCCGGGCGACGAGCTGGGCGAGATCGATCAGCAGGTCGTCGAGGGCGGCGCGGAAGCCGGCGAGACGCGGATCGTCGGCGCTCTCGATCGGGCTGTTGCCGCCCTTACCCGTCGCGAATAGCAGCAGCGTGTCGGAGGTCGAGGTGTCGCCGTCGATGGTGACACAGTTGAAGCTCTTGTTCGTGCCTGCCGTCAGGAGCTCGGCAAGCACGGTTTGAGCCAGCGCAGCATCGGTGAAGACGAAGGAGAGCATCGTCGCCATGTCGGGGGCGATCATGCCGGCGCCCTTGGCCATGCCGTTGATCGTCACCGTGCGCCCGTCGATCTCGGCGGTGCGGGTCGCGAGCTTCGGGAAGGTGTCGGTCGTCATGATGGCACGGGCCGCCGCCTCCCAGGCGCGCGGGCCGTCGTCGGCGCGGGCGGCGCAGTCGGCGAGCACGCCCTCGAACTTGCGGGCATCGAGCGGCTCGCCGATCACGCCCGTCGATGCGATGAGAACGGCAAGCCGGTCGCACGGGGCAGCCTTGGCGGCGATGTCGGCGGTGAGCGAGACGGCCTCGCGGCCCTTCGATCCGGTGAAGGCGTTGGCGTTGCCGGAATTCACGACGAGGGCGCGTGCCGTTCCATGGCCCGCAGCCAGGACCTCTCGGCACCAGTCGACCGCCGCCGAAGGGCAGCGCGAGCGGGTGAACACGCCGGCGACCGTGGTGCCCGCCTCCAGCGAGACCCACAGCACGTCGGTGCGGCCCGCATAACGGATCCCGGCCTGGGCCGTGGCGATGCGGATCCCGGCGATGGCGGGCAATTCCGGAGTGATCCCCGGTGCCAGCGGCGAGACGGAGGTTGCCGTTGTGGAAGCCATCGATTCTCCGCTCAAAGTCCAAGCCGCTGAAACCAAACGCAGCCGCGACGTGTTGCCCCGGGTCCGCAGCAGGCGTCAACCGTCACGACGTTTCGTTGCTGCACTGCCGCATTGGCCGTCGTCGCAGTGTGGAAAGGATGAGCGTCTCGGGCTGGAACTTGAACAATCCGCGGCTGGGGCGTAGCCTATTGCAATGCAACCAAAACCGGCGACCGGACGACGAGACCGACGGGACGGATCGATGGCTGCTTCGGCTTCCAAGCGGACTGAACACATCGGAACCGCAGCTTCGGGTGCGGATGATGGCGACGTGCAGGGTGGCTGTTATGGAATTCAGGTTCTCGTAGCCGGGCGACGCAAGCACTGGCGTGACGAGGTCAGTGCCGAGATCCGGCGGGCCGGCTACAGTGCTACGACGGTCGATTGCGCCGTCGATGCGCTGACGATCCTGGCCCTCGGCCTGCCGATGGACGTGCTCGTGACCGATGCGGAATTGCTCGGCGATCTGCGTTGCGCCCGCCTCGCTGTGGAAGCACGCGTCCTGCGCCCCAATCTCGGCATCGTGTTCGCCAACGACCTCGAAGACGCAGACATCACCGATCGCGTGCCGGATGCCCTGGTGATTCCGCCGGGCGCGCAGGATGGCGTCCTGGCCGTGACGGTGCGCGAGGCGCTTCAGGCCCGGATCTGACGAGCGCCTGCGGCGCCCTGCTGCAATCGATTTCCGCTCGCTCCGCACTATTGTCGGCTTCGACAGAACGCCCTCGGAGACGGCCATGACCCTGCTGCGTCGCGATTGCCTGATCCTGCTCGGCGCGCTGGCTGCGACCGGTGCCCGTGCCGGCGAAGCGACCGCGTCCAATGCCGGCGAATTTTCCTTCGAAAAGCCGGGCGGCGGCGTCCTTCCACTCGGCGATTTTGCCGGGAAGCCGCTGCTCATCGTCAACACGGCGACGGCTTGCGGCTATGCCGGACAGCTCACCGGGCTGCAGGGTCTGTGGACCCGGTTCGGCGAACGCGGGCTGACCGTGATCGCGGTGCCCTCCCCCGATTTCGGCAATCAGGAGCCGCTGGATGGTGCCGCCATCGCGGATTCGGCCCGAAAGAATCATGGCGTCACCTTCCCGGTGGTCGACAAGACCCATGTGCGCGGGGCGACGGCCCATCCGTTCTATCGCTGGGCCGCCGCCGAGAAGCCGGGGCAGACTCCGCAATGGAACTTCCACAAGTACCTCGTCGGCCGCGACGGCTCGCTCCGAGCCGCCTTCCCGACGCCGGTGGATCCGAGCGATCCGCGGATCATCAGCGCCATCGTCGCCGAGCTGGGTTCGGCCTGATCAGCGCGTCACGGCGATCAGCCCGAGGATCAGCCCTGCCACCAGCAGGATGACCTGGACGCCGTAGGCCGAGAACCAGTCGGCCGCACTCATCGGCTCGGCCTTTCGCCAGGAATGTCCGCAGGTGGACGCAGGCGGTCGGTCGAGCGTGGCGCTGTTACCCCGCGTCGCACGGATGGTCTGCGGCGGGCGGAACCGTAAGACCGCTGTCGCTCGACCCGCGGCGGAGGCCCGGAGGGGTAGTTCGAAGCGAACGGGTTGGTGGGTAGCCCCGTGGAGTTCAGGCCGACGGTGCTGCCGGGCATAGCTCGGGCCGGTGCCGGGCTCGCTGCCAGGGCTGCGACGACGATCAGTCCCATTCGTATCGCGCGCATCCTGCGACTTTCTGCGTCTTCCGGATCTCGCAGAATGGTAGGCCGGCATCCCATATCGCGACAGTCCGGCTTGGCGCCGCAGAGGCGGCGCGCCGTCTGGGAGACGATCGATGGACCCACACCACTTCGAGCATGGCGGCAACAGCTACGAAGTGCTCTTCGAGCGGACGCCCGAGGGCTGGGTGGGCCGCATCCACTGCGAAGGCACCGACAAGGTTCAGGTGATCGGCTTTCCGGACGGACCGGGCTTCGACCCGAACGACGTCCGCGGCTCGCTGATCGCCGGCTGCGAAGCCGCGGTGGCACGCTTCCCGGGTCCGATTCCGACCCGTCACTGAGGTGACCCGCAATCGGAACCACCTCGGCCTTCGGGGGTTCGCGCCGAGACAGCTCAGGGAGACGACGATGAGCACCATCACCTACCGCGTCATCGAGCATGACGGCGGCTACGCCTACAAGGCCGGCGACACGTTCTCCGAGACGTTCGCCAGCCATGACGAGGCGTTGCGCGCGGCACGGATCGCAGCGCAGGAGCAGCAGATCCCGGGTTCGCCCGAGACCATCGAGTATCAGGACAGCCTCGGACGCCGGCATGTCGAGACGGCCGACGGCGCCGATAGGCCGGGGACGGCGGTGGACGGATAGTCGACGAGCGGCTTGACTGGCGGATCGAGGGGCGGCTTCGCCACGGTCGCGCGATGTTGCCGAAGAGCATCGCGGACCGGCTTCCAACGGGCAGGCGCTTGGTGTATTGCGGCGCCAAGGCGAATTCACCGCGCCGAATCGCTTGCCGTCAGGACGTTCCGCTCGGGAAGATCCCCGGGGTTTGGAGCGCTTGGCGGTTTTGCCCGTCGAGCAAGGCGACCCGTCGCGGTCCGCAGATCGAACAGACAAGAACCCGAAGGATCACGTCAGTTGCAGGTACTCGTTCGCGACAATAACGTCGACCAAGCGCTCCGCGTCCTCAAGAAGAAGATGCAGCGCGAAGGCATCTTCCGCGAGATGAAGCAGCGCAAGGCTTATGAGAAGCCCTCCGTGCGCAAGGCCCGCGAGAAGGCGGAAGCCGTTCGCCGCGCCCGCAAGCAGGCTCGCAAGACCGCCATCCGCGAGGGTCTGATCGCCGCTCCGAAGCCGAAGCCCCGTACGGGCGGCCCGCGCCGTCCCGGCGGTTTCCCGTCGGCCGCTCCTTCGGCCGGCGGCGCGCCGGGTGCTGCGCCCGCGACCAATCTCGCGTCCTGATTCAAAAACATCCGGTCGGGCTCCCAGCCCGGCTCGGTCGTGAGATCAGATTTCAGGGCCGGCCGCCGTGCGGCTCGGGCCTGTTTTCTTGAGCTTGGAGCGGCACCCGATCGCTTCGCGATCAGGTGCACCTCCAGGCCCTTTGTGTCGCGCGCCGTTTCGCCGAGCCGATTTCCACGTCGGCGGTGCGCGCCCTATGCGATCTTCGCGGCGATCGTCGCCCGGTCGGCCTGAACCAGCACGTCGAAAGCCCGCCACGGCTTCTGCATGAAGACGGCGCGGCGCGGCAGCGATACGTTGCGGTCGCCGGCCCGGCCCGATGTCACCACCATGCGCACCTCCGGCCAACGTTTCTCCACCGTGCGCGCCAGCGCGAGTCCATCCATCCCGCCCTGCAGGCCGACATCCGCGAACAGCAGCGCCACGTTGACGTCGGGACGCTCGAGCACCGAGAGCGCGGCCTCCGCACTAGTGCAGGCGATGACGTCGAGGTCGGTCTCTTCGAGGACTGCCGAAGCGAGGTTTCGGACCGCATCGTCGTTCTCGACCACGAGGGCGACGGGACAATCGGCTGAGTCGTGCCGGGCCATGGGATCTCCTTTTGAGCGCGCGGATCTGCCGATGCTGCAGGCAAGGTGTCGAAGCATCACGCTCGAGCGAAAGCGTAGCAGAAGCTCTCGGATACTGCTGGGCTCGGCGCTGCCGTTCGGCGAATCGATTGGGCACCTATCGTCGAATGCCGTGTGGCCTCCGGTCAACAGGCTAGTTCGTTTTCGCACCCAGCCATGCTTGCAGCGCGGTTCCTGGCAAGAGGCCGCCACCGGCGCGGGTCGATCATGATTAACGGTCCGTTCACCGTATCGATCGGACTATGAAGCTTCCGCAGCGACGGGTCGGCCAGCGGCCCGCGTCTTGCAGTCGAGTCAGTGAAGAGTTCCGGCGAGCGAATCCAGGCTCGCGCAGGAAGGGGGTTCGCGTCAGCCATGTGCCGCTTCCTCGCCTATCTCGGTGAGCCGGTCTTCCTCAACGAGCTCGTCTGCGCGCCGACGCACTCGCTCGTGCACCAGTCGCTCCACGCGACGGAGGCCAAGACCGAGACCAACGGCGACGGGTTCGGCATCGGCTGGTACGGAGAGCGCCGCGAGCCCGGCATCTACCGTGACATCTCCCCCGCCTGGTCGGACGAGAACCTCGTCAATCTCTGCTCGCAGGTGAAGGCTCGCGCCTTCTTCGCGCATGTGCGCGCCTCGACCGGCACGGCGACGACGCGCGCGAACTGCCATCCCTTCGCGCATGGCCGGCACCTGTTCATGCACAACGGCCAGATCGGTGGCTATCACCGCATCAAGCGCCGGCTCGAGGCACTGATCCCGGACGAGCTCTACGACAGCCGCCGCGGCACCACCGATTCCGAGGCGATCTTCCTGCTGGCACTCGCCAACGGGCTGGCCGAGGACCCGGTCGGCGCCATGGAGGCGACCTTCGCCACCGTGCACGACCTGATGCACGCGGCCAAGGTCA
The DNA here is from genome assembly GCF_007992175.1 of Methylobacterium haplocladii. Lineage (GTDB taxonomy): Bacteria > Pseudomonadota > Alphaproteobacteria > Rhizobiales > Beijerinckiaceae > Methylobacterium > Methylobacterium haplocladii. The sequence goes on along the minus strand of NZ_BJZT01000031.1, from coordinate 53,860 downwards.
CCGAGCCGCTGCGCTTCACCGCGCTCCTCACCGACGGCCGCACCCTCACCGCCTTCCGCTGGGCCTGCGATGGCCGCCCGCCGAGCCTGTATTATCGCGAATCCGAGGCCGGCATCGTCGTGGTCTCGGAGCCGATCGACGGCTGCCGCGAGGGCTGGACGATCGTGCCGAAGGGCGGCACGCTCCAGGTGACGCGCGGCAGGCCGGCGATCGTCACCAAAGGCGCGGACACCCGCCGGATCGCCGCCTGAGCTGCGTTGGAGGTCACGCCGAACCTCCCTATCTGGGGGCATCGTCTTAACGATGCACGAGGCCTCTCCGGATGGACCACTCCGTTCAGCTCCACATTGCCGGCTCCTGGCGCGATGGCCGTGAGCGCGCGACGCTCGCCAACCTCAACCCGGCCACCGGCGAGACCCTCGGCCGGGTCGCGGTGGCGACGCAGGCGGATCTCGACGAAGCCCTCGCGGCGGCGGATCGCGGCTTCACGGCATGGCGCAGAGTTTCGGCCTTCGAGCGCGGCAAGGTGCTGCGCACGGCCGCCAGCCTGCTGCGCGAGCGCGCCGAGGATGTCGCTCGGCTGATGAGTGCGGAGCAGGGCAAGCCGCTGGCGGAAGCCCGCATCGAGACCGCCGTCGCCTCCGACATCATGGAGTGGTTCGCCGAGGAAGGCCGCCGGGCCTATGGCCGCGTCATCCCGGCCCGCACCGAGGGCGTGCTGCAATTCGTGGTGCGCGAGCCGATCGGGCCGGTGGCTGCCTTCACGCCCTGGAACTTCCCGATCAACCAAGCCGTCCGAAAGATCTCGGCGGCGCTCTGCACCGGCTGCTCGGTGATCCTCAAAGGCCCGGAGGATACGCCCGCGAGCTGCCGGGAACTGGTGCGTGCCTTCCTCGATGCCGGCGTTCCGGGCAACGCGCTCTCCTTGGTCTTCGGCGATCCGGCCGCGATCTCCGGCTACCTGATCCCGCATCCGATCGTACGAAAGATCTCGTTCACCGGCTCCGTTCCCGTCGGCAAGCAGCTCGCCGCGCTGGCGGGACAGCACATGAAGCGGGCGACGATGGAGCTCGGCGGCCACGCCCCGGCGATCGTGTTCGACGATGCCGACGTCGAGACGGCCGTGAAGGTCCTCGGCACCAACAAGTTTCGCAATGCCGGTCAGGTCTGCGTGGCCCCGACCCGCTTCCTCGTGCAGGACCGAGTCTACGACCGGTTCGTCGAGGGTTTCGTCGAAGCCGCGAGGGCGATCAAGGTCGGCAACGGGCTCGACGAAGGCACCACCATGGGGCCGCTGATCCATGGTCGCCGGCTCGAGGCGATCGAAGCCCTCGTCGCCGATGCCGAAGCGAAGGGCGCGCGGCTGCGTACCGGCGGCAAGCGCATCGGCAACCGCGGCAATTTCTTCGAGCCCACGATCCTCACCGAAGTCCCGCGCGATGCCCGCGCCATGAACGAGGAGCCGTTCGGCCCGATCGCCCTGATCAACCGCTTCGGCGACGACGAGGAGGCCATCGTCGAGGCCAACCGGCTGCCGTTCGGGCTTGCCTCCTACGCCTATACCCGCTCCGCGAGCCGGGCCGCGCGCGTGGCCAAGGGCATCGAGGCCGGCATGGTCTCGATCAACCATCACGGCATCGCGCTCCCCGAGACGCCCTTCGGGGGGGTACGGGATTCGGGCTACGGCAGCGAGGGCGGCTCGGAGGCCATCGAGGCCTACCTGACGACGAAGTTCGTCACCCAGGCGGATGCGTGACGCCGTTGCCGATTGAGCCATTCGGCATGGCTCGCGCTTCTCCTCCAACTGTCGGGGCGGTGGCGGAGAAGCGGACGGAGGCGGCGGTGCCGTTTTGGTGTGGCATCTCGGGCGCGTGCAGCCGATTCCACCGCGCTGCACGCGGTCCGCTTCGCCCCGCGTGCGAGAAGAGGCGCGGCGACGGCTTTGATCCACTGGCAATGGTGGCGCAGGTGAAGCACGCCGACGCAGCGGATGGCCGGAACTCAGCCGTTTTCGCGCCGAGATTGACGACGCAATCCGTCACTATGATGCCGAAACGGCAAAACCGAATTGAAGCAGACCTGAAATTTTGTGCAGGCAACCATCCTGCAACCCTCGCGTTGCCCACCGCAACCATTTGACGCGAAGGACAGCTTGTTTCGCGAGCTGCTCCCAGGAGTGCTCGCAATGCTGTACCTCATGCATGAGGCGCGAAATCTCATGCTCGCTCCGATCCGCATGGCGGCGGAAGCGACGAAGTTGGCGTGCGAGAATCCGCTTCATCCCTTCGCTTACATGCCGAACCGCTCGGCGATTTCCGCCGGATGCGAGATGTTCGAGCGGACGACCCGGACTTACCCCAAGCCGGCCTTCGACCTGCCCGCGCCCGAGCGCGTCGTTTGGGAAAAGCCGTTCTGCCGGGTGCTGGCCTTCGGTGCAGACACCACGAAGCCGAAGATGCTGCTCGTGGCGCCGATGTCCGGCCATTACGCGACGCTGCTGCGCGGCACGGTTGCCGCCTTCGTCGATACGCATCAGGTCTTCATCACCGACTGGACGAACGCCCGCGAGGTTCCGCTCTCGCAAGGTGCCTTCGGACTGTCGGACTACATCGATTACTGCATCGAGATCTTCGAAGCCCTGGGGCCGGATCTGCACGTAACCGCCGTCTGCCAGCCCTCGGTGCCGGTGATCGCCGCGATCGCCCGCATGGAGGAGGACGCCAACCCGCGCGTGCCACTCTCCGCAACGTTGATCGGCGGCCCGATCGATACGCGTCATGCGCCCACGGCCGTGAACACGGTCGCCCAGGACAAGGGCATTCGCTGGTTCGAGACCCACTGTATCCAGCGCGTACCGCAGGGTCATCCGGGAGCGGGCCGCGCTGTCTATCCGGGTTTCCTGCAACTCGTCGGCTTTATGAGCATGAACCCCGAGCGCCATGCCGGCTCGCACTGGGACATGTTCGACCATCTCGTGCAGGGCGACGGCGATTCCGCAGAAAAACACCGCCGCTTCTACGACGAGTATCTCGCTGTGATGGACCTGACTGCCGAGTTCTACATCGAGACAGTCGACAAGGTCTTCATTCGGCACAGCCTGCCGAAAGGCGAGCTGACGCACCATGGTCGTGCGATCGATCTCGGAGCCATCGGCCGCTGCAGCCTGATGGCGATCGAGGGCGAGAAGGACGACATCACCGGTATCGGCCAGACCCGAGCCGTCCTCGACCTCGCGGCGAATCTGCCGGACGCGAAGAAGACCTATCACCTGCAGCCGGATGCCGGGCATTACGGCATCTTCAACGGCTCACGCTTCCGCGCCGAGATCGTGCCCAGGATCACGGCGTTCATGGAGGCCAGCGCCGCCGAGATGCCGAACGCGAGCGCTCACGAGGCGGCTGCGATCGTGCCCTGGGAGTCGCGCTCCGACCGCTTCCGTATCGGACATCCCCATCCGCTGCGCGCCGAGCATCCGCCGAGCGAGCACCACTGGCACGCGGGCATTGCAGCCCACCGCGGCGGACGACCGGCGACGAGTTCGGGCGCCGAGAAGCGGTCGATCACGGAGCGTCCGGCGCGGGTCGGCTGATCGTCATCTACTGACCGAACAGATTCCGCTGCCCTTCCAGGCGCAACAGAAAGTCTTTGGCTGTCACACCGCCGGCAAAACCGGTGAGTCTGCCCGATGCGCCGATGACGCGATGGCAGGGCACAATGATGGAGATCGGATTCCTGCCATTGGCTGAGCCCACGGCGCGAACCGCATTGGGATGACCGATCTGAGCGGCGATCTGTCCGTAGGACCGCGTCTCACCGAACGGGATGGCTAACAGTGCGTGCCAGACCCGGCACTGGAATGCCGTGCCGTGAAAATCGAGTGCGATCGAGAACGACCGGCGCTGCCCGGCAAAGTACTCGGAGAGTTGCTGCCGCGTCTCCATCAACATCGGGTGGTCATCGTCCGGTTGGCCCCGACCGATCCGCACCCGCATCGGGTCGTCGTTCTCCCACAGCACGGCCGACAAGCCTTGCTCGCCCGCAACGAGCGTGAGCGCGCCGACGGGCGATGACATGACCGTATGGACATAAGGCATTCGCGACGACGCCCATGCTGCCGCTGTGAATCTCGCCTGGTACTCGTCGGAGGTTCGATTTGGCGGCTGGCAGGATGAACTCCGCGCAACTCCGGCAATCGACCGTGCCGCATCACGTTGCCGGTACGATCTTCGTCAGCGACGCGATCGATCTCGGCGTAAATCCACGCGGCGCTCAAACCGGCGTATTTGTTCGCCGTCTCACTCCGAAGGCTGGAATAAGCCGCGTCTGAATATTATCGTAGACTTATAAAGACGGCTGGCTGGGGGACGAGGATTCGAACCTCGACTAGAGGAGTCAGAGTCCACTGTTCTACCGTTAAACTATCCCCCATCGCCGAGAGCACGCGTCGTAAGCCGACGTGGCTCCCACGATCCGGTCTCGACGACGAACGTCGTTGGCCGGTCGGCGTAGTCCGGCGCGTTTACGGGCTTCGTCGCCCGTTGTCCAGCCCATGTTTTCGCGGCTGGCGGCATGGCATCAAGGGCGGGCGACTGTCCGGTTCTCGTTCCCTCGCCGGCGTATCGCATCGCGCCGGTGCGACCGAACGAATCGTCGGTGGCACGGCGGCGGACGCCGTCCTCTCGGACGACGTCATGATCCCGGCCGAAGAGCGCGATCAATCCGCCATCTCGGCCGGTCGGACGCCGTTCGACGCGGGTGGGCGCAGGGCGGAGAGCCGGCGCGCCTGGTCGAGCACCTGCCGCGCTGCGGCGCGGGCATTGGCCGATCGGAGATCCGCCTTGGGCGAGCCATCCCGATACGCCGCACGCGCGAGAGCCCGGAGACATCGGACGTCTGCAACGGCGCGGGCGCGAATCACGGCGATAGGGTCGCAAGTCGACACAATGGCCGGATCACCGAAAGCGGGGATGGTCATGGGCAGCGGATCCTCAAGACCGGCCGATGCCGTGTCTCGATACGAGACGCGCTTCTGACATACCTTTCAGTGTTCGGCAACAATTCGGACCCTGCGCGATCTACTGATTTTGCGCGAAGATTCCGCATGACGTCACGACGTCAGTATTCCCACCGCACGCCGAGCCAGCGAAACCCCGGTGAACCATCATCGCTTGCGGCCGTCGACACCGGGGATGCGCTGGGCGTGCTGGAATGGCAGAAGAGAGGCCATGACCCTCGTTCTCGGCATCGCACTCGCCGGCACCCTTCTGCTGATGGTGTTCTGGCGCCGGCACCTGGGCTCCCTGATGCAGATCGCCAGCCTGCTGGGGAGCGTGCTGCTGCTGATCTGGCTGCAGGACAACGGTTACCTCGGCGGCAAGAACGGCCGCCCCCCTCCGCAAGACAGCGCCATGCCGAGGGATCGCCCGCGGTAGTTTCGACCGCCGCCCGAGGCCATCCATTCGAGGGTTCCTCGCCGGATGGGGCGGCGTCCTCGCCGTCGCGACCCCATGTGCTATAGACCGGTCGACTGCCGTGAAAACAGGCAGACCCCATTCTCGGAGATTCGTATGCGCAACCTACTCGTCCTGCTGATCGTACTCGTCGGCGGCTTCGTGCTCGTCGGGATGTTCGTGGCACCGAACCAGCCCGAATTGCGGACGTGGTACCTCGCCAATGCCTGTCAGCATCTCGACAAAGTCAGCCCGCAGATCTGCGATCCGATCCGCAAGGCCGAGGGAACACCGGCCGACAAGACCTGATCCGGCTCGGCGTGAGCCGCTTCGTCGACTGGTTCTTTCGGGATCGCGCCACCGGCGCGATCGTCATCGGACAATGGCCGAACCTGCCCCTGTGGGTATTCGGCCTGTCCGCCGGGCTCGCCTGGATCGTCGAGGCGTCGGCGGTGGCCGTGCCGGCGTGGGCGATGCCGACCCTGCAGATCATATCGGCCGTCGGCCTCGCCTGGTGGGCGCTCGACGAGGTCATCCGCGGCGTCAATCCGTGGCGACGATGCCTCGGCGGCGGCGTGGTGCTGCTCATGCTTTGGCAGTTGATCCGCCGGCTCTGATCTGATCGCGACCGTCAGTTCAGGTCCCGGCCTCGGCGACGGTACTCGCCGTGCTCACCGAGCTCGCTGCCGATTTCGAACAGAAGCAGATCGATCAACCGCCGCATAGCCGGCGTGCCGTGCTCGGCGATGATGGCATGTGCTGCGAGGCAGTTGTCGACGAGCGCATCCAGTCGGGTCTCGTTCAACTCGTCGTCGGGCTGCGCGGTGGGCGCTTCAGGGGGTCGATCCGATGCGCTCTTGCGTCGTCCTATTGGTGGCATCGCAGGTCCGGGTATGGCGAGAACCGAAAGATGTTGGCCGAAGACTGAAGCCGTCGGGTGGCGCTTGGGTGAGATAGGCAATGGATTTCGCCGACCGCCGGCCCCACGCGCCGCCGGTAATCAGTGTAGCTGAGCGCTGCCGTTTACACCAATATCAAAATTTCGTTACTTCCGTGGTCTTGTACTAACATTTGATAGGATAATCTTTTGCCGACATGAAAAAGGGCCGCTGATGCGGCCCTTCTGGTTTCGATTTGTCGGGATCCCGACGAATCGTCAGTAGCACCGCTGGACGAGGACGCGACGGTAGCCATAGGGGGTCCAGCGCAAGCGCGGAACGGTGTAGCAGCCGCCACCGTAGCCGTAATCGTCGTAGCCGACGGTCGAGTATCCGTATGGGTACCCGTACCCACCGTAACCGCCGTAGAGGCCACCTGCGGCGAGGCCGAGCCCAAGACCGAGGCCGAGGCCGCCATACCCGAAGCCTCTGCGGCGCCAGCCATAGCCGCCGCCAAAGCCGCGCCCGCCATAGAAGCCGGCGCCACGGTATCCGCCGAAGCCCCCGCGATATCCCCCGAAGCCGCCACCGCCGAAGCCACCGCGGGAGAAGCTGCCGCCGAGGGCGTTGCCACGAAAGCCGCCACCGAAGCCCGCGCCCCGGAAGCCGCCACCGAAACCACCGCCGCGAAATCCACCGCCACCGAAACCGCCACCGCCGAAGCCACGCGCATCGGCCGTCGCAGGGACATATGCCAGGGCGCCCGCGAGCAGCGCCGAGGCCAGAACCACCCGTTTCATCGTGTCATCTCCGAAAACGCCGTTCCCCCATCAGCCCTGTAAACGTCCACGTGCGGAAAACGGTTCATGCGACGGCGGTCCCGGTTTCGTGATCGGCGGACCGCTACGGTTGCGGCTTGAAAAACGCCGCGTTTTGCCGCGAGGAGAGGCGCGGTCGGACGGGACGATCCTGCCGAAGCGCACAGGACCCCAGGATGCGTTCACGCCTTGCCGGATTTATCGCCTTTGCAGCGATCGTCGCCGCCGTTCCGGCGGCCGCGCGCGAACCGGCCCCCGCCGCACAAACCGGATCGGGCACGAAAGGGCCATGCCGTGCGGCCCTCTCGGAGGGCGAGAGCTACACCATCTGCGTCGTCGATCTGAAGCGCGAGCGTGTCCGCCTGTTCTGGCTCGGCCGGGACGGCGCCCCCTACGCCTCGCTGTCGAGCCTCGCACGGGCGCAGGGCTCCGCGCTCAGCTTCGCCATGAATGCCGGCATGTACGACGCGGATCAGGCACCGGTCGGGCTCTATGTCGAAGACGGGCGCGAGATGAAGCGCGTCTCGACCGCGAACGGACCGGGCAACTTCCATCTCAAGCCGAACGGCATCTTCTATGTGAAGGGCGACAAGGCCGGCGTGCTCGATACGGCCCACTACCTAAAGGCGCGGCTGAAGCCGGATTTCGCGACGCAATCCGGTCCGATGCTAGTGATCGACGGCAAGATCCATCCGAAGATCTCGGAGGACGGCCCGAGCCAGAAGGTCCGCAACGGCGTCGGCGTGCGCGACGACGGCCGCACCGCCATCTTCGCGATCTCCGAGCGTCCCGTGAGTTTCGGTGCCTTCGCGCGGCTGTTCAAGGACGATCTCGGCTGCCGCAACGCGCTGTTTCTCGACGGCTCGGTGTCCAGCCTCTACGCCCCGGGCCTCGGCCGCTCCGACCTCAGCCGCCCGCTCGGGCCGCTGGTGGGGGCGGTATCACGGTGAGCGGTGTTTTCCGTCACTGCCCACGCAGTGACGGTACCGGTGTCAGCGCTGGCCGAACTGCGTATCCTTGAACAGGTCCTTCAACGCGCGCGGCTGACAGCGCCAGTACTGCTTCGGTGCACGCACCTGCGCGCCGAGTTCGGCGGCGGCGTGCCAGGGCCAGCGGGGATCGTAGAGCATGGCACGGGCGAGCGAGATCGCGTCGGCCCGGCCAGCCGTGAGAATTTCCTCGGCCTGACGCGGCTCGGTGATGAGGCCGACGGCGATGGTGGCAAGGCCGGTCTCCGCCTTGATCCGCTCGGCGAAGGGCACCTGGTAGCCCGGCCCGAGAGCGATCTTCTGTTGGTTCGAGAGACCGCCGCTGGAGACGTGGATCGCGGCCGCCCCGTGCGCCTTGAGCGCCTGGGCGAACGCCACCGTCTCGTCGAGGCTCCAGCCGTCCTCGACCCAGTCCGTCGCCGAAACGCGCATCCAGACCGGCTTGCCCGCCGGCACGACCTCGCGGACGGCGTCGAACACCTCCAGCGGGAACCGCATGCGGTTCTCCAGGCTGCCGCCATAGGCATCCGTGCGCCGGTTCGAGAGCGGCGAGAGGAACTGGTGCAGCAGGTAGCCGTGCGCACCGTGCAGTTCCACCGCCTCGATGCCGAGGCGCATCGCGCGCTTCGCGGTCGCGACGAAGTCGTTGCGGATGCGCTTGAGGTCGGCGGTGTCGAGGGCATGGGGGGGCACCTCGTCCTCGCCGTGCGGGATCGCCGAGGGCGCCTCGGTGCGCCAGCCGTGGGGCGAGTCGGGCGCGATCTGCGCACCGCCGGCCCACGGGGCATCGCTCGCTGCCTTGCGGCCGGCATGGGCGATCTGGATGCAGACCGGCGCCGGCGCATATTCCCGGATCGCGCCGAGCACACGACTGAGCGCCCGTTCACAGCCGTCCGAATAGAGCCCGAGATCCCAGTCGGTGATGCGGGCCTCGGGCGAGACCGCGGTGGCCTCCAGCGTGAGCAGGCCAGCGCCCGACATCGCGAGTTGACCGAGATGCATCATGTGCCAGTCGGTCGCTTCGCCGGCGCGGGCCGAGTACTGGCACATCGGCGCGATCAGGATGCGGTTGTCGAGGTCGAGGTCGTCGAGACGCAGCGGCTCGAACAAGCGGGGGGCCATGGTTTCTCCTGGGCGTGACTCGGACGCTATGTGGCACAGCCCCAGGCGGATTCCAGGCGAGCGGCGGCGTCAGAGAGCCGTCAGCACGGCCACGAGGGCGGTATCCGTATACTGCGTGAGCGACCGGCAGCGGCCGTCCTTCATCGACAGGAACTCGGAGGTCTCCGTCTCGGCCGTCCGGCCCGTCGCAGTGTGCCGTGCCTCGAGACGGTGACGCACGGCGATCTCGTCACCGTTCACGACGATCTCGATCGGTGTCCATGCGACGAACTCGAACTGCTCGATCAAGCCGTTGAGCGCAGTCCGGATGGCATCCTTGCCGCGCGCGCCGGGTCCGAGGCCGACGACGGTGAAGACCGCGTCGTCGTCGAACAGCTCCAGCAGCGCATCGCAGTCCCCCGCGATGCGCGCCCGGCGCATCCGGTCGAGGAAGGCTTCGACCGCGGCACGATCGAGCATGGAATATCCTCCGGATGACCTCGCATCTTGCGGCACGACACTATCACGCCGTCGCCGGATACAGATATCGCAACGGGATCAGGCGCCGATCCCGCGGGTCTTCAAGCTCTCGCCGATTTCCTCCAGCACGGCCGGGTCCTCGATCGTCGGCGGCGTGGTGTAGCTTTGCCCATCGGCGATGGCCTTCATCGTCGCGCGCAGGATCTTGCCCGAGCGCGTCTTCGGCAGCCGTTCGACCGTGAGCGCCAGCTTGAAGGCGGCGACGGGGCCGATCTCGTCGCGGACGCGGGCGACCAGCTCCCGCTCGATCGCGGCCGGCTCTTTGGAAACACCGGATTTCAGAACGACGAAGCCGCAGGGCGCCTCGCCTTTCAGCGTATCGCGGATGCCGATCACGGCACATTCGGCGACGTCGGGATGGGCGGCGAGGACGGCCTCCATGCCGCCGGTCGAGAGGCGGTGGCCGGCGACGTTGATGATGTCGTCGGTCCGCCCGAGCACGGTGACGTAGCCGTCGGCGTCCCGGATGCCGGCATCGGAGGTGTCGTAATAGCCGGCGAAGGTCGCGAGGTAGCTCGACCGGAAGCGATCGTCGGATCCCCACAGGGTCGGCAGGCAGCCCGGCGGCAGCGGCAGCTTCAGGGCGATGGTGCCCATGCTGTCCGCCGGCACCGGCTTGCCGGCCTCGTCGAGGACGTGGAGGTCGTAGCCCGGCATCGGCAGCGCCGTGGATCCGTACTTCACGGGAAGTTTTTCGATGCCGATCGGGTTGCCGGCGATGGCCCAGCCCGTCTCCGTCTGCCACCAATGGTCGATGACGGGCTTGCCCAACGCCGTCTCGGCCCAGGCCACGGAATCGGGGTCGGCCCGCTCGCCGGCGAGGAACAGGGCGCGGAAGCCCGACAGATCGTAATCGGCGATCTTGGCCGCGCGCGGGTCGTCCTTCTTGATCGCACGCAGTGCCGTCGGTGCGGTGAACAGCGTGACCACGCCGTGCTCGGCCACGACCCGCCAGAACGCGCCGGCATCGGGCGTGCCCACCGGCTTGCCCTCGTAGAGCACCGTCGTGCAGCCGTGCAGCAGCGGCGCATAGACGATGTAGGAATGCCCAACGACCCAGCCGATATCGGAGGCGCAGAAATAGACTTCGCCGGGCGCCACCCCGTAGAGGTTCGTCATCGACCAAGCGAGCGCCACGCAGTAGCCGCCGGTATCGCGCACCACGCCCTTCGGCTTTCCCGTCGTGCCGGAGGTGTAGAGGATGTAGAGCGGGTCGGTCGCGGCCATCGCCACCGGCGCGGCCGTGCGACCCTCGGCCTTCGCCGTGGCGACCGTCTCCGCCCAGTCGTGGTCGCGGCCAAGCGTGAGGTCGGCCACGGCCTGCGGGCGCTGCAGGATCAGGCAGGCGTCGGGCTTATGGCTCGAGCGCGCGACGGCCGCGTCGAGCAGCGGCTTGTAGGCGACGGTCCGCGTCGGCTCGATGCCGCAGGACGCAGCCAGAATCGCTTTCGGTGATGCATCTTCGATGCGCGCGGCGAGTTCGTTGGCGGCGAAACCGCCGAACACGACCGAATGGATCGCACCGAGCCGGGCGCAGGCCAGCATGCCGAACAGCGCCTCCGGCACCATCGGCATATAGATCACCACGCGGTCGCCCCGGCCGACACCGAATCCGGCGAGGACGGCTGCCAGCGCCGCCACCTCGTCGCGCAGCTCGCGATAGGTGATCGTCAGCTTGGTGCCGGTGACGGGCGAGTCGTAGATGATCGCAGCCTGATCGGCGCGGCCGTTCTCGACGTGACGGTCGACGGCGTTGAAGCAGGCGTTGAGCCGGGCATCCGGAAACCAGCGGCCGTAGACGCCCGCCTGCGGATCGAAGGCCCTCTGCGGGGCGGTGTCCCAATCGATCGCCCGCGCGGCGTCCAGCCAGAAACCTTCCGGATCGGCGATCGAGGCCGCGTGCACGGCGGCATATCCGGCTGCAGCACTCGTCATGGCGTTCCTCGGTGTCGGGCCGCCGGTCCTCGCCGGCATCGCCGCATCATCTCACGAAGCGGCGGCGGACACTCCAAAAAACAACCGCCGCACCGGAGGTTCGGGGCGGCGGCGAATGCGTCAGGGTATCGAGACACGCGACCGGAACGATCCGGCCGTCGTGGATGTCAGTGGAGGGTGTCCCCGTCGTCCCGGAGACGGTTGATCTCGTCCTTGAGGTGGAGCTTCTTGCGCTTGAGCTCGGCGATGTGGAGGTCATCGATCGAAGGTGACTGCATCGCGTCGTGCAGTTCCCGCTCCAAGGCATCGTGCTTGCGAGCGAGCTGGCTCAAATGCGTGTCCAAGGACATGAGTCGTCTCTCCTGTCATCGTTACCGACTCGGGCATCGTGGCACACGATGAGCCGGCTGTCGAAGCCCTTCCCGTGTCAAGCTCTCGATTTCGTCATCGAAATGCCGCCGCTTTTCCACAATCGTGGCGGAGATTTTCGAGGGTGGAACGATCGGCCGTCCGGGCGGAAGATCGGGGTGGACCGTCGCCCGCGCCAAGCTCTGCCGCCTTGCCCGGAACGAGACCATGACGCATGGTTTTCGACAGGGGGCACCAGCGGGATGTGCGCGTGGCGATAGGAGACAACGACACGGGCGACGCGGCGACGGATCTCGCATCCGAGCTGAGCCGCCTCAAGGACGAGCACCGCGACCTCGACGGTGCGATCGAGGCGCTGAAGCTCGGCATTGCCGGCGATCAGTTGCAGATCCAGCGGCTCAAGAAGCGCAAGCTCTTCCTGCGGGACCGGATCGCCCATCTCGAGGACCAGATCCACCCCGACATCATCGCCTGATATCAAAGAAAAAGGGCGCGTCGTGGCGGCGCGCGCCCTCATCGGCCGGCGGTGCCGTTTTTTACTTCGCCAGATAGGCACTCACGCTGGAGACGCGGGTGCCGACGATGCGGACAGCCTTGCGCAGGCGCTCGTCGGATACGCCGAGAAGTTCGGCCCAGCGGGCCCGGCTGGCGTGGTCGTAGACGTCGATATGGGTGTTGCTGGCGGTCGAGGAGGTGGCGGCCACGGTGGACATGTCGGTTCCGTCAGAGTTCGAGGGGATCGACCGGAAGAGCTCCGTTTCGCTGACAACGCGCCCTCTCCTTTCGGGCTCCCGCACCGGAGCCGTGTTTCTCGACCTTTCCCGAAATTCTTTGCCGACGGTGCGCGGCGCGGTCCGAGCCTTGCCGGTTGGCCATGCCGCCTGTATTCGGCGCAAGGACCCTGGCGCCCTTCGCCGGTCCGTTTCGAGAAAGCGGAAGTGACGAGGATGACGGGATCGGCCCCGGTCGCGATCATCATGGGAAGCCAGTCGGACTGGGCGACCATGCGGCATGCCGCCGAGACCCTGGACGCGCTCGGGCTCGCCTATGACGCGCGCATCGTCTCGGCGCATCGCACGCCGGACCGGCTCGTCGCCTTCGCCAAGGGCGCGCGCGAAGCCGGCTTCAAGGTGGTGATCGCCGGCGCCGGGGGCGCTGCGCACCTGCCCGGCATGACGGCGGCGATGACGCCGCTGCCGGTCTTCGGCGTGCCGGTGGAATCGAAGGCGCTCTCGGGCCAGGACAGCCTGCTCTCCATCGTCCAGATGCCCGCCGGCATTCCCGTCGGAACCCTGGCGATCGGCCGCGCGGGCGCCATCAACGCGGCGCTCCTCGCCGCCGCCGTGCTGGCGCTGACCGACGAAGCGCTGGCCGGCCGGCTCGATGCCTGGCGCGCCCGCCAGACCGAAGCCGTCACCGAGCGGCCCGACACGACCGCCAAATAAAAGCTGACGTCATGACGAACTCGAAAAAGGCAGGGCCGGTTCGGCCCGGCGGTACCATCGGCATTCTCGGAGGCGGCCAGCTCGGCCGCATGATCGCGCTCGCCGCAGCGAATTACGGGCTCAAGGTCCACGTCTACGCGCCCGACGCCGACAGCCCGGCCTTCGACGTCGCCGCTGCGAAGACGGTAGCGCCCTACGAGGATCCGCAAGCGCTCGCCGCCTTCGCCGACAGCGTCGACGTGGTCACCTACGAATTCGAGAACATCCCGCATGCCACCGCCGAGATCCTGGCACAGCACGCCACGCTCCATCCGAACCCGCGTGCCCTGCTGACGACGCAGGACCGCCTCGCCGAGAAGCGCTTCGTCAACGGCCTCGGCATCCCGACCGCGCCGTTCCAGGCCGTCGATACGGCAGAGGATCTCGCCGACGCCCTCGACGCCCTCGGCCGCCCCGCCGTCCTCAAAACCCGACGCTTCGGCTACGACGGCAAGGGCCAGCGCATGATCCGCGACGGGGACGACGCGGCGGCGCTCTTGGCGGAATTCGGCGGCGCGCCCTGCATTCTCGAAGGCTTCGTGCCGTTCGAGCGCGAGATCTCGGTCGTCGCCGCACGCGGCACGGACGGCGCCTTCGCCGCCTACGACCCCTGCGCCAACGAGCACGCGGATCACATCCTCGCCCTCACCCGCGTCCCCGCGCCGGGGCTCGCCCGCGCGACGTCCGATGCGGCGATCGCCATCGCGAAAAAAATCGCCGAGGCGCTCGATTATGTCGGTGTCCTCGCCGTCGAGCTGTTCGAGGTTGCCGGCCCGGCCGGTGCGGCCCGGCTCGTCGTCAACGAGATCGCACCCCGCGTCCACAATTCCGGGCACTGGACCATCGAGGGCGCGACGACCTCGCAGTTCGCCCAGAGCGTCCGGGCCGTCTGCGGCTGGCCGCTCGGCGACGCGTCGCGCGTCGGCGGCCTCGACGTCGAGATGCGAAACCTCATCGGCGACACGGTGGACGACTGGCCGAAGATCCTCGCCGAGCCCGGCGCCCATCTCCACCTCTACGGCAAGGGGGACGCCCGCCCCGGCCGCAAGATGGGCCACGTCACCCGGCTGATCCGCCGCCGGGATTCGTAGCCCCGGCGCAACAGGGCGGCCCGATCGGCACCTCCACGAGCCCTGTTCCGCCCCTCCGGCGGGTGGGGCCACACCTTCGCCACATGAGAAGGCTTCAGCGGCAAAGTCGCGCCGTCTTAAGCGTGCGTTCACCGCATTCGGCGAACGTGCCGGACACTCGGACAAGACGTCGAGCGCGCGACGGGATCGTAGACAGGGTCGGCCTCGCGCACCGAGCGCGAACGGGCCGAGGGGGAGCGGGTCGATGACGTCCATGAAGCTGCGGACGCACCATGTTGGTATCTTGAGCGCGCTGGCGCTGACCGCAGCCGCCCTCGGCGGTTGCGAGACCTACAGCGCCGGCTCGCCGCGCCAATACGCGGTGCTCGAAGCCGCCGACACCACCGGCGCCACGAACGTCAACATCAATTCGCTGAGCGACGTGATCTCCCGCAACCCGGGCGACGCCGGCGCCTACGTGACCCGCGGCGCGGCCTATGCCCGCTCGGGCCAGTATAGCGACGCCATCAACGACTTCTCGAAAGCCATCCAGCTCGATCCGAACTCCGGCTCGGCCTACAACAACCGGGCACTGGCGTACCGCCAGACCGGCCGCAACGACGCCGCCCTACAGGACTTCTCGAAGGCGATCGGCAACGATCCGAACTTCGCCGCCGCCTATATCGGCCGCGCCAACCTCGAACGCGCCCAGGGCGATCTCGGCGGTGCCATCAACGACCTGAACAGCGCAATCCGCCTCGCGCCCGAATCCGCCGAGGCGTATCACGCCCGCGGCCTCGTCCGGCAGAAGCAGGGGCACGACGCCGAGGCCATCGGCGACTTCGCCGCCGCCATCGACCGGAACCCCTTCGTCGCCGCGCCCTACGCCGCCCGCGGCCAGAGCCTGATCGCCACGAACCAATACGACAAGGCGATTGAGGACTACAACGCGGCCCTCAACGTCAACTCGAAGGACGCCAATTCCTGGGCCTATCGCGGCCTCGCCTACGAGAAGACGAACCGCAAGAAGGAGGCCCGGGAGAGCTACACCCAGGCCGCCCAGCTCGACCCGAACAACCCGATCGCCAAGCAGGGTACGAGCCGCCTGTCGGGCGGGATCTTCTGAGACGCCGATCGAATCGGTGGAGATACGAAAAGGGCAGCGGATCATCCGCTGCCCTTTTCGTTTGGCCTCGATCCACGCCGTCATTGCGAGCGCAGCGAAGCAATCCAGAGCAGCAAACACACCCGTTCGGGATGTAGCCCTGGGTTGCTTCGCTGCGCTCGCAATGACGGCAGATGGGACGCGAACCCTCAGCCGTTCATCAACTCCGGCCGCCTGTGCTCGCAGGCGATGCGGCGGACCGTGCCGGTGTTCGAGCGGTAGACCACCGTCTCGGTCTCGATCATGCCCGGCTTGAAGCGCACGCCGGCGAGCAGCGCACCGTCGGTCACGCCGGTGGCCGCGACGATCACGTCGCCGCGGGCCATGTCGTGCATGTCGTATTTCCGGTTCGGATCGGTGATGCCCATCTTGGCGGCGCGGGCCCGCTTGTCGGCGCTGTCGAGGATCAGCCGCCCCTGCATCTGGCCGCCGATGCAGCAGAGCGCGCTCGCGGCGATCACGCCTTCCGGCGCGGCGCCGGAGCCGAGATAGATGTCGACGCCGGTCTCCTCCGGCTTCGTCACGTGGATGATGGCGGCGATGTCACCGTCCGAAATCAGGCGGATGCCGGCGCCCGTGGCGCGCACCGCCGCGATCAGGTCGATGTGGCGCGGGCGGTCGAGGATGATCGCGGTGAGCGCCGAGGGCTCGACGCCCTTGGCCTTGGCGAGCGCTGCGATGTTCTCGGCGGGGCTGCGGTCGAGGTCGATCGTGCCCAGAGGGTAGCCGGGGCCGATTGCGATCTTCTGCATATAGACGTCGGGGGCCGCCAGCAGCGTGCCTTTCTCGGCGAGGGCCATCACGGCGATAGCGCCTGGCATGTCCTTGGCGCAGAGCGTCGTACCTTCGAGGGGATCGACGGCGATGTCGACCTCGGGTCCCTGGCCGGTGCCGAGTTCCTCGCCGATGTAGAGCATCGGCGCCTCGTCGCGCTCGCCCTCGCCGATCACCACGGTGCCGACGATGGGCAACGCCATCAACTCCTCGCGCATGGCGTCGACGGCGGCCTGATCGGCCTCGCGCTCCTTGCCCTGGCCGCGCAGCTGCGCCGCCGCGATGGCGGCGCGCTCGGTCACGCGCACGAGTTCCAGCGTCAGGCCCCGCGCGGAGCGGTCGCTGAAGATCCCGGTATCGGCCAAGGGCATCGTCGTCTCGTCCCCGTCGTTTCTGTGGGGCCGCCGCGTCCGCGGTCCGGCCCCTATTCGCGCTCGATCCGGATCAGCTGCGGCGCCTCTGCCAGCAGCCCGTCCGCGGCGATGGCGTCAAGGGCCGCGCGGATGTTGCCCTCGGTCGCCGCGTAGGTGATCAGCACCAGCGGCACCGGCTGGCGCGAGAGGCCGTGCGGATCAATGGAGGCCGCCTTGGCCGAGCGGCGCTGCACGATGCTCTCGATCGAGATCTCGCGCTCGGCCATCCGGGTGGCCACGCCGGCCGCGACGCCGGTGCGGTCGTGGACGGTCAGGCGGACGTAGTAGCCGCCCTCGTGGCGCTGCATCTCGACCCGGCGGGGCGCGGCGAGGCGCGCGACGGGCTTGCCGAAGGTCGGGCGCACCAGCCCGGCCGCCACGTCGGCGATGTCGGCGACGACGGCCGACGCCGTGGCATCGCCGCCGGCACCGGGACCGATCAGGGTCAGTTCGCCGACCGCATCGGCATCGATCGTCACGGCGTTGGTCACGCCCATGACTTGCGCGATGGCGGTCGCCTTCGGGACCATGGTCGGATGGACGCGCTGTTCGATACCGGCCTCGGTGGCCTGTGCGACGCCCAGCAGCTTGATGCGGTAGCCGAGCTCGTCGGCCATGGTCAGGTCGAGGGGCTGGATCGCCGAGATACCCTCCACCGAGACGCCCTCCACGTCGATCTCGACGCCGAAGACCAGGCTCGTGAGGATCGCGAGCTTGTGCGCGGTGTCGAAACCCTCGACGTCGAAGGTCGGATCGGCCTCGGCGTAGCCGAGCGCCTGCGCGTCCTTGAGGCAGGCCTCGAAGGTCAGCCCTTCCGCCTCCATCCGGCTGAGGATGTAATTGCAGGTGCCGTTCATGATCCCGTAGACGCGGCTGACAGCATTGCCGGCGAGCCCCTCGCGGATCGCCTTGATCACCGGAATGCCGCCGGCCACCGAGGCCTCGTAGGCCAGCGAGACCCCGCGTGCCTCGGCCATCTTGGCGAGCGCATTGCCATGATGGGCGAGCAGGGCCTTGTTGGCGGTGACGACATGCTTGCCGACGGCCAGCGCCGCCTCGACGATCTCCTTGGCCGCACCCTCGGACCCGCCGACGAGCTCGACCACGCAATCGACCTCCTCCGAGCGTGCGAGGGCGACCGGATCGTCGAACCAGGTGAATCCGGACAGGTCGATCCCCCGATCCCGCTTTGCGTCGCGGGCCGACACGGCTGTGACGCGGACCGTGCAGCCGGTGGCAGCGGCCAGCGCCGCGGACCGCCGCTCGATCATCCGCACGACCGCGGCGCCGACGGTGCCGAGCCCGGCGATGCCGACGCGGAGCGTCCGCGCACCGTCACGCGAGGACGAGCGCGGCGAAAGGATGCGGTCGATCAGGCTCATCATCAGATTCCGAGTCGGGCGGCAATCGCACGGTCGAGGGATCACGCGCTGTAACGCGACCGGGGCTGGTATGGAAAGCGGGCGCGGCGGGAAGGCAGGGCTCGGAGCGCCGGACGGGACACCAAGATTCGCGCGCTGATCAGCGGCATTTGTTATGATTGCGGCGGTGGATTTGCGGAGGCCGCGATGCACCCTACTCTCGAAGACGCCTCCAAACCCGAGGGAGGGTCGGGGATCGGATCGCTGCTGACGTCGATCGCTCGTGAAGCCGGTGGGTTGACCGACGCCGAAGCCGAGCAATTCGATCGGCTCCGGGACAAGACGCCGGCCGAACCGATGCGTTTCAAACGCAGCCCTGACGCTGCGGCCGCACCCGAAGCGCCAATCCACAGGCGTTTAACGCCTTGAAATCGCAGCGGCCCGCCTGGGGTGAGGCTTAAACGGCCGTTAACTGGGCCGGGCTAGCCTTAGCGAAACGTTTCTCTCTCCGTCCGGTCCCGCATGCGCTCGCTCCGCCGTTCTGCATCGCCGTACGACACCTTCGTCGACAGCTTCCGTCCGTTCATGGCGAAGCGTCTGACGGAGTGTGGCGGCTTCATCCTCTTTGCCGGCGCGGTGGCCACGATCGTGGCGCTGGCGACGTGGTCGATCGACGACCCGAGCCTGAACCATGCCACCGAACGCGCGGCGCACAACGTGCTCGGCCGTCCCGGTGCGGTCGTCTCCGATCTGGCGATGCAGCTGCTGGGGCTCGGCGCCCTCGCCTTCGCCTTGCCACCGGTGTTGTGGGGCGTGCGTCTGATGCGCGAGCACGACCTGCCGCGCGGCGGGCTCCGGCTCGCCTTGTGGGTGATCGGCTTCCTCGCCGCCAGCGCCGTGGCGAGCGCCCTGCCTCCGACCGCGAGCTGGCCGCTGCCGACCGGGCTCGGCGGCGTGGCCGGCGATGCGCTGCTGTCGGTGGCGCGGCTGGTCGTCGGCGCGGTGGCCGGGCCCGCCGCCGCCCTCGTCGGCTTTCTCTACGCGGCCGTTGCGATCCTCAGCCTGACGGGAGCCTGCCGCGCCGGAGCCGGCGACGACGAGGCCGAATACGACGAGCCGGTCTACGCGAACGACCGCCAGCATCGTCACGACGCCGACGAGCCGAGCCTCGGCATCCTGTCGCTCGGCGCCCTGGCGCAGGGCGTCATGAACGGCCGCCGGGCTTTGCGCGCCCGCATCGCCGGCTGGACGGCCCGGCAGCAGCCCGACGATCTCGCCTATGCCGGAACCTCGCCCGGAGCGCTGGCGGCCCAGCGCGCCTTCGCCGACGACCCGCCCTGGGCGCCCCAGGCGCAGGAGCGGCTCGCTCGGGGATCGGAGACGCGGCGCGAGCCGGTCTTCGACGATGGCGGCCAGGATGCCGGAGACGATGCCGATCGCCGCATCGTGGCGGCGCGGCCGGAGACGGTTTCCCGGCGCATGCCGATGAGCGCTCCGCTACCGGACGACGAGGACGAGGATCTCGCGGAACCCGCGCCCGTTCAGCGCGCCCGCGTTTCCGCCCCGTTGCCGCCCGCGGCACCGGCGAGCCAGCGGCCGATGCCGCGCGGCGAGCCCAGCGAGTATCATCATCCCGCCCTCGAACTCCTGACGCAGCCGCGTCCTCCGGCGCCCGGCTCGGAGGTGTCCAGCGACGCCTTGGAACAGAATGCCACCCTGCTGGAGGCGACGCTCTCGGATTTCGGCGTGCGCGGCGACATTCTGGCCGTTCGCCCCGGCCCCGTGGTGACGCTCTACGAGCTGGAGCCGGCGCCCGGCACCAAGTCGAGCCGCGTGATCTCGCTCGCCGACGACATCGCCCGCTCGATGTCGGCGATCTCGGCCCGCGTCGCGGTGGTGCCCGGCCGCAACGCCATCGGCATCGAGCTTCCGAATGCCAAGCGCGAGACGGTCTTTCTGCGCGAGCTGCTGGCCTCGAGCGATTTCGTCGAGACCAAGCACCGGCTGGCGCTCTGCCTCGGCAAGAACATCGGCGGCGAGCCGATCATCGCCGACCTCGCCCGGATGCCCCACCTGCTCGTCGCCGGCACCACCGGCTCGGGCAAGTCGGTGGCGATCAACACGATGATCCTGTCGCTGCTCTACCGGCTGAAGCCGGAGGAATGCCGCCTGATCATGGTCGACCCGAAGATGCTGGAACTCTCTGTCTACGACGGCATCCCGCACCTGCTCTCCCCCGTCGTGACGGACCCCAAGAAGGCGGTCATCGCCTTGAAGTGGGCCGTGCGCGAGATGGAGGAGCGCTACAAGAAGATGTCGAAGGTCGGTGTGCGCAACATCGACGGGTTCAACGCCCGCCTCACCGAGGCGCGCGACCGCGGCGAGACCATGACCCGCACCGTGCAGACGGGCTTCGACCGGCAGACCGGCGAGGCCGTCTACGAGGACGAGGTCATGGACCTCAACCCGCTGCCATACATCGTCATCGTCGTCGACGAGATGGCGGACCTGATGATGGTTGCCGGCAAGGACATCGAAGGTGCCATCCAGCGGCTCGCCCAGATGGCCCGCGCCGCCGGCATCCACCTGATCATGGCGACGCAGCGCCCGTCGGTCGACGTCATCACCGGCACGATCAAGGCGAACTTCCCGACCCGGATGTCCTTCCAGGTCACCTCGAAGATCGACAGCCGCACGATCCTCGGCGAGATGGGCGCCGAGCAGCTCTTGGGCCAGGGCGACATGCTGTTCATGGCCGGCGGCGGACGAACCACCCGCGTCCACGGCCCGTTCTGCTCGGATTCGGAGGTCGAGAGCGTGGTCGCCCATCTCAAGCGCCAGGGCCGGCCGTCCTATCTCGACGCCGTGACGGCGGACGAGGCCGAGATCCCGGCCGGCGCGCCGGGCGCGGTCGACGACGGTCCGGTCTTCGATGCCGGCCAGTTCGGTGCCGAGGGCGGCGATCTCTACGATCAGGCCGTCGCCGTCGTGTTGCGCGACAAGAAGGCCTCGACCTCCTACATCCAGCGCCGCCTGCAGATCGGCTACAACCGTGCCGCGTCGCTGATGGAGCGCATGGAGACCGAGGGCCTCGTCGGCCAGGCGAACCACGCCGGCAAGCGCGAAATCCTGGTCGAGGCCGAGGGCCACGACTGATATCGACGGCGGGGGATTTCGGCTCTCTCGTCCCGTTCTTGGCCGATCGCTCCGGAGCCTTCTTCTCTGCGAGCGCCGCGAATTAGCCCAGGGTCGCACTCGAAACGTGAGTTGGTCGGCCCTGGTTTGCTGCACTCAAAATAAGGGCTGAGCTCGCGCCACGGCCTCCGAACGCGCGTCAGGCGGAGCCGGCATCCCGTGCGGGCTGTAACAGCCAACGGTCCGGCTGAGCCGGCCCTCGGTCGTTGCCTCGCCCCGCCGACGCACGCGTCGACATCGATCCGGCGCCCCCTCGACGAGCGACCGGACGGCCTATTTCTCCAGGAATTCCACGGTCGCGTTTTTCTCCACGTGGCTCCCGAGGTCACGGGCGTCCCAATTCGTCAGGCGGATGCAACCGTGCGAATTGGTCTTTCCGATATTCTCCGGCTCCGGCGTGCCGTGGATGCCGTATGAGGGGATCGCCAGATCGATCCAGACCACCCCGACAGGGTTGTTCGGCCCGGGTCGAATCGAAAAGGGATGGCGGGCGCTCACCCCCTTGAAACGGTATTTCGGGTTGTAGCGGTACCAGGGGTCGAAAGTGGCGCGCGTGGCTTTGGTCGATCCCGACGGAGCGGGCTTCTCCTCGCTGCCGATCGAGGCCGGGTAGTCGCCGACGAGCGCGCCGCCATCGCCGTAGGCACGCACGCGCCGGTTTCCCTTGTCGACCTCGATCCGCGTCACCCTCGGTGCGACGGGCGCACCTTTGACTGCGCCGGTTTCGAACGGCGCCACCGCCGCGACCATGATGACCGTCCCCGGCCGGTCGAGCGGCTTACCTGGGTTCATCGCCGCGAGCAGGTCGCGCTGCATGTGAAAGCGCTCGGCGAACATCTCGCGGGGGTTGGTGTAGGTCATCGCCTTCAGCGCGGCCTGCGCTTCGAGCTTCGGCGGGACGCGTATGAACGGGCCTTTCACGTCGGCCTCGGTAATCGTGTACGCAGTCACCACTGGATCCGATGAGGACGCCTGGAGCTTCTCGACGAGCGCCCGATCGAGGCTGTCCGTCGCCGGCAGCCCCTGCGCCTTCGCATAGGCTGCGATCGCCCGGCGGGTGTTGTCGCCGTGCCGCCCGTCGATGGCACCGGGCGAGAACCGAGCCCGGTCGAGCAGCACCTGTACCTTGATCATCAGCGGATCGGGCCGTTCCGACGACGGCTTGCCGCCCTGACCCGACTTCTTCGAGGCCTCCTGCGGAGGCATCGTAAACGTCGCGCCGTTGATCGCCTCTTCGGTGAGGGCCGGCGCCGCGTCGGGCTTTTCGCTGCTCCGCGCGCGGGCTGCGGCGGGCCGCGGAAGTGCAGCCACCCCCAGGGTCCCGGCGCATAGCGCCAAGGCCAACCATCGTACGCGCATCGGTTCCAGATCCTCGGCGGCAGCCGCCACGTGCGGTTCGCTCCAGCCAAGTGGCGGAATGGGCCCAGCGTTCCGGCTCAGCCGAGAGACGCGATGCCGCGCCGACGCATCAGGAGGCGAGCCCAGTCAGCACGTCCTGCCCGGAGGCGCTCACCGTGTAGCGGGTGCGTTGGGTACGCCGATCGCGGCCCGTCACGGTCAACAGGCCGAAATCCGTCAGCGCATCGACCGCGCGCAGGACCAGGGCGTGTTCGACGCCGAAGACGCGGGCGAAGCTCCGGCTGTCGGCGGCGAGGTCCAGAGAGAGGGCGGCAAGCAGGCCGGCCTCCAACGTCGACAGGTCGGACCGCAGGGCCGCGATGGTGTCCGTGGCGGCCAGGAAGGTCTCGGCGTCGGCGGGCGGCTCGCTCATGCGGCCTGGGCGGCGGCGGATCGGGCGCGGATCTTCACCAGCACCGATTTCGAGGTGGGCGTGTCCGAGAGCTCGCCGAAGCTCGACAGCGGCACCAGAACGTTCAGCTCGGGATAGTATCCGGCGAGGCTTCCGCGCGGCATGTCGAACGGCACGAGGCGAAAATCCTCGGCGACGCTCTCTTCAGCACCGTCACCGGCCCGGACGATGTCCACGCGATCGCCCGCACGCGCCCGCAATGTCGCGCAGTCGTCGGGATGCGCGAACACCACGCGGCGCTCGCCATAGACGCCGCGATAACGGTCGTCGAGGCCATAGATCGTGGTGTTGTACTGGTCGTGACTCCGAAAAGTCTGGAGCACGAAGGTGTCCGCGGTGCCGGCCGCCCGCTGGTGCTCCGTGGCCAGCGGCAGCGGCCCCGAGGCGAAGTCGGCCTTGCCGCTGGCGGTCTCGAAGACGCGCTCGGCGGCGAGGTTGCGCAGCATGAAGCCGCGCGGGCGGCGGACCCGCAGGTTGAAGCCGGTGAAGCCGGGAATGGTCTTCTCGATGAGGTCGCGGATGCCGTCGTAGTCGTCGGCGAGCGCGGCCCAGTCGACGTGAGCGGAGCCGACGGTGGCCGCGGCCATGCCGGCGATGATGCCGATCTCGGAGCGCAGTTCGGGGGAGGCCGGCTTGTTGATGCCGCCCGAGCCGTGGACCATGCTCATCGAATCCTCGACGGTCACGATCTGGACCTTGCCCTTCGTGTTCCGGTCGATCTCGGTGCGGCCGATGCAGGGCAGCAGGTAGGAGACGCGGCCCGGCAGCAGGTGCGAGTGGTTGAGCTTCGTCGCGATGTGGACGGTGAGCTCGCAGGAGGCCAGCGCCTTGGCGACCAGCGCCGTGTCCGGCGTGGCGCGGGCGAAGTTGCCGCCGAGCCCGATGAAGGCCTTCGACGAGCCGTCGAGCATCGCGCCGATGGCGGCGAGCACGTTGTGGCCGTGCCGGCGGGGCGACGTGAAGCCGAATTCGCGGTCGAGCGCATCGAGGAAGGCGGCCGGCGGCTTCTCGTTGATGCCGACGGTGCGGTCGCCCTGCACGTTCGAATGGCCGCGCACCGGGCAGAGGCCCGTTCCGGGTCTCCCGATGTTGCCGCGCAAGAACATGACGTTGGCGATCTCGCGTACCGTCGCGACGGAGTGGCGATGCTGGGTCACGCCCATTGCCCAGGTCGCGATGACCTTGTCGGCGCCGAGATAGACGTCGGCCGCGGTCTCGATCTGCTCGCGGGTCAGGCCGGACTGGTCGAGGATCGCCTCCCAGGCTGTCGCGTCGACGGCAGCGCGGTAGGCCTCGAAATCCGAGGTCTGGCGGCGCAGGAAGGCGCGGTCGAGGAGCGAAGGCCGGCCGGCGGCGAGCTCGATGTCGTCCCGCGAAAAGACGACCTTGGCGATGCCGCGGAAGGCGGCCATGTCGCCGCCCAGGCGCGGCTGGAAATAGTGGCTCGCGATCGGCCGGCTGGCGCCGCGCAGCATCTCGACGCTGTTCTGCGGATCGGCGAAGCGCTCGAGCCCGCGCTCGCGCACCGGATTGAACGCCACCACCTGAGCGCCGCGCTCGGCGGCGCGGCGCAGATCCGCCAGCATGCGCGGATGGTTGGTGCCGGGGTTCTGGCCGACCACGAAGATCGCGTCCGCCTTCTCGAAATCCTCGAGCAGCACCGTGCCCTTGCCGATGCCGATGGCGTCGACGAGCCCGATGCCGCTGGCCTCGTGGCACATGTTCGAGCAGTCGGGGAAGTTGTTGGTGCCGTAGTGGCGCGCGAAGAGCTGGTAGAGGTAGGCCGCCTCGTTCGAGGCGCGACCCGAGGTGTAGAACTCGGCCCGGTCGGGGTGGTCGAGGCCGTTGAGCGTCACGCCGATCTCGGCAAAGGCCTCGTCCCAGGTAACGGCGACGTAGCGGTCGCTGGCCGCGTCGTAGCGCATCGGATGCGTCAGCCGGCCTTCGCCTTCGAGCGCATAATCCGTCCATTTCCGAAGTTCGGTGACGGTGTGTTTCGCAAAAAACTTCGGCGGCGTGCGCTTGTCGGTGGCTTCCCAGGAGACGGCCTTCACGCCGTTCTCGCAGAACTCGAAGGACGAACCGTGGGCCGGGTCTCCCCAGGCGCAGCCCGGACAATCGAACCCGTCCGGCTGGTTGGCGCCGAGTAGCGCCCGGGCCCCTGAGAGCGGGGCGCGGCTCTTCAGCAGATGCTTGCCGCAGCTCTTCAACGCGCCCCATCCACCGGCGGCGGAAGAGCGCTTGGGGCTCGTTTCGGTGCGGTTCATGGAGGTCCGATCGCGGATGTCGGAGAAATCGTCTCGCCCGCCGGCCCGTCTCCGCATCGTGGCGCGTAAGGGCGGCAGGCACGAGCAAACCTAGCAGTTCGCACCTGCGAAATGATTTCGGCTCGATGAGGGGATACCCATGCCGAAAATGCATGGATGAGGCAGTATCTCGCCTGAGACAGTCGTTTTTGGAATAATTCGACGATACCAAAGCCGAGACGCGGGCGAGATTGGCATTCACCGCACGCAACCTTTTGCCGGCGGCTCAGGCCGCCAAAGCCTCCGGCATCGCCGCTGCCGTGACCACGCGGTCGCGCCCGGCATCCTTCGCCCCGTAGAGCGCCGAATCGGCTCGGCGCATCAGGTCGTCGAAGCAGCCGGTTTCGCCGGGCCGGGTTGCGGCGACGCCGGCACTGACGCGGATCCTGAGGCGCGGATAGGCAGCGAGCGCAATCCTTCCGATGGTGGCGCGGACCTGCTCGGCGGCTCGCGTGGCGTCCTCGGCATCGCCGCCGACGAGCACGCAGGCGAACTCCTCGCCGCCCATGCGGCCGAGCAGGGCGCCCTTGGGCAGGACGGCGTTGGCCGCGTGGCCGAAGGCGACCAGCACGCCGTCGCCGACGGCGTGGCCGTAGGTGTCGTTGATCGCCTTGAAGTAATCGAGATCGAACAGGATCAAGGCCACCGGCCGGGTCCGGCCGGCGAGATGGGCCTGCGTACGGCCGACGAAGGCGCGGCGGTTGGCGAGTCCGGTCAGGGAG
The DNA here is from genome assembly GCF_007992175.1 of Methylobacterium haplocladii. Taxonomy (GTDB): domain Bacteria; phylum Pseudomonadota; class Alphaproteobacteria; order Rhizobiales; family Beijerinckiaceae; genus Methylobacterium; species Methylobacterium haplocladii. The sequence continues at coordinate 27,480 of NZ_BJZT01000031.1, read as the reverse complement.
TCGGTCTCGGCGGCAAGGCGCTGCTTGAGCTCGGCCCGCTCCTTGGTCAACGCCATGAAAACGAAGGCGATGGCCACGGTGAACAGCACGCCGGCAAAGCACAGGACGGCGAGCCAGGGGGAATCCTGCGAGCGTGTCGCCGCCGGCAGCGGCGCGAGCGCAGCAAGCGGCACCCGCACCCAGTAGAGCAGTGCATAGGCCGCCATGAGCACGATGGCCGACCAGCGCGAGGCCAGGGGCTCGTGGCGACCGCGCCAGATCTCCGCGGCACAGAGCGCGCAGAACAGCCCGGCGACTGCGGAAGCGAGCATGATGCGCATCGCGAGCGAGCCGTAGAAGGCCGGCACCAGACAGGCCATGGCCCAAAGCGCACCGCCGGACAAAGCCATGAGGTAGGCCGGCTTTCGGCCTTCGAATGCGCGGACCCCGCTCCAGATCAGGCCGTAGGCTCCCAGCATCATCGCGTTGCCGAGCCCGACCGAAAGGCTGTCGGGGATCGTGTTGCGCAGGCAGAGCAGGGCCGAGGCACCGGCTCCGCCGAGATGGGCGACGCCCCAAATCGCAAGCGCCCGCGTGCGGCGGGCCTGCCCCCACGACAGCAGGAAGAGGACGCCAACCATGAAGGTGACGACCACCGTCATCAGGAAGAGAGTCGGTGTGTCGAGGCGCATCCAGCGCGGCCTGTCCGTTGCTCGACGACCGCAGACGGTGCGTCGCCGCGATTGTTGCTCCCCAACCGCGAAGATTGGGTTTACGCAACTTGAGATTGGCGAAAGCGCAACACGCACCGAGGCATCGGCCGAAGTCGATATCGAAAATCGAGCCGTCGTATGGGTTTGAGGCCCGCTCGCCGGCGATAGCATCCGTCCGTCGGTCTATCAGGCGAACCGGTCGGCCCGGCGAACCAAGCAGGTGGCGACGGCATAGGTGACGCTGGCGCCCTGCGCATCGAAGGCCCGCAGCGCTCGCCTCAGGGCTCCGGGCGAGAGGATCGCGGCTTGATCGGCCGGTGTCTGGGCGCCGATCGTTCGGAGCGCACGCAGGAACGCGGCGCCGTCGGCATGGGCCTCCCGCAACAGATCAAGCCGGATTTCGGCGGTGCACCCGCCGAAACGCAGGCTCCGCAGGGCTTCGAGGTTCGGATAGGCCGGTGTCGCCGCGCGTCCGCCCCCGGCCTCGCCCCACTCGCGAAACGTTCCGGCGGCGAGCGTCGTGACGGCGAGGAGGCCGCCCGGCCGCAGCAGCCCGGCAAGCCGATCGAGCCCACGCTCCAGATCGACGAACCATTGTGCGGCGAGGCTCGACACGACGAGATCGAAGCCGGGCACGAGGCCGGGTCGCTCACCGTCCATCACCGCGAAGTGGACGCCGCTCGATGTGCCGATCCGGGCACGGCAGCGCGCCAGCATCGCCGGAGCGATGTCGGTGACGAGCATCGGTCCGACGGTGATGCTCGCCCGCAGGGCCTCGGTCAGCAGTCCGGTGCCGCAGCCGATCTCGAGCGTTCGGGGCGACGAGGCGAGCGGCTCCTCGGCCACGGTCGCGGCGAGACGCGCGGCCACGCTCGCCTGGATGCCGGCGGCGCGGTCGTATCCCTGCGCGCGATCGAAGGCCTGCGCGACGGCCCGCTTCCACGCGGTCATGTCTCTTCGGGGTGCGGTGGCTGGCGCCGGCCTATCGCGGCCGGGCACTCCGCTCAAGCTCCGGGCGGCGGTGACACACGAGCCGGCCGCCGGCGGAGATCCGTTCGGCCACCGATCAGTCGTCGTTCAGCGGGTGCAGGTCGCGGACCATACCCTTGAGGCGGTCGTCGAGGACGTGGGTGTAGATCTGCGTAGTCGAGATGTCGGCGTGACCGAGCAGCTCCTGCACGATGCGCAGGTCGGCGCCGTTGCGCAGCAGGTGGCTGGCGAAGGCGTGGCGCAGCACGTGCGGCGAGATCCGGTCCTCGCGGATGCCGGCTGCGGCGCCCGCAACCTTGAGATCGCGGGCGAAGGCCTGCCGGGTGAGATGCCCGCTCTCGCTGTCGGCCGGAAACAGCCAGGGTCCCTCCCCCGGCACATGGGCGAGATGCTCGCGCATCGCCTCGCGGGCAACCTCCGTCAGCGGCACCAGCCGCTCGCGGCCGCCTTTGCCCTTTACTACGAGGAAGCGTTCGCGGGTCGAAGCCGCGGAGCGCGGCAGCGCGATCAACTCCGAGACGCGCAGGCCGGTGGCGTAGAGCAGCTCCAGCAGGCAGAGCATCTTTTTGGCGCGCGCCGCATCCGTACGGTTCTCGGCGGCTGCGACCCGCTCGCGGGCCACCGCGAGCAGTCCGTCGACCTCGGCGATCGAGAGCACCTTCGGCAGGGTCCGAGCCCGGCGCGGACCGGCGACCGGCGCGCTCGGGTCGGACTCCGAACAGCCTTCTGCGTACAGGAACTTGTGGAAACCGCGGATGCAGGAAAGCCGGCGGGCGGAGGAGGACGCCTTCAGACCGCGCGGTTCGAGACCGGCGATGTAGGCGCGGACCGTCGCGGCCTCGGCCTCGGCCGGATCGACGCCCCCGTCCGCAAGATACCGGAGATAGTCGTCGAGATCGCGCCGATAGGCGGCGAGCGTGTTGGCGGCGGCGCCGCGCTCGGCCGCCAGCATGTCGAGATACGGCTGAGCGGCATCCGCCGGAAGCGCTTCCCGGGCACGCTCCGTCCCAACGGTCGGCATCGGAGCCGTCGCCGGGCGCCGGCCCTGCCGTGACGCTCCCGGACGGCTCGGGCTCACTTGCCGCCCGGCTGGAGCTTCGAATTCGGGATGGCCACGCTCATCTCGCGCTGCGTCGGCTCGACGAAGGTCGCGAGGGCGAAGATCGCGGCGAAAACGGCCCCGGCGAGGATGGCCAAAATCGCGAGAAAGCGGAACAGGGACGGCACGGCGCGCGAACCTCTCGGGCGAACTCAATCATCGCGCGCGGTGGGACCGGATGCGCGTGTCGGACCGGAGGGTTCTGGTCCCATGCGTCGCCCGGGAAGGCAAGGTCCGGGAAGCCACAGCGGAGCTTGGCGAAGCGCTTCGCCCGCTCTCGAAAACCGTCTATGACCGCCGAATGACCGACCCCGAGGCCACGGGCTCAGATTCCCACGACCCGATCGAGGCGCGCATCCGCCGCGCCCTCGGCGCGCGCTCCATCGTGCTCGTCGGCCTGATGGGCGCCGGCAAGAGCACGGTCGGGCGGCGGCTCGGCAGCCGGCTCGGCCTGATGTTCAAGGACGCGGATTCCGAGATCGAGGCCGCCGCGAACCTCACCATCACCGATCTTTTCGCCATCTACGGCGAGGCGAGCTTTCGCGAGGGCGAGGAGCGCGTGATCTCCCGGCTGCTGCGCCAGGGGCCGATGGTGCTCGCCACCGGCGGCGGCGCGTTCATGCGGGAAGCCACCCGCGCGCGGATCGCGGAGAGCGCCGTGTCGGTCTGGCTCCGGGCCGAGCTCGACGTGCTGATGCGGCGGGTGAAGAAGCGCAACACGCGGCCGCTGCTCCAGACGGCCGACCCCGAGGCGACGATGCGCGAGCTGATGGCCGTGCGTCACCCGGTCTACGGGCAGGCCGACGTCGTCGTCCTGTCCCTCGATGTCTCGCACGATCGCGTGGTGCAGGACGTGCTGGAAGCCCTCGACGTCTGCCTGAACCCGCCCGTCCACGGCGTCGCCGCGCAATAGAGCACGCCGGCCAACGAGTTGAGAGCATGAGCGAACGCCTGACCGTCCACGTGCCCCTCGACCGGGGCCGGGATTACGACATCGTCATCGGCCGCGGCCTGCTCGAAGAAGCGGGTGCGCGGATCGCGGCGCTCGGCGGCCGGGCGGCGGCCATCGTTACGGACGACACCGTCGCCAGCCTCTATGCCGAGCGCGTCCAGGCATCGCTTGAGGCGGCCGGGCTGCGCGCCGGCCTCGTCAGCGTCACGCCGGGGGAGGCCTCGAAGAGCTACGCGACCTTCGCGCAGGTCTGCGACGGCCTGCTCGGGCACAGGATCGAGCGCGGTGATCTCGTGGTGGCCCTCGGCGGCGGTGTCGTCGGCGACCTCGCCGGCTTCGCCGCGGCCTCGCTCCGGCGCGGGGTACGCTTCGTCCAAGCGCCGACCAGTCTTCTCGCCCAGGTCGATTCCTCCGTCGGCGGCAAGACCGGCATCAATTCGCCGTTCGGCAAGAACCTGATCGGCGCGTTCCATCAGCCACGCCTCGTGCTGGCCGATACCGGCGCCCTCGATACCCTGTCGACACGCGAGATGCGGGCCGGCTACGCCGAGGTCGCGAAATACGGCCTGATCAACGATGCCGGCTTCTTCGACTGGTGCGAGGCGAACTGGGCCGGCATCTTCTCCGGCGGCCCGGAGCGGGACGAGGCGGTGGCGATCTGCTGCCGCTCCAAGGCCGGCGTGGTGGTGCGCGACGAGCGCGAGGACGGCGAACGCGCCCTGCTCAACCTCGGACATACTTTCGGTCACGCTCTGGAGCGCCTGACGGGCTACGACTCGGCCCGGCTCGTCCACGGCGAGGGCGTCGCGATCGGGCTGGCCCTCGCCTTCCGGTTCTCGGCACGGCTCGCCCTCTGCCCGGGTCAGGATGCCGGCCGCGTCGCCAACCACCTGGCGCTCGCCGGCCTGCCGACACGGCTGAGCCAAGTGCCGGGCGGCTGCGGCGACGCGACGGCGCTCCTCGACGCCATGGCCCAGGACAAGAAGGTGCGCGATGGGCGACTGACCTTCATCCTCGCCCGCGGGATCGGCCGGAGCTTCATCGCGCCGGGCATCGACGCCGCCGACGTTCGCGCCTTCCTCGACGACGAGTTGCGCGACAGCTGAAGTCTCAGCGGCTCGCGTCAGGCCGGCATCGCCGACAACCGCAGCAATTCCACGATCAGCGGCTGCGCCGATTCCGCCACCGTCTCGACCCGGGTCGTGATGCGCAACTCGGGTGCCTGCGGAGCTTCGTAGGGCGAGGAAATTCCGGTGAAATCGGGGATGCTCCCGGCGCGGGCCTTCTCGTAGAGCCCCTTCGGATCGCGCGCCTCGCAGACCGCGAGCGGGGTATCGACGAACACTTCGAGGAACGGGATATCGCCGGCCGCGCGCCGCGCCGCTGCGCGCTCCGCGACGAAGGGCGAGATCAGCGAAACGATCACGATGAGACCGGTCTCGGTCATGAGGCGGGCGACCTCAGCAGCGCGGCGGATGTTTTCGTTGCGGTCCCGAGCGCTGAAGCCGAGGTCGCGGCTGAGACCCAGACGGAGATTGTCGCCGTCGAGCACCATGCTGTGACGCTTCTCGGCGGCGAGCGCACGATCGACGGCGTCCGCGATCGTCGACTTTCCCGAGCCGGACAAGCCGGTCAGCCACGCGATCACGGGCTTCTGTCCGAGGAGCGACCAGCGCGCCTCACGTGGCTGAAACGCCTGACATCTGAGATCGGTGCTCGGCACGGATGTCCTTGAAGGCGACGATCTGCCGGTTCGTGGCGCGCTGCTGCGATGAGTTTGAAGACATCATGACGGTCGAGCAAGCGTTCGGGTAGAACTCGGACGCAGCGACGCGCGTCGATCTTCATGCGCCACGGTAAGATCATCGCCAGCGGCAGAACGTGCCAGACGATCTTGCTAGCGAACAAGCCGGCTCGACGGACGACATCATGGCCCGCCGAGTGCCGCGCGCGTGACGGCGTCGGCGCCGATATCGGCACAGCCCTTCATGCCCAACGCCTCGGTCAGCCGGAAGCGGGCGCGGCTGACCCGGCTCTTGATCGTTCCGACCGCCACGCCGCAGATCTCGGCCGCCTCCTCATAAGTAAAGTTCTGTGCGCCGACGAGGATCAGGGCCTCGCGCTGGCTGTACGGAAGCAGGCCGAGTGCCTCGCGGAACTCACGCAGCTCGAGGCGCACCTCCTGCTCGGGCAGGCTGGTGAGCTTGCCGGCCATGACGTCGTCGGCATCCTCGACCTCACGCTTCTTCTTGCGCTGCTCGGAATAGAAGAGGTTGCGCAGGATGGTGAACAGCCACGCCGTCAGATTGGTGCCACGGGCGAAACTGTCCGCCTTGACCCAGGCCCGCACCAGCGTGTCCTGGACGAGGTCGTCGCTGCGATCGAGATCGTAGGTCAGGGAGAACGCGAAGGCCCTGAGCGCGGGGATCGCCCCGAGCAGCAGATCCCGCATTTCGGAATCCGCTCCGAGCGGTGTGCCGATCGGGAGGGCCATCGAGGCTGCGGTCCGGGTCATCATGAGCCCTCACTGTTCTTCGATGCGGCGGCCAGTTCGTCGATGAGCCGCGTGAACCTCTCGGGGAGTGGTTGATCGAGGACGCTTCCGTAGAGGAGACGCAGGTTGCGCCCGATGCGCCGACGGTCATCGGCTCCGATGCCGTCGGCGGACGACCCGCCCGCGCCGGAGCCGGATGCGGATGGCGCGGGAGGGGGTGCCCCCTGCCGGTCGCGGCGATCGTCGGTCATCACGCCTCGTCTTCGTGCCTGCCGCCCGGCCCGGGTCGAGATCGCGGAGTGCAGTCGCCTTGAGACCGATTGCGCTCCGGCCGGATGGGGCTTTTGCTGAAGGAAACGTGGTAGCGGGACGCGATTTAACCGCTTCTGAAGTATGTATTCAGTTGGCCTTCAATAAGCGGAAACCGTTCGGAAACATGTAAAAGGCCACGCTCATTGCCAAGCTTCACCGATGACAACGCGATTTATTTCCGGGGACGCGCCACATCATCTTGCGGATATGAGCGTATCTGCCTCGAAGAACCGTGCTCCCTCTCAACAAGACGGCGAGGGCCCGATCGATGATCATCGTTTTCGGATCGATCAACGTCGATCTCGTCACCAAGGTCGCTCGTATTCCGAGGCCGGGCGAGACCGTGACGGGAGACGCCTACCAGCGCCTCCCGGGCGGCAAGGGCGCGAATCAAGCGCTGGCTGCGCGCCGCGCCGGAGCGGAGGTGCGGATGCTCGGCGCCGTCGGCGACGATGCCTTCGCGGAGCCTGCGCTCGTGAATCTGCGGGAGGCGGGCGTGGACCTGTCCAGCGTTCGGCGGACGGACCGCCCGACGGGCGTGGCCTTCATCGTCGTCGATGCCGAGGGCCGGAATGCGATCACCGTCGCCGCCGGGGCGAACACAGCCGTCGAGGCTACGGCTGTCGAACGCCTCGACCTCGGCGCCCAGGACATTCTGCTCCTGCAGAGGGAAATCCCGGATGCCGCCGGCGAATCGGCGGCGCGCAGCGCGAAGGCCGCGGGCGCGCGCGTCGTGCTGAACTTCGCTCCGTCGGGCGTGATCCCGGACAGCTACCTCGCGCTGGTCGACATCCTGATCCTGAACGAACACGAGGCGGCCGATCTGGTCTCGGCTCTGGCGATCGACACCGGATCGCATGCCGCGCTCGCGGACGCTCTCCAGATCCGCTTCGGCACCGACGTGGTCGTGACCCTCGGCGCGGCCGGTGCGGTGGGCTGGTCGAACGGTATCGAGCACCGCACCGCCGCCCTGCCGGTAAACGTCGTCGACACCACCGGGGCCGGCGACACCTTCGTCGGCATCTTCACGGCCGCACTGGCGGAGGGAACCTCCTTCGGGGACGCCTTGCGACGCGGGTCCATCGCCGGAAGCCTCGCCTGCACCTGCTCCGGAGCCCAGGCCGGCATCCCGACCCGCCGGGCGATCGATGCGGCGATGAACGAACACCCACACCGCGGCTAGACGAGGCGCACCGGCTTGCACGGCGCCGAAACGGCTGGTAGCCCAAGGACCCGATGCCGGTTTAGCTCAGCTGGTAGAGCAACCGCCTTGTAAGCGGTAGGTCGCGAGTTCAAGTCCCGCAACCGGCACCACTACTGTCACCATCCAAACCCTCAACCGCCCGTCATCGGCGGAAAGAACGCGATCTCGGCGGCCCCCGTGATCGGGCTGTCCGGCTTGGCGTGGACGCGGTCGATGGCGGCGCGCACGATGCCCTCGTTCTCGAAAGCGTAGGCGTATTCCTCGCCGCGGGTCTTCAGCCAGGACACCAGGCCGGCGACCGTCTCGATGCCGGGCGGTGGGGCGACGATCTCGTCGGCCTTGCCGATCCGCTCGCGGACCCAGGCGAAGTACACGAGCTTCATGGTTCGGCGGTTCCGCTCAGGGCTCGTGGATGACGTGCCGGATCCCGGCCCGCATGTAATCCCAACCGGTGTAGAGCGTGAGGGCTGCGGCGATCCAGAGCAGGACGAGGCCGATATCGACCGTGTGCGGCAGGATCGTCTCGCCGGCCGGCCCGGCCACGAGGAAGCCGAGGGCCACGAGCTGCAGCGTGGTCTTGTACTTGGCGACCCTGCTCACCGGCACGCCGACCTTCAGCTCGGCGAGGTATTCGCGCAGTCCCGAGACCAGCACCTCCCGGCACAGGATCACGATCGCCGCCCAGAGCGAGAAGCCCGAGATGGTGTGATCGGCGGTCAGCATCAGCAGGCAGGCCGCGACCAGCAGCTTGTCGGCGATGGGGTCGAGCATGCGTCCGAGCGCCGAACTCTGCGCGTAGGCGCGGGCGACGTAGCCGTCGAGATAGTCGGTGATGCCGGCCACGATGAAGACCGCGAGCGCGGCGAAGCGTGCCGTCGTCTCGTCCGGCCAGAACAACAGCGCGACCAGCACCGGCACCGCGACGAGGCGGCCATAGGTCAGGCAGTTCGCGAGCGTCCAGGCCTGCGAGCGCCTTCGGGGAAAGACCGCATTCATCGGCGCGGAGAAATCACGCGCTCGCGAAGGCGTCAACCGCGGCGTTTGAGATGCGGGTTCAGGCGTTTGCATTAAAGAAATCGTAGACGGCCCTTGCGGTCGCGGCATTGACGCCCGGTGCCTGGGCGAGATCCTCCAGAGCCGCGCGCTGGATCGCCTTCACCGTCCCGAAATGGTGGAGCAGCGCCCGCTTGCGCGTCGGCCCGATGCCGGCGATCTCGTCGAGCGGGTTGCGGACCATCTCGCGCTTGCGCTTGGCCCGATGGGTGCCGATGGCGAAGCGGTGGGCCTCGTCGCGCAGGCGCTGCACGAAATACAGCGTGGGGTCGCGCGGCGGCAGCTTGAACGGGGGCTTGCCCGGGATGAAGAAGGTCTCGCGCCCGGCGTCGCGGTCGCGCCCCTTGGCGATCCCGGCGAGCGCCAGATCGGTGACGCCGACTTCTTCGAGCATCGAGCGCGCCGCTTCCAGCTGGCCCTTGCCGCCGTCGATCAGGACGAGGTCGGGCCACGCCGGAAACGTCTCGCTGTCGGCCTCTGGCTCCGGGACCGGCTCGGGCGCGCCGCCGTCGCTCGCGGCGAGTGCGGCTTCCTTCGGCGTGCGGGGCGACTCCTTCACGAGGCGCTTGAAGCGGCGGTGCAGCACCTCGCGCATCATGCCGAAATCGTCGCCCGGGCTCAGCTCCTCCGACTTGATCGTGAAGGTGCGGTAGTGCGTCTTCATGAAGCCGGTCGGGCCGGCGACGATCATCGCTCCGACGGCGTTCGTGCCGGAGATGTGCGAGTTGTCGTAGACCTCGATCCGGCGGGGCGGCTTGTCCAGGCCGAAGGCCTGGCCGAGGGCGACCAGCAGCTTGCCCTGCGAGGCCGTGTCGGCGAGGCGGCGGCCGAGCGCCTCCTTGGCGTTGCGCTGCGCGTAGTCGACCAGCGCCTTGCGCTCGCCGCGCTGCGGCTGGTGGATGTCGACGCGGTAGTCGACGCGGCTCGAGAGGGCGGCGGCGACCAGTTCGGCCTCTTCGACGGCATGGCTCGTCAGCACGACGCGGGGCGCCGGCTTGTCGTCGTAGAACTGGCCGATGAAGGAGGCGAGCACCTCATCGGCGCTCATGGAGCGGTCGGCCTTCGGGAAGTAGGCGCGGTTGCCCCAGTTCTGGAAGTTCCGGAAGAAGAACACCTCGATGCAGAACTGCCCAGCCTGCTCGTCGAGGGCGAACACGTCGGCCTCCTCGACGCCCTGGGTGTTGACGCCTTGCACCCCCTGGACCGTCGAGAGCGCAGCGATCCGGTCGCGGAAGCGGGCGGCGCGCTCGAATTCCATGGCCTCGGAAGCCTCCTGCATCGACTCCCGCATGCGGTCCTTCACCGCGTTGGACTTGCCGGACAGGAAGGCCTGGGCGTTCTCGGCGAGACCGGCATAATCCGCCTCCGAGATCTCGCCCGTGCAGGGGCCGGCGCAGCGCTTGATCTGGAAGAGCAGGCAGGGCCGCGATCGGTTCTCGTAGTAGCTGTCCGAACACGTGCGCAGCAGGAAGGCACGCTGAAGGGCGTTCACCGTGCGGTTGACCGCCCAGACATTGGCGAAGGGGCCGTAATAGCTGCCCTTCCGCCGCCGCGCCCCGCGATGCTTCACGATCTGCGGGGCCGGGCCTTCGGAGGTGAGCAGGATGTAGGGAAACGACTTGTCGTCCCGCATCAGCACGTTGAAGCGGGGCTTGAGCTGCTTGATGAGGTTCGCCTCGAGCAGAAGCGCCTCGGTCTCGGTGGCGGTGGTGACAAATTCCATCGCCGCGGTCTGCCCGATCATGCGGGCGATGCGGTTCGAATGGGCCTGCCCGCGGGCATAGGAGCCGACGCGGGCCTTCAGGCTCTTGGCCTTGCCGACATAGAGCACATCGCCCTTGGCATCGAACATCCGGTAGACGCCGGGGGATGTCGGCAGGGTCGACCAGAAGCGCTTGATCACCTCGGTGCCGGCCGCGACGGCACCGGGCTCGAAATCGAAGTCGATCTCGGCCGCGTCGTCGAGGGCGGGCGCGTCGGGCTCGTCGTCCTCGGCAGCGTCGAACGCGTCCGGCGGAACGTCTCCTCGGGCAGATCGGGGCGCGTGGCGGCTCATGGCCCCGATGTAAGGCCCGGCGAATCCGCTTGGAAGGGCCGACGGCGCGACGGTCAGCCGAACAGGGCGTCGATATCCGACTGATCGACGTGGCCGGGGTCCTCGTCGAGCCTCGGCCCGTTCAGGAGCGAGCTTTCGTCGTCCTCGGCCGGCGCAGGCGTATCGACCGCGATCAGCTCGCGGAAGCTGTCGAGACCGCTCCAGGCCTCGATCATCCGGTCGAGATGCTCCTCGACGAATTTCAGCACGCCGACGATCTTGCTGATGCGCTGACCGGTCAGGTCCTGGAAGTTGCAGGCTTCGTAGGCGACGATGACGCGCTCGAGAATGACGTCGACATGAGCCTGCGTCGCCTTCGGCAGGCGCTGGCCGCGCAACATGTTGGCGTTGGTCTCGATCTCCTCGATCGCGCCGAGGATCGTGGAGGTGGCGGCCTCGGTGGATTCGACCACGGCGTCGAGTTCGCCGGCGACCCGCTTCATGCCCTTGCCGGCGGAATCGGAGCGGTGGAGATTGGCGATCTCCTGCTTGGTCCGCGTGATCGCCTCCTTCATCAGGTCGAGGTCGGTGCGCATCGCGAACGCTTCGGTCAATTCGCGCCTGCAGGCTTCGACCGTCTCGCCCGCACTCGCCTGCGTCACCCGGCGCAAATCCTGAATCGCCGTCAGGATCTCGTCGAGCTGGGCCGCCCGGGCGGGAGAGGAAGCCGCCGTATCGGACGAGACGTCCGAGCCCAGGCCGAGGGTATCCTCGATGCGGTATCGTTTTGCGGTCATCGGTCGGCATCGGCCCGTGCGAGGATCTCAGTTCAAAGTCGTCGAAAACGGTTTCCATTTCCTGAAGGATGACCGGTCGGCGTGCGTGTTTACCCAGTGTTCACGACGAATCGGATCGCCCGAAGCGGTGCAGCGGCGGCAGCAGCGGCGGAAGCGATCCGAAATAACGACCAAGTTATTGATACTAAACAAGTAATACTGTAGGGCGCGTTTCCGTCGTGCCGGCCGCATCGTGAACGATTCACCACGTTCCTTCACCGCATTCTCGCCTTGCCGGCCGATCCTCGACGCAGGAGCCCGGGCTCGCCACCGGCGGCAGGGACGCTTCCGGGTCAGTTCGGATGCCAAGAGGACCACATGCGATGCGTTTGACGGTAACCGTGTCGGCGGCGGTTCTCGCCGCAATCGTCTCGGGGCAGGCGGCTCACGCCCAGTCCCGGTCCGGCCAGTACGGCGGCGGCTTCATCGAGTACCTAATGACAGGCGACGGACCCGCGCCCGCCGCAGCCAGCGGTCGTCGTCTAAGCGACGATGGCGTCCTGCCGCGCCACTACGCGGCTTACGGCTATGGCGGGCCGGATGCGATGCGCTACCCCGACGGCGACCCCTATTCGGGCCACAGCCCCGAAGCACTGGCGCCGCGCACCCGCCTCGCCGCCCTCCCCTCGCGCCCCGAACAGCAGGACGTCGCTATCGGCCGGGCTATCGACCCGCGCTACGAGCGGCAGGTCGTCGAGTTTCCCGGCGGTCGGCGCCCGGGGACGATCGTGATCGATACGAACGCCAAGCACCTCTATCTCGTGCAGGCCGGAGGCCGGGCGATCCGCTACGGCATCGGCGTCGGCCGTCCGGGCTTCCTGTGGACCGGTACCAAGACGATCAGCCAGAAGCGCGAATGGCCCGACTGGACGCCGCCCTCCGAAATGCTGGCGCGCCGCCCGGACCTGCCCCGCCACATGGAGGGCGGCCCCGCAAACCCGCTCGGCGCCCGCGCGATGTATCTCGGCTCCTCGCTCTACCGCATCCACGGCACCAACGAGCCGCACACGATCGGCCAGGCCGTGTCGTCCGGTTGCATCCGCATGATGAACGAGGACGTGATCGACCTGTACCAGCGCACGCCGGTGGGAACGCGCGTCGAGGTGATCTGAGCGGCTGTCGCAAAGAAAAGCCCCGGCGCGGATGAACCGACGCCGGGGCCACATCTTCTCAAGTGTCGGGACGAACGATCAAACCCAGTCGTCGTCTCCGCCACCGCCGAAATCGCCACCCGGATCGTTGTCGAAGGAGGCGTCGTCGAAGCTGCCGGTGTCGCTGCCGCCGCCGAGCGCCGAGCCGAGATCCTGGTTGCCGCCGCCGGAGTCGCTTCCGAAGAAGTTGTTCTCGGTGATGTTGTCGCCGCCGCCGAGCCCGGCCGCGGCCGAACTACCGAGATGCGAGTGGCCTCCGGCAAAAGCGTTCGACAGAGCGCTGCCGAGCAGCATGCCGCCGGCCGCACCCGCTGCCATCGGCAGGGCCGAGGCGAGGAAGCCGCCGCCGCGCGCCGGAGGTTGCTGCGCCTGGCCGGCCCAGGGACCGCCCTGCTGCGGGCCGCCATAGCCCCCACCCTGCTGCGGATAGCCCTGCTGCGGGCCGCCGTAACCGCCCTGCTGGTTGCCCCACGGCTGGCCGCCCGGCCGCTGCTGCGGCTGCGGGTCTTGGCGCGCACCACCACCGCCGAAGATGCTCGACAGGAAACCACCGCCACCCTGAGGCTGCTGCTGCGTCTGCTGCTTGGCCTGTTCGAGCTGCTGGTTCAGGCTCTTGATCGCCTCTTCCTGCACGTAGATCAGCTGGGCCATCGCGTAGGGCGCGTAGGGCTGCGACCGAAGCTTGTCGGCGATGAACCGCTCGGCGTCGGCGTCGCGCTGCTGGTTTCCGGCCTGTTCCAGGCGCTGGAAAATACCGTTGATGATGTCGCGTTCTTCGCTGTTCATAGCCGTCCTCCTGGAGCGCACGCCGCCGAAGTTAGATCCGGTTCGGCGTGAGTGTGCGCGACGAAACAAGGCGGGCGGCAGCAGCGCCACCGCATGACCCCTACGAGATGGGGGGCTGCAACGGCTTTGTCAGGGGGCGCCGCGAACTTTGCGATGTGCGCAGGGACGGCGGGCCAAAAATCGCCGGACGACCCACGGCATGCGCCGGTCCGGAAACGGGAGAAGCCCGGCCGTGAGGCCGGGCTTCCTGAGCGATGCCGATGCGGTAGGACTGATCGGGCTCGACCGCGAGGATCGCCGTCCGGTCAGGTCCTAGTAGGAGCCGAACTTGTAGTTGATGCCGGCGCGGACGACGGCGAACTCCGTGTCGCGAGCGCGGGCACCGCCCGAGACGAGCGCCACGTCCGGGTTGCCGATGGCGACGGTGCGGCCGGCAGCGTTCTGCGCGAAGGCGCCGGTCAGGCCGTTGCCCTGATCGAGGTTCACGTAGAGACCTTCGACCTTGAACGTCACGGCCGAGGACTTGAAGAAGTTCAGGAACGAGTCGGTCGGGAGAGCGTACTCGACACCGCCGCCGACAGCGTAACCGGTCTTGAAGTCGTCGCTGGAACCGTTCGGCAGGCCGAACTGGCTGCCACCGCCGGCGCCGTAGGCGAAGCCGCCCGTGGCGTACACGAGGGTGCGGTCGAAGGCGTAGCCGAGACGACCACGGACCGTGCCGAAGTAGTCGAGGCCGGAGAGGCCCGACGGGTTGAACACGGTGGTGCCGGGGATGATGCCGCCGCCAGCAGCGGTGGCGAAGGCGAAGCGGTTACGATCGCGGCCGAAATCGGCGTACTGGGCGTCCGCCTCGACACCGACGACGAAGCCCGAACCCGGGGTGAACTGATAGTTGTAGCCGATCTGGCCACCGCCGACGAAGCCGTCGCTCTTGTTGCCGTTACCGAAGGCGAGCACGCCAGACTGCGTGGCCGTACCGGCGGCGTTAGCGAAGATCGCGGTGGTCGGGCCGACGCCGATGACGGTCGGGGTGTTGTTGTCGTTGGTGCCGAAGCCGTAGCCGGCGTTGAAACCGGCGTAGAAGCCCGTCCAGGTGAACACCGGAACCGGAACGAAGACCGGCGGGGGCGCAGCGCGGCGCGGAAGGTCGGCAGCGAAGGCCGAACCGGCGAAGGCGATGGCAGCGAGGGCGGTGGAGGCCCGGAGGAAAGAGGTCATGCTTACTGGTCCTTTACTCTGCGCCGATGCACCCATGAGGGCCGGTCCGACGCGGTTCCCCGTATCTATTGCAGCAACCGAAGAGATGCTGTTGCAGGGCAACCACGCCGACCGTCCCGAAGGCGGCCCCTTTGTGGCGGTGATTGCCGTTCCCTTGGCTACTTGAGGCTAGAACGCCACCAAACGGTCAAGGTTCACTTACTGCCGAGCTTTTTTCCCCGGTTTTCTTGGACAAGTTGTCGCAGGGTGGAACCCTTACGGCCAAGTTCCGCAGTGGGGATACCGCTGCAGCGCAGCAGAGCGATGTGCGTCTGCACACGCGATTGAGCCGGCCGAAACGTTGCAACTCACGGCGTCAGGGCGATCGCGGAGATCAGGCGGCCGTAATCGGCTTCGTTTCGATGGGTCGTGCGGCGGTAGCTGTAGAAGCGCGCCTCGTCGGCGTAGGTGCAGAGGCCAACCGATGCCGCCTCGCCGATGCCGGCCTCCTGCAATCGGGAAAGAATGAAGCCCGGCAGGTCGAACTGCAGGTGCCCGGCCCGCTCGCCCTCGGCGAAGAAGCGTTCCGAGCCCGGTGCCTCGCTCCGGAAGCGTACGATGAAGTCATCTCCGACCTCGTAGGCGGCCTGCGAGATCGTCGGCCCGAGCACCGCGACGATCCGGCCGCGCTCGGCGCCGAGGTCTTCCATGGCGGCGACGGTGTTGGCGATCACGCCGGTCAGCGCGCCCTTCCAGCCGGCATGGGCCGCGCCGACGACGCGATTCTCGGGATCGGCAAACAGGATCGGGCCGCAATCCGCCGTGGCGATGCCGAGCGCCAAGCCCGGAACCCGCGTCACCATCGCGTCGGCCTGCGGACGATCCTCGAGGGGGATCGGAGCCTCGACGGTCACGACGCGATTCGAATGGACCTGATAGAGGCTGACAAGGGCGGTCGCAGGCAGCGCGAGTTGCGCGCACATCCGCTCCCGGTTCTCGACGACTGAGCCGGGTTCGTCCCGCGAGCCGATGCCGCCGTTGAGCGAGGTATACAGCCCCTCGGAGACCCCGCCCTGCCGGGTGAAGAAGGCGTGCCGCACGTAGGAGTGCGAGCTGAGTTCTGGCGCTTCGATGAACATGGCGGATCCGGGCGATCGGTGTTTACGGGAAGCCGTCCTCACGCCGTCGCGGGAAAGGCCGGCAGCGCGCCCAGCGAGGGATGGCTGATGCCGAGCACCTTGAACAGGGAGCCCATGCCGCGCCGCGCCGGAGCGGTCAGCCGCCCATAGGCGGCCTCGATCGCCTCCGCCTGGGCGGGCGTGGCCCGCAGCTTCAAGCGGTCGGCCCGCATGCGAAGGCCGAGTCCGTCGAGGAAATCACGCTGGTCGACAGGTCCGTGGACGTGCCCGCCGTCAGCCGAGGCGGCGGCCGCGAGCGCCGAAAAGTCGACGTGGGTGGTGAGGTCGGCCTCGCCCGGCGCTTCGAACGGATCGACGAAGCGGTGGCGGGCGAGCGCCTGCAGCGTGTCGCCGAAGCCGGGCCGGACGTGGCCGTAATCGATCGCGAGCAGGGCGCCCCCCTGGCGAACGAGCCGGGCGGCGAGCGCGCGCATGGTCGCGAGAGCAGCACTGGGCAGGGTCAGGACGACACCGGGCGGGGCGTCCCCGGTGATCGTGCGATCGGGATCCGGAGAAAGACCGCACACCAGCCGTGTTCCATCGGGCGAGAGGCCCACGAGCCGTTCGCACCACCCGGCCTCCCGCCGCTCGAACTGGCGCACCGGGAGCGCATCGAAGAATTCGTTGGCGACGACGATCGCGGGCCCGTCGGGCAGCGTCTCGACCGTATCGTGCCAGCGCGGCGCAGCGGCCGAGAGCCGCTCGGACTGAAGCGCCCGCAGAACGGGACTCGTCTCCACGAGATGCACATGAAAGCCGGCGCCGGGAGCGGCGGATCGCAACGCCCGCAGCGCATCCTCCATCAACGTGCCGCGGCCCGGACCGAGCTCGACGAGGTTGAGGGTCGCGGGTGCGCCCATGGCCGCGCGGGTGGCGGCGATCCAGACTCCGACGAGCTCGCCGAACATCTGGCTGATCTCCGGCGCCGTGACGAAATCGCCCCGGTGCCCGAGCGGATCGCGGGTCCGGTAGTAGCCGTGCACCGGATGCCCGAGACAGAGGCCCATGTAGCGGTCGAGGCCGATCGGCCCGTTCTCGCGGATCTCCACCGCGATCTCGCGGAAGAGCGGCGTCGGCTCTGGTGGGAGCGCCTTCATACCAACGGCCACGACATTCGACTCTTCCATCGACAGGCCGTGGGGCAAGCGCGAGCGCGCGTCGCTGCTCGTGCGGCGGACGGCCTTCGAGGCGCCAGCCTCGACGGCCACGAGATTATCAGATCTGCCCCGCCTCGGCCTGGATCTCGATCTCGGGGTTGCGCGGGCGCGTGACGCCGCGGGCGGCGAGGACGATGTAGGTGAGACCCACGACCGCCATCGGCAGGCAGAGCAGCATGCCCATGGTAATGCCTCCGCCGAGCGCGCCGACATCGCCGCCGAACAGGAAGCCGAGTTGCGGATCGGGCTCGCGGAAGAACTCGCAGAATGTCCGCGTGACCGCGTAGCCGAGCACGAAGATGCCGCCGATCAGCCCCGGCTTGCGGAAGCCGAAGCGGCGCACGGCCAGCGCCATCACGACGAAGAGCAGCAACCCTTCCGCGCCGGCCTCGAACAGCTGGCTCGGATAGCGCGGCACCTCCCCACCGGTGGGGAAGACGACGGCGTAGGGAAAGTCCGGCGCCGGGCGGCCCCAGAGCTCGCCGTTCACGAAGTTCGCGATACGGCCGAAGAACAGGCCGATCGGCGTCACTACGGCGGCGAGGTCGAGCATGGTGTAGCCGTTGAGCCCGCGCATCCGCGCGAAGAGCAGCAGGGCGAAGATCGCGCCCAGGAAGCCGCCGTGGAACGACATGCCGCCGTTGCGGATGGCCAGGATCTCGGCCGGGTCGTCGAGATACATCGGCAGATTGTAGAACAGCACATAGCCGATGCGGCCGCCGAGGACGACGCCGAGCGCCACCCAGACGATCAGGTCGTCGACGTCCGAGAGCTTCGGCCGCCGGACCACACCCCAGAGCGAATCGGAGGCGACGAGACGGCGCGCGTAGTACCAGCCGCCCACCAGACCCACGATGTAGGCCAGCGCGTACCACTTGATCGTGATCGGCCCGAGCGCGACCGCCACGGGGTCGATGGCCGGGAAGGGAATAGCGAAGAGCGGCGGCATCGGCGGGCCTTCTCGAGTGCGACGGGCTTTCCCGATGAAACGCCGTGGCCATGCACCCGGGCTTGCGGAAGCGTCAAGCCTTGAGCCGCGGCGCTTGCCTTAAGCCGCGGCGCTTGCCTTGAGCCGCGGCGCTTGCCCGAACCGGCAGGCCGGGTGAAGGCTGGCGCGACACGGAGGACCGGAGGCGGGGCGGCGTGCTGAGCAATACGGAGATGGTGGCGCGGCTCGTTCTGGCGGGAGCGCTCGGCAGCGTGATCGGGTTCGAGCGCGAACGCCTGCTCTGGGCGGCGGGCCTGCGCACGCACATGCTGGTCTGCGTCGGCGCCTGCCTGATCATGCTGGTCTCGGCCTTCGGCTTCGCCGACGTGCTCGGCCAGAAGAACGTCGTGCTCGACCCCTCCCGCGTCGCCGCGCAGGTCGTCTCCGGCATCGGCTTCCTCGGCGCGGGCACCATCCTGCTGCGCGGCGAGGTGGTGAAGGGGCTGACCACCGCCGCGAGCCTCTGGGCCGTCGCCGCGATCGGCCTCGCCATCGGCGGCGGGCTCTACGTGCCGGCGATCGCGACCACCGTCATCGTCATCGGCATCCTCGCCGGGGTGAAGCCGATCGAGGAGAGCTGGCGCGGCCGCATGCAGACGCGGGAACTACATCTGACGGTGAAGCGCGGCGGGCTGACCATCGACACGCTGCAGGAGGTGGCCGGTGCGCGGGCCTCCCGCGTGCGCCAGTTCGTGGTGCGTCCGGGCGAGACCGACGACGAGGAGGACGTCACGGTGTCGTTCGTGCGCCTGTCGCAGACAAGTGTCGATGCGATCGCCGACCGGCTGCGGGGCAATCCCGGTGTGGTGAAGGTCGAGCAAGCGAAGGGTTAGTCTCCTCTGCCGAGGCTCGGGAGCTTGGGGCGGTGCGGACGGGACCGCAGCTCGACCCTCAACCACCCTGACCCCTTCCCGCAAGGGCAAACCTTGCGACCCGATCGAATGAACCGGAAGCGGTCACCGGGTCGGCCGGCGATGGCGACCGCGCTCCCCGGCTCATCGTCAGACGCTATCCGGAAATCGAATCGTTCAGGAACAGCGCATAGGCCGGGTTCCGGCTCTCGTCGGCGTAATCGTAGCCGAGCCGTTCCAAAACCGCCGCGAAGCGGGCGTGCTCGCTTTCGGGGACGTCGATGCCGGCGAGCACGCGCCCGTAGTCGGCTCCGTGATTGCGGTAGTGGAAAAGGGTGATGTTGAAGCCGTCGCCGAGGGCGTCCAGGAACTTCATGAGTGCGCCCGGCCGCTCCGGAAACTGGAAACGGTAGAGACGCTCGTCGGCGAGGCCCTCGGCTCGGCCGCCGACCATGTAGCGGGCGTGGACCTTGGCCATCTCGTTGTCGCTGAGATCGTGGACGGCGTAGCCCTCGGCCGTCAGCGCTGCGACGAGCGCGCGCTTTTCAGGCTTTCCGCCCGGCAGGTTGATGCCGACGAAGATACGGGCCTCGCGGCCGTGGGCGTAACGATAATTGAATTCGGTGATGGCACGCGGCCCCAATGCCGCGATGAAGGCGCGGTAGGCGCCGGGCCGCTCGGGGATGGTGACGCCGAGCAGCACCTCGCGCTCCTCGCCGATCTCGGCCCGCTCGGCGATGTGGCGCAGGCGGTCGAAGTTGAGATTGGCGCCGGACGAGATCGCCACCAGCGTGCCCCCTCCCCCGCCTTCGCGCGCCGCGTAGACCTTGGCGCCGGCGAGGCTCAGCGCACCCGAGGGCTCGGAGACGGCGCGGGTGTCGTCGAAAACGTCCTTCACCGCCGCGCACATGGCATCGGTGTCGACGGTGATGACCTCGTCGAGATGCTCGCGGCAGAGCCGGAACGTCTCGGCACCGGCCTGGCGCACGGCGACGCCGTCGGCGAACAGGCCGACGCTCGGCAGCATGACGAGCTCGCCGGCGTCCATGGCCGCCTTCATGCAGGCGGCGTCGTCCGGCTCGACGCCGATCACCTTGGTCCCCGGCCGCAGGTATTTCACGAAGGTCGCGATGCCGGCGGCCAGGCCGCCGCCGCCGACGGGCACGAAGATCGCCTCGATCGGCCCGGAATGCTGCTGCAGGATCTCCATGCCGATGGTCCCCTGTCCGGCGATCACCTCCGGATCGTCGAAGGGGTGCAGGAAGGTGAGGTTCTGCTCGGCCTCGAGCCGGCGGGCCTCGGTCAGCGCCTCGTCGAAGGCGTCGCCGTGCAGGATCACTTCGGCCCCGCGTGCCCGGCAGGCATCGACCTTGATGGCCGGCGTCGTCCGCGGCATCACGATCACCGCGCGCACGCCGAGCCGCTGCGCGCCGAGCGCCACGCCCTGCGCGTGATTGCCGGCGGAGGCGCAGACGACGCCCAGTGCCAGCACCTCGGGACTGAGGCCCGACATCTTGTTGTAGGCGCCGCGCAGCTTGAACGAGAAGACCGGCTGCAGGTCCTCGCGCTTCAACAGGATCGGCCGGCCGAGGCGCTTCGACAGGCGCGGCATCGGGTCGAGCGGGCTCTCCTTGGCGACGTCGTAGACGCGGGCGGAGAGGATCTTCTTGATGTAGTCGGTCACGGGGCGGGTCTTCGCGTGGTGCTCGGAGGGCTTCCGAAGCGCCCGATCTAGTCCGTCCCGACGCCCGATGCGAGGGCCGCCCCTCAGAGCCTGTCGATGAGGGCCGCGATCCAGACCAAGGCTGCGAGGCCTTGCGCGGCGAAGGCACCGGCCGAAGCGAGATCCTTGACGATGCCGATCCTGGGGTGATGGCCGGGATGGAGGTGATCGCAGAGCTTTTCGATCGCTGTGTTGAGGAACTCGGCGCTGAGCATCAGCAGCAGGCTGGCGACAAGAGCGACGCGAACCCAGAGCGTCGCACCGAGCAGGAAGGCCGACGGTACGCCGAGCATCAGCAAGGCGAGTTCGAGCCGGATCGCGCGCTCCGTGCGGGCGCCGTGGACGAGGCCGCGCCAGGAGTTCAGGAACGCGATGTAGAGGGCCTTCACGCGTCGGGACCCGGTGCGGCCCGGGCGATCCAGCGCGCCAGGATCGGTCCGGTGAGCAGGACCGTGAATAGGCGCAGGGTCTGGACACCCAGCACGAACGACACGTCGGCCTTCGAGCCCACGGCGATGATCGCCACCGAATCGAGACCGCCGGGGCTGGTCGCCAGGAAGGCGGTGAGGAAGTCGATCGGCAGCAGGACGGTCAGGCCCCAGGCCCAGCCGCCGCAGAGGACGATGATCGCGACCGTGGCGACGAGGATGCCGGGGAGCGCATGCAAGGTGGCGTGCAGGGTCTCGCGGGTGAAGCGCAGGCCGACATACCAGCCGATGCCGGCATAGGCGGCATCGAGCAGCGGGCCGGGAACGGAAACGCTGGCGATCCCGGCGGCATGGAGGGCGGCGCCGAGCAGCATCGGCCCGACGAGGGCGGCGGCGGGAACGCGCAGTGCCGTCGCGAGCCCCACGCCGAGGGCGGCGATGCCGAGGGTGGCGAGGACGGAGAGCACCTGCGTCGGTTCCGCGACAGCTGTCGCCGGTGCGCCGGAGACGTCCACGAGGCACCGCGCCACCACGGAGGCGGTCAGCACCACCGCCGCGACGCGGACGTACTGCATGAACGCGACGAGGCGCGGATCGGAGCCGTAGGCCTCCGCCATCGCCACCATCGCGGCCGCCCCGCCGGGCGCCGAACCCCAGGCTGCGGTGGCGCCGGGCAGGACCTGGAGCCGTGTCAGCACGATGCCGACGATCGCCCCGGCGAGTACGGTCACGAGAACCGCGGCGAACATCAGGGCGCCGTCGTCGACGATCGTGCGGGTGATCTCGGGCGTCACCGCGTGCGCCACGAGGCAGCCGATCACCGCCTGCGCCGCGAGAAACAGCGGTCGCGGCAAGGTCAGTTCCGCACCACGGACCCCGAAGGCGATGGCCACGAGCATCGGCCCGAGCAGGAGCGCGGCCGGAAATCGGGCGAGGCCCAGCACGATGGCAAGGACGGCGGAGGCCGCCAGGAGCGCCGTCCAGCGGATGGCCGTGCGGAGAGAGGGCAAGGGCGGCTGCAGCGTTTTCGGAAGGATCGACGGACCGAGCGCCCGCGACCGGGTGGCGCTACACCGCCTGCGGGCGGCTGTCACCGCTGGGGTCCGGCCCGAGACCGGATGCCGCCGCGGCTTCGACGCGGCAAGCCGCGGTGCCAGCCGGAGCGTGACTGCGAAAGAACGCAGCCAGATGCGCGAGACCTCCGGCCCGCGGATCGCTCGACCGCCAGGCCAGCGCGACGGTGCGACCGGGCCCTCCGGCAGCGAAGCGGCGGGTCACCACGAGGCCGCTGGGATCGGGATCGGACGGCGCGGCGAGCGCCGGCAGCAGAGTGTAGCCGGCACCGGCCGCCACCATGGAGCGCAGCGTCTCCAGGCTCGTCGCGTGCCGGCCCGTCACGCTGCCGGCGCCACAGGCGGCGATGGTCTGGTCGCGCAGGCAATTGCCCTCGTCGAGGAGCAGCAGGTCCGGCCCGGCGATCCGCCGGGCGTCGAGAGCGCCTTCCGCGAGGGCGTGATCGGTAGGGCATGCGAGCAGGAACGGTTCCTCGAAGAGCGGTGAGACCGTCAGTCCCGAGGCCGGGATCGGGAGCGAGACTAGGGCGGCGTCGATACGCCCATCGCGAACACCCTCTAGAATCTCGGCGGTACGCGCCTCGCTGAGCGCCAGCGACAGCATCGGAAACTCGGCGCGCAGCCGGCGCAGCACCAGCGGGAAGTAATAGGGGCCGAGCGTCTGGATCGCAGCGAGAACCAGCCGGCCGGTCAGCGGAGAGCCACGTCCCTCGGATGCCATCGCCAGCAGGCGTTGCGCTTCCGCCAGCACGATCCGCGCCTGCCGCACGATCGCCTGCCCCGCTTCGGTGAGGAGCACGCGCCGGTTCGAGCGCTCGAACAGCACGAGGCCGAGCGTCTCCTCGAGCTTGCGCACCTGAACGCTCAAGGTGGGCTGGCTGACGTTGCAGCGTTCGGCGGCCCGTCCGAAATGCGTCTCGTCGGCGATGGCGACGACATATTCGAGGTCCCGCAGGGACAATCCGGCAACGTGCATAGACTGCATCTATCACAATCGTTGCGACGATGCATTTGCCACTAGGGAACGCCTGCGGCATACCCCTGTCGAGAACGGTTCCAGCCTCGGCTGAGAGTCGTCCCCATTACGGAGAAATCTCGCGCATGAGCGACAACCGCCCGATCCTGACCACCCGCCAAGGCCACCCGGTTCGCGACAACCAGAGCACCCGCACGGTCGGCGAGCGCGGCCCGGCGACGCTCGAAAACTACCAGTTCATCGAGAAGATCACGCATTTCGACCGTGAGCGCATCCCGGAGCGCGTGGTGCATGCTCGCGGCGCCGGTGCGCATGGCTACTTCGAGGCCTACGGCAAGATCGGCAACGAGCCGGCCTCGAAATACACCCGCGCCCGCGTCCTCAACGAGGTCGGCGTGAAAACCCCAATGTTCGTGCGCTTCTCAACCGTGGCCGGTGCGAAAGAATCGCCTGAGACCGCCCGCGACCCGCGCGGCTTCGCGGTGAAGTTCAAGACCGTCGACGGCAACTGGGATCTGGTGGGCAACAACCTCAAGGTCTTCTTCATCCGCGACGCGATCAAGTTTCCCGACATGATCCACGCCTTCAAGCCGGACCCGGTGACCAACCGTCAGGAGGCATGGCGCTTCTTCGACTTCGTGGCGGCGCACCCCGAGTCGATCCACATGGTGACGCACCTCAAGTCACCCTGGGGCATTCCCGCGAACTACCGCGAGATGGAGGGCTCGGGCGTCAACACCTACAAGCTCGTCAACGACCAGGGCGAGGCCGTGCTCTGCAAGTTCCACTGGACCCCGAAGCAGGGCGTGCGGAACCTGACGTCGCCGCAAGCGGCGAAGATCCAGGGCGAGAACGTCGGCCACGCCACGCAGGACCTCTACGACAACATCAGTGCCGGCAACTTCCCCGAGTGGGAGTTCTCCGTGCAGATCATGCCGGACGGCCCGAACGATCACCTGTCGTTCGATCCGCTCGACGACACGAAGCTCTGGCCGGTGGAAGACTTCCCGCTCCTGCCCTGCGGCCGCATGGTGCTCGACCGCGTGCCCGACAACTTCTTCGCGGATGTGGAGCAGTCGGCCTTCGGCACGGGCGTGCTCGTGGACGGCATCGATTTCTCCGACGACAAGATGCTGCAGGGGCGTACGCTCTCCTACTCGGATACCCAGCGCTACCGCGTCGGCCCGAACTACCTGCAATTGCCGATCAACGCGCCGCAGCCGGGCGTGAAGGTCTATTCGAACCAGCGCGATGGGCAGATGACCCACTACGTCGACGGCGTCGGCCCGAACAAGCACATCAACTACGAGCCCTCGACCATCGCCGAGGGCCTCGTCGAGGCGCCGAAGCCGGCCCGGGATTACCGCCAGCCGGTGCAGGGCCAGCTCGGCCGCTACCAGACCTCGCGGACGGAGGACGACTACGTCCAGGCGGGCGTGCGCTACCGCTCGTTCGAGGCCTGGGAGCGCGACGACCTGATCGCCAACCTCGTCGACGACATGAAGCAGTGCCCCGAGGCGATCCAGCTCCGGATGGTCTGGCACTTCTCGCATGCCGACGCCGATTACGGACGCCGCGTCGCCGAAGGCGCCGGCATCGATCTCCAG
Organism: Methylobacterium haplocladii; assembly: GCF_007992175.1. GTDB lineage: Bacteria > Pseudomonadota > Alphaproteobacteria > Rhizobiales > Beijerinckiaceae > Methylobacterium > Methylobacterium haplocladii. The sequence continues at coordinate 2,698 of NZ_BJZT01000031.1, read as the reverse complement.
AAGGCCCTCGCCCTGCCGCCGTTGCCGGGCCGCGCCGCTCCGGGCAAGCGCCTCGCGCCCGAGACCTACACCGACGGCACCCACGCCCAGCGCGTCGCCGCCGAGTAGTCTTTTCGGGGATGACGGCAGAGAAAAGCCCCGCGGAGCAAGCGCTCCGCGGGGCTTTTTCATGCGTGCTGCCGACGTCCCGATCCGGGTGTCGATGCCGTAGGCTCAGCGGCCGCGCAAGAAGAAGAACCACACCAGGAGAATGACCGGGATCGGAATCCCGATGAGCCACAACAATCCGCCAGTCAGCATGTCAATCTCCTTGAGATGATCGAGCAACGGCGCGCTCGACGAAACTGTTCCCCAGAAGACTGCAGGCGCTCGATCGACAGCTCCCGATCGCCATCCGCTTCAACATTTCCGAAATCGTGACGCGCGGAGACGCGTGTCGTCCCCGGCGACGATCGCGATTCACGATCGGGCATTTCGATCGTTGACCTTACCATCGTGGGAAGGTGCAAACCGCATGGCCGCGCTGCAACGATGCAGCCGGTTATGGAGGACGACGACCGATGAAGACGCTCGCTCTGACCGCTACCGCCCTGATGCTGCTCGGCGCGGCTCCGGCCCTCGCGATGAGTTGTTGCGGCAGCAGCAAGGGGAAAACCGCCATGTGCAGCACAAGCAGCATGGCACCGAACATCAAGGGCAAGAAGGGTGGCTGCTGCTGCGAGAAGACGAGCGGCAACATGAGCAAGCGCACCTGAAGAGTGTCGGGCGGGCGTGGACCGGCAGAGAAGCCGGATGCCGTCAGGTTCCCCGATACCGCGCTGAAACCGGGCTTCTCCGAGGCGGATTTCGGCCGGTCGATCGGGTCATCGGGCGATGCAAAAAATCCGTGCGTGGCGTGGTCGTAAAGCTCTGCGAAACGACAGCCTAAACGCAACGGCCCCCGCCGCGAGGCAGGGGCCGCATCTCATCGGCTACGGGCAGGCGTGGCGGGCGCCGTCATTGCCGAGATAGGTCCCCGAGCGACGGTCGTAGGAGCGGAAGCGGCTGACGCAGTAGGAGACCGAGCGGCCGGCCGGAGCCGTTTCGACGGGAGCGTAGCCCTCTTGCTCGTAGCCGTAGGCCGCCGGAGCGTAGCCGTTGACATAATAGCCGTCGTCGTAGCCGTAGCCGCCGCCATAGCCATACCCGCCGTAGCCGTATCCGAGGCCGCCGGCAGCGAGACCGAGGCCGAGACCCAGGCCCAAGCCGCCGTAACCCAAACCCCGTCGACCGTAGCCGCGCCCACCGTAATAGCCGCCGCGGTTGCCCGCGAAGCCGCCACGGTAGCCGCCGTTACCGAAGCCACGACCCACACCGCCACCGAACCCGGCACCCCGAACGCCGTTGCCGAACCCGGCCCCGCCGAAGCCACCGCGCTGGGCGCCGAACGCCGAACCGCCTCCGAACCCGCCAGCGCGCAGTCCGCCACCACCGAAGCCGCCGCCCGCGCTACGGAAGCCGCCGCCGCCGATACCGCCGCCCCGGAAGCCGCCACCACCGAAACCGCCTCCGCCGCCACGAAAGCCACCGCCGCCACCGAAGCCGCGGGCATCCGCTGCGGCAGGAACGAGGAGAAAGGCGCCGGCCAAGGCTGCCGACACTGTCAGGATACGATTCATCGTGTTCACCAATTTGCGGGAGACTGTCCCTTGGTGATCGAACGCATCGCCGCCCCGATCGGGCGTGCGGCAAATGGATATATTTCAACCAGAAGTCTCAATGCCCGGTCTTGCCGGACGGGCCGCTTCGTCCGAGAGAGCAGCCATGACGAACTTGGCGGCCTTCATCGGCGCCGCGCTCGCCGAGATCGCAGGCTGCTTCGCGTTCTGGGCCTGGGCTCGGACGAACGCATCCGCGCTCTGGCTGATCCTGGGTGTCGCGTCGCTGATCGTTTTCGCCGGCCTGCTGACGTTCGTCGACACCCCTGCGGCCGGGCGCGCCTATGCGGCCTATGGCGGAATCTATGTCGTCGCCGCCCTGGTCTGGCTCAAGCTCGTCGAGGGCGTGGACCCGGACCGGTGGGATTTGTCCGGCGCCGCGCTCTGCCTCGCCGGCATGGCGGTGATCCTCTATGGGCCGCGGGCCGCCTGACCGACCTGCCGGGCACGGCCGGCGCCGAGGCCGCAGATCGCGCCGGCGAGGGCTATCGTCGCGAACAACAGGGTCGGCAGGCCCCAGCCGCCGGTGGCCTGGTGCGCGAGCCCGAAACCGAACGGGCCGAGGGATGCGAGGGCGTAGCCGAACCCCTGCGCCATCGCCGACAGCGCCCCGGCACTGGCCGCATCCCGCGCGCGCAGCACGATCACCGTGAGGCCTAGCCCGAAGCTGCCGCCGCTGGCGAAGCCCAACCCGACCGCCGCCGGCAGCATCACCGCATCCGGGCCGAGGGCGAGTGCCAGGAACGATGCCACCATTCCGCCGAGGCCGCCGACGATCCAGCCCCGCTGGTCGCGCGCATGGGCGGCGAGGGTCGGCAGGAGAAGCGCTCCCGGTGCCTGGGCGACCGCCGCCACCGCGGCGAAATAGCCGGCATCGAGGGCGTCGAGCCCCCTCCCCTGCAGCACCGCCGGCAGCCAGCCGAACTGGATGTAGGCGAGCGAGGATTGCAGCCCCATGAAGCCGGCGACCTGCCAAGCCAGCGGCTCCCGCCACAGGCTCC
>NZ_BJZT01000030.1 GCF_007992175.1 Methylobacterium haplocladii | reverse complement strand
CCCGCCACAGGCTCGGCGCCGGCCGTGTCGGCGGTGAGGCTCCTGCCGAGGGCCGGCGCCCGACGAACGGTGCCCAGGCGAACACCGCAACGAGGGCCGGCAGCGACCACACGGCGAGCGCGGCGGCCCAGCCCTGGCCGAGGGCCTGCTCGAACGGCACCGTGAGGCCGGTGCCGGCACCGGCGCCGATGCAGAGCGCCATGGTGTAGAGCCCTGTCGCCCTGCCGGCCTGTCGGGCGAAGTCGCGTTTCACCAGCGCCGGCAGCAGGACGCCGGCGAGTCCGATGCCGAGGCCCGACACGCCTGCGCCGGCAAACAGCGCCGGGAGCCCACCCAGCCCGCGCAGCAGCAATCCGACGAGGACGGCCACGACACCAACGAAGATGCCGGCATCGACGCCGAGCCGCCGGATCGCCGCCGGTCCGAGCGCCCCGCCGAGACCGAGGCAGAGCACCGGGAGCGTGGTCAGCGCAGCCGCACCCGTGGCGCCGAGCCCCGTCTCCGCGACGATCCCCGTCAGCAGCGGCCCGACGCTGGTGATCGCGGGCCGCAGGTTGAATGCGACCAGCATCACCCCGAGGCCGATCAGGATCGGATTGTGCGGCTTCGTGTCCGTCATGGGTCCGGTCATGCGATGCCGCTCGCCTCGCGCCGCCGGCCGGCCACCGCCACGAGCAAGCAGCCGAGCAGCATCGCGGCGAAGGGCGCGTCGCCGAGCCTCGCGTAGAGCGTGCGGCCCGAGATGCGCGCCGGGAGGTCCGCATCGAGCACGCCCTCCGTGCCGAGCGGCAGGGAGCCCGTGATCCGCCCGTGGGCGTCGACCACGGCGGAGATTCCACTGTTGGCGTCGCGCACCAGGGGCAGGCCCTCCTCGACGGCACGCAACCGCGCCTGGGCGAAGTGCTGGTGCGGTCCGGGCGTATCGCCGAACCAGGCATCGTTGGTGAGGTTCAGGATCAGGCCGGGCACCACCGAAGCCTCGGCTGGAACGATGGCGCCCGGAAAGATCGACTCGTAGCAGATCGTCGCCGCCACCGGTGGCAAGCCCGGCACGGTGAGGATGCGCTGGCCTTCCCTGCTGCCCGCCGTGAAGCCGCCGGGCACCGAAACGAACTGCCGGAGGCCGACCGCCTTCAGGATCGCATCGAGCGGCGCCGGCAAGTACTCGCCGAACGGTACGAGGTGGACCTTGTCGTAGCTGTCGCCGAGCGTGCCTCCATGCGCGATCGTCAGGATCGAATTGTAGAAGACCGCGTGCTGGCGATTGAACGGTTCCTGCGCCCGCGCCGCCCCGGCGAGGAGATGCCTGCCCTCCGGCAGCACTGCGCCGATGCGCCCGAGCGCTTGCGGGTCACGCTGGACCAGGAAGGGAAACGCGGATTCCGGCCAGACGATGTGGGTGACATCGGCGGTGCCGCTGCGTTCGGGCGAGGTCGCCCGGTCGCTCAGTTCGAGATACTTGTCGACGACGGCGTAGCGGTTGTCCGGCTGGAATTTTGCGTCCTGCGGGATGTTCGGCTGGATCAGCCGCAGCCTTACCCCGGCGATGGTGGCATCGGGTTTTTCGGGGACGCGCCAGGCGCCGAACAGCGCCAGCGCCGCGAGCGCCGACACCGCGACGGCCATCGGCCCGATCCTAGCGCGGATGCCGGCCCCGGTGGCGAGCGTCGCGGGGGCGGCGGCGATCGGCACGACGATCAGGCTCAACCCGTAGAGGCCGACCACGGAGGCCCCCTGCATCAGCCAGAGATTGCCGCCGAGCGCCATGCCGAGCCCGTTCCACGGGAAACCGGTGAACAGGTGCCCGCGCAGCCACTCGCTCGCCGCGAGGCCGAAGGCCAGCGCGAACAGCCGCCCCGGCCCGCGCGACCAAGCGAGCCGCGCCGCCGCGAATCCGAGGGCATAGAACAGCCCGAGCACCGCCGGGAGCCCGACGACGCCGAGCGGCATCGCCCAGGCGAACTGATCCGCCTCCACCAGAAAGGCCGCGCCGAGCCACCACAGCCCGGCGATGAAATAGCCGAAGCCCCAGGCCCAGCCGATCAGGGCGCAATCCCGCAGCGTCCGCCAGCCCCGCGGGCCGGCGCTCGCCCCGTCGACCAGCCAGACCGCCACGGTGAGCGACACGACGAGCGCCGGGAAGATGCCATAGGGCGGCATCGCCATCGCCCCGATCGCACCCGCCACGACAGCAATCCCGAGACGCGACCAGCCGTGGCTGAGGATGATCCGGTGCGCGACCGCATCGAGCCAGCCGCCCGCCGCCACGGAACGCGTGTCGCTCTTGCGCGCGAGAATCATGCGGTGAGGGTCATCGGGCAGCCGGGCTTTTTTCGGAATTGTGCGGGCTTTACACGATTCCCGGGCTTTGGCTGTTTTTTGCGGGTGGTCATGCCGATAGGGCGCTTCCGGCAACCACCACGATCCTCATGCTGAGGCGCCCGCCTTGGCCGGCCTCGAAGCACGGCAACGGCTCATCCAGCCGGAGGCCGCTTCGGTCGATCTCGGCAACGGACGAGGTTGAGTCGCACAAGCGTCAGCCGTGCTTCGACGCCGCTTCGCGGCGCCTCAGCATGAGGATGGGCATGATCGGCAGTACAGTCGTATTCAGCCCCCACCCGCCGCCTGAGCCGGCGGAGGCAGGGCCGTGGGCGGCGCGGGCAGCGCCAGGGGCACCACCTGCCCGATCCGACTCGGTCCACGCTGCAACCGCAGGCGCTTGACCCGGCGCGGATCGGCGTCGAGCACCTCGAATTCGAGTTCGCTCGGGCCTGCGATGATCTCGCCGCGCGAGGGCACGCGGCCGGCGAGCGTCACGATGAGGCCGCCGATCGTGTCGATCTCTTCCGCCATCTCGCCGGCCGAGGCGACGAGGTCGACGCCGGTGGCTTCCGAGACCTCGGCGAGGCCGGCGCGGGCATCGGCGACGTAGGTGTCGGTCTCGCCCTCGACACGGTTGACGAGCTGGCCCTCGGCCACGTCGTGCTCGTCCTCGATGTCGCCGAGCACGACCTCGATCAGGTCCTCGATGGAGATCAGCCCATCGGTGCCGCCGTACTCGTCGATGACGAGCGCCATGTGGGTGCGGGTCGCCTGCATCCGCACGAGCAGGTCGATCGCCGGCATCGAGGGCGGCACGAACAGCACCGGACGCTGGATGCGCGTGGAGGCGAGCGTCACCGACAGGTCGACCTTGCCGAGGTCGAGTTCGCGGATCGCCCTGGCGGGCAGCCGGCGCACGCGGGCAGGGGCGGGCTTGTCCTCGTTGGCGGCTGCCGCAGCGCCGACGTTTGCCGGCGCACGACGCGGCGCGGCCTCGGCCTTGCTGGCAAAGTATTCCACGAAGTCGCGGATGTGGACCATGCCGCGTGGGTCGTCGAGCGTCTCGCCGTAGACCGGCAGGCGCGAATGGCCGGCCGTGCGGAAGAGCTTGAGCAGGTCGCCGAGGCTGGTGTCCACGGGTACGGCGACGATGTCGGCGCGGGGCACCATCACGTCGTCCACGCGCACCTTGTGAAGGCCGAGCACGTTCTTGAGCATCGCCCGCTCCAGCGGGGAGAATGCGTCCTCGCCCGTGTCGGGCTCGGCGAGGGCGTCTTCGATGCCGGTGCGCAGGCTGTCGCGCGAGCGCAGGTTGAAGACGTTGAGCAGGCGGTCGTACCAGGGCTCGCGCGGCTGGTGCTCGGCGTCTGCATTGGGCGCGGCCAGGGCCGCGCCGCGACTTCGGTCGTTCGTCATGTCTCTCTGGAATGTCTGAGGCGGAGGTGCCGGGATCGGAGCGGTTCAGTCGGCGTACGGGTCGGGAATGCCGAGGGTCGCGAGCGCTGCGACCTCGAGGGCTTCCATCGCGTCGGCTTGCGCCTCGCCGGTCTCGTGATCCTGGCCGAGCAGGTGAAGAGTGCCATGGACGAGGAGATGCGCGAGGTGATGACTGAGCGGCTTCGACTGCCCGGCACTCTCGCGCAGCAGCGTGTCATAAGCAAGAACCACATCGCCGAGCGGGGCCGCCGCGCCCGGCGGCAGCGGCTGCTCCGCTGCCGGAAACGAGAGCACGTTGGTGGGCTTGTCCTTGCCGCGCCAGGTCTTGTTGAGCGCCTGCACGGTGGCGTCGTCGGACAGCAGGATGCTGATCTCGAACGGGCCTGCCTGCGAATCGGGCATGATCGCGAGGGCAGCCGTCACGGCCCGCTCGACGAGGGCGTCCAGTTCGGGGACGGCCTCCGCCCAGCGTGCGTCCTCGACGGCGATGTCGATGCTGTTCTGGATCATCGGGCAGGCGGGATCTCGGGCCGGTCAGGCGGCTTGTGACGCGCAGCCCTCTAGCACGCGTTCCGGCTCGTATCCGAACATCCGTACCGCGGGCAGGCTCGCCACGGCCGGCTTGGCGAAGAGATAGCCCTGGAACAGCGCGATACCGATGCCGCGCAGAGTCTCGAACTCGGCTTCCGTCTCGACGCCTTCCGCGATGACCGAGACGCCGAGGGCCTGGGCCATCTGGGTCACGCCCGCGACGATGACCCGGCGGGCCGGCGAGGCGTCGATACCGCGAAGCAGGTCCATGTCGAGCTTGACGAAGTCCGGCTGAAAGCTCGCCAGCAGACCGAGCCCGGCATAGCCGGCCCCGAAATCGTCGATGGCCGTCGAGAAGCCGTGTCGGCGATACTCGATGATGATGCGCCGGACGTGATCCACGTCGACCATCTTCTCGTTCTCGGTGAACTCGAACATGATCTGCCGATGCTGGAAGCCGACGCGCTGCGCCGCTTCGAGCGTCGCACGGATGCAGGCGGCCGGCTCGTAGACGGCATTCGGCATGAAGTTGATCGAGAGCCGGGTCTCGTCGTCGGGAAACAGCGCGCTCGCGAGTTCGATCGCCTTCACGCGGCAAGCCTGATCGAACTTGTAGCGGTTGGTCGCGTCGACCAAGCCGAGGATCTGCGCGGCCCCCTCGCCCTGGACGCCGCGGACGAGGGCCTCGTAGCCCCAGACAGCGTCGCGGCGGACGTCGACGATCGGATGGAAGGCCATCGTGAAGTCGAACGTCAGAGGCGTCCCATCTTTGCAGCCCTGGCATCCTACCTTGGTCATGCGCCACCTCTCCCTCGAAGGACTTCGTATAGGGCGCGCAACTTAACGAATGGCTGTCGTTGGTTATCCAATGCTTGGGTGAAGGCAGACGATTGTATGATTTTCTGCAGCCGAACCGGTGCTCGAGATCTTGATTACGTCCGGGAGGTTGCAGGCGCGGTGATCGAACGCCGCCATCTCGACGCGGCGGCGAACCGGACGCGAGTGGCAAATGCAAAACGCAAAAGAACAACCTGCTGCTGCAGCTCTCGAACCAGAGAACGAACGCATCTCATACGTATAAAAAAGATGATTTAATTCGTTTGATCGCGGGTCTTCTCTGAGACAGTCTTATCAAGCTCGATTTTATCTCATTCATTCGACGGCGATAAGCCGCTTCTACGCAAATAACTATCATCAATAGTGCCGCCATCGATCGCAATGCGACGTCACCCCGAAAGGCCGCCATGACCTCGCCCATCACCGCCTCTGAGCCGATCCGCTTCGCCTATTGGGTGCCGAACGTCTCGGGCGGCCTCGTGATCAGCAAGATCCCCCAGCGCACGAGCTGGGATGCCGAATATAACCGCAAGCTCGCGCAGATCGCGGAGAATGCCGGCTTCGACTACGCGCTGACGCAGATCCGCTTCACCGCCGGCTACGGCGCCGAGTACCAGCACGAATCCGTCGCCTTCAGCCACGCGCTGCTCGCCGCGACCTCGCGCATCAAGGTCATCGCCGCGCTGCTGCCCGGCCCCTGGAACCCGACGCTCGCCGCCAAGCAGATCGCCACGATCTCGCAGCTCACCGAGGGCCGCATCGCCATCAACCTGGTCTCGGGATGGTTCTCCGGCGAGTTCCGCGCCATCGGCGAGCCCTGGCTCGACCACGACGAGCGCTACCGCCGCTCCGAAGAGTTCATCACGGCCTTGCGCGGGATCTGGACGCAGGACGACTTCAGCTATCGCGGCGATTTCTATCGGTACACGAACTATACCCTGAAGCCGAAGCCGGCCGACCCGCAGCCCGAGATCTTCCAGGGCGGCTCGTCCCGCGCCGCCCGCGACATGGCGGCCCGCGTGTCCGATTGGTATTTCACCAACGGCAACACGCCCGAGGGCATCAAGGCGCAGGTCGACGACCTCCAGGCCAAAGCCGCGGCCAACGGGCATTCGGTGAAGGTCGGTGTCAACGCGTTCGTGATCGCCCGCGACACCGAGGAAGAGGCCCGCGCCGTCCTCCAGGAGATCATCGAAAACGCCGACCCGGACGCCGTGAAAGCCTTCGGCCACGAGGTGAAGAACGCCGGCAAGGCATCCCCGGAGGGCGAGGGCAACTGGGCGAAGTCGAGCTTCAACGACCTCGTCCAGTATAACGACGGCTTCAAGACCAACCTGATCGGCACGCCGGACCAGATCGCCGAGCGCATCGTCGCCCTGAAGGACGTCGGCGTCGACCTCGCGCTCCTCGCCTTCCTGCACTTTCAGGAAGAGGTCGCCTATTTCGGCGAGCACGTGATCCCGCGGGTGCGGGCGATCGAGGCCCAGCGCGAGCGCCGGGCCGAGGCGGCTTGAGCCGACGCCAAACCCTCCCCCCTCCGCGGGGGAGGGTGCCTCGCGAATGCGAGGCGGGAGAGGGGTCGGCTCCGCATTATCCGGCACCGTCGCTCCCCTCTCCCGACCCTCGCTCACGCGAGGGCCACCCTCTCCCGCAGAGGGGAGAGGGTTTCGCGCGCTCAGCCGATGCGATCCCACGACAATCGACCACAGCCGCGAAGGCCGGAGCCCCCCATGAACATCGCCGTCAGCGCCAGCACGCTCCAGCAGACCGGCACCCCGCAAGGCGTCCCCGGCCAGGCCCGTCCGAGCCAACCCGCTCACGTCATCCGCGACGATGCCGAAGCGATCCGGGTCGCCCATGCGCTCGCCGCCGAATTCCGCGAGGGCGCCTCGGAGCGCGACCGCGCCCACATTCGCCCCCTGAAAGAACTCGACGCCTTCTCGCAGAGCGGTCTCTGGTCGATCAATGTCCCAAAGGCCTTCGGCGGGCCGGAGGTATCCTACAGGACGCTGGCGCAGGTGATCGCGATCATCTCGGCGGCCGATCCGTCGATCGGGCAGATCGCCCAGAACCATCTCGGCATCGTCGCGGCGATCCGCACCGTGTCCGATCAAGAGCAACAGGCGCTGCTGTTCGGCGAGGTCCTCAAGGGCACCCGCTTCGGCAACGCCTTTTCGGAGAAGGGCACCAAGCGCGCGGCCGACTTCGAAACACGTTTCTCCGATCGGGGCGATCACGTCGTCGTCACGGGCCAGAAGTTCTACGCGACGGGCGCGCTGCTCGCGCATCTCGTGCCGATCGTCGCCGTCGATGACCAGGGCCGCGCCTGGTACGCCATCGCCGACCGCAACGCGCCGGGCCTGACCGTGATCGACGACTGGTCGGCCTTCGGCCAGCGCGGCACCGCGAGCGGCACGGTGCTGATCGAGAACGTGCGGGTGGAGAAGAGCCACCTCGTGCCGGCCTGGAAGGGCTACGAGACGCCGCGCTCGGACGGGGCCATCTTCCAGATCATCCAGGCGGCGGTGGATGCCGGCATCGGCCGGGCGGCGCTCGACGACACCATCGCCTTCGTGCGCACCAAGTCGCGCCCCTGGATCGACAGCGGCCAGGAGCGTGCCTCGGACGACCCGTACACGATCCAGGCGATCGGCGACCTCACGATCCGCCAGCATGCGGCCGAGGCGCTGCTCGACCGGGCCGGCCTCGCCATCGACACGGCTGTGGCGAACCCCACTGCCGATAGCGTCGCGGCGGCGCAGCTCGCCGTCGCGGAATCGAAGGTGCTCACCACGGAAGCGGCGATCTCGGCGACGAACAAGCTGTTCGAGCTCGCCGGCACCCGCTCGACGCTGGCCGAGGACAACCTCGACCGGCACTGGCGTAACGCCCGCACTCACACCCTGCACGACCCGGTGCGCTGGAAATACGCGATCGTCGGCAACCACGCCCTCAACGGCGTGAACCCGCCGTTCCACGCCTGGAGCTGATGTGGCTGGGCGATTTCGTTGCGCTCCCCGTCATTCCGGGGCCGCGCAGCGGAACCCGGAATCCAGAACCACGGGGTGCGCCAAGCATGGCTCCGTCGGCGGCTCTGGATTCCGGGTTCGCCTTCGGCGCCCCGGAATGACAGCGCTGGAATGCCTCAAGAAGGAGGTGCCAGCCCGCAGCCGCCTCGGGTTCACGCAGATACGAAACCTCAGCGCCGCTCCATGAAGCGGTTGGCCGGCAGGCGGTAGAGCATCCGCACGACGGTCTCGCTCTTCGCCCGCTTCAGCTTCCAGCGCAGGGAGGTCTCGATCTTGATCGAGCGGGCGTCGAGGCTGACGCGCAGGGCCGAGCGGTCGCGCCCCTGCTTGACCGGGTCGGCGTAGAAGCCCGCGAGCTTGTCCGCCTCCATGCCCGGCATCCGGAGCCAGGCCGGGACGTGGACGTGGCAGAGCCGGTCGACGTCGGTGAGCGCCTTGTCGATGCCGGTGCCCGTGATCGGGCAGGTCGTGGCGAAGGCGTCGCCCACCACGACGAAGCCGTCGCGCCCGGCGTGGTCCTGCACTCGGTACAGGTCGATCGGCCGCGTGACGACCTTCCCGTCGACCCGGATCTCGCCGAAGGTCTCTTCGAGCCGCGGCATCATCGTGCGCAGCATCGCCTCGGGCGAGAGCCGGAAATCCTGCGTCCAGGCATCCGATTGCGCCCGGTAGACGTAGAGGTTGGCCCGCACGGTGTCGCCCACCGGAAACAGGGTCAGGTAGGAGACCCGGTCGCCGAAATGCTCGCCGGTCCAGACGAGCGAGGGGAACGGGAACGAGCCCGGCGGGCGCGTCAGGGTGAAGCCGGCGGCCAGAGTGTGCGACGGGCTGATCATCTCCTTGCGCAGGCCGAGTTGCCGGCGCACGCCCTCGCCCAACCCCGTCGCGACGATCAGCAGCCGCGCCCGCACCACGCTGCCGTCGACCAGGGTCACGGTTTGCGTATCAGGGCCGGTCTCGATCGCGTCGGTCCGCCCGACGACGCGCACGACCGAGGCCGGCAGCGCGCAGCGCAGCGCGTCGATGAGCCTCGCGTAGTCGCAGCCGTATTCGCGCTTGGCGTTGCGATCGACGATCCGCCCGAAGCGATGCAGCCAGACGCCGTCGAACGGCGTCGTCGCTTCGCGCGCCACGGCGCCCAGCCCCATGCGGTCGAGAAGCCGCATCTGCGGCTCGCCGAGCTTCTCGGCGCGGAATTCTGGGGGATGGCGGTCGTGCTGGGCGATCAGGGCGACGCGCAGGCCCTGGCGCGCGAGCGCCGAGGCCGTGGCACTTCCGGCGATGCCGGCCCCGAGCACGGCGACGTCCACGTCGAGCGTCGGGGTTCCATCCGTCGGCAGCGCGGATTGACCCGGATCGGCGATGAGGGTGTCTTGAGCGGCCATGCTGCCTCGCATCCGTCGGCCTCCGACGATACGCCGGAACAGGCTGGCCCTCTGTCAGACCGCAAGGTGCACGCCGCCGCAATGCGGGACTTTGCGTAAGCAGCCTTTTTTCGGGATTAAAACGCGTTGAACCGTCGGCTCACGGAACGGCTGACGGCCCTTCGACGGCACCTGCCGTTGGGGCTGTCCTACATCGCCTCCAGCGGCAGCCTCGTCGCCGCAAGCGCGGCGCAGCTCGTCACCTTCGCGATCCTGGCGCGCGCCCTCGGCCCGGCCGAATTCGGCCGCCTCATCGAGTTCACCGCCCTGACCAACGTCGCGGTCCACATCTGCGGCATCGGCGCCTCGGATTGCCTGCTGCGCCGGGTCTCGCAGAACCGGGCGATGTATCCGGCGATGCTCGGCCACAACATCATCCTGATCGCCCTGACCGGGTCGGCCCTCGTCGGGCTGGGGCTGGCCACGCTGCCCTTCTGGCTCGTGGTCAGCTCCGATCCCGCCATCAACCTCGGCGCCACGGCGCTGCTGCTCGTCACGAACGTCGTGCTCGTGCGCATGATCCTGCTGGCGGAGCTGATCTTCCTCGGCCACTCGCGCTTCGCCTCTGCGAACCGTGCGGTGGTCGGCTATGCGCTGGCGCGGACCCTCACCGCCGTGACCGCCTGCCTCGTCTTCTCGACGGCCAGCCTCGCGGAATGGGCGGCATGGCAGTTTACCGGCAACTTCGTCGTGGTCGCCGCCTATGGCTGGTGGCTGCGGGGGCTCGGCCGGCCGCGCTTCGTCATCGTGCGCGACGAGATCCGCCTCGGCCTCTATTTCTGCTCGCAGTTCGTGGCCCGGTCGATCCGCCAGAACGCGGATCTGTTCATGCTCGGGCTCGTCGCGTCCGTCGAGGTGATCGGCAGCTACGGCGTCGCGCGGCGCATCCTCGACAGCAGCTACCTCAGCATCGATGCCCTGAACCGTCTGGCGTTTCCGCGCTTCGCCAAGACCAGCCTGGAGGGCATCCACACCACGATGCAGGGCGCCCTGCGGCTCCTGCCGATCGCGCTGGCCCTCGGCGCAGCGACCTCCCTCGGGCTGTTCCTGGTGTCCGGCTACCTGCCGCTGATCTTCGGACAGGACTACACCTCGCTGTCGCGGTTCGTCCGCATCCTCGCCTGGATCCCGATCCTGATCGCCGCCTCCTCCGTGGCGATGGACGTGCTCGGCGCCTCCAGCCACCAGGGTGAGCGCGCGGCCATCGTCAACGCGACCAATCTCGGCGGCGCGCTGCTCATCGTCTGGTGGTCGTGGTGGTTCCCGCCGAACGGCACCCTGGCCGCGCTCTACGTGATCGAAGCCTGCACCATCGCCGCGGCGTGGCTGATCCTGCTCAGGCTCGTCCGGCGCAGCGCCGCGCGGGTGGCCGCGGTCTGACCCGGCTCAGCGCCGGATCAGCACGACGCCGCCGATGAGGAGCGCGACGCCGATGAGACGCGTCGGATCGATCGGGCGCTCGGCCAGTCCGAGCCAGCCGAAATGGTCGAAGGTCACCGAGGCCAGCATCTGGCCGGCGATGAGCAGCGCGATGAAGGTCGCGGCCCCGAGTTGCGGCACCAGCAGGATGGCGAGGCCGATGAAGATCGCGCCGAACAGTCCCCCGCTCCAGGCCCACCACGGCGTGCGCGCCACCACGCTCGCCGAGGGCACGGGATCGCGCAACGCCGCCGCCAGCAGCACCATGCAGGCGAGCCCCACCGCGTAGCTCACGAAGCCCGACCAGGCGGCCGAGTTCAGCGAGATCCGCAGATTCGCGTTCAGGGCCTGCTGGACGACGATGCTGACCCCGGCCGCGACCGCGAGCAGGAGGGGGACGGTCATGGCGAGCATCGTCTGCCTTTCGAGATGGGTCGCGCCCTCCTGTCCGGAGGCCCGCCGGGACGCGGAAGGCGTTCCGGGAAGGGGCGCTGGCTGAGACATTCCGCGCCCAGTCGATCGCGTCGGTCTGTGCGGTCTGCATTACTCGCCATCCGGCGGATCCGTCACCGATCCCGGGCTTCACGTCTTGGGCATCACGCTCGCCCGAGCGACGCCTCGATCATCCCCGCCACTGCCAGCGCCTGCCCGTCGCCGCCGAAGCGCGCGATGACCTGCACGCCGAGGGGCAGGCCCTCGCCCGGCACCGGAAGGTTCACGCAGGGCACGCCCATCAGGGTCCAGAGCCGGTTGAAGCGCGGATCGCCGGTGGAAGCGAGGCCGCGCGGGGCGCGGCCGACGGTGGAATAGGTCAGGATCGCGTCGAACTCCGAAAACACGTCCTTGAGCTGGCGGCGGGCGCGGTGCGCGTGACGGCGGGCGTCGTCGTATTCCGCAGCGGTGAGCGCCTGCGCCCGATCGAGCTGCGCGCCGAGCACCGGAGGCAGCGTTTCGCGATGCATCGCGTATTCCCAGGCGAGCGCCTGCCGCGCCTCGAAATCCTGGATCAGCGGATGGAGCTGCCAGGCCCGCGCGAACGGCTCGGGCAGGGTCAGGTCGGTGACGATGGCGCCGGCAGCTCCCGCAGCACGGGCGGCACGTGAGAGCGCGGCGGCGGCATCCGCATCGGCCTCGCCGGCGAAACCCTGCAGGCAGAGGCCGATGCGGGGCTTTCGCGACGCCTCTCCCGAAGAATCGATCTCGGGGCGGTCGGCGATCAGCGCCAGGGCGCGGGCAATGTCGGGGATCGACGCGCCGAACAGGCCGAGGGTGTCGAGCGCCCAGGAGAACGTCTTCACCCCCACCATCGGCAGAAGTCTGAATGAGGGCTTGATCGCCGCGACCCCGCAGAAGGCGGCCGGGCGGATCACGGAACCGCCGGTCTGGGTGCCGAGCGCCAGCGGCAGCATCCCGGCGGCGACGGCAGCTGCCGTGCCCGATGAGGAGCCGCCCGGCGTGTGGGCGGGATCGTGCGGGTTCACGGTCGGGGCCGGATCGAGCCCGGCGAAGGCGGTGGTCGCGGTCTTGGCCAGCGGCACGGCGCCGAGGGCCTTCAAACGCGAAACGATTGCCGCGTCGGCCCGCGGTCGCCAGCCCGCATAGAACGAAGAACCCATCTGCGTCGGCAGGTGGGCCGTGTCGATGATGTCCTTGATGCCGACCGCGATGCCGGCGAGCGGCCCCTCCACCGACACGACCGGATCCGGATCGCTGCAGACGATCGCGCCGATGGCCCCGTCCCGCTCGGCGATGGCGGCCTGCGCCTCCACCACGGCCTGCCGGGGCGTGAGGCGGCCGGCCTCGATGCGGGTGCGGAGATCGATCAGAGAGCGCATGCGAGCCGATCTGGATGCCGGGCACCCGCTGTCAACACTTGTCCACCGCCGTGGCCGGCGGAACGGGCTTTCGTTAGCGGCTCGTTTACGCGGACGTTCGCATTGTCGCCGTCATGTGGCGTAGCGTACTCGCATTCTCGATCCCGGCGGTGTTTCTCGCCGGCTTGGCCGGTTGCGCCGTCAACCGGTTCGAGGCCCGCGCCCCCTGGCGCGACCAAGCCGAGAACATGTGCCTCGCTCGCGGCCTCGTTCAACCGACCAGCTACGTTTCGCTCGCCAAGGAGATCGACGGCCCCGGCCCCTGCGGCCTGCAGCAGCCGTTCAAGGTCACGCGGATGGGCAACGGCAGCGTCGCGCTCAAGCAGCGCATGACCCTCGGCTGCCCGGCTCTGGCCGAGGCCGAGGCGTGGCTCGCCGATACGATCCAGCCGGCCGCCAACCTGTATTTCGGCGTGCCCGTGGCCGAGATCAACGCCGGCACCTATGCCTGCCGCGGCCAGAACAATCAGGCGGGCGCCAAGCTCTCCGAGCATTCCTACGGCAACGCCCTCGACATCATGTCGCTGACGCTGGCCGACGGCCACGTCATCACGATCAAGGGCGGCTGGCGCGGCAGCGAGGCCGAGCAGGGCTTTCTGCGCGAGATCTTCACGGGGGCCTGCGCTCGCTTCACCACCGTGCTCGCGCCCGGCTCGAACGTGTTCCACTACGACCACATCCACGTCGACCTCGCCCGGCACGACCCGCGCGGTCTGCGGCGGATCTGCAAGCCGCTGATCAAGTTCGAGGCTCAGCTCGGCGCCGACGGACAGCCGCGCCACTTCGCGAACCCCCGCCCGCCGATCCGGCAGGCCGCACCGCCCCAGGCGCCGATCGACCAGGAAACGGACGATCCCTACGGCGCCACGCCGACATCGTCGCGCGGCGGGGACGCTCGTTTCGCCCACGCTCCCTCGCAACGTTCCGCCTACGCTGCCGCGCCCGCGCCCGCGCAGAGCCATGGCCTGGACGAGGAGCCGTCCTCCTTCGATGTCGGGGGCAGCGCGGCCGAGCCGATCTACTGATCGGCTTCGGGACCGTCAGGGGTGTGCCCCCGACTCCCCAGGCTGCCGCAAAAACGGCGCCCGTAGATCGCGCAAGCTTGACTTGCATCGTCGGGAGGCCATCGTCGGCAGCAACGATCCGACACCGCGAAAGCGATCCGAGCCGTGATGCGCAAGCCCACCGCCCTCTCCGCCCACGTCTTCTCCGCCCTGGCCCTCGGCTTCCTCGCCGTCCAGGCGATCCAGCCGGCTTCCGCCCGCTCGGCCCGCGAGGAAATCTCGCCGGCCGAGGAACAGGTGTTTCCCTACGACGCGCAGATTCCCGCCTGCCAGGACACCTACGTCCTCGAAGAGATCTCCAGCAAGTTCGCCGAGAAGGAAGCGAAGTACTGGAACACTTCGCTGACGATCGCCTCCTACGACACGATCAGCCGCACCGCCTGGCGGCCCTACGGCGTCGACTTCATCCCGCGCCGCTACTGCTCGGCGGTGGCGACGACCTCCGACGGCGTGCGCCGGCGGATCGACTATTCCGTGCGTGAGAGCACCGGCTTCATCGGAGCCACCTGGGGCGTCGACTATTGCGTCCACGGCCTCGATCGCAACCTCGCCTACAACTATTCCACCGCCTGCCGGATGGCGCGCCCCTGATGCTGCGCGGCCTCGCTCTCGCGCTCCTCCTTCTCGCCGCCGCGTCGGCGCAGGCGCAGGATTACGGCGGTTTCCGCGGGCGCGGCGGTGGCGACCGGGGCGGCACGCCGGGCGCCTTCGACTTCTACGTGCTCTCGCTGTCCTGGTCGCCGAGCTATTGCAGCGGTCCGGGCGGCTCCCGCGATGCAGACGGGCAATGCTCGCCGGGCCGCGGCCTCGGCTTCGTGGTGCATGGACTCTGGCCGCAATACAGCCGCGGCTTCCCCTCGAATTGCGGCGCCTTCCCGCGCGCGCTCACCGGCGACGCCATGTCGGCCGCCGGCGAGATCATGCCGAGTGCCGGCCTCGCCCGCCACGAATGGAAGACCCACGGCACCTGCTCCGGCCTCGACCCGCTTGCCTATTTCAAGGCGGTGAAGGCCGCGCGGCAGGCCGTGACCATTCCCGAGCCCTATCGCAAGCCCGGCGCCAGCCAGCGGGCCGCCCCACTCGAAATCGCGCGCCAGTTCGCTGAGGCGAACCGGGGGCTGCGGACCGACATGATGACCGTCACCTGCAAGCGCGGCCAGCTTGAGGAGGTGCGGATCTGCTTCGACAAGGATCTGAAGGGTTTCACGAGTTGTCCGACGGTCGCGCGCCAGGGTTGCCGCGGCGGCGACGTGGAGATCGACGTCGCCCGCTGACGATCCCGGCTGTCGGCCCGGCGCAAAGCCGGATATCCCTCGACACGCGGCGGATCTCGGCCTCCGGACGCCGCGACGGTCCGAGGACTTCACCATGACGGGCATCCCACGCCGACCGAGCTGCCGCCTCGTCCAGGCCGGCGCCGCCTTCACCGGCAAGCAGGGGCTCGACTATGCCGTCGGCATCTCGGCGGAAAGCGTCGGCGCCACGGGCATCCATCTCCAGCTCGTGACGATCCCACCGCTGGCCAAGGCCAAGGCCCACAAGCACGAGGCGCACGAGACCGCGATCTATGCGCTCAGCGGCGTCTCGGGCTGCTGGTTCGGCGACAGCCTCGAGGATCACGCGACGGTCCGCCCGGGCGACTTCTTCTACATTCCAGCCGGCGTGCCGCACCTGCCCTACAATCCGAGCGCCGACGAGGCCTGCGTCGCCCTGATCGCCCGGACCGATCCGAACGAGCAGGAAAGCGTCGTGCTCCTGCCCGACCTCGACGCTGTACGGCGCGACCCCTTCGACAAGGGCTGACGCGCGAGCGTCATGCCTGGAGACCGAGACCCTGAACTATCGCCACGCCTTCCACGCCGGCAATTTCGCGGACGTGCTCAAGCACCTCGTGCTGACGCGCGTGCTCGTCCACCTGACCGCCAAGGACAAGCCGTTCCGCGCCATCGACACACATGCCGGGCTCGGCGTCTACGATCTCACCGCGGACGAGTCCGACCGCACGGGCGAATGGCACGAGGGCTGGGGCCGGCTCGATACGCCGTTCTTGCCCGAGATCGAGGCCGTGCTCGCCCCCTACCGCGCAGCCGTCGCCGCGGTGCGCGAGCGCCATGGGCCGACGATCTATCCCGGCTCGCCGGCTTTGGTCCGCGAGTTCCTGCGCAGCGGCGACAAGGGCGTCTTCGTCGAGCTGCACCCGGACGATGCGGCGAGCCTGGCCGACCTCTACCGCAGCGACAGCCGCACCAAAGTGCTGCATCTCGACGGCTGGACGGCACTCGGTGCGATGATCCCGCCGCCGGAACGCCGCGGCCTCGTCCTGATCGACCCGCCCTACGAAGAACTCGGCGAGATCGACCGCCTCGGCAGGGATCTGCTCAAGGCCGTCCGGAAATGGCCGACGGGCGTCTATCTGGGCTGGTATCCGATCAAGGATGTCGGTGCGGTCGACCGGATGATCGCGGCCCTCGATGCCGCCCTGGAGCGGCCGGCGCTCCGCATCGACCTGATGATCGACCGCCCCGACGAGACCCGCCTCACCGGTAGCGGCCTCGTCGTGATCAACCCGCCCTGGCGGCTCGCGGAGGAGATGGACCTCGTGCTGCCGGATCTGGCCGAGCGGCTGGCGCGGCGGACTTATGGAGCGTTCCGGTGCGAGCGGCTCGGGCCTGAGGGGTGAAGGTCACTCGGCTGGGGGGCGATGCCGATCGATATCCCACTCGTTGAGCCGCACGGCGGCACAGGCAATCGTGAGAACGACTGCCGGGATGCCGAAGATCACGTAGATATCCATCCAGGTCATGCGCGCAGCCTCTGCAGCGTGCGCCTTGCGAGAAAATGCAGGCTCACGGCCGTAAGAAACCAAATCTCCGAGAAGTCGACACTGTAGACCGTCCATGGCGGCGCCGTTGGGAATCCGTAACGCCAAGCGATCACCGGTGGCACGACACCGATGATCGCGGACGCATTGCTGAGCCTATCGAGGTTCCCGGCGAGCAGCTTCTGCCGCTCGTTATGGACGAGGCTCATGCCGCGACCGAGCTACCCCATCACCCGCCCCTCCAGCGGAAACACCTTGGCCGGATTCATCAGCCAGGCCGGGTCGAACACGTTCCTCACCCGCATCTGCTGCTCCAGGTCCTCACGGGTATACTGGAACGTCATCAGCTCGCGCTTCTCGATGCCGACGCCGTGCTCGCCGGTGAGGCAGCCGCCGACCTCGACGCAGAGCTTCAGGATCTCGTCGCCCGCGGCCTCGGCCTTCTGCAATTCGCCGGGGGTGTTGATGTCGAACAGGATCAGGGGGTGCAGGTTGCCGTCGCCGGCATGAAAGACGTTGGCGACGCGCAGGGAGTGGCCCGCGCAGATCGCGCCGATCCGCTCCAGCACCGTGGCGAGCTGGCCCGTCGGGATGGTGCCGTCCATGCAGATGTAGTCGGAGATTCGGCCCGTTGCGCCGAAGGCCGACTTGCGGCCCTTCCAGATCGCGGCGCTCTCGGCCTCGGACTTCGAGACGCGGATGCTCGTCGGATTGAACTGTCGGGCGATGGCCTCGATGCGCGCGAGCATGTCCTCGCATTCCTCGTCCGAGCCTTCGACCTCGATGATCAGCATCGCGGCGGCGTCGCGCGGATAGCCGGCCTTGGCGAAGTCGTCGGTGATGAGGATCGCCTCCTTGTCCATGTACTCAATGGCCACCGGGATGATGCCGGCGGCGATGATCGCAGCGGTGCAGGCCCCGGCATCCTCCACCGACGAGAACCCGACGAGCGCCGGCCGCGCGCCCTCCGCCGCGCGAAGGATGCGGACCGTGGCCTCGGTGACGATGCCGAGCTGGCCCTCCGAGCCGCAGATCAGGCCGAGGAGGTCGTAGCCGCCGCTGTCGAGATGGTCGCCGCCGATCTCGACGACCGTGCCGTCGTTCGTCACCAGGGTGACGCCGAGCAGGTTGTTGGTGGTCACGCCGTATTTCAGGCAGTGGGCGCCCCCCGAGTTCATGGCGATGTTGCCGGCGATGGTGCAGGCGAGCTGGCTCGACGGGTCGGGCGCGTAGAAGAAGCCCTCGTGGCTGACGGCACCGGAGATCGCGAGGTTGGTGATGCCGGCCTCGACCCGCGCGGTGCGGTTGGCGAAATCGACGTCGATCATGCGCGTCATCTTGCCGACGCCGATGATCACGGCGTCCTCCTGCGCGATGGCGCCGCCGGCGAGCGAGGTGCCGGCGCCGCGCGCCACCACGGGCACGCCGTTGGCGTGACAATAGGCCATGACGGCCGAGACCTCCGCCGTCGTCGAGGGCAGCACCACGGCAAGCGGAAGCTTGCGATAGGCGGTCAGCCCGTCGGTCTCGAACACACGGCGCTCGTCCTCCGTCGTCACCAGGGCTTCCGGCGCCACCAGCGGGCGCAGACCTTCGATGATTTCGGCGCGGCGGGCGATGATCGCCGCGTCCGGAACGGGGAATGCGATCGACATTCGTGCGTCTCCTCCGTGTTTCCGAAACGAACGCGCGCCTGCCGCGACCGCTCCATCGGACTTCAGCTTCGCTTCAGGTCGGACGGCGTAGCGTCACGCGTGCGATGGCTGCCCAGGCTAACGGAATTTGGGCACCGGTGCACGCGTCCCGCTCTGTCACCTCGTAGACGAAGTCCATGCCACCGCGACGTTTTCGGAGCGAAGATCGGGGAACCCGGGTAGCGTTTCCAGTCTTTATCTGTTCTAAAGCAAGGTGGCTTTACCACCAGCCCAAGGGCGGCCGTTGCCGCCTCCCAGGAGGAAAATTGATGCGTCATCTCATCCTCGGCGCCGCGTTCGCCGCGCTGCTCCCCTTCGCTGCCCACGCCGAAGGCGATGCTGCGGCCGGCGAGAAGGCGTTCGCGCCCTGCAAGGCCTGCCATGCTTTCGGCAAAAACGGCGCCGGCCCGGATCTCAAGGGCGTCGTCGGTCGCAAGGCCGGTTCGCACGAGGGCTTCAACTATTCCGACGCGCTCAAGAACTCGGGCCTGACTTGGGACGAGGCGAGCCTCAAGGAGTGGATCACGGATCCCAAGAAGAAGGTGCCGGGCAACAAGATGATGTATGCCGGCATCAAGGACGAGAAGAAGGTCGGCGACATCATCGCCTATCTCGGCACGCAGAAGTAATCAGGCCGGAAGCGAAGCCGTTCGGGCCGAGGCCCGGACGGCTCGCAGCCGAGGCGAGACGTTCGATCGCATGGAAAAGCCGCTCTCTCAGGGAGCGGCTTTTTTCTTTGGCGGACCTGGGGCGTATCAGTCGGTGAGGCGGGCTGCGGTCTCGGCGCCCGCGCGCTCATGGAGTTCGCCGCGCATCCCGGCCAGCGTTTCGAGCAGAGAGCGGCGCGACTCCATATCGAGGCCGGTCATGCCGCCCACGTCGAGAGGCAGGCATTCCATCTTCCCCCGCAGGCTACGGCCCTTGTCGGTCAGAAAGATGCTGACCTGACGCTCGTCGGCGCGGTCGCGCACCCGACGGACCTGACCGGCAGCTTCGAGACGCTTCAGGAGCGGCGTCAGGGTGCCGGAATCGAGAAAAAGCTTCGTCCCGATGTCCTTCACCGTCAGCCCCTCCTCTTCCCAGAGAACGAGCAGCACGAGGTATTGGGGGTAGGTGAGGTCGTGGTGGCTCAGCATCGTGCGATAGGCGCGCCCGAAAGCGTGCGCCGCGGCGTAGACAGCGAAGCAGAGCTGGTTGTCGAGACGCTGCGGGTCGTCGGCCCGGCCCGGCTTGGTCATTGTCGTGATCCTTGAGTCCCGCTCCGGCGAAAGCTAGCCGCGTCGGCGCCGTGAGCCGTAGCCCCAATGTCGTTCAGCGCGATGCAATCGTCCTGCCGCACTGCATCCCAACTGCAACGAAACGGGACTGTTCGGCACGCGGTCGTCGGCTAAAAGACGGTTCTTAAAGGAAATTTGCACTGCACACAATCAAACGGCGCATGCGCTCAGGGAGACCGTAGCATTCGTTCGCCAGGGACAGTTCAACCGCACCTACAACGGTGCGGCGACTTTCGAAAAAACACTGCAGATTTTTGCGGCTCTCAAAGACGGCAGCGGGTCCGCGTGCTTCAGCCGAAAGCCGTACTATTCCTCGCCCCCGGGCTTCGGCAGCACGGGGAGCAGCGGTGAGATGCGCAGCGAGGTGATCCGGTTCTTGGCCTTGCGAACCACGTGGAAGCGGAACCCGTGGAAATTGAACGCGGTACCCGTGTCGGGGATCGCCCTCGCCTCGTGGATGACGAGGCCGGCGATGGTGGTGGCCTCCTCGTCGGGCAGGCTCCAGTCCATGGCGCGGTTGAGGTCGCGGATCGGCACGCCGCCATCGACGGTCACCGAGCCGTCGGGCTGCGGTCGCACGCCGGAGACGGCCACGTCGTGCTCGTCGGCGATATCGCCGACGATCTCCTCCAGAATGTCTTCGAGGGTCACGAGGCCCATCACCTCGCCGTATTCATCGACGGCCAGCGCGAAATGGGTTTTTCGCGACAGGAACGCTTTGAGCTGGTCGCGCAGGCTCGTCGTGTCCGGCACGAACCAGGTCTCCAGCGCCAGTTCCTCGACCTTGAGCCGCGCCGGGTCGCCGCCAGCCGCGTCGAGGGCGCGGAGCAGGTCCTTGGCGTGGAGGACGCCGACGATGTTCTCGTGCTTCTCCCGCCAGAGCGGCATCCGCGTGTAGGGCGAGGCCAGCACCTCGCGCACGATGTCCTCCGAGGGCAGGTCGGCGTTGATGGTGCGCATCTTGGTGCGGTGGACCATCACCTCGGAGACGGTGAGTTCGGTGAGATCGAGGAGGCCGCCGAGCATGTCGCGCTCGGATTTCTCGACACCGCCCTCGCGGTGGAGCAGCGCCACCTGCCCGCGGATCTCTTCCGTGGCCGAGAGGATCGAGCCGTGCGCGCCGATCGCGATGCCGAAGGGCTTGAGGATCGCCCGCACGATCGCCTCCGTCGCCACCGCGAGCGGCCCGAGCAGCACGACGGCGAAGGCGACGGGCCGGGCCATCAGCAGAGCTATGCGGTCGGCATTGGTGATGGCGAGCGTTTTCGGCAACACCTCGGCGAAGACGATGACGAGCACGGACATCGCCACGGTGGCATAGATCACGCCACTGTTGCCGAAGAGCGTGGTGAGCACGCTGGTGGTGAAGGCAGAGGCGCCGATCGCCACCACATTGTAGCCGATCAGCATCGCGCCGATGAAGCGCTCGCGGATCGCCAAGATCCGGTTGACGATCGCCGCCTGTCGGTTGCCGGAACTCTCCAGCGCATGCATCCGCGCCCGCGACGCGGCGGTGAAGGCGGTCTCGGCCCCGGCGAAGAAGGCCGAGAGCAGCAGCGAGATCACGACGATGCTCGCAGCCAGCCAGACGTCGGAATGGTCGTTCATGGACGCGTCGTTCCCGCGGCCGGCGCGCGCGGCACCGTGGGATGTCCTCTATCAGCGGCAGTGGCGGCCTGAAACCGAGGAGGCTGCGCCTCGGCGTTTGGTAAAAATGTCCGGAGTTGGTGGTGGGAAACGGATCCTGGCCCTTCGCCCAGAAGCGGACGTTCGGCCTGCGACCCGAGCGTGTCGTATGTAACCGACTAAGTGGTCCCCAGAAGCGGTCATTCGTCCGGCTGTCGGAAAGCGCTATGGCAGCGCTTTTCCTTCGCAAATGCACCGCCCACAGCTTGATCTATGCCGGCACCGGCCGCGACGGCACGCCGACCTTTGTGGCTTGCGTACCCCGTGCCGAAACCTCGGCGAACAAGGCCTCCACCCGCGTCCGCTCGGCTGCGGATTGCGGGATGAGGTAAGCGCAGGCGAGGTAGACGATCAGGTTGGCGACGAGGCCGAAGCAGCCTGAACTCAGCCCCCAGCCGAAGGGGAGCGTCCCGGAGAAGGCCAGCTCCAGGCCGACGGCGACGACGAAGCCGACGATCATCCCGGCGATCGCACCCTGGCGGTTGCCCCGCTTCCAGAAGATGCCGAGAAATTGCGGCACGCTCAGCTGGATGATGCCCTGGTAGGCCAGCACCGCGAGCGAGAACAACGCCGGCAAGGTCAGGGTGGCGAGCCAGGAGGCCAGCAGGGTCAGGGCCAGCATGCCGACCTTGGCGATGACGATCATCTGGCGCTGATCGAGCTCGACGTAGTTGCCGACGAGGTCGTTGGCGAGCTGCGCCCCGTAGGCTTGGATGTTGCCGTCGGTGTGGCCCATCGAGGCGGCGAGCAGGACGACGCCGGCGAGACCCAACAGGACGAGGCCGCCAGCCTGCTGCGAAACGATGAACCAGACGTCGTCGGGCTTCGCCACCGCCTCCGGCACCTTCGATGCGAGCATGCCGAAAATCAGCAGCGCGACACCGAACAGGAAGGTCAGCGGCACCGCGAGGACGGCGGACTTCTTGAGGCTGCCGACCCCGTCGGCGGTGAAGAGGCGGACGAAGATGTAGGGCCAGCACCACCCCCCGAGCGTGCCGGTGAATACCAGGGCGAAGACGTAGAGCGGGCCTTCCTTGGAGCCGAAGCTCGGGATCGCGAACATCTTCGGATCGAGGGTGGCGAGCGTGCTGCCACGGGCGACTACCAGCCAGACGATCAGGCCGGCCAGCATCAGGCCGCCGCCGATATAGGCCACGATCCCCTGGACGTAGTCGGAGATGACGACGCCGCGCATGCCCATGCGCACGGTCCAGATTTGGCGCACCGCGATGACGAGGACGCCGAGGATCACGGCCGACGAGAACGAGAGTGTGCCCAACGACATCGCCTGGAAGAGGTTGCCCAGCGCCTGCATGCCGAGCACCAGCCAGGGCAGCCCGGAGACGATGCCGATCACGGCCGCGATGGTGCGGATGTGCCGGGAGCCGTAGCGCAGCGCGAACAGGTCGGGTTGGGTCCGCAGGTCGTAGGCCTTGCCCCAGATCCAGACCGGACGCGCCAACACCCAGAGCAGCACAACGGTGAGCAGGCTGTAGGAGAGGACGTAGAACGACATGACGCCGCTCGTCACCGACAGCGCCCCGAACGCCGTGAACATCGAGCCGGGATACCAGGTATTGAGGAACGACATCGCCTGATAGCGCGCGCCGAACGAGCGTCCGCCGACGGCGTAGTCGGTGAAGGAGCGATCATCCACGCGGCTGCGCTGCAGCACCACGATGACGCCGGCGAAGAAGAGCGCGAGCAGCCCGAAGGTGACGATCATGCCGCGATCTCCCCGCTGGAACGCTCGACGAGATAGGCGGCGATCAGGCTGGCGGTGATGCAGGTGCCGACCGCCAGGAAGTAGGTGAGCGCGCCGGGCAATCCGAGGATCTGAGCAGTTTGTCCGTCGGCGGCCCAGTAGAGCGGTGGGGCCAGCGCAAGGACGGCGTCGAGCACGAACCACAGCATGACGAGCCGCGGCCCTAGGGGCCTCGGCGAACCGGAATACAGCATGACGTTTCCCCGTGGTTTATTGTTTTAGTTCAGCACGCGGTCGAGCTTGTCGAAGCAGCTCGGCCAGTCGCCGCGATACCCTTCGCGAATGTCGGTGCGGCAGAGCCGTCGATGGGTGAGGCGCAGCTCGGTCGAGCGATCACCAAGCTTGCTAAGCTCGATCTCGAGCAGCGTCTCCTCGCCGGTGAGCAGGTCGAGCGGCCCCTCGTAGATCCAGGTCTGGACGAGGCGTCGGTCCGGTTCGATCACCTGATAGCGGCCGGTGATGCGATGGCGCGATCCGTCCGGGCTCCGCGTTTCGAGGAGAAATACACCGCCGACACGCAGATCGGTTTCGGCGTGATCGACGACGTTCGCGCCCGGTGCGAGCCAGCGCTGGAGCAGGACCGGATCGGTCCAGGCTTTGAAGACGGCCGCGCAGGAGGCCGCGACGATGCGGGTGAGGACGACGGCCGGATCAGCCTCTGTGGTCTGCATCGTCATCGATCTCGATCTCAGGGGGGAACAGGGCATCAAGCGCGTCGAGGCGCTCCGACCAGAAGCGCTCGTAGGCAGAAAGCCATGCCCGGCCTTCGGCGAGCGGCGCGGGATCCAAGGCGCAGACATGCGTGCGGCCTTGGATGCTGCGCCGGATCAAACCGGCCTGTTCGAGGACCTTCACGTGTTTGGAGGCGGCCGCGAGCGACATCGCGAACGGATGGGCGAGTTCACTCACACTACGCTGACCGCTAAACAGGGCATGGATCATGGCGCGCCGGGTCGGATCGGCGAGGGCATGGAACAGTCCGTCGAGGTGGGTCGATGATTTCTCAACCATTAGGTTGAATGATAGCGGTCCGTTCTTGTCGGTCAAGCCATTGCAGCTGGCCGATTTCCACTCGACGCTATCGGAGGGCCGCCCAGAGGTATCGACCATCCCACGGTCACTGCCGGGTGACCGCAGGCGATCAGCGATTGAGGTGATCCCAGACCCTGGAGACGACGACCGATCCCTCGCCCACCGAGGATGCGACGCGCTTGACGGAGTTGGCGCGCACATCGCCCACGGCAAAGATTCCGGGCTGCGACGTGGCGTAGGGCGATGTCTCGCCGATGGCGTCTCCGGTCAATACGAACCCGTGGGCATCGAGTTTGGCGAGGCCGGAGAGCCAGCCGGTATTGGGCGCGGCACCCACCATCACGAAGAGGGCGCAGGTGGAAACCGTGCGCTGAGTGCCGTCGGCGACATTGCGGACCGTCACCGCTTCGAGGTGATCCTCACCCTGTAGGGCGGTTACCTCGGCCCCGTATTCGATCGTGATCGCCGGATCCGCCGCGAGTCGGCTCGACAGGTAGCTCGACATCGAGGTGGCGAGAGACCGTCCGCGCACCAGAAGACGCACATGGGCGGCCGAGCGGCTGAGAAACATTGCCGCCTGCCCGGCCGAATTGCCGCCGCCGATGATGATCGTCTCGGTGTTTTTGCAGTAGCGCGCCTCGATTTCCGTCGCGGCGTAATAGACGCCCGCGCCCTCGAAGGCCTCGAGGCGATCGATCGGCAATCGTCGGTACTGCACGCCGGTTGCGGCGATGACCGCGCGGCCGCGAACCCGCTGGTCGTTGTCGAAGGTTGCGCAGAAGGCGTCGTCGTCGAGCCGTTCCAGCTTCACCACCCGCCGCGGCATCGCGAACCGGGTCCCGAACTTCATTGCCTGGACCTCACCGCGCCAGACGAGGTCGGCGCCGGAGATGCCGGTCGGGAAGCCCATGTAGTTCTCGATGCGGCTGGACGTGCCGGCCTGGCCGCCGATCGCGAGATCCTCGATCACCAGCGCGCGGAGCCCCTCCGCCCCCGCATAGACGCCGGCCGCCACACCGGCGGGGCCGCCGCCGACAATGAGCACGTCGAAAGCCTCGTCGTCGACGAGGTTGAAGTTCAGGCCGAGCAGCTGCGCTACCTTGTCGGGGGTCGGGTCCGTCACGACGATGTCCCGGCCGAAAATCACGGCCGGCCGACCGGAGGAAATCGCACAGCTTTTCGCAATGGCCTCCGCTTCCGGGGTGCCAAGCGCGTAGGATCGATAAGGGAAGCGGTTGCGGCTCGCGAATTCCGCGATCCGCCGGACGGCCCGGTCGTCGTCCTCGCCGATGAGGACCAGCGTGCCGTCGCGGGAATCGAGTTGCCGCCGCCGCCGCGCCGCCAGCACCGTGATGACGATGTCCGACATTTCCGGAATCTCGGACATCAGCCGCAGGATGTCGGCCCGCGGCACCTCGATGACGCGTGTATCCGTGACCGCCCGCATGGGCATCGACCAGTTGCCACCGTTCAGGATCGAAATTTCGCCCATGAACTGCGTCGGCCCGAGGGTCGAGGGAAGATGGCGCTCGTCGGTGAAGGGGTTCACAACTTCGATCTCGCCCTCGATGACGTAGACGAAACGGTCTGCCGGCTCGCCGGTGCGGGCAAGGAACGTCCCGGCCGAATAAAGCCGCTCGACACCGCGGGCCCGGAGCGCGGCGACATGCGCGGCGGCCAGGGGTTCGCGTTGCATTTCGCGAAGGTCGCGGCCGATGGTTTCCATGCCTTCCCCGATCACACAGTCAGAAGCAGCATCGATGGCGCGTCTTCATCCGGCAAGACGCGCCATTCTGCGACGGGTACCACACCGGTCCGCCTGCCCATCGGCTCTGGAATATTCACCACCGCGTTCGCCGGCTGGCGGAAGACGTGGATCAACCCGCGAGTTGACGGAGTTCGCCCCGCGCGATGCCGACGAGCGTGCGGATCGCGAGACCGACGATGATCACCGTGGCAAGGCCAAGCAACAGCAGCGCCAGCACATCTGCAGCGATTGCCTGGACATGCCCCGCATAACGCAACGCTGCGACAGCCATGGCGGCGACCGGGAAGCTCACCGCCCACCACGAGATCCGGAACGGGCAGCACCGCGGCAGATCGCGCAGGCGGCCGACGAGCACGGCGAAGACGAACAGGGCGATGAGGAACAGACCCTCCGCCACGGCGTCGACCCGGCCGAACGTCGCGACATAGCTGGAGAAACCGACCGCGAAGGGGGCCACCAGGATCATCAGGGTCGGCCGCTGGGCCGGGGCCAGGGGCTCCTCGAAGACGAGCCGGGCAAAAACCAGGGTGAAGAGGGGGACCGCGAAGAACAGCCCGATGCTCAAGGAGAACATCATCAGGGTCTGAGTCTGCTGCAGACCGAGCGCCGGCCCGGCCAGGGGAACGTCGAGAAGGCCGACCACCGGCACGATCCAGGCCGGCGTTGCGTGGGCGAGCTGGTGCCGGCTGCCCATCCAGCGGCTGACGATCACAAAGGCGAACAGGATCATCCCGCCGGTGCCGAGCATCCAGGCTGCCGCCGCGAGAATTGGGCTGAGCGGCTGGAGCACGAAGGGCATCAGGAGCAGGCTGATGAGCGCCGTCCCGAAGAGATTACCGGCGACCGGATGCCGGAACTCGCTCAGGACACTCGTCCAAGCGGTCACCGCCTTGGCGCCGTAGGCCAACGCCAGGAGGATAAATACGGCGAGCGCGCCCCAGCCGATCGCATCGCCGATGAGCGCGGGCAGACCATAGCGGGCGCTTGCCAACCGCCATCCGACGCTGAGCCCCGTCAGTCCCATCACGGAGCCGAAAAAGCTTACCGGGAGATACTCGAAGAGAGGTTTGCGCGCTGCCGAGGCAGGTCGCAGGTCGTCCCCGGCATGCGGCATCGTCATCGCCGCGTCGTCTCCGTGCAGGCACCCGAGGGGAAACGATCGGGATCAGGCACCGGACAGTCGGCTCTTCGCGAGTGGCAAGCTGCGGATGCGCTGCCCCGTCAGAACGGCGACGGCGTTGACCACGGCCGGAGGGACGCCAGGCAGCCCCGGTTCACCGATTCCACCCATCGGCGCCCCGCTCTCGACGATAGCGACGTGGACGCGCGGCATTCGCTGGCGGTCGAGGATGGGATAGGTATTGAAGTTGCGCGCCTGACGCTGGCCGTCCTCGTAGACAACCTGCTCCAATAGCGTCGATGACAGCCCGAGGGCGGCCGCGCCCTCGACTTGCCGCTTGACGATGGCGGGGTTGACTACGCTGCCCGGATCGATGGCAATCCAAAGGTCATGCACCTTGGCCTCGCCATCCTTCAGCGAGACCTCGGCGATGGTCGCGGTCTCCGAGCCGAAGGGCGAGGCCATGGAGACTCCGCGTGCCCGGCGCGTGCCGTCCTCCGCCTGAAACGTCCCGCCCTTCCAGCCACCGGCGAGGTCGGCGACGGCCTGAAGCAGCGTCCGGTGGCGCGGACTGTCCTTCAGCAGAGCCATGCGCAGGGCGAACGGATCCTTGCTACCCGCTGCTGCGATTTCATCGAGGAAGCTTTCGTAGAAGTAGTCGTTCATCGAGTGTCCGACCGAGCGCCAAAAGGCGATCGTGACCGGGTGCGGCACCTTCACGTAATCGAGGCGCCGGTTCGGAATAGCGTAGGGTTTCTTGTCGAGCCCTTCCACGAGAGACGAATCCACCGGCGACTTGAACAGGGCACCGAACCAGCGTCCGATAGGGCCTTCGCCCACCGCCGTCGTATGCAGGGCGACAGGCATCCCGTCGGTCCCGAGTGCCGCGCGAAATCGGGCGAAGCTCAGGGGACGCACCGCATCCATGCCGAACTCCTCCTCGCGCGACCATAGCACCCGGACTGGCCGTCCGGTCGCCTTGGCGAGCAGGATCGCCTGTGGGAACGGGTTGGCCGGTCCATAGTAGAAGTGGCGACCGAAGAAGCCGCCGAGCATTGGCGAGTGGATACGGACCTGCGCCGGCTGAAGTCCCGCCGTGCCGGCCGCGACCTGTTGGAACAGTTCCGGCATCTGGTTGGGCACCCAGAGGTCGAGGCTGCCATCCGCCTCGAACCGGGCGATGGCCGAGGGGGGCTCGAGCTGGGCATGCGCGAGGTAGGGCGCATCGTATTCCGCCTCGATGACCTTCGCCGCCTTTGCGAAGGCGCCCGCGACGTCGCCCTCCTGCTCCGCGGCGATGCCGGACTCCGTCGTGGATTTCAGTGCGCCGAGCATCGCGGCCGACGAGAACGTCTTCGAGACTGTGGCGATCCCGTCAGCAGCGGGGCTTGTCCAGGTCACTTGCAGCGCCTCGGCGCCCTTGCGCGCCCGCCACCAGCTATCCGCCACGACCGCCACCGCGCCGGGCAGGCGATGCACCGAGTCGATTCCCGGCATGGCACGGATGTCCACCTCGTTGGCGATGGCCTCGGGCTCCGTGCCGAGATGCGGTGCGTGCTGGATCGCCGCGTGGAGCATCCCGTCGAGGCGGATGTCGATCGTGTAGACCGCCCGACCGGTGGATTTGTCGCGCATGTCGAGCCGCGCGACCGGCTTGCCGATCCACCGAAAGCTCTTGGGGTCCTTCAGCGGCACGTCGTCCCGCGGTTGGAGGGCGGCCGCGGCTGGGGCGAGTTCGGCATAGCCGAGGGAACGACCGGAGGCACCGTGGATCACCCGGCCGTCATCGGTGGTGAGCTGATCTTGGGGGAGACCGAGCTTGGCCGCGGCAGCGCGCAGCATCATCTCGCGGGCCGTGGCGCCGAGACGGCGCATGGCTTCGTAGCTGGAGCGGGTCGAGAAGCTTCCACCCGTCATGCGCAGGCCGTTGACGACGGCGTAGTCGGGGCCGGGCGGCGCGCATTCGACGGCAAAGCGCGCCGGGTCGAGGTCGAACTCCTCGCCGATGGTCTGAGCAAGGCCGGTATTGATGCCCTGGCCGCCTTCAACGAACGGGCTCAGCAGGCGCACCGTGCCGTCAGGCCGCATCTCCAGGAAGGCTGCGACCCGCGTGCCGGGCTTGGGCGCGATGGCGGCCGCGCCCTCGGGCCGCTCCCCCGCGCCAACGGGGGCGGGACCGAGGTTGACGCCGAGCACGAGTGCGCCGGTGGCAGCACCGAGAAAGCTTCGCCGCGACAGGTTGCGGATCGGCTCGCGGCGGCAAGCGGTCGGCCAGGAGGGCGTGAGGTCGTTCATGGTGCCGTCTCCCCTCAGGCCGCGGCCTGCCGCACGGCGGCGGCAACGGCGTTGTAGGTGCCGCAGCGGCAGAGATTGGTCATCGCCGAGGCGATGTCGTCCTCGGTCGGCTTTGGGGTTCCCATCAGGAGGCCGGTCGCCGCCATGACCTGGCCGGACTGGCAGTAGCCGCATTGCGGCACCTCGATGCCGACCCAGGCCGCTACGACCCTGGCGCCCACTGGATCCTGCTCGATCGCCTCGATGGTGATGACGCTCTGTGATCCGACGCTCTCCAGCGGGATCTGGCAAGAGCGCGTCGCCTGTCCGTCGAGGAGGATCGTACAGGCGCCGCACTGTCCGATGCCGCAGCCATACTTGGTCCCGCTCAGGCCAAGGGTGTCGCGGAGGACGAAAAGGAGCGGCGTATCGGGCTCGGCCTCGACAGCATGTGGCCGTCCATTAACCGTCAGATTCACCATGGCCGCTTACTCCGAAAGACTCGCCGGACACTGCATCATGAATAAGTCTGGCCGACGCCGTCGCAAACGTCATAAACGCAGCGTTTTCGGACATGCGGCGGCTTCATGCGGCGTGCCTGTTTCGCAGCAGCCCCTGCCGGATCTCCTGCGGGGTCTGACCGTAGATCCGCCGGAAGGCACGGCGCATGCGCTCCCTGTCCGCAAAACCGGATTCCGCGGCGACGACGTCGAGGGAGTGCTGGCTCCGCACGAGCAGAACACGAGCGGCATCGGCACGCAGGCGCTCGATCATCTTGGCCGGCGACAGGCCGAACTCCGCCTGGACCGCCCGGTTGAACTGCCGGGGCGAGAGGCGGGCCGCATCGGCGAGGCGGGCCACGCTGAGCGGTTCCCCCAGATGGCCGCGCGCGAACGCCAAGGCCCGCTGAATTCGGTCGGATTTCGGCTCCAGGTCCAGCAGGTTGGAGGCCTGCGGCTGACCGCCAGGGCGGCGTCGATCGAGGAGCATCCGGCGGGCGACCTCGCGGGCCGCCGCCGCCCCGAGGTCGTCTTCGACCAGCGCCAGGGCCATGTCGATGGAGGCCGTCATGCCGGCCGAGGTCCAGACCGCCCCGTCCCGAACGTAGAGCTGGTCCGTTCCCACTTGCAGGTCGGGAAAGCGCTCCGCCAATTCCGCATTGTCGCGCCAATGAGCCGTTACGCGACGGCCCGCGAGAAGGCCTGCCTCCGCCAGAACGAAGCTACCCCGGCAGAAGGATGCAACACGCCGTGCCTGCCCGGCTGCCCGGCGCACGAACGCGAGGAGGACCGGCGAGCCCGCCCCCGCGCCCGTGGAGGCTCCGACGATCAGGGTGTCGAACGCCGCCTCGCCGGGCGGCTCGGTCATCACGGCAAAGCCCGCATTCGTCTGAACGGGACCGCCCGCCTCAGAGATCAGGTGCAGGTCGTAGGTAGGTTCGCCCGCAACATTGTTCGCGACCTGGAATACCGCCATGGCCGAAAGCGACATCAGCTTCAGGTCGGGGATCGCTAGAACGCCGATGCTCAGCACGGAATTCTCCCGGCGTCCGATTTCCCGCAATTGTTCGGCGAAACTAACAGATTTCGGCGAGGCGGTATCGAATTCGTGACAGAGACCACCTTTGCGACAAAGGTCTTGGCAGATTCGTGCTGGGGGCCCAACGGAGCCGGCTTCGCTTCGAGCTGCTCGAACCAGCCCGAACCGGCATCTTGGCGTGGCTGGAGTGCCGGGGCGGCGTGCTCGACGACTACGCTTTCCCCAGTCGGGTAAACCACGCCGCCCACCTCAGTACGCCCGGCTGGTCGACGAGTGGGTGAAGGGCGTCGGGCTGCGGGCGGAGGACTACGGGACGCACTCGCTGCGGTGGACGAAGGCGTCACCGATCTCCAAGCGCACCGGCAATCTGCGGGCAGTACAGATCCTGCTGGGACACACGAAGATCGAGAGCACCGTGTGCTACCTCGGGGTAGACGTCGAGGACGCACGCGTCCTGGCGGAGAGCGCCGAGATTTGAGCGACGCCCCCCGGCGGCAATGCCGGGGAGCGTTCAAGCCGTCAGGTTGGATTGCGCCCTTCTCGGTCATTCAATCGGCTCGGGCGCCAGCTCGGAAGCGCACGTGCGTGCGAATGGGCGGCAGAAGCATGCCCGCTTGGCGCCGGTAGCGGATGTAGCGGTCGCCGAAGAAGGCGACGAGGTCGCGCTCCTCCAGCTGAATGCCGACGAAAATGTAGGCGGTCGCGATCGCCGCGAACAGGAGATGGCCGACCGTCATGGTTGGCGTTGCCCAAAAGGCGATGACGAAGCCGAGGTAGATCGGATGCCGGACGTACTTGTAGAGGAAGGGCGTCGTGAACGCGGCCTTACCCTGCGCAGTCGCGTTCAAGCCCTGGAATGCCTGCTTCAGCCCGAAGAGGTCGAAATGGCTTATCATGAAGGTGCTCAGGAGCACGACGAGCCAGCCGACCCAGTAAAGCCCGGTGAGGAGGGACGCCGCGACCGGCTCGGAGACCGACCACACGGTCGCCGGGAGCGGGCGCCACTGCCAGAACAACAACAGCAGTGCGAGACTCGCCAGAAGAACGAAGGTGCTCCGCTCGACTGTCTTCGGTACGAAGCGCGTCCACCAAGCCTTGAAGCGCGGTCGTGCCATGACGCTGTGCTGGAGCGCGAAGATGGTGAGCAGGGCGACGTCGGCGACGATGGCGAGCCATGGCTCGCCGACGAGCCCATCATCGACAGTCTTCGGACCGAAGCCACCTCCGAGGAAGCCGACTGCGAAGAGGAAGGACAAGAGGAAGATCGCGTAGGAGACGAGGGCGTAAAGGATGGCGGCAGCGCGCGACATGGAAGATCTCCGTCGAAGAGAGCGTGATCGGCCGTGTTCCGAGGACTTGTCACGGCCCAGCGTCGCGCGGCTCGCGCCTTCATCGGACGGATCGCCCGCCCGGGTCCGTGATCGCCGTCACGGACCCGGGCGCCAGGCGGACAGTCTGCTATCGGTCAATTCGTGCCCAGGACAGTCGCCCACGCTGCCGGCCCAACCGCTCCAAACCATCAGTCTGATCCTCGGTACGCTGCGGTGGGCAGGCATCCGCGGTGCCGCCGGGCCTCGCTTCTCGCGTTCGAACACGCATGCCGGTGCGCCGACGCCAGCGGATCGGGAGCCAACACGGGATGCTTCCTCGGTTCGACACTGCTCCGATCACAGAAACGGGTGTTCTCCGGCGCCGCCGCACTGCGCCCTGCACGAACATTCTTGGCTGATCCGCTCAGTCTCCCATGCGGACATCGGCCGTAAGCTGCGCGTCATGTGAGGGCGGATTTCGACCAGACCGAATTGAGCATGCCGGACAACCGGATCGGACGACGTCCGCCGACGGGTCAGCGCGGTGAACGTTCGGCGAAATCGTCCTGAAATTCCTTCAGCTCGACCGCGTTGAGATCGGACACGGCCCAGAAGGTAAGCCCGGCCTGCTGCCAGCCGAGGATGTTGTAGCCCTCGATCGCGCCAGGCTTCGGCACATGGCTGCCCGACGGCCACAGGAACAGGTTGATGACGTGGTTGTGCCGCTTGTAGATCAGCGCGGCCACGACACGATTGTCGATATAATCGAGCCGGCCGCCGACGAGCGGGAAGCTCTGTTCGGCAAGGTCGACCACCGGCGGCGCGAAATCGATCTTACCCAGGAACCACGGCTTCACCGTGTGCTGGTCCGAGGTCTGGACGTCCGTGAGGTGGCTCGCCAGCAGCGAGCGGACATGACCGGCGACGAGCTGTTTCGCGATGTCATCGCCCTCGACCGGCCGCGTGATCACCACCGCGAGGGCGAGACTGGCTGCGAGTGCCAGCCCGCTCGGCACCATGGCCCAGCCCTGCACCGCCTCGCGCAGTCGCGAGAGCCAGCCGTGGCGCGGCGCAGGCTTCGCCGGAGCCGTGCGCGCTTCCTCCTGGGCCAGCGAGGCGACGATCCTCGCGCGAAGGTCGTCGGGAGCGCGCCAAGCGACGCCGCCGCCGGCCAGGGCGGCACGGAGCGCGTGCAATTGCTCGAGCTCCCCCGTGCAGGCCGGGCATCGGGCGATATGGGCCTCGCAACGCAGGATGTCGGCGGCATCGAGCTCACCGTCGACCAGGGGGTGCAGCAGTGCGGATTCTTCGCAAGGCGGATCGGGCTGGCGCGTCATGGCCGGTCCTCGCCGCTGCGGCCGCGCCAGGCCTCGCCGAGCATCTGCCGAGCCCGGGCGAGCCGCGACATCACCGTGCCGATCGGCGTCTCCGTGACGTCGGCGATCTGCTTGTAGGAAAGGTCGTCGAACTCGCGCAAAATCAGGACCTCGCGGAAGGCGTCCGGCAGCGCCTCGATCAGCCGGCGGATCAGGCTCGCCTCACTTTCGCGCAACAAGGCGGATTCGGGGGTGTCCTGATCGGGATCGAACAGCTCCCGGTCCGTCGTATCGGCATCCGGCATGGCCCCGGCCTGTGCTAGCGGCACCAAAGGCTCGCAGAGCGCACGAACCCGGCTTCGCTCGGTGGCCCAGCTGCGCGCACAGTTGCGCACGATGGTGAGGAGCCACGCCCTGGCATCGCCGCCGCGGAACCCGTCGAAGCCCCGGAATGCCCGCAGAAAGGCGTCCTGCACGATGTCGTCGGCGGCATCCGCGTCGCGGGTCAGGAAGCGAGCGAGGTTGTAGGCGGCATCGAGATGCGGAAGCACCGTCTCGCGAAAGCCCGCGCCGCCCATCGAGGATGTCGGATGGACACCGGGCACGGGCCGCGCGGGCTCGCCCGCAAAAGCCGCGCCCTCGACGGCCGCGCTGGCGTGCGACAGCCAGGAGGCGATGCGCCGCGACACGGCGCCAAGGCAGGCCGACATCGGCATGGCGGTGCTTGCCACCCGCATGGACCATCCGGCCTCCATCAGCGCGTCCGCTCTCACGCGATCGCTCCCGCATCCGCCACCGGCTGCCCCGAGGCCATGCCGCCTCAGCCCGCCGGGGGCTTCACCACGACCTTGCCGGTCATGTGCGGGTGCAACGAGCAGAAGTAAGGATACTCCCCCGGAGCGTCGAAGGTGAAGGTGTAGCGGTCGTCGGTGTCGAGCGTCTTCGAGCGGAATTGCTTGGTTTGCGAGACCACCGTGTGGGGGATGTCGTCGCCGTTGATCCAGGTCACGGCCGTGCCCGGCGCGACGGTCACCAGATCCGGGCCGAAGGTGAAGTTGTCGATACGGATGGTGACGGCCTCGGCAGCCATCGCCCCCGATGCGTGCGTCGAGGCGAGCATCTGGGCGGCGACGGCAGCACCGAGCCAGAGTCGGATGCGCGGATTCATGAGGGCGAACGATGCGGCCATGGCGGGCTCCTGATCTCGCGGGAGGGATTGGCGTCAGCCGGCGAGCGGGCTGTCGATGACGGCGAGCGGCGCGTTGCCGTGCACCAGGGTGACGCTGGCGATGCCGAGATGGCGCCTCAAATCGCCGGCCGGCACCTTCATCGGCCCCGGTGAGGGGGCGCTGCCGGGCGCGGGCTGCGGGAAGGCCGTCGAGCGCGCGGTGTGGAAGGCGACGTTGCCCTCGACCTTCTGAATGATCTGATGGATGTGCCCGTTCAGCACGGTCACCGAGCCGAACCGCTTGAGCAGCGCGAGGGCGCGGGCACCGTCCTGGGTGCCCCAGCCCCATTCGGGATAGACCGTCCAGAGCGGGATATGGGCGAAGACGACGACCGGGGTGCTCGTGGACAGTCCCGCGACGTCCCGCTCCAGCCAGTCGAGTTGCTCTGCGCCGAGATTCCCGAGGCCACCGGCCTTCAGGTCGACGACGTTGACGAGCCCGATGAAATGCACGCCGCTTTGGTCGAAGCTGTACCAGCCGGCGCCGCGTGCTCCCTTGCCGTAACGGCTGAGATAGGCGCGGCCCTGCTCGTCGTCGAGCAGGTCGTGCTCGCCGGGCACGAAGAACAGGGGCACGCCGGTCTCGCGCAGGATCTGGTCGGCATCGTCGAACTCCCGATCTTTCGACAGGTGGCTGATGTCACCGGTGTGGATGATGAAGGACGGCTTCTGCGGCAGCGTGCGGATCTTCTCGACTGCCTCGCGCAGGGTGCCGAGGGCATCCGGGTTCGCCGGCTTGTTGAAGCCGACATGGCTGTCGCTGATCTGGAGGAAACTGAAGGGCATCGGCGACGCCTCGGCCGCCAGCGCCCGCTCCAGCCCCATCGCTCGCGGAAGGCCCCCTCCCAGCGTCCAGACGAGGCCGGTGCCGGCCCAGACCATGCACTCGAGCGCGCCGCGGCGGCTCGGTCGCGCCGGATCGTCGTTCGAATCCGTGGGATCGTGCATGGTCCGGCTCCGTGTCGTTCGGGGACGTGGGCGTCCCTTGCGGATCCAGACCGTCCGATGGCCAGGGTTATTCCCGGCACTGCAAAATAAACCGGTGCGCCATTCTCGATGGTATGCGCGCGTGCCGGGTCGTTGCTCGACTCTCGATGAATTTCTATTTCGAGCCCGGGAATAAAGCAGCCCGGTGCGTAGTCTGGTTACCGTGAGAGGCCGAGAGCCCCTCGTTCGAAGTCAGCACAGCCAAGATCTCGAACAGTGTTCAGATGGCAGGAGGACGAGTTCGGCATCGTGCCGGATCTCGGGCCGCCCGCGTCACAGACCCCGGCTGGCTGCCCCCCAAGGAGACCGACATGACGATCCATCGCCTCACCCGCAGCGCCCGAGCCCCCTTCCGGACTGCCGCCGCCATCCTGCTTCTGCTGCCGGTCGCGGCATCGCCGGCCTTCGCAGCCCATCGGCACGCGCCGCGCATCGGCGACGTTCCGACGCGCTACGACAGTTTCGACCTGGCCGATCCAAGTCGTCCCGGCAGCAACCGTTCGATTGGCGACTTCGGCCTCCCCGGGCGCTCTTTGCGCAGCAGCACGCTCGGCAATGCGGAGTTTCCGGAGCGCGACCCGATAGCGCAGAACCTCGGCATGACCTCGGGCGGCGGCTCGAACTAATGTCGCTTACAGAACTCCCGTTCACCGAGAGTTCTCGCGCGACCCGGCAGGGCGCAGCGGGCGTTTCGTGAAAAGCACCGAGCGCATCAGCCCGAAACACCTTCCGGCTTGAACTGACCTATGAGGAGGCATCTCCCCCTGCCGCGGCGGTTTTCAGTCCGTCGCGACTGAGGATGCGGCACCGCCCGCGGCCGAGTTTGACCCAGCCGCGCCGCTTCCACGCCTGCAGGTGCCGGTTGACCGTCTCTCGGGTTGTGTTGGCGAACACGGCCAACTCGTCCTGGGTAACCCGTACATCGTCACCGTAATCGTCGGCCAAGGCCGCAAGGCGGCGCCCGATGCGGGCGGCGGGGGTTAGGAAGTTCGTCTCCTCCATGCGATCGCTCATCCAACGGACGCGCTCGCACAGAAGCTCGATGATGCGGAGCGCGATATCGGAGTCCCGCGCGAGCAATGCGAGGAAGTCGCTACGATGGATGACGGAGAGGGTGGTGGCCTCGGTGGCAACGGCTTCGGCGGTGCGGGGTCGGCCGTCGAGGAGAGCGATCTCGCCGAAGATGTCGCCCGGACCGAGAAGATTGAGCGTGAGTTCGCGCCCCTCGGCGGTTCGCGTGGCGATTCTGACCTCTCCACGACGCACGGCGTAGAGGGCCTCGCCCGGGTCGTCCTTTCGGAACAGCGTCTCGCGGGCCGCCAATTCGCGATTCACGCAAAGGCGCGCCACACTCTGCAGCGATTCGTTCCTGAGCCCGACAAAGAAAGAATTCGCAGATAGGAGCCGTACAAGCTGGACGGTTTCAGGCATGGCCATCGCCCTACGAGGCCTTATAGATTTACCAGAACGGGCGGCATGTGCAACATTCATGACGCGAGCATTCGCGGTCATAGGCGAATGCTTGATGAAAATATCTGCCCGAACCAAAAGTTTTGTTAGTGTTCCGCAATCTGGGACCGGAATAAGCAGGCCGCCGACAGCGAGTCATGCATATACAGCATTCGCTTGTTTCGCCACTGATAAGCGGACGATATATGCCATCGATCCGACTCGACTTGGCGGCAAAGACCGGCTCGGCCCCGATGGCGGCCGCGATCGGTCAAGCCTTCGGCAAGCATGAAGCCGATGCCGTTCCGCCTCGTCGATGCGTGTACGGGCGAATGGCGTTCGTACGAGACCCAGAGCGGTTGTGCACGCCATGATCCGAACATGGGCACCCCTACACCGGTCCTTGTTCGCAAAGTACTTCGTCGTACTGTTCGCCACCTTGGCACTCCCTCTCTTTGCGAACGCTGGCTTGGAAGCCTGGTTCGGCTACCGGGATCGCCGCGAGCAGCTGCACGAGCAGCTCGGCTTGGAGGCGCGTGCTGCGGCCTTTCGCATCCGGACCTTCATCGACAATATCCGCGAACAGCTCGGTTGGATGGTTCAGCTCTCCTGGACGGCGGCACCCGAGGACCGCCACAGGGTCGATGCTTCGCGGCTGTTGCGACAAGTGCCTGCCATCATGACCCTTGCGCTCGTCGACGGCGACGGCAGAGAGCGGCTGCACGTCTCGCGCGTCGATCTGAACCGTGTGGATAGCCGCTCCGACCTCTCGGCAGACCCGGCCGTTGCGGGCGCTCGGGCGAACCGGGTTTGGTACGGGCCCGTGACCTACCATCGCGGCTCCGAGCCGTTCGTGCTGGTCGCGGTCGCTGGCAATCGGGCCTCGGTCGGTGTCGCCGTCGCAGAGATCAATCTCAAACTCATCCAGGAAGTCGTCTCCGGCATCCGGGTGGGCGAGACCGGGCAAGCTTTCGTCCTGGACGGCCCGGGGCGGCTGATCGCGCATCCCGACATCAACTTCGTGTTGCGGGGGGCGGACGATCCGGCAACGCGTCCCCTGGTCAAGCTGCGCGACGTCATCCGCACGTCCAGCGGTTCCGCGACGGGGCGGGATGCCGCGGGGCAACGCGTCATCGCCTCGATGGCCGCCATCGCGGCCGTCGACTGGACGGTGATCGTCATGCTGCCGGTAGCAGAAGCGTTCGGGCCAATCTCGAAAGCGCTCCTCCGTACGGGGGCGTTGCTTATCCTCGGCGCGCTTTTCGCAGCCGGCCTCGCCTATTGGCTCGCACGGCGCATGACCGGGCCGATTCAACGCCTCGAATACGGCACCGAGCAGATCGGCGCGGGGCACTTCGAGCACCGGATCGCGATCACCTCGGCCGACGAACTGGGCCGGCTCGCAGCGCGCTTCAACGCCATGGCGGGCGAATTGGCTCTCTCGCAGGAGCGTCAAGAACGCATCGCGCGTCTGAAGCACTTCCTCGCGCCCCAGATCGCCGAGCTCGTCGACCGCGCCGGCGACGACAACGTCCTCGACGGCCAGCGTGTCGACGTCGCCGTGATTTTTTGCGACCTGCGCGGCTTCACGGCTTTTTCCGCAGCCTCCGCACCCGAGGCGGTCATGGAGGTGCTCAACGCGTACTTCGAGGCGCTCGGCCGAGCGGTCACGGCTCATAGCGCCACGCTGATCTCCTTCACCGGCGACGGCCTCATGGCCATTCTGAATGCCCCCGTCCGTTCGCCGGATCCCGCCTTTGCCGCGACGTGTCTCGCGATCGACATGCAGACCGCGGTTCAGACACTCATCGCGACATGGCGCCGAAAGGGATACCGGATCGGTTTCGGTGTCGGCGCCGCCATGGGAACGGCAACGGTCGGGCGGATCGGATACGAGGAACGCTACGACTACACCGCGATCGGTCCTGTCGTGAACCTGGCGGCCCGCCTCTGCGCGTCCGCAGCCGACGCGCAGATCCTGATCGACGTCGTCCTGGCCGAAGCCGTCTGCGGGCGCGCGGCCGTGACCTCGCTCGGATCACGGCCCTTGAAGGGGCTGAGCGGCGAAGTGCCCATCTACGCCGTCTCCGACCATCTCTCGCGCGGATCCTGATCACGGACGTCCGCCCCGCTCATTCGATCACCGTGTCGGCGCCGCTCAAGAGGGACGATGGGACCGTCAGGCCCAGTCTGCCGGCGGTTCTCGCATTGATGAAAAGCTCGACTTTCGTGACGAGCTGCACCGGCAGATCGGAGGCGCGCGCGCCTTTCAGTATTTCACCGACGTAGAGTCCGGCCTGGAGATGCGACTGCGTGAAGTCGCCGCCGTAGCTCATGAGACCGCCGGAGAGAACGAAGTCCCGCGACTGCGTCACAGCCGGCAGGGCGTAACGGAGAGACAGCTCGGCGAGGTACCGACTGCGGTTGGCAAAGTAAGGATCGGAGGTGAAAACCAGACCGCTCTTCCGGCCATCGGCAAGTCTCGAGAAGATCGGCTCGAAATCCTCCTGGCGGCTGACGGGTGAGACGTGAAGCCGGATACCGAGTGCGCTGGCCGCTTCATCGAGGGACTGCAGCTGCGAGTGCGCGGTCGGACTGGTCGGGTTGACGACCACAGTGAATTCCGTCGCATTCGGAACCACTTCCCGCAGAAATTCCAGTCGCTTTCTCGAGACGTCGACGCTCAGGCTGGAGACACCCGTGACGTTGCCGTCCGGCCGCGCCAGATTGTCCACGATGCCAAGGGCAACGGGATCTCCTCCCATTTCGAAGATGATCGGAATCGTCGCTGTCGCCGACTTCGCCGCGAGCGCGACAGGGGCTCCGCCCGGTGCTGCGAGCACCGTGACCCGCCGCTCGACGAGGTCTTTCGCAAGCCCCGGCAGCCTGCCGTAGTGCCCCTCGGCCCAGCGAAATTCGAGCACCACGTTCCGGCCTTCACGGTAGCCCGCTT
The DNA here is from genome assembly GCF_007992175.1 of Methylobacterium haplocladii. Taxonomy (GTDB): domain Bacteria; phylum Pseudomonadota; class Alphaproteobacteria; order Rhizobiales; family Beijerinckiaceae; genus Methylobacterium; species Methylobacterium haplocladii. Next base: position 1,410 of record NZ_BJZT01000030.1, on the reverse strand, counting down.
CAGCCAAACCGTTGCGAAAGGCGGCCAGGCGGGTGGCGAAAAGCCCAGGCGACTCGAGGCCGAGATAGCCGACGACCGGCGGGGCGGATTGTTGTGCGAGGGCCGAGGGCATCCCGGCAACCGTGGCTCCGAGCCAGCCAAGCACGTCCCGCCGTCTCGCGTGATCCACAGAGACGCGCAGAACCTCGGTCGGCTGCTGAGTGAGCGGCCATTGCGTCGTCATCGCGGACGAGTCCGAGAGCCGAATTCAAATTCTATATTATACTGTTTTTGGATATTGCGATGAAAAATCTACAAAACCGGTCGCCCCACATTCATGCGCGCATCGAGACGTCGCGTATCAATAAGATCCACAGGTGAAGCAAAAACCAGGGTGGATGTGCCGCTCAAGGCATATTTTACTGAACCTCGTCCGCATAACGTACAATCTGCGGGCGAGGATATGAGATAATTTGGTTTGCTTTGTGATTGTTCACGATTTTTTGACTGAAGTCTCAGCGCCGACTATAGCAGCTCGAAGTGCCGATGCTGTTATACATCCGGTCGTACCTGTTTTCTCCGCCATCGACAACAGCCAAACATGCATTCATCGTCGGCGGGTCGAGACGCATGTATTGGCTATCGGTGATCTTCGGTACAAGTCTGACACGACTTTCGGCAATTGCCTTTTCGGTAGGCCGGGCCTGCGAAGGAGCGGCGCTCATCGCCAGTGCAGCGGCGACGAATGAGACGGAATAAATATTGGTCATGACATGAGCCTTTCAGGTTGTGCGGCAGGATGGCCGCGGACAACCTGATTTCTCAGACATTGAGGTTTGCCTCTATGATCCGGATCACACTTGCGGAAGTGGGTGCTTCTCGCATGCGCGCCGACGGCATTTGGCTCTGGCACGTTGGAACAGGTCAGCGCGTGATCCGATCGGCCAGGCCCATCGGTCTATGCGCCCTTGCGCATTCCAGCTGAACGCAGCGGTTCTTCGGCGAAGCAAGCTGCCCGATGACCGCTGTCCCGACCTGAGCAAGGGCGCCGATCGTTTGTCGCTGAGACGCCCGAATACGAATCAGAAGTCGCCAAATCGGTCGCCGCGGCCGGGCTCGTAGCAGGTGTACCCGACGAAGCATTGCGGCGTGTCGCGGGCCGGCACGAAGGCGCGCTTTCCGACCTCTGTCGGCTCGCAATAACTCCGGTCGCGCACGAAGCGATCGTAGGTCTGCCCGCCGGTGCCGAGCACGATACCGCCCGCCCCCAGGACGATGGTCCGCGCCTGGGCGCAGGTCATGTCGGTCGTCGAGGGCCGCGAGACAGCGGGAGAGGCCAAGGTCGCCAGGAGTAGTGCGACGAGACCGATCGAGCGGATCATGCGAACGGCCTCCAATCTCTGCAACCGTTGCGTTGCAAGCGAACAAGTT
>NZ_BJZT01000029.1 GCF_007992175.1 Methylobacterium haplocladii | reverse complement strand
GACATCGGTGATCGGCCGCACCACGGCGCGCGTGATCGCCCAGGCGACGAGAAGACTCAGGGCCACGCCGCCGATCAGCGTCAGCAGGATCGAGAGCCGGCTGCGCTCGTAGATCTCGGTGGCGCCACGCTGTCCGGCGGCAATGCTGCCGTCCAACGCGGCGCGGGTCAGTTCGATGCCGGAGACCGTGGCCTCGTAGAGCCGGCTGACCTCCGCATTCATCGTCTCGACACGTTCGAAATCCCCGGCGGCCACCGCCTTGAGCTGCGTGTCGCTGCTGTCGCGATAGACGTTGTAGGTCTGCAGCGTATCCCGGAGTGCGCTGCCGAGGCGGTCCCAGGCGGCGGACCGGTCCGACGAGATCGACTGTGCCCGGAGCTCACCGGACATGCGCACGAGATCGGCGAAGAGCGCGTCGGTCGCCGCCGCCGTGCGGCGCCAGGTGGCGTAGTAGTCCTCGTCCTTCACGGTGCGCCCGCGCTCGCGCATGAGCACGGCGATGACCGCGTTGCGGCGCTGGACACCGAGGTCGCGCGCCCTGTTGCCGAGGTCGTCGAGCTGGCGCAGCACCATCAGGTCGCGCGCCACGATCCGGTCGATCGTTTCGCGAACCGTGCCGATCTGGCCGGTCGCGTAGAGCCCGAGCGCCACCAGGATCGCCGTGATGACGGCGAAGCCGAGCAGGATGCGTTTTCCGATCGAGATCGACACGTGACGTCAGGCTCCGGGCGTCGCGCGCGCGCGCATCAAGGCAGAAAGGGGCGCAGAAGGCGCGGCAGGTCGAGGATGGTGAAGCCGCCGCTCACGGTGCCGCCGCGATCCGAGCCGGCCGGTGCATAGCCCGAAAGCGGCTCCGCTCCCAAGCCGTCGCGATCGTCCGCCAGGGGCGGTGCCTCGATCGCGTCGAGTTCCACGCTGGCGAGACCGAGCACGCGGTCGACGGCGAACGCCACGGGCGGATCGTCGGCGCGCAGCCGCAGGAAGTGGCCTTGCCCGGCATTCGCGTCGTCGCGGCGGAACCCAAGAGCCTCGGCAAGGTCGATCACGCTGAGGATGGATCCGGCATGGGCGACGATGCCGCGCAGCGCCGCCGGCGCCCCCGGCACCTTCGTGCAGCCCCGCTCCGGCATCACGGCCGCCGTGGCCGACAGGGGAAACCCGTACTGCTCGGCGCCGACCAGGCAGACCAGGAAATCCCGGCACGCTCCGACCTGGCGGTCGACGAGTCCGCGCGCGGCCAGGGCCGCCGAGCGTTCATCGAGCAGGGCGCGATGGCGTTCGGTCTCGCTCACCGCAGAGGGCGCCCGAACTCTTCGAGCGCATGGCGCACCGTCACCACAAGATCGCCCGCCGTCACGCCGTCTCCTTCGGGAAGGGCCGCATCAGGCTCCAGTCCTTGCGCGAGGCGCAGCGCGTTGTCGAGGGCGCGGCGCGCGGGGGCGCGGCGGCCGAGCGAGGACAACATCAGGCCGAGATGGAGATGGGCCATCACGAAGTCGCGGTCGAGAAACAGCGCGCCGCGCAAGGCCCGTTCGGCCTCGGCCTCGCGTCCCAGGCTGCGGGCGAGGAGACCCTCGTAGTAGCGCAGGGGTGCCGCGGTCGGATCGGCATCGACGGCCTTGCGCAGCTGTTTCCACGCCTCGCCCGTATCGCCGGCATCCGCCAGGGCGCGGATGCGGGACAGCCGGTCTTCGGGAGAGTCGAAGTCGACCGGCGAACCTGCTGGCAAGACAGCATCGGGCAGGGGGATCGGATCGATCGCGATGGCGTCCGGCACGACGTCCTCGGCATAGGCGAAAACGGTCGCCGTCGGCGCCGGATCGGGCAGGGGCGCATGATCCCAGGCTTGCCGCGGGCTCGTGCCGGGAAGCGGGGGTTCGTCCCGGCGGCGGTAAGCCGCGGTGCCCGGGAGGGCGACCGGGGTGAGCCAGGCGTCGAAAGCCGGGTTCGGCTCGGCATGCCCGATCAGCAGCCAGCCGCCGGGGCGCAGCCGATCGGCGAAACCGCGCATCATGCCGAGCACGTGCTCGGCACTGAAGTAGATCAGCACGTTGCGGCAGAGGACGAGGTCGAACCCCGAGAAGCTCGCGGGCACGGTGCCGTCGATCAGCCCCATCAGGTTGCGCCGCTCGAACCGCACCATGTCGCGGAACTCGGAGCGCAAACGGTAGCCGCCCTCGCGGGTGGCGCCGGGCCGGGGCGCGGCGGGACGGAACCAGCGCAATCGCTCCTCGGTCGGCATGGTGCGCAGTGCCCAGCGGCCGTACTCGCCGGCCCGGGCGGTGGCGAGGGCGGCTTCGCTGATGTCGGTGCCGACGATGCCGACGTCCCAGCGGACGAGGTCGGCGCCGAGGAGCTCGTGCAGCAGGATCGCGATCGAGTAGGGCTCGGCCCCTGTCGAACAGCCGGCGCTCCAGATCCGCAGCGTGCGCTCCTCACGCCGCGCCGCGATGAGCGCCGGCAGGATCTGCTGCCTCAGCGCCGCGAACTGCTCGGCGTAGCGGAAGAAGAAGGTCTCGCCGATGGTGATCTCGGCCTCGAGCGCGGTCCATTCCTCGCGCCCGTCCGCTCCATCGAGATGGGCGAGATAGGCCCGGGCATCGGGCAGGTTGAGCGCCTTGAAGCGTCTGGCGAGACGGTCGAAGAGCAGATCGTCCTTGTCGGCATAGTAGTGGTGGGCGGTCCGCGCGATCACCCGCGCCTTCAGCGCTGGAAAGGCCGGATCTGCCGCCGGTCCCGATCCACGCCTGAAGCGGCTCCGGTCGAAGGGCACGGTCTCCCGCCTCACGACACGGCGGACAGGTCGAACGCCGCGAGCCGCTCGGCGGCCCGCCGACCGAGGGCAGCGACGCGTTCCCGCTCCTCGGCAGTCAGGAGGCGCGCCATCGACAACACGTGGACGAGGCGGTCGCCGAGCGCGACCTCGGCCTCGATGCAACCGTTGAGGGTCCGGCCTTCGGCGACCGGGCGCACGGTATCCGCACCGGCCTGGATCACGTCGAGCACCCGGTCGACGAGCAGCGCGAGGCTGCCGTCGGCGGCGAGGAGGACGTGCCGGTACGGATCGGGGTCCGACGCGTCACGTAGCCCCAGAAGTCTGGCAAGGTCGAGAACCGGGAGCGGAACGCCGCCGAGATTGAGGAAGCCGGCCAGAGGCCCGGCGGCGGCCGGAGGCGCATGCAGATGCGGCAGCGGCAGGATCTCGCGAACGGCCTCGCGCGGCAGAGCGCAAGGCGTGCCGGCCACGTCGAGGACGAGATACGTCGTGGTCGAGGGCGGCGCCACCGATGCTCCTTGTGGCCGAGGCGTACGGCCGAGATAGGGCCGGTCCATGGCGGCTGCAATCGCGGTGCTGCACGAACACCGGGCTTCGCCAGCGCGAACCGCGATCGGTCGCCGATCCGTACCCTCGGCGTCCGACGTATCGAAGGCTCGAACTTGCCGTTGACGCTTCCGCAGCCTTCGACTACACGAGCCGCTCGACTTCGAGACAGGTCAACTTTTCACATGCGTACGGTTCTCATCGTAGCGGAAGCGCCACGGACGGGGCGGGCTTAACGGAGCCCGCAGACCCGGTCGGTGGCGCATGCAGGGTCCCTCGGGGCCCTTTTTTGTTGCCGAAAGCCAGGGTCGTCGCACGAACAACGGGATGATGGAGGAGACGATGAGCGGCGAGGTCATGACCGGGGCCCAGATGGTCATCCGGGCTTTCCAGGACCAGGGCGTCGACACCCTGTTCGGCTATCCGGGCGGCGCAGTGCTGCCGATCTACGATGCGCTCTTCGGCGAAGAGCAGATCAAGCACGTGCTCGTGCGCCACGAGCAGGGCGCGATCCACGCGGCGGAGGGCTATGCCCGCTCGTCGGGCAAGGTCGGCTGCGTTCTCGTCACCTCAGGCCCCGGCGCCACCAACATCGTCACCGGCCTCACCGACGCGATGATGGACTCGATCCCGATCGTCGCGATCACTGGTCAGGTTCCGAGCCACCTGATCGGCACCGACGCGTTCCAGGAATGCGACACGGTCGGCATCACCCGCCACTGCACGAAGCACAACTACCTCGTCCGATCGATCGAGGACCTGCCGCGCATCCTGCACGAGGCCTTCTACATCGCCTCGCACGGGCGTCCCGGCCCGGTCGTCATCGACCTGCCGAAGGACATCCAGTTCGCAAGCGGGATCTACGAGCGGCCGACCGAGAACGGCCACAAGACCTACCACCCGGCCTTCAAGGGCGACGGCGAGCGGATCAAGGCTGCCGTCGAGATGATGGCGAATGCCCGGCGCCCGGTGTTCTACACCGGTGGCGGCGTCATCAATTCCGGACCCGAGGCGACGCGGCTGCTGCGCGCGTTGGTTGCCGAGACCGGCTTCCCGGTGACGTCGACCCTGATGGGCCTCGGCTGCTTCCCGGCTTCGGACGACAAGTTCCTGGGCATGCTCGGCATGCACGGGACCTACGAAGCCAACCTCGCGATGCACGACAGCGACCTGATCATCTGCGTCGGGGCGCGCTTCGACGACCGCATCACCGGCCGGCTCGACGCCTTCGCGCCGTTCTCGAAGAAGATCCACATCGACGTCGACGCCTCCTCGATCAACAAGGTCGTGCGCGCCGATATCGGCATCGTCGGCGACTGCGCCTCGGTGCTGGAGGACATGCTGGCCGATTGGCGCGCCCTGCCGAAGCAGCCGGACAAGGGCCGCCTCGACGAGTGGTTCGGCAAGATCCACACGTGGAAGGCGCGCGAGTGCCTCGCCTATTGGCCGTCGGGCACGATCATCAAGCCGCAATACGCGGTCCAGCGCCTCTACGAGGCCTGCAAGGACCGCAAGACCTTCATCACGACGGAGGTCGGCCAACACCAGATGTGGGCGGCGCAGTACTTCAAGTTCGAGGAGCCGAACCGCTGGATGACCTCCGGCGGTCTCGGCACCATGGGCTACGGCCTGCCCGCCGCGATCGGCACGCAGTTGGCCAACCCGGACGGACTCGTCATCGACATCGCCGGAGAGGCCTCGATCCTGATGAACATGCAGGAGATGTCGACGGCGGTTCAGTATCGCCTGCCGATCAAGATCTTCATCCTGAACAACGAGTACATGGGCATGGTGCGCCAGTGGCAGGAGCTGCTGCACGGCTCGCGCTACTCGCAGAGCTACTCGGAGAGCCTGCCGGACTTCGTCAAGCTCGCCGAGGCCTACGGCGCCAAGGGCATCCGCTGCGAGAAGCCCGGCGACCTCGACGCGGCCATCCAGGAGATGCTCGACTACGACGGTCCGGTGATCTTCGACTGCGTCGTGGACAAGAAGGAGAACTGCTTCCCGATGATCCCGTCGGGCAAGGCGCATAACGAGATGCTGCTCTCCGATTACCTCGGCGAGACCGGCGTCGAGATCGGCGACGTGATCTCGGCCGAAGGCAAGATGTTGGTCTGACCGGTCCGGGAGCCGAACCATGAACGCCATGAACACGCATTACCCCGAACCCACGAAGTTCGAGACCGTCAACCGGCACACGCTCGCCGTGATCGCCGACAACGAACCCGGCGTGCTTGCACGCATCGCCGGGATGTTCTCGGGCCGCGGTTACAACATCGAGAGCCTGACCGTGTCGGAGACGGAGGAGGCGCGCCACATCTCGCGCTTCACCATCGTCACCACCGGCACCGACGTGGTGATCGAGCAGATCAAGGCGCAGCTGAACCGGCTCGTCCCGGTCCACCGCGTCGTCGACCTGACCCTGCAGGGCCGGGCGCTGGAGCGCGAGCTCTGCCTCGTGAAGGTCGCCGGCACCGGCGATCACCGCAGCGAAGCCCTGACGCTCGCCGCCGCCTTCGGCGCGCGCACGCTCGACGCGACGCTCAGCTCCTTCGTGTTCGAGCTGACCGGTACGACCGAGGAGGTCGACCGCTTCATCCGGCTTCTCAGCGTGATCGGCCTCGTCGAGATCTCGCGCACGGGGATCGCGGCGATGGAGCGGGGGGCGGAGGCGCTCTGAACGCGTCTTTGCCGGAAGCAATGCTATCATGGCCTCGCAGACGGACCGCAGGAGGATCTGCGATGGAAGCCAAGGTGGCGCCAAGAGGCGATGATTTCGTTGTCCAGCTTTCGGCCGAGGACATCCATTCGCTCGGGTTGCGCGAAGGGCAGATCGTCGAAATCATGCCGAAGCGAAAGCGCGAATTGATGCTGGCCGACATGATTGCCGAGATGGACCGACTGGGACCGTCCCACCGTCCGGACGTAGTCGATGGGGGTCCGGACGTCGGTGCAGAAATCATCGATGACGGCGATCGATGAGCTGCCGCCGTCTTCGGGCGACCTTGTTTGGGTCGATCTGGGGCCGACCAAGGGTCGCGAGCAGAATGGTGTTCGGCCTGCCGTCGTCTTGACCGACAGCGCGTTTCATCTGCGGAACGCGACGGCGATCATCTGCCCAATCACGAGCAACACGCATCCTTGGCCCACGAAGGTCATCCTTCCTGCGGGACTGCCCGTTGCCGGAGCCGTGCTCGCCGACCAAATCCGTAGCGTCGATCGATCGACGCACGGCTTTCGGCGCGTTGGAGCCGTGCCAGCCTCGGTGCTCGCAGAAATCAGGCTGAAGGTCGCCGTGCCGATCGGAGCCGTTGCGGACGGCGATCTTCCGGGGCCGACACCGTGACCGCCCGCACACTCTATTACGCCCCCGGCACCTGCTCCCTCGCCGCCCACATCGCCCTCGAAGAAACCGGCACACCCTTCGAGACCGTGCGGATCGACCTCGCCAAGGGTGGCCAGCGTGCACCGGAATACCTCGCCGTCAACGAGCGCGGCCGGGTGCCGGCGCTCTGGGAGGACGGCTGGGTGCTGACCGAAACCCAGGCGATCCTGCGCCACGTCGCCCGTTCGCATCCGGACGCCGGGCTCTGGCCCGAGGATCCGCGCGATCAGGCCATCGCCGACGAATGGCTCGCCTGGCTCGCCACCAACCACCACGCGGCCTTTCGGCAGGCGCGGATGCCGTCGCGCTACTCGGACGAGGACGAGGGTCTTGACGCGATCCGTGCCAAGGGCGCCGACACCTACGGCGACCTCGCCACGATGACCGAAGTGCGGCTCTCGCACGGCGGCTGGGCCTTGGGCGTTCACTACAGCGGGGTCGATCCTTACCTGCTGGTGTTTTGGAACTGGGGCAGCAGCCCGACCCTCCGCTTCGCCATGGCCGATCGCTTCCCGGCCTGGACCGCCCATGCCCGCCGCGTCGCGGGACGGCCGGCCGTACGTGCGGTTCTGGCGCGCGAAGGGCTGACGCTTCCGGCCTGAGAACCGCCCTTGCGGCACGATCGAAATCCGCCTATGAGCCGAACCGTACGGTACGGTACGGCCCCCCGGAGTGCAATGGAATCAAGCCCCGCCATCGAGACCACGACCCCATCCGCCCGCCAGCAGGCCGTGCTCGACGCCGTGCTCGGGTTGATGGTGGAGGCGGGCGACCAGCTCACCATGGACGCGGTCGCGCGCCGTGCGAGCTGCTCCAAGGAAACGCTCTACAAGTGGTTCCGCGACCGCGACGGCCTGCTGACCGCGACGGTGCAGTGGCAGGCCTCGCGGGTGCGCGCCGGACGCTACGAGGCCCGCGCGCTCGATGTCGCCACCTTGAGCGAGAGCCTGCGGGACTTCGCGACGACATGGCTCGAAGTCATTTCGAGCTCCGCTTCGATCGCCCTGAACCGCATCGCCATCGGCGATGCCGGATCGCGCAAGAGCAATCTCGGTAGCATCGTCCTGGCGAACGGGCGCTTCGCCATCGGCGATCGCCTGAAGCCGCTGCTGGAGGCGGGGCGCGCGGCGGGGCTGTTGGCCTTCGACGACAGCGAGACCGCCTTCCGGACGTTCTTCGGCCTCGTCGGCCGCGACGTCCAGATCCGACTTCTGCTCGGCGATGCGATCGACTTCGACGCCGCCGAGATCCGACGCGACGCCGCCAGCGCGGTCGAGCAGTTTCTGGCCCTCTACGGCCAGCCCCAAAGCTAACCACACCAGCTTCAGCAGAAGGACAAGAAACATGCGGGTTTATTACGATCGCGACGCCGACCTGAACCTGATCAAGGGCAAGAAGGTCGTCATCGTCGGCTACGGCAGCCAGGGCCATGCCCACGCGCTCAACCTGCGCGACTCCGGCGTGAAGGGCATCATCATCGCCCTGCGCGAGGGCTCGGCCACCGCCAAGAAAGCCGAGCACGAGGGCTTCACGGTGATGAACGTCGCCGACGCCGCCAAGCAGGCCGACGTCGTGATGATGCTCACCCCAGACGAGTTGCAGGGCGACATCTACAAGGAGTCGCTCGAGGGCAACATGAAGCAGGGCGCCGCCCTCCTGTTCGCCCACGGCCTCAACGTGCACTTCAACCTGATCGAGCCCCGCAAGGATCTCGACGTCCTGATGGTCGCCCCCAAGGGCCCCGGCCACACCGTGCGCGGCGAATACCTCAAGGGCGGCGGTGTCCCCACGCTGATCGCCATCGCCCAGGACGCCTCCGGCAATGCCCACGACCTCGGCCTGTCCTACGCCTCGGCCAATGGCGGCGGTCGCGCCGGCATCATCGAGACCACCTTCAAGGAGGAGTGCGAGACCGACCTGTTCGGTGAGCAGGCCGTGCTCTGCGGCGGCCTCGTCGAGCTGATCAAGGCCGGCTTCGAGACCCTGGTCGAGGGCGGCTACGCCCCCGAGATGGCCTATTTCGAGTGCCTCCACGAAGTGAAGCTCATCGTCGACCTCATCTACGAGGGCGGCATCGCCAACATGAACTACTCGATCTCCAATACCGCCGAGTACGGCGAGTATGTCACCGGCCCGCGCATCGTGACGTCGGAGACCAAGGCCGAGATGAAGCGCGTGCTGGACGACATCCAGTCGGGCAAGTTCACCCGCGACTGGATGCTGGAAAACAAGGTCGGCCAGACCTCGTTCAAGGCCACCCGCGCCAAGCTCGCCCGTCACCCGATCGAAGAAGTCGGCGCCAAGCTCCGCGGCATGATGCCGTGGATCTCGGAGAAGGCGCTGGTCGATAAGTCCAAGAACTGATCTTTTCGGAGTCGAGGCTGGGCTTTGCTCGGCCTCGGCGACGGATCTCGGCCGGTGTCGCGAGGGCGACATCGGCCTTTTCTTCGAATTTCGCTTGGGCAAAATGCCCTTCCGGCCGGCCGCGCGCCTTGCGAAGCTGCCGCCGAACAAGAACAGTCAGGGGAGGGACGATTCCGATGGGCTCGCTCTACAGCGAAGAACACCGTGCGTTGCAGGACGAATTCGGCACGCGCAAGCTCGCCGACTTCCTCGACAAGCATCACGTCCAGCCGGCGATCGGCGAGCAGGAGAGCGGCTTCATCGAGAGCCGCGACATGTTCTTCCTCTCGACCGTCGACCCCGACGGCAACCCGACCGTTTCCTACAAGGGCGGCCCGACCGGCTTCGTGAAGGTGCTCGGGCCGAACGCGCTCGCCTTCCCCGGTTACGACGGCAACGGCATGTTCCTGTCGATGGGCAACATCGCCGGGCAGCATAAGGTCGGCATGCTGTTCATCGACTTCGAGACGCCGCACCGCGTCCGTGTCCAGGGCACGGCGCGGGTCGTGCGCGACGATCCCTTGGTCGGCGAGTTCCCCGAGGCGCAGTACATCGTGCGGGTCGAGGTCACGAGCATCTGGGTGAACTGCCCGCGCTACATCCACACCTACACGCGCGTCGAGCAGAGCCGCTACGTGCCCAAGGCCGCGTGCGAGACGCCGCTCGCGCAGTGGAAGCGCCTCGACATGGTGCAGGAGGTGATCGCCGACGAGGATCGTGCGCGCGCCGAGAGCGAGGGCGTGCTCAGCCTCGACGCCTATGGTGAGAAGCTGGTGAAGGGCGAGGCCTGAGTCTCACACCGCCCGCAAGGCCGGCCCCCGCCGCACGAAGCCGACGATGTCCTTGACCGCATCGAGGGTCGGGGCGGCCAGCGCCTCGGCCCGCTCCGAGCCATCGGCGAGCACCGCGTCGATGTGGGACGGATCGGCCACCAGCCGCTTCATCTCGCCGGCGATCGGCGCCAGCTTCTCGACGGCGAGGTCGACCAGCGCCGGCTTGAAGGTCGAGAACTGCGAGCCGCCGTAATCGGCCAGCACCTCTTCCCGTGAGATCCCGCGCAGGGCCGCGAAGATGCCGACCAGGTTGTCCGCCTCCGGCCGCCCGGCGAGGCCGGCGACCTCGGAGGGCAGGGCCTCCGGGTCGGTCTTGGCCTTGCGGACCTTCTGCGCGATCGTATCGGCATCATCCGTGAGGTTGATGCGCGAATTGTCGGAGGGGTCCGACTTCGACATCTTCTTCGCACCGTCCCGCAGCGACATGACCCGCGCCGCCGGGCCTCCGATCAGCGGCTCGGTGATCGGAAAGAACTGCTCGCCGTGGCCATGGGCGAGGATCGACCCCGAAAAGTCGTTGTTGAACTTCTGGGCGATGTCGCGGGTGAGTTCGAGGTGCTGCTTCTGGTCCTCGCCGACCGGCACATGCGTCGCGCGGTAGGCCAGGATGTCGGCGGCCATCAGCACGGGGTAGTCGTAGAGCCCGATCGAAGCGGCCTCGCGGTCCTTGCCGGCCTTGTCCTTGAACTGGGTCATGCGGTTGAGCCAGCCGAGCCGCGCCACGCAGTTGAAGATCCAGGTCAGCTCGGCGTGCTGCGGCACCTGACTCTGATTGAACACGATCGAGCGCTTCGGGTCGATGCCGGCGGCCAGGAACGCCGCCGTGACTTCGCGGATCTGCCCCTTCAGCGCCTCGGGGTCCTGCCACAGTGTGATCGCGTGCAGGTCGACGACGCAGTAGAGGCACTGCGCATCGCGCTCCTGCATCTCCACGAAGCGTTTGATCGCGCCGAGATAGTTGCCGAGATGCAGGTTCCCGGTCGGCTGGACGCCGGAAAACACCAACTCCGAAAACGCCGCCATCGGCGCGATCCTTCAAGCCATGCGCCGGAGCGGCCCACCGCCCGATCGAAGGGCCGGGTTCTGACACCCGGTGCGCGGCACGGTCAAGGATCCGCGGCGATCGATGGACGCGACGACCGCTCTCAAGACACCTTCATCGCCGAGGCCGAAGCCCGTGCCCGGCCGGTCGGGCAGAGGTCGAGGAGCACGCATCTGGCACAAGCCGGATTGCGGTGGTGGCAGACGTGCTGCCCATGCAGCATCAGCACCTCGTGGTTGTCGTAGAGCGCCTGTGCCGACCAATCCTCGGGAAGCTGGGCACGCAGGATTGCGTGCGAGGGACCGACATCGACTGTGTCGCCGATGAGACCCGTGCGCTGCGCCACGCGGTGGTGGTGGCTGTCGACCGGCAAGGCCGGCATGCGCAGGGTCGAGAACGATAGCACCGCCGCACTCGTCTTCGGGCCGACGCCCGGAATGGCTTCGAGCCAGGCCCGCGCCGCATCGACGGTCAGGTCGGCGAGGAAATCGAGGCACAGCGATCCGCGCATCTCGGCAATGGCGAGAAGGACGGCGCGGATCCGCGGCCCCTTCAACTCGGGCCAGGTCACGCAGCGGATCGTCTCTTCGATCTCTGCCGGGTCGGCTTGCACGACCTGCCGCCAATCCGGCCAGCGTGCCCTCAGCGCCTTGAAGGCGCGACCGGAATCGGCATTGCGCGTCCTGTGGGAGAGCAGCGACGAGACCAGTTCGCTCAACGGATCCAGATCGTGGAAATAAGCGATCGGGCAGCCGTACACCGTGCAGAGATGCCGGTGGATATCGAGCGCCTTGGCCGAGAGGCGCTCCGCCTCATCAGCCCTGAGCGGATCGGGCCTCGATCGGGGGGTCGGCCGTGCGTGAGATGCGGAGATGGGCATGCAGCCGGAATCCGCGGCGAGTCAGGCCCGTTCCCACCTGCGGCATTGCGGTCCGCTATTTCGGCAGGGCGTAGATGTTGATGTCGAGCTTGTCGTCGGCGGATTCGCTCAGGTCGGTGACGTATTCCTCGATGAAGCGGTCCTGCACCGCGATGTCCTTGGCGTCGAAATACGCGATCAGGGTGTCGTAGGTGCCGCTGATCTCGTCGTAGGAGCCGGCATGCTTGAAGCGCAGCGCCTTGCCGCTCGGGGTCGCACCGAAACGCAGGCCCTCGCCCGAGGTCGGGCCTGACGACGGCACGGCCTCCACCGGGATCATCGCCTCGTACTGAAAACCGTTGTCCTCGGTCTTGGTGAAGACCGCGAGCGGCCGCCCCGTCGGACGGATGCCGGCCTTCGCCAATTCGCCCTCGATCCTGGCGAAGGAGGCCTTCAGGCTCGCGACGGCCTCCTCCCAGGTCGTCTTGCCCGAGAGGATCGCGGCGGGCTTGGCCGGTAGCGTGACCTCGTCGACGTCGCTCGGTTCGGCCGGCGCGGGCACCAGGGTCTGGCGCGCCGGAGGCGTGGACGACCGGGCGGGCGCTGTTCCGGGGACGCTCGGCGGCGCCAGCGATTTGTCGGGCGCGGGGTTCACGGTGCCGGCAGGCTTGGCGGAGGTGTCCGGCACGGTCGTGGTCGAGAGCGGATTCGCCTCGGCGGGGGAGGGCGTCTTCGAAGGCGGAGGCGCTGGCTGCTCGGCAGCCCTGCCGGCCGAGACGGCGAGCGCAAGCGCGAGGGCGGCGGCGGTCACGGGACGAAGACGGGTCAAGGTGGCGCTCCGGTCTCTGGTCCGCAGCGAATCGCGCGCACCGTCGGTTCTCGCCAAGCTAGCGACGATGCGGTCGCTCCGCGAGGCTGCGGTTCAGCACGCATGCCGCATGCCGGTCCGGCCCTCGCGTCGGGCGGTACGGTTTGCCATATACGCGGACCATTCCCGAACCTCGAACCGCCGCCCGAGCACCCGTCACCGCAGCGATCGCCCGACACAGCCGCATGACCCCACTCGCCAATCACCGCTTCCTGAAGATGCACGGCGCCGGCAACGCCATCGTCGTGCTCGACCTGCGCGGCTCGCGTCACATCGTCAGCGGTCCGGAGGCCAGCGCCATCGCCGGAGACCCGCGCTCGGTTTTCGACCAGCTGATGGTGATCCACGACGCCAAGTCCCCCGGCACCGATGCCTTCCTGCGGATCTACAATACCGACGGCTCACGCTCGGGGGCCTGCGGCAACGGCACGCGCTGCGTCGCCTTCGCCATGCTCGACGATCCCGCCATGGCGCGGCCGGTCGAGTGCGGATCGCTGACGCTGGAGACCGAGGCCGGGCTCGTCGGCGTCCGGCGGATCGCCGACCGCAGCTTCACCGTCGACATGGGCAAGCCGCGCCTCAAGTGGGACGAGATCCCGCTCCGCGACCCTTTCCCCGATACGCGGCGGATCGAGCTGCAGATCGGACCGATCGACGATCCGATCCTGCACTCGCCCGGCGCCGTCAGCATGGGCAACCCGCACGCGATCTTCTTCGTCGATCGCGACCCCGACGATTACGATCTCGGCCGGATCGGGCCGATGCTGGAGGGGCATCCGATCTTCCCGGAACGCGCCAACATCTCGATCGCGCAGGTCGTCGCCCGCGACATCATCAAGCTCCGCGTCTGGGAGCGCGGCGCCGGATTGACGCTCGCCTGCGGCACCGCCGCCTGCGCCACCGTGGTCGCCGCCTCGCGGCTGCGTATGATCGGCCGGCAGGCGACTGTCGGCCTGCCCGGCGGACAGCTCGCCATCGAGTGGCGGGCCGACGACCACGTGCTGATGACCGGCCCGGTCTTCCTCGAAGGGGAGGGCACCTTCGCGCCGGAGCTTTTTTCCGGGCTTGCTCCGTGAGCGTCGAAACGCTCACCTTCGGCTGCCGGCTCAACACCGTCGAATCCGAGGTGATGCGCGACCACGCGCTCGAACCCTCGGCCGAACGCGATCTCGTCCTCGTCAACACCTGCGCGGTCACGGCCGAAGCCGGGCGGCAGGCCCGCAAGGCCATCCGCAAGCTGGCACGGGAGCGACCCGGTGCCGAAATCGTCGTCACCGGCTGCGGCGCCGAGATCGAGACGGTGGCCTATGCCGCCATGCCCGAGGTCACCCGCCTCGTCGGCAACGCCGCGAAGACCCGGCCCGAGACCTGGAGAGACGCCACGCCGGCTCCCGGCATCGGCGCCGTGATGCAGGCGCGCGCGACGGATGGGACGCGGATCACCGGCATGGCCGGTCACACCCGGGCCTTCGTGCCGGTCCAGAACGGCTGCGACCACCGCTGCACCTTCTGCGTGATCCCGTTCGGGCGCGGAAGCTCGCGCTCGGTCCCCCTCGCCGACGCCGTGGCCCAGGTCCGCCGGATCGTCGCGCATGGCGGTCGCGAGGTGGTGCTGACCGGCGTCGACCTCACCGCCTATGGCCGCGACCTCGATGCGGACCTGACCCTCGGCCGCCTGGTCAAGGCGATCCTGTCCGCCGTGCCCGATCTCGCCCGCCTGCGCATCTCCTCGATCGACTCGGTCGAGGCGGACGGCGACCTGCTCGATGCCTTCGCGACCGAAGCGCGGCTGATGCCGCATCTCCACCTCTCGCTCCAGGCGGGCGACGACGTGATCCTCAAGCGGATGAAGCGCCGGCATACGCGCTCCGACGCGATCCGGTTCTGCGAGGACGTCCGCCGCCTGCGTCCCGGGACGATCTTCGGCGCCGACCTGATCGCCGGCTTTCCCACCGAGACCGAAGCCCAGTTCGCCCGCTCCCTCGACCTCGTGGCGGAATGCGGCCTGACGCATCTCCACGTCTTCCCGTACTCGCCCCGCCCCGGTACGCCGGCCGAGCGGATGCCGCAGGTCGCGGGCGACGTGGTACGCGAGCGCGCCGCCCGGTTACGCGCGGCCGGGGCATCGGCCCTGGTCCGGCACCTCGACGGCGAGGTCGGTCAGACCCGGCGCATTCTCGTCGAGCGCGGCGGCACCGGGCGGACCGAGGCGTTCACGATGGTTCGGCTCGGCGACGGGCTCGCGGAGCGTCTGGTCCCGGGAGCCATCGCCGAGGTCGTGATCGACGGACACGACGGTCGTATCCTCGCCGCGGCGCAAGTTGCGAAGAACCCGCCCGTCGGGTAATAACTCGCCCGATTCTTCCGTTCGGATCATAGGCTGCGGATTGCACCGCTCCTGTCCGCCGGGAGGTCGGCCCTCGACCATCGCTTATCGAGCATGCGTCGGCCCCTTCTTGATCGGGGGGTGAGCCCGGACCGTTTCGGTCCCGGGCGGTGAGGAAGAGGGTCTTCCGCAACACGAGCCGCCGACGCCGGCCTCCGCGAGAGGCCATTCAGGAGAGAGAATGTCTGCAGGTCTGAACGCGCGCGACACCGCGCCGAGCCGTGACGATTTCGCCGCGCTGCTCGAAGAGTCCTTCCTCGAGCACGAGATCACCGAGGGTTCGGTCGTCAAGGGTACCGTCGTCGGCATCGAGAAGGATGTCGCGGTCATCGACATCGGCGCCAAGACGGAAGGCCGTGTCGCCCTCAAGGAATTCCACGGCCCCGGTCGTGAAGGCGACCTCAAGGTCGGCGACGTCGTCGAAGTCTATGTCGACCGGATCGAGAACGCGCTCGGCGAAGCCGTCATCTCGCGCGACAAGGCCCGCCGCGAAGAGAGCTGGGTCAAGCTCGAGAAGTCGTTCGAGAACAACGACCGCGTCACCGGCACGATCTTCAACCAGGTCAAGGGCGGCTACACCGTCGATCTCGACGGCGCCGTGGCGTTCCTGCCGCGCTCCCAGGTCGACATCCGTCCCGTGCGCGACGTGACCCCGCTGCTCGGCACGCCGCAGCCCTTCCAGATCCTCAAGATGGATCGCCGCCGCGGCAACATCGTCGTGTCGCGCCGCACCGTCCTCGAAGAGAGCCGCGCCGAGCAGCGCTCCGAGCTCGTGGCCAACCTCGAAGAGGGTCAGGTCATCGACGGCGTCGTCAAGAACATCACCGAGTACGGCGCCTTCGTCGATCTCGGCGGCATCGACGGCCTGCTGCACGTCACCGACATGGCCTGGCGCCGCGTCAACCACCCGTCCGAGGTCGTTGCGATCGGTGCGACGGTCAAGGTCAAGATCATCAAGATCAACCACGAGACCCACCGCATCTCGCTCGGCATCAAGCAGCTGCTCGCCGATCCGTGGGAGGGCATCGCCCAGCGCTACCCGGTCGACGCCAAGCTCAAGGGCCGCGTGACCAACATCACCGATTACGGCGCCTTCGTGGAGCTGGAGCCGGGGATCGAGGGCCTGATCCACGTCTCCGAGATGAGCTGGACCAAGAAGAACGTCCACCCCGGCAAGATCGTCTCCACCTCCCAGGAAGTGGAAGTTCAGATCCTCGAGGTCGATCCGGTCAAGCGCCGCATCTCGCTCGGCCTCAAGCAGACCCTGCAGAACCCGTGGGAGGCCTTCGCCGAGAAGCATCCCGTCGGCTCCGAGGTCGAGGGCGAGGTCAAGAACAAGACCGAGTTCGGCCTGTTCATCGGCATCGAGGGCGACGTGGACGGCATGGTCCACCTCTCGGACCTCGACTGGCAGCGCCCCGGCGAGCAGGTGATCGAGGAGTTCAAGAAGGGCGACATCGTCAAGGCGCAGGTCCTCGACGTCGACGTCGAGAAGGAGCGCATCTCGCTCGGCATCAAGCAGGTGGGCGGCGATCCCTTCGCCGAGGCCGGCGACCTCAAGAAGGGTCAGATCGTGACCTGCGAAGTGACCGAGGTGAAGGATTCGGGCCTCGAGGCGAAGATCGTCGACAGCGACATGACGACCTTCGTCCGCCGCGCCGAACTCGCCCGCGACCGCGGCGACCAGCGCCCCGAGCGTTTCGCCGCCGGCGAGAAGTTCGATGCCCGCGTCGTGCAGTTCGACCGCAAGGCCCGCCGCGTCCAGGTCTCCATCAAGGCGCTCGAAGTCGCCGAGGAGAAGGAGGCGATGGCCCAGTTCGGCTCTGCCGATTCCGGTGCCTCGCTCGGCGAGATCCTCGGCGCGGCCTTCAACAAGAAGAAGGGCGACGACGAGTAAGCTCGTCCGCGCTCGATCGCCCCGGAGCCGGTTCGCCGGCCCCGGGGCTTTTTTGTTTCTGGATCAGCCAGCACGACGTGGATATGCCCTTCGCTTTCCGAGCGCGTCATGGGCCATCGACCCTTGGGCAAAGCGCGGTCTGCGGTTCGATCGACGGCGTTTCAGTGAGGAGCCGCGCGTGCGTGATGAAGCGAGCCAGGCCCGCTCCAAGCAACGATCGCGGGGGCTCGGCGCTCTGATCGGCCGAGGCCGGCGGCAGCGCACGCCGCCGCTTCCCGCCGATTTCGACTCGGATCTTTATCTCGACCTGAACGCCGACGTCGCCATGGCGATCGAGACCGGCACGCTGGCCTCGGCGGCGGAGCATTATCTCGCCTTCGGCCGGAACGAAGGGCGCCACTACCGGCCGCCAGCGGCGACGACCGAGCTCGGCGGCGGCCTCGCAGCCCCGTGGACGTTCCGCTATCCCTATCGTGCTTACGGCGCACTGCCGGCGATGGAATTCGCAGAGCCCGCGGCCGGGCCTAACGACGAGGCCATCGCTCGTCGTATCATCGCGGCCTGGAACCACGCCGCCGCCAGGACCGAGCGCGAGGGGCGGCCCGACACGGAGGGGATGTGGGCGGCGCGGACCCGCGGCTTCTCCCGCTTCCATCGGGCCCTTCGGGACGCGGATGCGCCCGGCTTGGCGACGATGCTCGCGGGCCTGTTCCAGTCGCATCTCGCGCACGGCCTCGCCATGGGCCGTGCCACGGCGACCTTCGCCCGCCACGCGCCCGAACCGTTCGCCGCGAGCTGGTGCGACCGGCTCCTGCGGCTCGCAGAAGCCCTGGCCCTCGCCGACGTGCGCTCGCCCGAGCAGAGCGACTACACCGCCCCTTGGGCCATCCCGGACCTGCACACCCGGATCGAAGCCGAACTCGGCTTTCCCCTGCGCTTCCCGGAGATCGGCGCGCCCTACGGCGTGCGGTTCGGCGGGAGCCTGCTGCCCGAGCACGCCTTCAGCCATGCCTATGCCGCCTGGCGGATCGGACAGATCGATGCCGGGCCGCGCCTCGCCGAGATCGGCGGCGGCTTCGGGGGCCTCGCCTGGTTCATGAACCGTCCGGACCGGCGCTACACCATCCTGGACCTGCCCTTCACCAACGCCCTCCAGGGCTGGTTCCTGCTGAAAACCGGCCTCGAGGTCTCGCTCTATGGCGAATCCGACGCAGCGATCCGGGTGCTGCCCTGGTGGGAGATCGAGAGCGCCGACACCTACGACCTCGTGATCAACCAGGATTCCCTGCCCGAGATGCCGCAGGAAACCGCGAGCGGCTACATCGCACGCATCCGCGCCATCGCGCCGCTGTTCTACTCGATCAACCAGGAGGCTGCGGCGGCCAACACCGAGGCGTTGCGACAGGGAATCGTGCCGGAACTCGTCGCCCGCGACGGAGGCTACCGGCGCCTGAGCCGCAACATGTTCTGGCTGCGCGACGGCTATGTCGAAGAACTCTATACCCGCCGCTGAAGCGCCGCGCGCCTACCTGCGGGTTATTGGCTCATTCGCCCAAGACAACCGCAAGTGTATCGTTCCCGACGGGCTCTTGCCCGTGCGCGGCCGCCGGGGCTAGAACAATCCCGGTGTTGGGGGAAACGCCGCGAGCCCATGCCGGTCAAGGACTTGACCCTTGCGGCGGCCCGGTGCCTCCTGCCGAAAAGACCAAGTGCAAACCGCGGCTCCGCATGGGATGCTCGTGGTAAGCGAGTCGAGAATTGACCGGCCCCGAGACCGCCGACCCGTCGTTTCGGCGGCGCCGGAGCATCAGGGGCGAGCACCGGCCGAAAAGGCCGGGGGGCGAGGGAGTGAGCCGTCGCATGGCCGCAGACGCCGAAGTTCTGATCGATCGTCGGCGCCTGCGCCGCAAGCTGACCCTGTGGCGCGTACTCGGCATCGGTGGGCTGATCGTTGCGGTGGGTGCCGTCGGCTATCGTGCCGGGGTCGGCACGGAAGTGTTCGGCTTCTCTGCGGCACCGAGCCAGATCGCCCGCATCTCCATCGGCGGGTTCATCGCCGGCAGCGAATCCACCACCAAGCTGATCAAGAGCGTCGGCGAGTCCGCTGCCGTGAAGGGCGTCGTGATCTCGATCTCGTCGCCCGGCGGCACCACCACCGGCTCGGAAGAGCTGTACCGGAACCTGCGTGCACTCGGCGAGAAGAAGCCGATCGTGGCGTTCGTCGACGGCACGGCGGCGTCGGGTGCCTACATCACCGCGATCGCGGCCGACCACATCGTCGCCCGCGAGACAGCCCTCGTCGGCTCGATCGGCGTGCTGTTCCAGTACCCGGAGGTCTCCGGCCTGCTCGACAAGGTCGGCGTGAAGATGGAGTCGATCAAGTCGTCGCCGCTCAAGGCCGAGCCGTCGGGCTTCACCCCGACCTCGCCGGAGGCGCGCGCCGCCCTCGCCTCGGTCGTCTCCGACACCTACGGCTGGTTCAAGGGGCTCGTCGCCGAGCGCCGGCACATGACCGACGAGGAACTCGTCAAAGTCACGGACGGGCGTGTCTTCTCCGGTCGCCAGAGCGTTCCGCTCAAGCTCGTGGACGAACTCGGCGCCGAGCGTCAGGCGGTGGCGTGGCTCGAGACGAACAAGGGGGTCGCCAAGGACCTCCCTGTGAAGGACTGGAAGCCGAAATCCGGCAGCGGCTTCACCCTGTGGTCTGCGCTGGGCTCCAGCGCGTCCCTGATCGGCCTCGACGACCTCGCCGCACGGCTTCGCGCCGTCGGCACGGAGGCGGAGGGCTATGCCGGCGGAGGCCTCCTCGTGCTCTGGCGCCCGGTGCCCTGATCGCGACGAACCGCGCCTCCACCCGCCCCCGGACTTCGGAAGACGGACGCATGATCAAATCGGAACTCGTGCTCAAGATCGCCGAGCAGAATCCCCACCTCTACCAGCGCGACGTCGAGACCCTGGTCAACGCGATCCTCGACACCATCGCCGACGCGCTCGCCCGCGGCGACCGGGTCGAACTGCGCGGCTTCGGCGCCTTCTCGGTGAAACGCCGCGAGGCACGGCGCGGTCGCAACCCGCGCACGGGCGAGGCCGTCGCCGTGTCCGAGAAGGCGATCCCCGTGTTCAAGACGGGCAAGGAGATGCGCCTGCGACTCAACAAGGCGGGAATCGGCGATGAGATGGGCGCGGAAGCGGTCGGTTGACGGCGACGCGCCGCTTGCGATCCGAATGCATATCGACGCCTTTGCCGTACCGGGCGGCCTGACGCCGGACCGGCATACACTTCGTCGGAAACCGCTCTAGCTTCCCGACATGTCCGCCGGAGACCCGAGATGATCCGCTTCCTGAAGGCCCTGATCCTGCTGCCCGTGGCGATCGTCGTGCTGCTCCTGGCCGTGGCCAACAGGAACGCCGTCACGTTGTCCTTCGACCCGTTCTCACCCGAACCCGCTTTCAGCCTCGTGCTGCCGCTCTACGCGATCGTCTTCGGGGCGGTGGCCCTCGGCATTCTGGTCGGCGGCGTCGGTGCATGGCTCGGCCAGGGCAAGTCCCGCGCGAGCGCCCGCCATCACCGCCGCGAGCGGGAAAGGCTGGAGCGCGAGACCGCGCAGCTCCGGACTTTCGGCCCCGAATCCGGAAGCCCTGCCTATGCCGGGGGCACCGCACTGCCGGCCCTCCGCTGATCGCCAAGAGTTCGAACCCGGCCGTTGTCCCCCATCCAGGTCAAGATCTGCGGCCTCAGCACCGAGCCGACGCTCGACGCAGCCCTCGACGCCGGCGCCGATCTCGTCGGCTTCGTGCATTTTGCGAAGAGCCCGCGCCATGTCGCCCTCGACCACGGCGCGGTCCTGTCGGCACGTGCGAGGGGCAGGGCCGAACGCGTCGTCTTGCTGGTCGATCCCGACGATGCCCTCGTCACTGCGGCCGTCGAGGCTCTGGACCCCGACCTGATCCAGCTCCACGGTCACGAGAGCCCGGAGCGCGTCGCCGCGATCCGCACCCGGACCGGGCGCCCGGTGATGAAGGCGATCGGCATCGCCACCCGCCCGGACCTCACGGCCGTCCCGACCTACGCCGGGTTCGCCGACCGCATCCTCCTCGACGCCAAGCCCCCGAAGGATGCGGCGCTGCCGGGCGGCAACGGACTGACCTTCGACTGGAGCCTTCTGGACGAAGCACAGCTGCCAGCGGGCACGATGCTCTCGGGCGGGCTCACACCGGAGAACGTAGCCGAGGCGCTCCGGCACACCCATCTCAGAGCCGTGGACGTCTCGTCCGGAGTGGAAACCGCGCCCGGCGAGAAGGATGTCGACAAGATCGCTGCCTTCCTCGCAGCGGTGCATCGGGCCTGATCCGACGAGCCGCGAGAGAGATCCCGTCGCATACGGCCACATTGCGGCCCGCCGCCGACAGGTCTAGGCACGCGCAACAATCGCAAATCCTTTCGCGAAGGACATCGTCCGTGACCATCGCTCCCGAACCCAATTCCTTCCGCACCGGGCCGGACGAGCGCGGCCGGTTCGGCATCTTCGGCGGGCGTTTCGTCGCCGAGACGCTGATGCCGCTGATCCTGGAGTTGGAGAAGGCCTACGAGGCGGCGAAGGCCGATCCGGCCTTCAAAGCGGACATGGAGTCCTTCGGCACCCACTATATCGGCCGGCCGAGCCCGCTCTATTACGCCGAGCGCCTGACCGAGCACCTGCGCGCCGGCGCGCCAGCCGGGAACGGTGCCAAGGTCTACTTCAAACGCGAGGAGCTGAACCACACAGGCTCGCACAAGGTGAACAACGTACTCGGGCAGATCCTGCTGGCGCGCCGCATGGGCAAGCCGCGGGTGATCGCCGAGACGGGGGCGGGACAGCACGGCGTCGCGACCGCCACGCTCTGCGCCCGCTTCGGCCTGAAATGCGTCGTCTACATGGGCGCCGTCGACGTCGAGCGGCAGGCGCCGAACGTGTTCCGCATGAAGATGCTGGGTGCCGAGGTCGTGCCCGTGCAGTCCGGCACGCGGACGCTCAAGGACGCGATGAACGAGGCCCTGCGCGACTGGGTCACCAACGTCGCCGACACCTTCTACTGCATCGGCACCGTGGCGGGGCCGCATCCCTATCCTGCGATGGTACGCGACTTCCAGTCGGTGATCGGCCGCGAGACCCGCGAGCAGATGCTGGCGCTCGAAGGCCGCCTGCCGAATTCGCTGATCGCCTGCATCGGCGGCGGCTCGAACGCCATGGGCCTGTTCCACCCCTTCCTCGACGACCGCGAGGTCGAGATCTTCGGAGTCGAGGCGGCCGGGCACGGGATTTCGAGCGGCCTGCACGCCGCCTCGCTCTCGGGCGGCAAGCCGGGCGTGCTGCACGGCAACCGCACCTATCTCCTGATGAACGAAGACGGCCAGATCGCCGACGCGCATTCGATCTCGGCGGGGCTCGACTATCCCGGCATCGGCCCCGAGCACGCCTTCCTCCACGAGGCCGGCCGCGTCACCTACCTCTCGGCCACCGACGGCGAGACGCTGGAAGCGTTCAAGTTGTGTTCGTCGCTGGAGGGCATCATCCCGGCCCTGGAGCCGGCCCACGCCCTCGCCCGGGTGATCGACCTCGCCCCGCAGCGTCCGGCCGATCACCTCATGGTGCTCAACCTCTCCGGCCGCGGCGACAAGGACATCCCGCAGGTGTCGGAAATCTTCGCGAAGCAAAGCGCCTGATCACGAGCCGGCGTTGCGCGCCATGAAGGTCGCGGGGCTGCCGTCCTCCGGGTTCACGAAGACGATGTCGGTGGGTTCGCGCCGCGGCGTGTCGATCGAGAGGAAGACGAGCGGCTCGCCCAGGATCTGCGGCAGGGCGTGCACGGTACCTCGCTCGAAGAACAGCAGTTCGCCCGGCCCGAATTCCGCCTCCGTCGCGGCATCGTCCATCCAGAACGTGCCGCGCCCTGCGACCACGTAGAGGTATTCGTCGCAGGTCGCGTGGTAGAGCGGCGGCGTCGGCCTGTAGACGCGAAAGACCCGTGCGCTCGCCGCCTCCCGATCGATCAGATAGGTGTCGACCAGAAGCGTCGCGGCCGTCTCGGGCAAGGTGGCGACGATGGCCTCGATGTCGAACCGCCCGGTCTTCGCGGTCTGATCGGCGTCGCTCATTCCGCTCGGCTCCAGAGAGGTTGATCCAGTCTGAGATTTGGAGCAGCGGACCTTCAAGTCACGCGTCCATCATCGCACGAACGCGCGGAATCGCCAGACGAAAACCTTACGTTTACCGGCCGTAACCCTTTCTTCACCATGGACGACCACCGTCCGATCACGTCTCGCGGGTTCGGACTCATCGCATGTCAGGCAGTTTTTTCGCGCCGCTCCGTCGTCGCATCGTCGCGGTCGCGCTGATCCCGTGCCTCGCCTTCGCGGTGGTGGCGACGCTGGCCGTGGTCGAGCGGATGGCCCAGGGGCGCGAGATGGTCCGTCTCGAAGGGCTCGTCGCCCTGTCGGGCAAAATCAGTGCCTTCGTGCACGAGGCGCAAAAGGAACGAGGCGCGTCGAGCCTGTTCCTCGGCTCGAAGGGAACGCAGTTCGGCGCCGAGCTCGCGGCGCAGCGCAAGCTCCTCGACGGCACCCGTGAGCTGCTTCCGAGCGCCCTCGACGCAGCGGAATCCGACGGCCTGGGCGATGGCTTCGCCGGGAAGGTCACCGCCCTGCGCGACGGGATCGCCAGGATCGACGGGCACCGCAAGGCCATCGATGCGGTCGGCCTGACCCCGCCCGAGAACGTCGCATTCTTCTCGAGCGTGATCGCCGATGCGCTTAACCTCGTGCGCGACGTCTCCCACGTCGCCACCGATCCCGCGATCGGCGCGCGCATCTCCGCCTATTCGGCCTTCCTCTCCCTCAAGGAATTGTCCGGCCAGGAGCGCGCCGCCGCTTCGGCCGTCTTCGCCTCGGGCTCGATGGACCTCGCCGGGCTCAGGCGGATGAGCGGCCTCGCCGCCAACCAAGCGACCTTCGAAACCCTGTTCCGCACCGGGAGCCCGGCCGAGCACGACGCGGCCCTCGATGCCGCGAACGCCTCGGAGGCGGCCCGCGAGGTCGCCCGCATCCGTGCCATCGCCCTCGACACGGTTCCCGGCCAGCCGCTCGCCTTCACCGACGCCAAGGGCTGGTTCAGGCTCGCGACGCAACGCATCGACGGCCTGAAGGCGATCGAGGATCGCCTGACCGCCGAACTCTCCGCACGGGCCGCCGAGGCGCGCGCCAGGGCCGAGAACGGCGTCTGGATCTGGGGTGGGGCGGGTTTGGCGACCCTCGCGCTCTCGGTGCTGCTCGCCTTCCGGCTGGGCTCGGCCATCGCCCGGCCGCTCACCCGGATGGCCGAGGTGCTCACCGCCATCGGCCAGGGCCGGACCGACGTGACCATCGCTACGGACGGCCCGAGCGAAGTTCGCGCCATCGCCGCTGCCGCATCCAGCTTCCGCGACAGCGTCATCGAGCGCCGGCGCAGCCGTGACGCGCAGGAGCGCATGAGCGAGGAGCAGGCTGCCCGCCAGCACGCGGCGATGCTGGGCATCGCCGACGGCTTCGAGGCGCGGGTCGGCGGCATCGTCGAGGCGGTCTCCGCTGCTTCCCATCAGCTCGAGGCCGCGGCCCGCGCCATGAGCGCCACCGCCAGCGAGACCTCGAACCGCAGCACGGCGGTCGCCAGGGCCTCGGAGCACGCCGCGCGCTCCTCCGACACCGTCGCCGCGGCGACCGAGGAACTGTCGGCCTCGATCCGCGAGATCGCGACGCAGGTCACCGCCTCGGCGGACGCGGCCGGCATCGCCGAGCACGATGCCACGCGCATGACCGCGGAGGTGGAGCGTCTCGCTGCCGCGGCCGCCAGCATCGGCCGCATCGTCGGCCTGATCTCCGAGATCGCGGCTCAGACCAACCTTCTCGCCCTCAACGCCACGATCGAAGCGGCCCGCGCGGGCGAGGCCGGGCGCGGCTTCTCGGTCGTCGCGGCGGAGGTGAAGGATCTCGCCGGCCAGACCGCGAAGGCCACGGAGGAGATCGCGGCCCGCGTTGGCGAGATCACCGCGTCGACCCAAGCCTCCGTCACCGGCATTTCCGGCATCACCACGACGATCCGCAACCTCTCGCGAATCTCGGCGGACATCGCCTCCGCCGTGGAAGAGCAGGGCGCGGCCA
This sequence comes from Methylobacterium haplocladii, assembly GCF_007992175.1. GTDB lineage: Bacteria > Pseudomonadota > Alphaproteobacteria > Rhizobiales > Beijerinckiaceae > Methylobacterium > Methylobacterium haplocladii. Next base: position 90,213 of record NZ_BJZT01000029.1, on the reverse strand, counting down.
CGACGGAGATCGCCCGCACCACCGCCGAGACCTCGCAGGGCAGCCGCCTCGTCTCCGAGAACATCGCCGGCGTGTCTCAGGCGGCCGATTCCGCGAGCGCGGGTTCGGCGCAGGTGCTCTCGGCCGCGAGCGATCTCGCCCGGCAGGCGCGTGACCTCCGCTCCGAGATCGGCGGGTTCCTGGCGACCGTGCGAGCGGCGTAACGTCTCTTCCATCCGAAGGCGATCGAACGGGTAGGCTTCGAGAAAGCGCGGTCGGCGATCAATGCCGCGCTTCGCCCTGGGCCGGTTCGTCGGCGATGGCGCTGACCGCGCCGCCGGAGCGCGGATTGACCTTGAGGTTCTGGCGCAGCCCCTGGAGGTGGTCGACGGCAACCTGCGTGTCCGGCTTCAGGCCGCTGACGATGGCGGTGGACTCGCCATAGACGTCGCCCGTCTCGATCGGGGTCATCTGCACCGTACCGTCCTCGGCCACCGTCCAGACGACCTGCTGGTCGAGCTGAGAGGACAGGGCGATGGTCGGCACCAGCAGGCGGTCCTGCCGCCCGACCTCGACCCGGGCGCGGACGAACTGGCCGGGGAGGTAGCGCTCGTCCTTGTTCTCGACCTTGGCCTGTACGAGGCGCCGCGCCGTGCGCGGATCGAAGCGGTTGTCGAGCTTGTAGATCGTCGCCTCGCGCACCGGCTTGCGGCGCTCGTCGAGCAGCTGGACCTTCACCACGTCGCCATGCATCGCCCGGCGCACGGCCTCCACATCCTCGGAGGAGAGCGCCATCTGCACGTCGATGGGATCGACCTGGACCACCGACACGAGGTTGGTCTGGTTCTCGATGACCATGTCGCCGATGTTCACCAGCGACAGGCTGGAGCGGCCGTCGAAGGGCGCGTTGACCTCTGCATAGTCGAGGTTGAGCTGCTGCCGGGCGATGGCCGCCTCGGCTTCCTGCAGCTTGCCCAGGGCACCGGCGAGGTTCGACTGGTTCTGCTGGTTGCGCTGTTCGGAGGCATAGCCCTTCTCGACCAGCTGCTCGGTCCGGCCGAGTTCCGATTGCGCGAAGTCGAGGGCCGCCTTGGCCTGCCCCTGCTGGGCCTTCGCCGCCTGCAACGCCACCTGGAACGGGCGCGGATCGATCTTGAACAGCAACTGGCCCTTCTTCACGTGGCCGCCCGGCTCGAAGGCCCGCTCGACGACCTTGCCGGACACGCGGGCCTGCAGTTCGGCATCGGCCGGCGAGATGATGGTGCCGGTGTACTCGAACGCGATCGGCACCGATTGCCGTGAGGCCCGGACGACGCGAACGTCGATCCGTGGTTCGTCTTTCTCGGCCTTCTCGGCGCGCTTCAGCGTGTGGAAATGCTCGGCGACGAAGTTCGGGATCGGATGTCCGGCGCCCCACCAGACGCCGCCGCCGACACCCGCCGCTGCGATCAGCGCGCCGGCAACAACGAAACCGAGACCTGACCGCACACGATGCTCCCGTGGAAAGCCGCAAGCGTCTCGTGAGACCCAAGCCGACAGAGGAACACGCAGAGAGCGAACACGTTGCAAGCTCGATCGCGGTTCGGGGAGCTCGACGAGAACGCATGTTCGCCAAGTTCGTCGACCGGCCGATCCTGGCGGCCATGATTTCCGTCGTCATCACCGCAATCGGCATCGTCGCCGGGCTGACCCTTCCGATCGCGCAATATCCCGAGATCGCGCCGCCGGTGATCAACATCCAGGCGAGCTATCCCGGCGCCAGCGCCCAGCAGGCCTACGAGTCGATCGCGATCCCGCTGGAGCAGGAAATCAACGGCGCCCAGAGCCTGCTCTATATCAACTCTACGTCGAGCACCGACGGCAGCGTCTCGATCGATGCGACCTTCGAGGTCGGCTACGACCTGAACGGCGCAGCCGCGGACGTGTTGACCCGCGCCAAGCGCGCGGAGGACAAGCTGCCGGAGGCCGTGCAGCGCCAGGGCCTCGAGATCCAGAAGAGCTCACGCCAGCAGCTGGGCAACATCGTGCTCTATGCCGACGAGGGCACCGGCTACGACGAGCTGTTCCTCTCGAATTGGGCCGAGACGCAGGTGATCAAGCCGCTGCGGCGCGTCACCGGAATGGGGCGCATCCAGAACTTTTCGCAGATGCGCTACGCCATGCGGCTCTGGCTCGACCCGGCCAAGATGGAGGCGCTCGGCATCGGGGTCGAACGGGTCCGGGAAGCGGTCGCCGCGCAGAACGCCCAGATCACCACCGGTTCCCTCGGCAAGCCCCCGCTCGACAATCCGACGCCGTTTCAGTTGCAGATCGTCACCAAGGGCCGCCTGACCAAGCCCGAGGAGTTCGGCAACATCGTCCTCAGAGCCAATCCCGACGGTTCGGTCGTCCGGGTGTCGGACGTGGCCAGGGTCGAACTCGGCTCCGAGCAGTATGGGGTCACGTCGAGCTTCGACGGCAAGCCCTCGGCGACGCTCGGCATCTACCAGAACCCCGACGCCAACGCCGTCGAAGTGATGGACGGCGCCCGCAATACGATGAAGGACCTCGCCAAAAGCTTTCCGCCGGGCCTGCACTACAAGATCGCGCTGGACCGCACCGAGTTCGTGAAGGAGGCGATCTACGAGGTGGTGCACACCCTCGTCGAGGCGATCCTGATCGTCATCGTCGTGACCTACCTGTTCCTGCAGAACTGGCGCGCGACGCTGATCCCCTCGATCGCGGTGCCCGTGGCGTTGATCGGTACCTTCGGGCCGATGGCCGCGCTGGGCTTTTCCTTCAACACGCTGAGCCTGCTCGGACTGGTGCTCGCCGTCGGCCTCGTCGTGGACGACGCCATCATCGTGGTCGAGAACACCGAGCGCCTGATGGCCGAGGGCATGGCGCCGAAGCAGGCCTCCCGCGAAGCCGTGACCGAGGTCGCCGGTCCCGTCATCGCCACCACGCTGGTACTCGCCGCCCTGTTCGTGCCGGTGGCGTTCATCCCCGGACTGACGGGCAAACTCTACAACCAGTTCGCGCTCACCATCGCGATCTCGGTGGGTATTTCCGGACTGGTCTCGCTGACCCTGACCCCGGCCCTCTGCGGCCTGCTCCTGCGGCGGCATCAGGCCGCGAAGAAGTCGTGGTGGCGTGCGCCCCTGCGCTGGTTCGATGTGGCTCTGGAGCGCAGTGCCAACGCGGTGGCGGCGACGGCCGGCCCGCTGTCACGTCACATCGTGCTGACGCTCACCGTGTTCGCGCTCTTCGCCGGGCTGACGTTCTGGCTGTTCTCGCTACGCCCCACCGGCTTCGTGCCGGACGAGGATCAGGGCTATGCCTACGCCGAGGTTGCCTTGCCGAAGGGCGCATCGGTCGCGCGCACGGAAGTGATGGTCCAGCGCGTCGGCACCTATCTGCGTGAGCGCGGCGATGTCGACCACACCATCGGCGTCGGCGGCCGCAGCTTCCTGGCCGACACCGTCGCTTCGTTCTACGGGTTCAACATCCCGGTGATGAAGAACTGGAGCGAGCGCACCACCACGGTCGACGCCATGATCGCGGACGTGGAAAAGCGCTTCAAGAACGATCCCGACGGCGAGATCCGCGTCGCCAACCCGTCACCGCTGCCGGGGCTCGGCACGCGCGGCGGCCTGACGCTGGAGATCCAGGATCGCAGCGGCAATGGCGGCCTCGGGCTCGCCCAGACCGCGAACGACTTCATCGAGAAGATCAAGGCGCTGCCCGGTGTCAGGAGCGCCACGCCGACCACCGAGTTCGGAGTGCCGCAGATCCGGCTCGATATCGACCGCGCCAAGGCCGAGCAGCTCGGCGTGCCGCTGTCGCGGCTGTTCGATGCGCTGGGCGCCTATGTCGGCTCGTCCTACATCAACCTCTTCAACCGCTTCGGCTTCGTCTACCAAGTCTATATCCAGGCTGAGGATTCCGGCCGGCGATCCCTCGCCGACATCGAGGCGCTGACGGTGCTGAACAGCCAGAACCAGCCGGTGCGGATCGGCTCTCTGGTGCAGCCGCATTTCGTCTCCGGCCCGACGGCGGTCCTGTCCTACAACACCTATCCGGCGATCGAGGTATCGATCTCGCTGGACGCCACCGCGAGTTCCGGCACGGCCATCGCCGATATCGAGGCGCTGGCGGAGACGGCGCTGCCGCGCACCTTCTCGGCCGAATGGACCGAGGTCGCCTTCCAGGAAAAGATCGCGGGCGGCTACGCGCCCATCATCTTCGGATTCGGCGTGTTCATGATCTTCTGCGTGCTGGCCGGCCAGTACGAGTCGCTGCGCTTGCCGCTGGTGATCCTGCTCGCGACGCCGCTGGCGATCTTCGGCGCCGTCGGCGCCCTGGCCCTACGCGGCCTGCCACTCGACGTTTTCGGGCAGATCGGGTTGCTGCTGCTCGTCGGGCTGGCCGCCAAGAACTCGATCCTGCTCGTCTCCTTCGCGGAGGAGCTGCGCGAGAAGGGCGAGGATGCCTTAAGCGCGGCCCAGCATGCCACGCGTCTGCGCATGCGCCCGATCCTGATGACCTCGTTCGCCTTCATCCTCGGCTCGGTGCCGCTGGCCATCGCAAGCGGCGCGGGCGCGAATGCGCGCCTCTCCATGGGCACCGTGGTGATCGGGGGGCTCCTGGTGGCGACAATCCTGACGCTGTTCGTCACACCGGTCTTCTATGTCGCCGCCGACCGGCTTCGGAGCGAGACACCGGAGGAGAAGGAGCGGTCAGGCGAAGCGGGCGCGGCGCCGAGCCCCACGCATTAGCCGATGCAGGTCGCCGCATCCCTTACGGATCGGCGTCCTCCACCGCCGACATTGCGGCCCGCTTTCGCGCGGCCTTCGGGGTTGGCGGCGGCTCGAAGGCGACGAAGCGGCCGGTCGGCCCGTAGACGGCGCCGAGGACGGCATCGAAATGGCGCCGGACGCAGTCGTGGCACTCGCAGGCCGCCTTCTCCATGGCCGGGCGGGCCATGATGGTGATACGGCCACGGCCCACCGCGATCAGGCCCTGGTCCTGAAGCGTGCGCAGGATTCGGGTGAGATAGGTGCGTTGAACACCCAGCATCGCGGCCAGAAGCTCCTGCGTCACCGGAAGAACTTCGCTGCCGAGCCGGTCCTGAAGCGTCATCAGCCAGCGCAGACAGCGCGACTCGATCGGATGGAGGGCATTGCACGCCACCGATTGCAGCACCTGCGCCAGTAGACAGTCGGCGTAACGGCTGAACAGGTTGCGCACGGGCTCCGAGAGCCGCTTGGCCTCCTGCAGACGGCTCGAATCGATCCGCAGGATCGGACCGCCGAGCTGTACGACGGCATGGGTCGAGGCCGGCAACCCACCGTTGCTGACGATGCCGCCGACCGCGCCCTCGCGGCCGATCGTGGCCGTCTCGGCGCTACGGCCGTCCGCCATCGAGATCAGCAGCGTCACGACCGTCTTGTCGCAGGGGAAGCTGATGTAGGAGATGTCGCCGCCGGCCGCGAAGACCGTGTCGCCGCGCCCGTATTGGACCAGTTCGAGATGCGGCTCGAGCAGGGAGCGATCCGCCTTGCGAAGCGCCTTGAGCAGCAGGTTGCTTTCTAGGAACTCGCTCGGTGTAGACATTCGCTATACTATGTTCACGGTTCGTCTGCCGGGATGCGTAGCGCACCGCTACCCTCAGCGTCTGTATAGTTTCTCACATTCAGACCGATTCCGAAAGGTTGCCCAGTCCCGCCGTGCGAATTCGGCGACACTTGGGGGCGCGGCTCGATTTCGGAGGCGCCATCCCAGGGCTCGCTATGCCGGGTCCTCGATTATTTCCCCGTGCACAGCCCCTGGCCGGCAAGCCGTGGGTGCTCGCGCGGATCGCAATCCGTCGAGAGGAACGAGGCCCATTCCGCGGGGCTGCCGTAGAAGGCATTCCGGTCGACGTCGCCGCGCACGCCCGGCACCCGGCCGGTCGAGGTGAATTGCCAGAGCATCCACTTGCGGTTGGCGAAGCGCTGCTCGGGCTCGGCCGCGGTGGAGCGCAACCAATGCGGGTAATCGGGCAATTCGTCCTCGAGCACGTCCTTGTGGAACGTGATGTCGGTGTAGATGATCGGCCGCTTGCCCGTGTAACGCTCCATCTCGACGAGCATGTATTTCGTCATGGCCAGCGCCTGGGCCTTGGGCAGCTTCTTCGGGCAGCTCTGCGAATGACCGTTCCACTCGACGTCGAGCACCGGGGGGAGGGCACTCGGATCGTTCGGGACGTTGCGCTTGAACCAGGCCATCTGCTCCTCGGCGGAGCGGCACCAGAACACGAAATGGTAGGCGCCGCGCGGCACGCCGGCCTGAGCCGCGCCGTCCCAGTTCGCGCGGAAGCGGTCGTCGACGTGGTCTCCGCCCTCGGTCGCCTTGATGAAGGCGAACTGCGTGCCGGCGGCCCGGACCGAGGCCCAGTCGATGGGGCCCTGCCACTTCGAGATGTCGATGCCCTGGATCGGGTGCTGCTTGGCCTTGGCCACGCCCGGATGGGGCTTCGTGTCCCCCTTGGTGGGGTAGTAGTTGAAGGTGTCGCCCGCACAGGCCGCGAGGCCCGACAGCAGGATCGCCGCGGCGGCGCGCCCGGCCCAGCGACGGACACGGCCGAAAGAGGCCTCAGGCGCGCGACGGGACCCGTTCTCCAAAGACATCGTGCCCCCGCTCGACCTCGGCCGCGCCATCTCTACGGCTCATCGATGCCCTAGACGCGGTTAACGGAGGTTTGACGGCAGCCGAACAGATTCTGCACAAGCGTTGCCGAAAGAGCACAAAATCGTTGCGCCGCGTCGCCGCTCCGCCGTGCAAGCCTTTGAGAAAACGAGATAATCGCGTGAGGCCGACATGGCGAAAACCCTGTTTACCATTGGTTACGAAGGCCTCGATCCGGAGCGGCTGACCGCCGCACTCAGGGACGCGGGCGTGGCCCGGCTCACGGATGTCCGCGCCGTCGCCAACTCGCGCAAGCGCGGCTTCTCCAAGGGCGCGCTGAAAGCCGGCCTGGAGGAGGCCGGACTCGGCTACGACCATTACCGGTCCCTCGGCACGCCGAAGGCCGGCCGGCAGGCCGCACGCGCCCACGACGCCGCGCTGATGCGCAAGATCTATTGCGAGGAGGTGCTCGACACCGCCGATGGCGGCCTCGCGCTCGATCGGCTCGTGGACTTGGCGGAGCGAGCGCCGATCTGCCTGCTCTGCTTCGAGCGCGATCCCGAGCGCTGCCACCGCCGGGTGCTGGCGGAGCGGCTGGAGGCGAAAGGCTTCGCGACGGTGGATCTGTTCGGCTGAGCCGGGCCTACCAGTAGCCGCCGCATTGCCGGTTGGCATCGTGCATCGCCATGCCCTTGGCTCCACCGGCCAGGAGCAGACCCAGCGTCGTCAGACCGGCGATGGCGACGAATGCAAACATGTCTGCAAGTTTGCCGATTCGTGGTGAACGAACGGTTAAGCCTCCCGGCGAGCCGAAGCGGACCGCCATCGCCGCGGAAACCGTGACGGCACTCGTGGGTTCTCCCGGTGTCCGGCGGGAGACCAAGCCTCGGCCGGCTTCATCACCATCGAGCGCACCCGAAGATCAGAGGCCTCATGCGAGCGATCCTCCCGGCACTCCTGCTGTCCGTGACGTTGGCACTGCCCGGCCATGCGCAGGAAGACACGGCGAACGCCTCGGCCCAGCTTACGCCGGCCTTGCGCTCCGCCGATCTCGTCTTCAACGGCATCACGCGCTCGAAGGATGGACGCCTGTTCTCACCGTTCCAGCGGCAGGAGAAGGGCAGGGGCCTCGAGCTCGGCGAATGGAAGAGCGGCAAGCCGGCGGCCTACCCCGACGAGGCTTGGAATGCCTGGAAGCCGGGCGACGACGCGGCCAGGGCCTTCGTCGGCGTCAACGCGATCCGGATGGGGCCCGACGGCGATCTCTGGGTGCTCGACAAGGGCGCGGCCGGCTTCGGCGAGGCCCCGCTGCCCGGCGGCCCGAAACTCGTGCAGATCGATCTCGCAACGAACGCCGTCCGCAGGGTCTATCCCCTGGAGGCCGCGACCACGCCCAAGAGCTTCATCGACGATTTCCGCTTCAACGGGCGCAAGGTCTACCTGACCGATGCCGGACAGCCGGGACTGATCGTGCTCGACCTCGACGATGGCGGGACGCGCCGTGTCCTCGACGGGCATCGGTCGATGATCGCGCAGCGCCCGCTCACCGGCGAGGACAAGGTGCTGCTCGACCCGAAGGGCAAGCCGATCACTGTCCACGCCGACCAGCTCGAAGTCTCGCCGGACGGCAAGACCTTCTACTATCAGGCCTGCACCGGTCCGCTCTATCGGATCGAGACCCGCTGGCTCGACGATGCCGCGGCAACCGACGCTGAGCGGGCCGGGCACATCATCCTCCATGCCGCCACGGTCTCGACCGGCGGCACGGCGATCGATGCTGCCGGCAACATCTACGCGAGCGACGCCGATGGCCTGCGCATCCTCAAGATCGCACCGGACGGCGGCACCAGCACGCTGGTGCAGGATCCCCGCCTCGTCTGGGTCGACGCGATGTGGATCGACGAGGAGGGCGGTCTCTGGATTCCGGCCGCCCAGGTGAACCGCACCAAGGGCTTCAACGGCGGAAAGGCCGCCTTGCGATTCCCGACCACGATCTTCCGCATGGAGATCGGTGCGAGGCCGGTGCGGAACTGAGGCGGGTATTTTCTGCGCAGGAGGACCGCGCAGAACGCAAGAGGCGAACATGGCAATCGCCACGGCTCCAGCATATCCGTTTTAAAGAACGGACTACTGAGAGATGGTTCCACCCGCAACCCCGTGCTCAGACAGAAGATCCATCTCCAATACCGAGGGCCCTCATATGCTTGGAGAAATATCGATCGCCAGTCGGGCCTGCCGCATCGCACAAAAAGCCGTGAGGCCAGGCTTGACAGCGTTCGTTATATGGAACGAAGACAGGTGGCCCCGCACCGGTTTTCCCTGGCGCGTGGGCGACCGGCCTCTTCAGGACTCCACCATGCGTTTCTCGAACTCCCTCGGGCATACCGTCGTCGCCGCGGCTTTCGGCGCGTCGCTCGCGCTGGCTGCGACCGTGCCCGCCCGTGCCCAATCCGAGCTCTTGAACGTCTCCTACGACCCGACGCGCGAGCTCTACAAAGACATCAACGCCGCGTTCGCCGAGGACTGGAAGGCCAAGACCGGCGAGACGATCACGGTGCGCGCCGCCCATGGCGGCTCGGGCGCCCAGGCCCGCACGGTGATCGACGGAATTCCGGCCGACGTGGTGACGCTGGGCATCCCCTCCGACATCGACGCCATCGCCCGGATCTCCAAGAAGATCTCGCCGGACTGGCGCACGAAGCTTCCCAACGAGGGTCTGCCCTACACCTCGACCGTGGTGTTCCTCGTGCGCAAGGGCAATCCGAAGGGCGTCAAGGACTGGGGCGACCTCGTGAAGCCCGACGTCAAGGTGATCACCCCGAACCCCAAGACCTCCGCCGGCGGACGCTGGAACTTCCTGGCGGCCTGGGGCTACGCCTACGAGCAGAACAACAAGGACGTCGAGAAGGCCAATGCTTTCGTCGGCCAGCTCTACAAGCAGGTCCCCGTCCTCGACACCGGCGCCCGCGGCTCGACCGTGACCTTCGCCCAGCGCGGCCTCGGCGACGTGCTGCCGACCTGGGAGAACGAAGCCTATCTCGTCTTCGACGAGTTCGGTCGCGACAAGTTCGACATCGTGATCCCGCCGACCTCGATCTACGCGGAGCCGCCGGTCGCCCTCGTCGACGCCAACGTCGACAAGAAGGGCACCCGCAAGCAGGCCGAAGCCTACCTGCAGTTCCTCTATACGGATCAGGCGCAGGCGATCTTCGCCAAGCACCATTACCGGCCGCTGAAGCGCGAGGCCGCCAAGAAGGAAGATCTGGCGCTGCTGCCCGAGATCAAGCTCTTCAAGATCGAGGACCTTCAGGGAAGCTGGGACGACATCCAGAAGAAGAACTTCGACAACGGCGGGCTGTTCGACCAGCTCGGCAAGGCCGGACGCTAGATCGCGATGGCCACGCCCTCCCCACGGCCCAAGCGGCGCTTCCGCCAGCCGAGCGTGATCCCCGGTTTCGGGCTCACCCTCGGCTACACCCTGACCGTCCTATCGCTGGTCGTGCTTCTGCCGCTCGCCGCCCTGGTGGTACGGGCCTCGGGGCTCGGCATCTCCGGCATCTGGGACGTCGCCACCGATCCGCGCGTGGCGAGCGCACTGCGTGTCAGCTTCGGCGTCTCGCTCCTCGCGGCGCTGACGGCCTCCTTCTTCGGCAGCATCGTGGCCTGGGTGCTGACCCGCTACGACTTCCCCGGCCGCCGGATCATCGACGCCGTCGTCGATCTGCCCTTCGCCCTGCCGACGGCGGTGGCAGGCATCGCCCTGGCCTCGCTCTACGCGCCCAACGGTCTCGTCGGCGAGCAATTGGCCAAGGTCGGCATCGAGGCGGCCTACACCCCGGTCGGCATCTTCATCGCCATGGTGTTCATCGGCCTGCCCTTCGCCGTGCGCACGGTGCAGCCGCTGATCTCCGAGATCGACAAGGAGGTCGAGGAAGCCTCGGCCATCCTCGGCTCGACCCGGCTCGGCACGCTCACCAAGGTCGTGCTGCCGCCGCTGATCCCGGCCGTGCTGACCGGGTTCGCGCTCGCCTTCGCCCGCGGCGTCGGCGAATACGGCTCGATCATCTTCATCGCCGGCAATCTGCCCTACGTCTCCGAGATCGCGCCGCTCCTGATCGTGATCAAGCTGTCGGAGTTCGACTATGCCGGCGCCTGCGCCATCGCGACGATCATGCTCGCGATCTCGTTCACGGTGCTGCTCGCCATCAACCTGATCCAGGCCTGGAGCCGGCGGAGATTCGGCTATGTCTGAGGCGATTGCCCCCGCCGACTTTCCCGCCGCCGAGGCCAGCCTGCGGCCGCCCGCGAGCGTCGTCACCGAGACCGGCTGGGTGCGCTGGACCCTGATCGCCGTCGCGGTAGCCTTCCTGGCGCTGTTCCTGGTGCTGCCGCTCGTCACGGTCTTCGCACAGGCCTTCGCCAAGGGGATCGGGGCCTACCTCGCCGCTTTCTCCGAGCCCGACGCCCACGCGGCGATCAAGCTGACGCTGATCACGGCGGCGATCGCGGTGCCGTTCAACCTGGTCTTCGGCGTCACCGCGGCCTGGGCCATCGCCAAGTTCCAGTTCTGGGGCCGCGACCTGCTCGTGACCCTGATCGATCTCCCGTTCTCGGTCTCGCCGGTGGTGTCGGGGCTGATCTACGTGCTGGTCTTCGGCTCGCAGGGCCTGCTCGGCCCCTGGCTGATCGAGCACGACATCCAGATCATCTTCGCAGTGCCGGGGATCGTGCTGGCGACGATCTTCGTAACCTTTCCCTTCGTCGCCCGTCAGCTCATTCCGCTGATGCAGGAACAGGGCACGGTCGAAGAGGAAGCGGCGCTGACCCTCGGGGCCACGGGCTGGCACGCCTTCCGGACCGTGACCCTCCCGAACATCCGCTGGGGCCTGCTCTACGCGGTCTTGCTCTGTAACGCCCGCGCCATGGGCGAGTTCGGTGCCGTCTCCGTCGTTTCCGGCCACATCCGCGGCCTGACCAATACACTCCCGCTCCACGTGGAGATCCTCTACAATGAGTACAACTTCGTTGCCTCTTTCGCCGTCGCCTCCCTCCTTGCCGGCCTCGCTCTTGTCACCCTCGTCATCAAGTCCGTCCTCGAGTGGCGCTACGCCGACGACATCGCGGCGGGCGCACGGCGTCACTAATCCGATCGGCACCGCGACCGCGATCAGGGTCGAGAGCGTCACCAAGACCTTCGACACGGCCGCGGTCCTGCGCGACCTGACCCTCGACATCCGTGCGGGCGAGCTGCTGGCGCTGCTCGGCCCCTCGGGCTCGGGCAAGACGACGCTGCTGCGCATCATCGCCGGACTCGACCGGCCGGATTCCGGGCGCATCATTTTCGGCAAGGACGACGCGACGCGCCTGCCGGTGCAGGAGCGCGCGGTCGGCTTCGTGTTCCAGCACTACGCGCTGTTCAAACACCTGACCGTGGCCGACAATATCGCCTACGGCCTGAACGCCCGGAAACGGTCGGACCGTCCGGCCAAGGCCGAGATCAAGAAGCGCGTCGGCGACCTGCTCGACCTGATCAAACTGTCGACGTTCGGCGACCGCTATCCTTCGCAGCTCTCCGGCGGCCAGCGCCAGCGCATCGCGCTCGCCCGCGCCCTCGCCGTCGAGCCGCGGGTGCTGCTGCTCGACGAGCCCTTCGGCGCCCTCGACGCCCAGGTCCGCAAGGACCTGCGCCGCTGGCTGCGCGAGATCCACGACCGCACCGGCCAAACCACGATCTTCGTGACCCACGACCAGGATGAGGCGCTCGAACTCTCCGACCGCGTGGCCGTGCTCGGCAACGGCCGCCTGGAGCAGGTCGGCACACCCGACGAGGTCCAGGAGCACCCCGCTTCGCCGACGGTACTGAAGTTCCTCGGTGACACCATCGAGGTGGAAGCGATTGCGCAGGGCGGCCACGTGCTCGTCAACGGCCGCGAGACGCCGGTCTCCGCGCCGGACGGACTTGTCGGGCCGGTAAAGCTCTATGTGCGTCCGTGGCAGCTCCAGTTCGCCGACGCCCACGAGGCTCACCTTGAAGGTTTCGTACGCTCCTCCTACCGGGCGCAGGGGCGCCAGCGCATCGAGATCGACCGCCCGAACGGCAAGCTTCTGGTGGTCGAGGCCTCCGACAACGCCCGCCTCGCGGCCGGACGGCCGGTGGGCCTGAAGATCAACAACGGCTACGTGTTTTCGAATTGAGGCCGGCCGCCGGCTCCGGCCGGCGATCGTGACGGCCGTGCCGTGGATCCGGGGCGCTGAAGGCGCACCCGGATCCGAAACGGCGCAGCCGGGCAGAACGAGACGACCGTCGACACCATGCTCGGCACCGCGACCGGGGTCACCCGGCTTCCCGGCCGTGGCGATGGAGCGGCCTCCGGTCGATCGAAGGGCAATCGACGGACCACGCCCTCAAGACGTCGATGCCAGCTCCATCTTTGCGCGCACAGCGAAGCAATCCACGGCCAATGCGCCCATCGATGACGATGTGGCCCTGATTGTTTCGGCCGCGCCGCGCGATGACGGCAGAGGGTCCGAGCGATCCAGCTGGATCGGCCATCCGACAGATTTCAGCGACCCGTTTCGGCTGGCCGGAACCATCCGTCTCCACTGGGGTGAAGCGGCAGCGGACGCTGGTCCTGGCTCCCCGACTGCCAGCCCCTTGAAGTCTGGAAAAATCCAGCATTCCCAAATGGATCGGCGGACGGCGGCAGTACCGGCCCAGCAGCCGGCGCTTAACCGAAACTGAACGGGATGGTTCAGGGCCGGTTTCGAGCGATACCCGACAAGCCATCGGTGCTCGCGATAACGGCGGCGATTCGCCTGCGGGTTGCACGCGCGACGCCATGCGCATGCTCGGAGCACCGCGAGCGAAAAAACTAATCTATGAGTGGATTAAATCAGAATCGCTCCGGAACCAGACCAAACGATGGCGCTTAATGCGTCGCAGCAATGCGCATCCTCTGCACATGCCGGGACGACCTGCTGACGACCTCTTGAGGGGAGATCGCCAATGGCTGCCATTGTGCCCCAATCCACCGACGATCGGTCGGCGCGCCAGCCGTCGCGCGCCGCTTTGCGCGGCCTGGACCTTCTGAACTTCACCCTGGCCGACGTCCGCGACGGCCTGGGGCCGTACCTGGCGATCTACCTGATTGCCGTGCGCGGCCCGGACCAGGGATGGAACGAGGCCACCACCGGCCTGATCATGACCATCGCGGGCATCGCCGGCCTGATCGCCCAGACGCCGGCCGGCGCACTCATCGACCGGACGAACCGCAAGCGCGCCGTCGTCATCGCCGGCGCCGTGGCGGTGACCCTGAGTTGCCTCGCGCTGCCGTTCATCACCAACTTCTACCTCGTCGCCGCAACCCAGTCGGTGGCCGGCATCGCCGGGGCGATCTTCCCGCCGGCGCTTGCCGCCATCACGCTGGGCGTCGTCGGACCCAAGATGTTCGCCAAGCGGATCGGTCGCAACGAGGGGTTCAACCACGGCGGAAACGCGGTCTCGGCGGCCATCGCCGGCAGCACCGCCTATTTCTTCGGCCCGATCGTCGTGTTCTGGCTCATGGCGATCCTCGCCGCCTGCAGCATCGCCGCGATGCTGATGGTGCCGGCCGACGCCATCGACGACGACCTCGCCCGCGGCCTCGACAAGAGCGTAAGCGAGGCGGAAGCCGAGGGCGATGCGCAGCCCTCCGGGATCGCAGCCCTCCTGGCAAACAAGTATCTGGTGGTGTTCGCGGTTTTGGCGGCTCTGTTCCATCTCTCCAACGCGGCGATGCTGACCTCCGTCGGCCAGTTGCTGACGAAGCTCTCGGGCAAGGACAACGCCACCTCGCTGATCGCCATCTGCATCGTGGCCGCGCAGCTCGTGATGGTGCCGGTGGCGGTCTTCGTGGGCGCCAAGGCCGACACGATCGGCCGCAAGCCGATCTTCCTGGCGGCGTTCGGGGTCCTCGCTGTCCGCGGCGTTCTCTATACCCTGTCCGATAATCCGTTCTGGCTGGTGGGTGTCCAGCTCCTCGACGGCATCGGGGCCGGCATCTACGGCGCGCTGTTCCCCCTCGTCGTGGCCGACCTGACCCGGGGCACCGGCCGGTTCAACGTCTCGCAGGGCGCCGTGGCCACGGCCCAGAGCCTCGGTGCCGCGCTCAGCGCGACGCTGGCGGGCCTGATCATCGTCTCGGCCGGCTATTCCAGCGCCTTCCTGGCCCTGGCCGGCATCGCGGCCGCCGGGTTCGCCATCTACCTCGCGGTGATGCCCGAGACCTACGGCTACGAACCGCCACGGTCGGGTACGGCGACCACGCCGGCGGCCGTCGCCTTACCCGCCGCGTGAGCGCCATGAGCAGCCGCGACGACATCCTGGCCTTCGCCCATATCGGCGACCTCCACCTGACCGAGGCCGGGTCGGACAATGCGCGGGACTACCTCGCCATCGTCGACCAGATCGCGGCCCTCGACGGCCTCGACTTCGTCTACCTGCCCGGGGACAACGCCGATAACGGCCGCCCCGAGCAGTACGCCCTGGTGCGTGCCGGAATGGACCAGCTGAACCTGCCGGTCCACGTGATCACGGGCGATCACGACATGGAGGGGGGCAGCCTCGACGCCTTCTATGCCGGCCTCGGGGCGAGGGCGCTGCCCTACGCGGTTACGGTCTCGGGCACCCGCTGCCTGTTCCTCGACATGTGCGGCCCCGGTCGCGGCGGACCCGATTTCCGTCTCGGGACCGAGCAGATGGCTTGGCTCGGCCGGGAACTGGACGCGGCGGAAAGCGCCGGCCAGGACGCGGCCCTGTTCATGCACAGCTACCCGGCCGACCTGAAAGGCGAAGGCGAGGCCGAGGCTGTCGCGAGCCTCGTCCACCGCTCGCGGGTGCGCCTCGTCGAGATGGGGCACACGCATTACAACGAGCTCGCCAATGACGGCCGCACGGTCTACGCGGCGACCCGGTCGACCGGGCAGATCGAGGAAGGGCCGGTCGGCTATGCCGTCGCCGCCATCGATCGGGGCGTGGTCAGCTGGCGCTTCAAGGAATTGTCCGAACCCTGGCCGCTCGTGCTGATCACGAGCCCCTCCGACCGCCGCCTGGCCCATGACGGCGCGCATGTCGTCGACGGCACCACCGAGATACGAGCGCTCGTCCTCGGGACCGAACGCGTCGCCGCCTGCGAATGCCGCATCGACGACGGAGACTGGCGGCCGATGGCCCGCATGGACGGCGGCAACCGCTACAGTGCCGCGATCTCCTGGCCGACCGGCGGCCGAAGGCTGACGGTGCGCGCGACCGACGCCACCGGTAAGCGAGGCCTGGACACGATCGAGCCCGCCACCGACCGCGCCGACATCCCGGTCTCGCGCGGCATCGGAAGCGACGCGGACGCGCTCGGTGCATGGCCGGAACGCGGCCTGCTCGGCACGCAGCTCGGGCCGAACCGCAACGGCCGGCACTGGTAGCCCCTTCCGATTTCACCTCCTCGACCAGGACACCCAAAACGATGGGCGCGCTCACGCTGACCCCGAACCTCGCGACCTGGGGCATCGCTGCGCTGGCGACGCTCGGCGTGATCACGCGACCCTTCTCCTGGCCGGAGGCGATCTGGGCCGTGCTCGGGGCCGTGGCCCTGGTGCTGTTCGGGCTGCTGCCGGCTGGGACCGCCTGGACCGGCGTTCTCAAGGGCACCGACGTCTACCTCTTCCTCGTCGGCATGATGCTGATGTCCGAGGTCGCCCGGAAGGAAGGCCTGTTCGACTGGCTCGCGGGCATCGCTGTCCGGGCCGCCAAGGGGTCCGCCACACGCCTGTTCGCCCTGATCTACGGGGTCGGCACGGTGGTGACGGTGTTTCTCTCGAACGACGCTTGCGCGGTCGTGCTGACGCCCGCCGTCTATGCCGCGACCAAGGCCGCGAAGGTGAAGGACCCGCTGCCCTACCTGTTCATCTGCGCCTTCATCGCCAACGCGGCGAGCTTCGTCCTGCCGATCTCGAACCCGGCCAACCTCGTCGTCTTCGCCGACCACATGCCCCCGCTGACCCGCTGGCTCGCCATGTTCGCGCTGCCCTCGGTTCTGGCGATCGGGGCAACCTACGCCGTCCTGCGCCTGACCCAGGCCTCCGCCCTGAAGACGCAAGACGTCGCCACCGACGTCGAACGGGTCGAGCTCTCCCGCACCGGCCTCGTCGCCGGCCTCGGCATCATGGCCACCGGCGCCGTGCTGATCGGGGCCTCGGCCTACGGGCTCGATCTCGGCCTGCCGACCTTCGTCGCCGGTCTCGTGACGACGCTCGCCGTGCTGCTGCTGAAACGCGGCGGGCTGGTCGAGGTAATCAAGGACGTTTCCTGGAGCGTCCTGCCCCTGGTCGCCGGTCTGTTCGTCCTGGTCGAGGCCCTGGAGACGACCGGCGTGCTCGGCATGATCGCGGATGCCCTGAAGCGGCTGGCCCATTCGGCGCCGACCGAGACCGCATGGGGTGCCGGCGCCCTGGTGGCTGTGCTCAGCAACGCCGTGAACAACTTGCCAGCCGGCCTGATCGCGGGCGCCGCCGTCCACGCCGCCGAGGTTTCCGACAAGCTGGCCGGCGCCGTGCTGATCGGCGTCGACATCGGCCCGAACCTGTCCGTCACCGGCTCCCTCGCCACCATTCTCTGGCTCACGGCCATCCGCCGGGAGGGCCAGGACGTGAGCTTCTGGCGCTTCCTGAAGCTCGGTCTCCTCGTGATGCCGCCGGCCCTCCTACTGGCCTTGGCCGGCCTCCTCCTCGTCTGATCGCTCCAGCCACCCAAGGACGCCCGTGAACCCGGCCCTTCTCTATCCCTTCATCCTCGTGGCCGGCGCCCTGCAGGCGCTCGGCAATTCCATGAACGCGCAGTTGCGGGGCCGGATGGTGAACCCGTGGCTGGCCGCGTCCGTCTCCTTCGCGCCCATCGTCTTCGTGTTCGCGACGCTCTTCCTGATGATGCCGACGCCGCTGCCGAGCCTCGATACCCTCGGGAAGATGCCCTGGTACGCGCCCCTCGGCGGGGTCGCCGGCGCGGTGGCCGTGTTCGGCGGCCTCGCCTTCATCGACAAGGTCGGGGCCGGGCCGTTCAACGGCCTGACGCTCACCGCCAACATCCTGGCCTCCCTCGCCATGGATTCCCTCGGCCTCTTCGGCCTGCAGGGCAGTGGCTTCAAGCCGATGCCCTGGATCGGTGGCCTGCTGATGGCCGTCGGGGTCGTCTTCATCGCCCGCACGACAGCCGACAAGGGCGAGGAGAAGGACGAGGGGCACGGCCTCAATCCGAAGCTGCTCTATCCCTTCATCATCGTCGCCGGCATCCTTCAGGCCGTCGGCGTCGTCTGGAACGCGCAGCTGCGCGGCGCCCTGGTGAATCCTTGGCTCGCCGCAACCGCTTCGTTCCTGCCGGTGGTGTTCGTCTTCGTCTTGGTGTTCCTGCTGCGCCCGACGCCGCTGCCGACGCGGCAGGACCTCTCGGGCGTACGCTGGTGGATGCCGCTCGCCGGCATCACCGGCGCGGTGGCCGTGTTCGGCGGCCTGCTCTTCGTCGACACGGTCGGCGCCGGTGCCTTCAACGGCCTGCTCATCACCGCCAACCTCCTCACCTCGGTGGCGCTCGACCATTTCGGCTGGGTCGGCATGAAACAGGTCAAGGCCGGACCATCGCGTCTGGGCGGGGCCGCGCTCATGGTGGCGGGCATCGTCCTGATCTCGGTGTTCTGAACCTTCGGATCGGAGGCATCGCCGTCCAGCCGTGTGGCGGGATGCCGGCCTGGGGCGAATGACGGTCGGCCGGTCATTCGAGACAGGAACCAAAGCCGACGCAGGACCGCCGGAGACTCCTACGGAAGCCCGGCAAAAGCTTGAAGCCGAGTCGGCATGTCCGGCCTCCGCACGTTGCGAGGCTCAAACGCTTCCGGTTCGGTGCCGGCAGGCTCCGGATCGATCGCCCCGGCGGCGCATCGGACAAGGAAACGGTGGTGGGCCCGGCAGGACTCGAACCTGCAACCAGACCGTTATGAGCGGTCGGCTCTAACCATTGAGCTACAGGCCCAGGCGTTCTTTGATACGCTCGGCAGCGATACCCGAGCCGGGGCCCTTCGTCACCCCGGCTCCTCGCGAATGCCTCACGTTTCGGTGGCGACCTCGAACCGCAGACTTCGTTGTCGTTCGTCCTTTTCAGCCCGCTTCAAAAGCTGGGTTTCGCGATGGCATACAGAAACTTACCTGTCTCCAATTCTCGGCGGCAAATGCGGAGACCGTGTCCCTGAGCGCCTCCCGCCTCACTGCGGGGCGACCCTGACCGGGTCACAGGCGACGATTGCGTGCGCCGGACGATGGCGGCCGGTCGATCGCAATCGAGGAATTCGCACTCCTATCTCGCCGGGGTCGAGCCATCGGCGGGACGGCCCTTCGATCCCGGTGCGGCGGGTTTGGCTATCCATTCGGGATCGGAGCGGGGGCCGCCGGCAGCGTCGGTCGCGCCCTGGAGTTGCCCAGGCAGCAGATCGGTCACGCGCGTCCAGGTCTGCGTGCCGCACAACACCGCCAGCAGGCAGCCCTTCACGGAGAGCTCGGACGGCGCCTCGCTCCAGACCGTGACCTCGTAGGATTTGCCGTTGTCGCCGTTATAGATGCTGCCCACGTAGCGGCCCTCCGCATTGCGTTTCAGGCCGAGGATCATCTGGTGGCCGAGGAGGGGGCGCGACTGCTTGGCCGGATCGGGATTGTAGCGGTCCCGCTTGGGCTTGCCGGTCTCGTCGAGGGGCTTGCTGCCCCAGACCACGTAGCCGCACAGATGGATCTTGCCCGGTCCGCACGGCTCGGTTCGGACGCGGGCACGCCCGTCCTCGGTCAGCCAGGTGCCGACCGGATCGGCCGCCGCTGCCGGAGCGACAGGCAAGGCGGCGAGGCCGGCGATGGCCGCCAAGCAGGATCGGATCAGGTTTGGTGGCATTCGGTCTCCTTCTCGGGACGGTTCCGGAACGGGCGAGCCCTAACGGCTCGCCTGCGCCGCCACATGGGGATCGTGTGTCGCGACGGCCTCGTCACGTGCACCGACGAAGCGGCCGAAGATGCGCCCGAGCAGGGAGCCGAGGCTGTCCATCAGTAGGAACACGGCGGGCACGAAGACCAGCGAGAGCAGGGTCGAGACGATGAGGCCCGAGATCACCGCCACCGCCATCGGCGCGCGGAATTCGCCGCCGATACCGAGCGCGAGGGCCGAGGGCACCATGCCGGCTGCCATGGCGATGGTGGTCATCACGATGGGCCGCGCACGCTTGCGACCGGCATCGACGATGGCGGTGACGCGATCGACGCCGCGGCCCATCTCTTCCACCGCGAAGTCGACGAGCATGATCGCGTTCTTCGTCACAAGCCCCATCAGCATCAGGATGCCGATCACCACGGGCATCGAGATCGGCATGTTGAGGATGAGGAGGCCGAGGATCGCACCGCCGATGGAGAGCGGCAGCGAGAACAGGATGGTCAGCGGCTGCAGGAAGTTGCCGAAGAGCAGCACGAGCACGGCGTAGACCATCATGATCCCGGCGCCCATCGCCATGAGGAAGCCCGAAAACACCTCACCCATGATCTCGGCGTCGCCGGTCTGGCGGATGGTCACCCCCGGAGGCAGGTTTTTCGCAGTCGGTGTCTGCAGCGCCTGCTGGATCAGCGAGCCCAGCGCGTCCGAGCCCTCCATGTTGGCCTCCACCGCGACGCGGATCACGCGGTCGTAGCGGTCGATGGCGCCCGGGCCCTGGTCGAGCTCGATGTCGGCGACGGCGGCGAGTGGCACGGCGGTGCCGTTCTTGGCCGGCACCTTGAGGTTCTCCAGGCGCGAGACGGCGCCGCGGGCGCTCTCGGGGAGCTGCACCCGGATCGGGATCTGGCGGTCCTTGGCGTTGAACTTGGCGAGGTTCAGGCCGATGTCGCCGATGGTGCCGACGCGCACCGTCTCGGCGATGGCGTCGGTTGAAACGCCGAGGTCGGCGGCCGAGCCTTCCTTCGGGCGGATGCGGACCTCGGTGCGGTTGAGCGGGGCCGTCGACATCACCGCGACGAGGTGCGGGATCGCGGCCATGTCGCGCTGGAGCCGGGCCGCGACCTCCGCGACCACCTCGGCATCGGGACCGCCGACGACGAGGGCGAGGTCGCGCTGGCCGCTATCGCGAAGCGTCCAGGAACGGATATCCGGCTCCTCGGCGATGAGGGCGGCGATCTCGGTTTCAATGGTCCACTGCTTCTTCGTGCGCCGGTTCTTCGGCGTCAGGTTCACGGTCAGCGTGGCGAGCCGGGTCTCCTTCTTGCCGCCGACCTGACGGCCGCCGTCGACGAAGACCGAAACAACTTCCGGCAGGGAGCGGATGCGCGCCGCCACCCGGTCGGACACGGCGATGGTGTCGGCAAGCCTGGCGCCCGGCGCCAGCTCGACCATCACCAAGGTGCGGGCATTGTCCTGCTTCGGCACGAAGCCCGAGGGCAGCAGGCCGGTCGAGGCGAGGGAGCCGGCAAACAACCCGAGGCCGACGAGCAGCGTGATGACGCGGTGGCGCACCGACCAGCCGACGAGGCGACCATAGGCGCGCATTACCGGCCCGTCGCGCTCGTCCGTGTGGGCGTGGTCGCGCAGGAAGTAGGCGGCGAGCATCGGCGTGATCAGGCGCGCCACGAGCAGCGACATGAACACCGAGACCGCGATGGTCAGGCCGAACTGGATGAAATAGCGTCCGGCGATCCCCGGCATGAACGACACCGGCGCGAACACCGCGATCAACGTCGCGGTGATGGCGATGACCGCAAGCCCGATCTCGTCGGCGCCGTCGATGGCGGCGCGGTAGGCGGATTTGCCCATCCGCATGTGGCGGACGATGTTCTCGATCTCGACGATGGCGTCGTCGACGAGGATGCCGGTGACGAGCGTGATGGCAAGCAGGCTGATGCCGTTCAGCGTGAAGCCGAGCATGTCCATCGCCCAGAAGGTCGGGAAGACCGAGAGCGGCAGGGCGATCGCCGCGATCAGCGTGGCGCGCCAGTCCCGCAGGAACAGGAACACCACCAGCACGGCGAGCGCGGCGCCCTCGATCAGGGTGTGCATCGCCGAATCGTAGCTGCCGATGGTCGAGGAGACCGAGGAATCGATCTTTTCGAAGAGGATATCGGGGTAGCTCTGCCGGAACTCGGCGATCTTCTTTTCGACGCCCGCGGCGACGTCGGCATCGCTGGCGCCCGAGCCGCGCGAGACCGTGAAGGCCACCACCGGCTCGCCGTCGAAGCGGGCGAAGGTGCGGGGCTCCTCGATGGCGTCCTGCACCGTGGCGAGGTCGTCGAGGCGCACCTTGCGGCCACCGGGCAGGACGATGGAGGTCGCCTTGAGGTCGCGGATGGTGCGCGAAGCCGCGAGCGTGCGGATCGACTGCTCGCGCCCGCCGACCTCGCCGCGCCCGCCGGCCATGTCGGCGGAGGTGAGGCGCAGCTGCCGGTTCACGTCGGCCGCGGTGATGCCGAGCGCCAGCAGGCGGTCGGGCTGGAGCACGATGCGCATCTCGCGGGCGACGCCGCCGACGCGCTCGACGCCGCCGACGCCCTTCACGCCCTGGAGCGTGCGCGCGACCTTGTCCTCGACGAACCAGGACAGCTCGGCCGGGTTCATCGCCGGCGCCTTCACGCCGTAGACGAGGATCGGCAAGCCGGCGATCTCGACACGGCTGATCACCGGCTCGTCGATGGTGCGCGGCAGGTTGATGCGGATCTTCGAGACGGCGTCCTTCACGTCGTTCACCGCGCGGTCGGTGTTCACCTCCAGCCTGAACTCGACGGTGGTGACCGACGAGCCCTCGGTGATCGCCGAGGTGATGTGCTTGACGCCCCGCACGCCCGCGATCGAGTCCTCGACCCATTTCGTGACCTGGGTCTGCAGCTCGGAGGGGGCTGCGCCGGACTGCGTGATCGCCACCGAGACGATCGGCACGTCGACGTTCGGCATCTTCGTCACCGCCAGCCCGCGGAAGCTGACGAGGCCGAGCACGATCAGCACGAGGAACAGGACCAGTGGCCCGATCGGATTGCGGATCGCCCAGGCAGAAATGTTCAGGCGCATCGAGGCGACCCGCTTCTTTGAGGGTTCAAGGTAAGGCGTCGGCTCAAGGAGCGCCGGCTTCGGCACTCGCCTGGGGCGACGGCGCCTCGGCGACAGCCGGCGCCGCAGCCGCCACGGGGATCGGCCGGACCCGGTCGCCGTCCCGCAAAAAGCTGCCGGCCCGTGCGACGACGCGCTCGCCCTCGGTGAGGCCGGTGCGGATCTCGATGTCGTCGTCATCGGACAGGCCGATGCGGACCTCGCGGGCCTCGACCCGGCCGCCGGCCGCCACCAGCACGCTGCTGCCCTTCGTCCCGCCATAGAGCACGGAGGCCTGCGGCACGGTCACGCCGCGGGTGCGGGCGAGTTCGACGGCGCCGCGGGCGAAGGTGCCGATACGCAAGCGCGGGTCGGCATCGAGCCGGATGCGGACCTTGCCGAGCCGGCTCGCCTTGTCGACCTCCGGATAGACCGCGCGGACGCTGCCCCGCACGCGCTCGCCGCTGCCGAGCTCGATCCAGGCCGGCCGGCCTTCGTGCAGGAGCGGCAGCTTGGTCTCGATGACCTCGCCCTCCAGCTCGATCTCGCCGCGGGCGATGAGCCGAAACAGCGGCTCGGCCGCGGACGAGGCGGTGATGCCGACGCGCGCCGTGCGGCGGTTGACGATGCCGGCCTCCGGCGCGCGGATCTCGGTGCGGGCGAGCCGCAATTCGAGCTCGTCCTGCACGGCCTTGGCCTGAGCGAGTTCGGCCTTGGCGATCAGAAGGCCGTTGCGCGCGAAGGCGAGCTTGCCCTCGGCCTGTCGGAGCGCCGCCGTGCGGCTCTCCATCACCACCGCGGTGGCGTTGCCGGTCTGCAGGAGCTGGCGGGCGCGGTCGTAGCTGAGACGGGCCTCGGTCTCGGTGGCCTCGGCCTGCTCGATGCTGCTCTGGGCCTGCGGCACGGCGGCGGAGGCCTTGTCGACGAGGGCACTCTGCTGGACCAGTTGCCGGTCGATCAGGTCGTGCGAGAGCCGGGCGAGGACCTGTCCGCGCTGGACGCGCATGCCCTCCTCGACCAGAACCTCGGTGACGCGGTAGCCATCGATCTCCGGCGTCACCAGAATCTCGTCGCGGGGCACCAGCGTGCCGGTGACGACGACGCTTTCGACGATCTCGCGGCGGGCCGCCTCGACCACGCTGACCGCCGGTATCAGGCTCGCCTTGGCGGGTGCCCGGCTCCCCTCGGCCTGCGCGGACGAGGCGGCCAAGGCGATGCCAAGCGACAGCAGGGCCGAGCCTGCCAGCTTGCGGGGGAGCTTCATCGCGGCGGTGTCCCTGATGCATCGGACGCGGTCGGCAGACGTCCGCCGAGGCCGGCCTCGAGCAGCTGCAGCAGCTGCGCGACGGCGGGGGCCGGGTCGAACTCGGGCGTCAGGGCCCGGTCGACGATGACGCCCTTCAACAGACGGCTCACCAGGATGTGGAGCGCGGGCGGGTCGCAATCGGGCGACGTGGCGAGCGCCTCGAACATATCGAGGAACCAGGCACGGGCTTCCGCCTCGGAACTCTCGGTCATCGCTGCGATGGCTGGATTGCGGGTCGCCTCGGACCAGATGTCGAGGCGCAGCACCGCAGCCTCACGTGTGAGGGCGGAGACGTATTGCGTAAGGACGCCGAGGAACGCCGCGCGGCGGTCACCGCTCTTCTGCAGTTCACCGAGCATGGCGGCGCCGCGCTCGCGGTCCCGCTCCGCCAGACCTAGAACGATGGCCTCCTTCGAGGAGAAGTACCGGTAGAAATTCCCGGCGCTCATCGCGGCGGCCTTGGCCAGATCCAGCATCGTGGTCCGGTGGAAGCCGTTGCGGATGAAGCAGGTCTCGGCGGCATCGAGGATGTGCTCACGCCGCGCCGCCTGTCCGCGCCCGGCATCGATGACGTTTCCGACGGCCGCGCTCATCGAGCGGCGTCCGCGGCGTCCATGAAGGGCGCGATGCGGCTCTGATCCTTCGTGAACCGTATGGTGCTGCATGACGCCCGCCCCAGGTCGAATTCCGCACAGGAGCGTGCCTGCCAACCGTCGGGGCCGTTCCCGGTCCAGGCGACGAGCGCCAGCCAGCCGAAGGCCACGGCCCCCGCGAGCATCAGGTTCGACGGCGTGGCGATGGCCCGAATGGTCCCCAGGATCCGTACCGGCCCGGACTGCCCGGCAAAGGCCCGATCGTCGTCCTGGCCCGACCAGCGGCCTGAAAGCGAAACGCTCATCGCAAACTCCTGCGTACCCCCTCTCCATAATGAACGTTCATTCTCATGTCAATGAACGTTCGTTCTCATTGATCTGCCGGTCTCGCTCGGTGCTGGTCGTCCCAGGTGACCATCTCGGCTCGAACCCGAGACGATGACGCAGGGGTCCACCGACGTCCATGGGTCAGAAGCCCGTCCGCCCTCGCCAGCAGTCCGGAAAGGGGAGTTCACGCCTCCGGACTCAGCTGCAGCAAGCACAATCCAGCCGGGAGCCGCCCCTGTCATTCCGGGGCGGCGCAGCGGATATCGGACCCGGAGGGCCAAGCCGAAAGCTAACAATCCAGAACCGCCGCATGTGCTCATCCAAATTCGTCGGCGGCTCTTGATCCAGAACAATCCCGCAATGGCGAGCCAGCATCCTTTCGACAAACACCTCAACAAACAGCGTCACCGCGTCGAGTGCGCTTTTCCACGCTCAAGCAATTCCGCCGCGTCGCAAGCCGATACGAGGAAACCGCCCGAAACTATGCCGCAATCGTCGCACGCGCCGCTATCGTCGTCTGGCTAAGATAACTGTCCACACGGCCCTAGCCCTGTGCCCCATCGATCGACCAGCCGCGGCTATCGGCCGTGATGGGGATCCTGCATGCGAAAGTGCGGTGCGTGGCTCGCGGACAAAACGTATGGCGGCGCTCGACAATATGGCCAATATGCTCAGCTTTCAGTCGACTTTCGTCGTCGACCGAGCACGAACGCAGCCGCGCCGTGCGATCACGTTGCCGTCTTTGGGGAATGGTCACAATCTCGAGATCCGACCTGTTAGCTGGTTTTAAATGCGATCACAGCGTCGACCCGACTCAAAACAAACCAGCTTTCGACAAACAAGACTTCAATAATAATAGTATATTTATGGAAACGGAGCACACCATGCCAGAAGCGCTTCAAAATGTATTTTTTATTATATCAAGTATTTGTTTAATATCTATTCTCATCACGATAATACTTATCTATAAGTCGATAAAAAATGGCATTGAAAATATAATTACCCTATTGAAGGGCCTTCGGCCGTCGAAAGACGACAGCAATCCATTGACTGCTAACGAGGAATCCCGTGCCGCTACCAACCCGTCGATTTCAACGCCCTTAATAAATACACCTTCTGTCAAAGCATCTCAGAGCATGAGTACGCCGCAAGAGCCGTTATCAGCGGCTAAAAAGCAAATTCTTAAAAGTATAATTGATCTCGAACCAAATCGAGATCCAACAGAGGAGAGGCGTACCGTATTGTTGGGCCGCCTGAGTAGTGTCGGCTTCGGGGGACGCCGTGAAGAAAATGCTTCTCAGGATGATGGGCCACATCCTCGAGAGCGATCCTCTCCCGGAACACGCGGATCCACATCGCAACCACGAGTGACGGCCGATGATGAACTCGACATCCCAGCGTTCTTGCGTTCACAAGAGATAATTGACAATAAGACAAGTCGATCAGCAAAAACAGCAGGAAATTCAGCAGCTGACATTGCGCGCAGCGCACGCAAATCTAACCGTATACCAAAGGAAATCGATCTTTGCCCGGTCGATGCGGCAGTTTTTTGTCCGCCCGAGGTCCAAGCCGGAACAGACTTCCTTTTACAAGTATGCATTTACTCGCCCGGCTTCGAAAAAGCGGCGTCTAAACTTATCAAACTGTCTGATCCCGATGCCGTAAAGAAAGGTGTTTTCTCATTTCCACTTGATATTCCGTCTGGCACGCGTGTCGAATTTAGAGCGGAGATAGACCATCTGCAAATATTGGAACCAGACGGCGTAATTGTTTGGAAAGGTCTACCGGTTGTCACTCAATTTGAGGTCACAGTCCCAAAAACTGTTACCATGCCACAAAGCATCGGCCGGATAAGAATTTCGGTTTCAGGAGTCCCGGTTGGAGCAATTCGATTTATATTGAAAATAAGCAAACAAATTTCAAAAGATAATCAGTACGCTCAACAAGAAATACAAATACAACGCTATAAGCGAGCATTTGTGTCATATGCATCCAAAGATCGAGCGGAGGTTTTACGGCGCGTTCAGGCATTCAAGATTGCCGGAATAGAAATATTTCAAGATGTATTGAGTCTCGCCCCGGGAGATCGGTGGAACCAACAATTGTATAAAGAAATCGATAAATGCGACGTGTTTTTGTTGTTTTGGTCGCATTCTGCCGCGGACTCTGAATGGGTATCCAAAGAGATCGAATATGCCCTTAACCTCAAGATGAATACCGAAGATAGACCTCCGTTTATTCAACCCATACCGATCGAGGGTCCGCCAATCGCTCCGCCTCCAAAACTCTTAGAGCACCTTCACTTTAACGATGCCTTGCTGGCATATATGAGAAACTAATCAATCAATGATATTACCTCGCTTCTGCAGACAATTTTGGTTCATTCTGCAGAATTAATGCTAAATGACGATGCGACTGCCTGGGATAAATCAGCTCTGTCTTGCTATCGGAATGAACGTGACGATCGCCACCGTGGCAGTAGCCTATCGCCGTTGCCGTCTGTCATCTGCACCGTCCTCTTCGAAATAGGGATCGGGATCGGCGATGCATCGATCGTGGCAGCAGCGCGCGAGCCTCGCACCATCGTCGGGTCGTCGGTGACGTGGATCTGTGATGGATTGCCGGATGACGCCGCGCGGGTCGAGTTCGGTGAAGGCAACCGGGGCAGGCCTGGCGTAATGCCAGATCCCGGCCCGTGCGGTCAGGTAGTCGGCGTGTGTCGATCGTTCATCGGCATGCAACCGTTGGACGTTTCGCTGGGCCATGTCATGCCCCATCAAAGCATGGGACGTCAGGAGCCGGCCTGAAGTCACGAATTTGAGTTTTTCGATTATATGGTGGCGGAGGAGGCGGGATTCGAACCCGCGATACGGTTTCCCGCATACACACTTTCCAGGCGTGCGCCTTCAACCACTCGGCCACCCCTCCAGGTCCGCCGTTCAACGGCGGACGCGGGTCCTGTAACCCGCTGCGGCTACGGCTGGCAAGGCGCTCGGCGCGTTGTGGGTGAGGGCGGGCGCGGGCGTGGCGGGCGATCCTCAGATTCGCCGCTTTCCGGGTGGATCGAGCCGCCTGCTGCTGCAGGTACCCGCGGCGCGGCAGGGCAAGGGTCGGGCGACCGTGATCCGGTTCGAGAACGTCACGAAGGTCTATCGCACCAACGGCCAGCGGCGGACGATCCTCGACCGCGTGTCGTTCACGCTCAAGCCGGGTACCAGCTACGGCATCATGGGCATCAACGGCGCCGGCAAGTCGACCACGATGCGCCTGATCGCCGGCACAGAGGAGCCGACCCGCGGCAGCGTGCACCGGGGTCTGCGGGTGTCCTGGCCGCTCGGCTTCGCCGGCGGTTTCCACCCGCTGATGACGGGGCGCGACAACATCATCTTCGTGGCGCGCATCTACGGCGAGGACCCGCGCCGGGTGCTGGAGTTCGTCGAGGAGTTCTCGGAGCTCGGCAGCTATCTCGACGTGCCGATCAAGACCTACTCCTCCGGTATGGGCGCACGCCTCGCCTACGGGATGAGCATGGCGATCCCGTTCGACTGCTACCTGATCGACGAGACGCTGGCGGTCGGCGACGCGCGCTTCGCCAAGCGCTGCGCGGACGTGTTCAACCAGCGCCGCGAGACCGCCGACGTCATCCTGATCTCGCACGACATGGAGACGATCCGGCAATACTGTTCGCAGGCGCTGATCCTCGTCGGCGGCCGGGCCATCGTCTACGAGGACGTCAACGAGGCGATCGAGGTGTACCGGCGCCTCAACACCTGACGGACACGGTTTCGCCGTTCGGGTCGGTCATGAGGCACGAGTCAGACAGGTGAAGACGGGGCGCGGCCTTGGGGCCGGGGCTTCGAACCGAACGGACCATTCAGGCGCATGACCGTCGAGATTCGCAATCCGCAGGGCCAGGCGCTCACCACCGCCGACCGCTCGAACGCCGTCGCCGAATCCCTGAAGCAGATGGCGCGGGCCTCGCGGTTCGCCGACCGCAACAAGGGCATCCGGTCCTACCAGAGCCACGTCCGCAGCGACCCGCTGCTGCCGATCCTGTTCGTACTGCTCTGCGTGGTGCCGACGGTCGTCGGCGCATTGTATTTCGGCCTGATCGCCTCGGACCGCTACGTCACCGAGGCGCGCTTCGCGATCCGGCCAGCGATCGGCGGTGCGGAGAAGGCCTCGTCCGACGAGGTCGGCACCGGCAACGGCGTGCCGAAGGCGATGATCGCCCAGGACACGATCATCACCACGAACTACATCGAGAGCCGCCCGATGATCGAGACGATCGAGGGCATGATGCCGGTGCGCGCGATGTTCTCGCGCGAGGACATCGACTGGTTTTCCCGGTTCAAGGCCAACAAGCCGATCGAGAAGCTCGTCAAGTACTGGCACGACCGGGTCAAGACGAACATCGAGACCGGCTCCGGCATCGTCACGCTCACCGTCGAGGCCTTCGATCCGCACGAATCCCTCGCGCTCACTCAGGCCGTGATGAAGGAGAGCGAGCGCAAGGTGAACGAGCTCTCGCAGAAGCTGCGCGACGACGGGCTCGCCGAGAGCAAGCGTGAACTCGTCCATGCCGAGGAGCGCATGAACAAGGTCCGCTTCGCCATGCGCGACCTGCGCAACCGCGAGGGCATGCTCGACGCCTCGAAGACAAACGAGACCAACCTCAAGATCATCGGCGAGCTGCGCAAGGCGCGGATCGAGCTGCAGGTCCAGCTCACCATGTCCCTGCGCGACCTCGCGCCGGAAACACGCCGCATCCAGGACATGAAGGCGCAGATCGCCAACCTCGACGAGAACATCGCGCGTATCGAGCGTGAGGCGACGAGCCTGGACCCCGAGAAACGCAAGGTCATCTCGGCGGCGATGTCGCAGTTCGAGGCCTACGAGAACGAGCGCATGGATGCGGAGAAGTACTTCGCCAAGGTGCTCGCCGCCAACGAGCGCGCGCGGATCGTGGCGGCGCGCCAGATCGAGTTCTTCAGCACCGTGGTCGAACCAGTCCTCGCCGAATCGGCCACGCAGCCGCGGCGGATGCTGATGATCAGCTTGATCGCCGCCGGCTCTCTCGCCGCCTTCGCCTGCGCCGTGATGTTCCGAAAGTACACGGCATAACCGACAGCCTCAGCGGATGCCGCCCGGCGGCAGGCGCGTCGGCGGCGCCGTCTCGGGATCGGCGGAGGGCCTCGGTTCGGCTCCGGGCACGAGCGGATCGCTGCCGGCGACCTCGTGGCCCGTTACGGGGGTGACGCCGCCGTCGCCGATGCTGCCGCCGGTCCAGCCCTGCGCGCGCCAGCCCTCGGCACGCTCGTCGAGATCGATCGAGCCGCTCTTCTGCAGGAGGCTCATCACGCGGTCGGCCTTGTCATCCTCGGCCCGCACCGTGACCAGCGTGCCGCCACGGCGTACGCCCTCGGCATAGGTCTCGGCATCGGAGTGGCTGAGGCCCGCCCCGGTGAGCGCGCCGAGCAGGCCTCCGGCCGCCGCGCCGACGCCGGCCCCGGTGACCGCCGCGACGAGCCAGCCCGCGGCCACGACCGGGCCGACGCCGGGAATGGCCAGAAGACCGAGCCCGGCGAGTAGCCCGGCGCCGCCGCCTAGCACCGTGCCCACCGTCGCGCCCGCACCCGCGCCGTCCGCGGCATCGCTCTCCTGCGCGGAGGCGGAGGCCGCGGGCGGTAGCCGGCCGAGATGACGCTCGCCTTCGTTGCTCGCGACGATCGCGATGTCCGCATGCGGCACGCCCTCCGCCTCGATCCGGTCGACCGCCTTGGCGGCCTCTTCGTAGTCGTCGAACAGGGCGGTGATGGCGCGAGCAGCCATGGCGAGTCCTCCAGCGTGTCTTTGCGTTCGTGTCGGCGGCGTCACTCGGCGGCGACGTTGCCCTTGAAGTCCATGCCGATCGAGAGCGTCTTTCCGGCGTGTACGGCCTTGCCGTGCCAGATGCCACGATCGTCCTTCTTCAACTCGGTGACCTCGCCAAACCCCATCTTGCCGAACTTCTCCCGCACCTGCGCCTCGGTGAAGCTGTTGGAGCCGGGCTCCAACGGTTCGCCAACGGCGCCCTTTTCATGCGGCTTCAGCCCATGCGGATCGACGCCGCTGTCGGCGAAGGCCGGGGCGAGGAGCGACAACAGGACGGCGAGAGCGAGCGGGGTGCGCATGACGATCTTCGAGTGGAGCGGAGCCTACCACCCCTCAAGCAGCCGGCCTCCCCATGGTTCCGGCGCCGGCGTTAACGCGCCGCTAACCAAGAGCCCGGCAAATCTTGCCGGGTCCGCATCCGCTGCGGCAGGGAACGTCCGTTCATGAGCGAGATCGCCAGCGCCGCCCCCGGCGCCGGGAGCGGTGCTTCCGCCTTCGGCGGCTTCGCCATGCCCACCCGCGCGAACTGGCAGGCGCTCGGCCGGCGCACCGACCTGTTCTTCGCCACCGCGGTGATGGGCATCCTGACGGTGCTGATCTTCCCGCTGCCGGCGATGCTGCTCGACATGCTGCTGGCCGTGTCGATCATCATGTCCGTGCTGATCATGATGACGGGCCTGTTCATCGACAACCCGCTCGAATTCACGGTCTTTCCGACGCTGCTGCTCGTCGCGACCCTGCTGCGGCTCGCGCTGAACCTCGCCTCGACCCGGCTGATCCTCGGCCACGGCCACGAAGGTACGGCGGCGGCGGGCCACGTCATCGAGGCCTTCGGGCACTTCGTGATGGGCGGCAACTTCGTGATCGGGATCATCGTGTTCGCGATCCTGATCATCGTGAACTTCGTGGTCATCACCAAGGGCTCGGGCCGGATCGCCGAGGTCGCGGCCCGCTTCACCCTCGACGCCATGCCCGGCAAGCAGATGGCGATCGACGCCGACCTCTCCGCCGGCCTCATCGACGAGAAGGCGGCCAAGGCCCGACGCTCGGCGCTGGAGGAGGAATCCTCGTTCTTCGGCGCCATGGACGGCGCCTCGAAATTCGTGCGCGGCGACGCGATCGCAGCGCTCCTCATCACCGGCATCAACGTCGTCGGCGGCATCATCATCGGCGTCGCGCAGCAGAACATGGCGTTCGGCGAGGCGGCCAAGACCTACACGCTGCTGACCATCGGCGACGGTCTCGCATCCCAGGTGCCGGCCCTGATCGTCTCGACGGCGGCCGGCATCCTCGTCTCGAAGGCGGGCGTGAAGGGCTCGGCCGACAAGGCGCTCGGCAAGCAGCTCGCGAACTACCCGAAGGCACTCGGCATGTCGGCCGGCGTCATGGGCCTGATCGCGCTCCTGCCCGGCATGCCGCTGATCCCCTTCGCCCTCCTCGGTGGCGCCGCCGGCTACGCCGCCTGGAAGTTCGCCAAGACTGCCCGCGAGGCGCCCCCCGTGCAGGCCGACGGCTCGCCGGCGCCCGCCGCCGGCGCTGCGCCGGCCGAGGAAACAGTCACCGACCTGCTCAAGCTCGACGACCTCAAGCTGGAGATGGGCTACGCGCTCCTGGCGCTGGTCAACGGCGAAGGGCAGGACCGGCTCACCGACCAGATCAAGGCGCTCCGTCGCCAGCTCGCGGCCGAACTCGGCTTCGTGATGCCCTCGGTGCGCATCCTCGACAACGTGGCGCTGGAGGCCAACGCCTACGTCGTGCGCGTGAAGGAGATCGAGGCCGGGGCGGGACAGGTCTTTCCGGGTCAGTTCATGGCGATGGACCCGATGGGCGGCCAGGTCCAGCTGCCGGGCCAGCACATGGTGGAGCCGACCTTCGGCCTGCCGGCGACCTGGATCGATGCGTCCTTGCGCGATCAGGCTCAGCTCAAGGGCTACACCGTGGTCGATGCGGCCACCGTGATCTCGACGCACCTCACCGAGACCATCAAGGCGCATGTCTCGGAGCTCCTGAACCATGTCGAGGTCCAGAAGCTGATGCGCGAGCTCTCCAAGGAGCACGGCGAACTCGTGAAAGAGGTCGTGCCGGCACAGATCGCCACCACCGGCATCCAGCGCGTGCTGCAATTGCTGCTCGCCGAGCGGGTCTCGATCCGCGATCTCGGCGCCATCGTCGAGGGCATCGCCGAGGTCGCCGGCCACGTGAAGAATCCGCGAGACATCGTCGAGCACGTTCGCGCGCGGCTCGGCCGCCAGATCTGCGCGCAGTACCAGGGGCCGGACGGCACGCTGCCGATCATCACCCTGTCGCCCGCCTGGGAGCAGGCCTTCATGGAATCGATCGTGGGCGAGCGCGAGGAGCGCTATCTCGCCATGCAGCCGTCGAAGCTCTCGGACTTCGTCAACATGGTCCGCGACCGCTTCGAGCAGGCTGCCCGCATGGGCGAGATGCCGGTCCTCGTCACGTCCGTCCAGTCACGGCCGTTCGTACGCTCGATCATCGAGCGCTTCCGGCGCGAGACCCCGGTGATGAGTCAGGCGGAGATCCATTCGCGCGCGCGGCTGCGGACGGTGGGATCGGTCTGAGCGACCCGCCGCTCAATCTGCCAGCAGGGCGACGCAGGAGAAGGCGCCGGCGAGGGCGAGGTTGCCGAGGACGAGAAGGGTGAGGAGTGTCATGGGGAAGATCCAGGGCGCAAGGCCACGCTAAGCTTGACTTTAAACGCGTATACTCAAGGTTGGTTGCACGGCGGGTTTCACGCGTACGATGCCGCCGTGGAGGCGGGCGGCTTCGTCTGCTATTCCGGCGTGACGGGCTTAGCCGACTCCGCCTGACAGGATCGTGAATGCCGCAGCCCGAGGGCAGCACACCGGCCGAACGGCTCGCCGCCGCGTTTGGCTGGTCGGACGGAGAACTCGCGGTTGGCGGCGTGTCGCTCACGACGCTGGCCGAGCGCCACGGCACGCCGCTCTACGTCTACGATGCCGAGCGCATGCGTGAGAGCTACCGCGCGCTGAGCGAGGCCGTCGCGGGTTTCGCCGGCATCTACTACTCGATCAAGGCCAACCCGAACCCGGCCGTCGCCCGCGTTTTCGTGGGGGAGGGGGCAGGGATCGAGATCGCCTCGGCGGCCGAATACATCGCGGCGCGTGCGGCGGGCGCCACACCGGAGCGCATTCTCTTTGCCGGCCCCGGCAAGCGCCCGGACGAGCTCGCCTACGTGATCGAGCACGGTATCGGCGAGATCCATCTCGAATGCGCCGAGGAGATTGCGCGCGTCGCCGCGATCGGCGCGGCGCTCGGCCGGCCGGTATCGGTCGCCGTGCGCATCAACCCCTCGGCCGCGGCTCAAGGCGGTGCGATGCGGATGGGCGGAAAGCCGTCGCCCTTCGGCTTCGACGAGGAGGAGCTCGAAACCGTCATCGACACGGTGACGGCGCAGCCGGCGCTCCGCCTCACCGGCATCCACCTCTTCGCCGGCACCCAGATCCTCGACGCGGACGTGCTCGCCGGCCAGTGGCTCCACGGCCTGCGGCTGGCGGCGCGGGCGGCACGGCATCTCGGCCGGCCGCTGGAGACGATCGACCTCGGCGGCGGCCTCGGCATCCCCTATTTTTCGAGCGAGACGGCGCTCGACCTCGCGCGGCTGAAAGAACGCGTCGGCGACCTCGTCGCGGTCGTGCGCGACGAGCCGTTGATCCGCGACGCCGCGATCGTGATCGAGCCCGGTCGCTTCCTCGTCGGCCCGGCCGGGCTCTACGTGGCGCAGGTGCTGGCCTCCAAGGTCTCGCGGGGCACGCGCTTCCTCGTGCTCGACGGCGGCATGCATCACCACCTCGCCGCCTCGGGCAATCTCGGACAGGTGATCAAGCGCGACTATCCCATCGTCGCCGCCACGCCGCGCGGCCGCGAGACCGCGCTCTGCACCGTCGTCGGCCCACTCTGCACGCCGCTCGACACCCTCGCGCGACAGGCGGCGCTTCCCGACTGCCAGGCCGGCGAGCTGATCGCGATCCTGCAATCCGGCGCCTACGGGCTGACGGCGAGCCCAGTCGGCTTCCTCAGCCATCCGACGCCGGCGGAGGTCATGGTGGATGGGGGGAAGGTCACCGAGATCCGCCCGCGCGGAAGCTTCGACGTTCCGATGGCGCTACCAGGGATGGGGGCCGGTACGGGACGATGAGCTCAGAGCCGAGAGGATCGGCTGTGATGAAGGCGGCCGAGGCGCTATGACCGCCGTCCGGACGAGCAGCAGGGACCAACGCCGATCATGATCCTCGAAATCGCGCAGATCGACGTGAAAGTCGGCTCGGAGGCCGCGTTCGAGGCCGGCATTACGACGGCCTCGGCGCTGTTCAAGGCCGCAGCCGGCTGCCGCAGCTTCCAGCTCCGTCGCTCCATCGAGAAGCCGCAGCGTTACCGGCTGCTGATCGAGTGGGAGACCCTGGAGGCCCACACCCAGGATTTCACCGGCTCGCAACCCTGGAAGGACTACCGCGCCCTGGTCTCCCCGTATTTCGAGGGGCCGCCGCAGGTGGAGCATACGGAACTGGTGCTCGAGGCTTTCTGAGTGAGCAACCGGGTACAGAGGCGTGACAGCCCGCGGCCGCGTCGGCTACGACGCTCTTCATGAGCCTGTCACGTCCCCTCCGAATCGGCACCCGCGGCAGCCCGATGGCGCTTGCCCAGACCGGCATGGTCCGCGACAAGATCGTCGCGGCCAATCCGGGGCTGGAGACCGAGATCGTCGTCGTCTCGACGGTGGCCGACCGGATCCTCGACCGGCCGCTCTCCGAGATCGGCGGCAAGGGCCTGTTCACGAAGGAGCTGGAGCAGGCATTGTTCGCCGACGAGGTGGATGTGGCCGTCCACTCGATGAAGGACGTCGAGACCTGGCTGCCGGACGGCCTCGCCATCGCCTGCATCCTGGAGCGCGACGACCCGCGCGACGCCTTCCTCTCCGCCAACGGCGCCGACGGGTTCGCCGATCTGAAAGCGGGTTCGCGGATCGGCACCTCCTCGCTGCGCCGCGCCGCGCAGGTGCTGATGCGCCGGCCCGACCTCAAGATCGTGCCCCTGCGCGGCAACGCCAACACCCGGATGCGCAAGCTCGAAGCGGGCGAGTGCGACGCGACGCTGCTGGCGCTCGCCGGCCTTCAGCGCCTCGGCATGGAAGACGTCGCCCGGAGCGTGCTTGGCGTGGACGAAATGCTGCCGGCGGTGGCGCAGGGCGCGCTCGGCATCGAGACGCGGATCGGCGACGATGCCGTCCGTGCGCTGCTGGCTCCCATCGCCTGCGCTAGGACCACCACGGCCCTCGACGCGGAACGCGGCCTTCTCGCCGAACTCGACGGCTCCTGCCGCACGCCGATCGCGGCGCTGGCGCGGATCGAAGGCGACCGGCTCACCCTCGACGGCCTGCTCTTCCTGCCCGACGGCAGCCGGCATTGGGGAGTGACGCGCGAGGGCGCAGCCAGCGACGCGGCGGCGATCGGCCAGGATGCCGGGGCCGAGCTCAAGCGCGCGGCGGGCGACACGTATTTCAAGCATCTGCAGTAAGGGTGCTGGTCGAGTGCCGATCGGCATTGCGGCAGCCCGCACCCTCGGCGGCCCTCATCCTGAGGTGCTGCGTAGCAGCCTCGAAGGACCCAGCGACATATCCCGGAGGCGGTGCGGGCGGGTGGGACGAGTGGCGGCAGTGCTTCGAGGCCGCTGACGCGGCACCTCAGCATGAGGGGCGAAGTGCCTGCCAATTTTACCTAAATGCGCTCACGCCACGCTGCGCTCGATCTCCTCCTCGTCGCAGATCACGCCCGACACACCTACGAACTCGGCCTGCGTCGCATACGCCGCGGGGCGGGCGGCTGCGCCGGTGCGATCGGGGGCGAAGGTGGCGAGGAACGAGCGCATCACGTGGCGCACGCCGGCATCGTTGATGGTGCGCTGGTCGTCGTTGTAATAGCGCCCGGCATTCACGTTGCTGGTCACCACGTCGTAGGCGGGGAAGTAGACCGCGTTCGGGTCCGAGCCATCGCAGACCTCGCCCGCCGCGACCCGCAGGACGGACTTCGAGTAGCTGTTCGATTCCATCACGTGGCGGTCCATGTAGGTGGCGATCATCGGAACCGGCGAGACCGTGAAGATCACCCGGGCGCCCGGATTGACGCTGCGCAGCCGCTCCAGGAAGCCGCGCAGGTCGCCGAGCACCTCGGCCGCACCCGCGTTGACGCAGGTGTAGAGCGAGGGATCGAAGCTCCCGCCGGCGACGCCCGGGGCCAGGGGCAGGGCGGCTCCATCGGCCCGCCAACGCCAGCCCTCGGTGAGGCCGAGCGTCAGCACGAACACGTCGAGGGTCTCGAACAGGTGGCGCACCTGGGCGAAGTGTGTGTCGCGCGCCGCGATGACCTCCTCTTCGCTGGCGAAGCCGCCCGGCTCGATCGTCGGGCGGAACGGATCGACGTAGCGCCCATCCTCGCGCTGCCAGGACTTGAGCTCGGGATCGAAGCGGCCGTAGGCACGGTCGAAGAGCTGCACGAATTGGCGCGTGTAGTAGAGATTGCCGTAGCGAGCCGAGAAGGTGCCGAACTGGCGTGCCTCGGCCTCGGTACGGAGCGTGCCCTCGGGGGCGGTCTCGGTGACGTAGTAGTTGAAGCCGGCCTCGCGCAGGGCCTCGGCCACGCGCTGGGCGAAGCAGGAGCCGCCCGTGGCGACGCGGTCGTTCACACCGATGGTGAAGGCCGCCTTCGGCCGCGGATCGACTGCGAAGGGCGGCAGGTTGACCACGGCCTTGCGCCAGAATCGCTCGGCCGGTAGATCGCTGTAGGGGTTCGTCGCCACGATCGACCCGTCTCCTCATCCGCAACGGCAGCAGGCCCGTCGGCGCCCTTGCCCGGACCCGGACCAGCCCGGCGCGCTTTACGCCCTGACCTTCTCGATTCCATCCTGGGCGACACCGTGGCGCTCCCGTCCGTCCGTGACGGAGAGGCACGGGCCGCGGATCGTCGTCATCGGCAATTGCCAGGCCGTGGGCACGGCGCAGGCGTTGCGCCTGCTGCTCCCGGACGCGCGGGTCGAGACCCAGCCCATCGCCTATCTGAAGCGGCGCTTCCGCGATCTCGGCGGGTTCGCGCGCCATCTACGCGACGCCGACCACGTCTTTTCGCACTTCTTCCCAGACGGGTTCCTGCCGGGCGGCAACGTGCTCGCGCTACAGAAGCAGGTGCCGCATCTGCGGCTGTTCCCGACCATCGTCTTCCCGGCGTTCCACCCCGACGTCGTCTATGTCGGCGACGTGGCGGGACTCCGGCTGTCGAAGCTGGTGCAGGGGCCGGTCGGCCCGTCGCATTCGGCGATCGCGCTCTGCGCCTTCCTGGAAGGCCTGAGCGTCGAGGCGGCGCTCGGGCTCTACAGCGGTGCGGTGTTCGAACGGCTCGGCTACGACCGGGCCTGGGACGAGGGGGCCGCGTACCTGCTGAAGTCGGCGCGCGACATGCAGTTCGGCCTGGAGCCGGAACTCGCCCGGTGGTCGCGACGCGGCTGCTTCATGCACGATGCCAACCATCCGAAGCTCCCGGTTCTCGGCGACATCGCCCGGCGCCTCGCCGTGGAGGCGGCCCTGCGGCCGCTCGACCTGAGGGTGGAGGACTACCTGCCGGACGCCCTGGTCGACGAGTCGATGTGGCCGGTCTACCCGGAGATCGCCGAGCGCTACGGCGTGCCCGCGGAGTTCCTGTTCCGGGCGAGACCCGTCAGGGGCGGGCCGCCGAGGCTGCTCGACCTGCCGGCCTTCATCGCGGAAAGCTTTGCGGTGTATGCGCGCGTGCCGCGTGAGCGGTTGACCGCGGCTCGGGTGACGGCGTGGCGCAGCGACCCGGAGATCCGCGCGCTCTTCACGTCAGCCGGCGGCGCGTAAAAGCTCGTCCTGGCCGGCGGCGCTGGCCATCATGCGGGCGAGCGAGAGAATCTCGCGGACCTGGAAGGGCTTGTGCACGAAGATGCTGCCCGGCACCGAGCGCCGGGCGATCTGCGCGGTTGTCGAGGCATAGATCACCGGGCGGCGCGGATGGCGCTCGCGATAGGCGCTCGCCACCTCCCAGCCGTCGATCAGGCCGGGCAGGCTGATGTCGGTGAACAGCCAGTCGATCTCGTCGGCGCGCTGGCGCAGCATGGTCAGCGCCGCCTCGCCGCTCGATGCGGCGAGCACCCGGATGCCCTGCTGTTCGCACAGGCTGGTGAGCATCTCGAGCAGGAGATAATTGTCCTCGACG
Source organism: Methylobacterium haplocladii (assembly GCF_007992175.1). Lineage (GTDB taxonomy): Bacteria > Pseudomonadota > Alphaproteobacteria > Rhizobiales > Beijerinckiaceae > Methylobacterium > Methylobacterium haplocladii. The sequence goes on along the minus strand of NZ_BJZT01000029.1, from coordinate 51,105 downwards.
ATGAGGACGCTCGGCGCGGGAGCCATCGGTGTCGACCCAGTTGCAGGAATCCGCATGACGCTGCCGAAATGGTTAATGTTTGATAAACGGGCTGCGAATACGGACAGGGTTCGAACGATGCGGAACGGTTGATGAGCGGCGAGAACGAGGCCCTGGACGGCGCGGAGACGGTAATCTGCGATCCCGAGACATTGGCCGACCTCGCGGATGTGTTCGGCCGGGAGCGGCTTGGGCACCTGCTCGGCGGGCTCGACGCGGAGATCGTCCTGCGCCTGGAGACGGCGACGGCGGACACCGCCGGCCTCGGTGCCGACGCCCACGCCCTCGTCTCGGTGAGCGGCACCCTCGGTTTCTCGGATTTGTCGCGCGCCTGTATGGCGCTGGAGCGGGCCTGTCTCGAGAACGGCGACGTCGCCGGGCCATTGCAGGCCGCACAGGCCGAAGCCACGCGGGCGCGGCCCGTGATCGCGAAGCTGCGCGCCGGCAGCGCCTGACCAGCAGCTTGTTGTTGCGTTACAACAGCAAGCTGTTGGCACCCTGTCGAGGCCCTTGCGACCACCCGTCTGCCGCAATCGCGGCGTGAAGACCACGGCGCCGTAGCGGTCGACCGCCGAAGTGCTCGTTTCGCGCTGGCGGGTGCGGGCGCGCACCGCATTCGCCCCCGAACGGGCAGACGGAAAGCTACCGTCAAGGTTGATCGAACCTTCGCTTAACCGTGAGGCCGTAAAACGGACCGGACGAAGCAATTTTGGCGCGATCGGCATCAGATCCGACCGCGCGAGGAGACGAGACCATGTCGAAACCCGCACGCTTCCGTGCCTTGCCCCTGGCGGTCGCGCTCTGCGCGGCGCTCAGCGTCGCAGCCTGCTCCAACGACAAGGACCTCGCGGACGCCTCTGCCTTCGGCGCCGGCGCGGCGACCCCCGGCAGCGCCCAGGACTTCGTGGTGAATGTCGGCGACCGCGTCTTCTTCGAATCCGACTCGACGGACCTGACCCCCACCGCCACCGCCACCCTCGACAAGCAGGCCTCCTGGCTGCAGCGCTACCCGCGCTACACCTTCCTGATCGAGGGCCATGCCGACGAGCGCGGCACCCGCGAGTACAACTATTCCCTCGGCGCCCGCCGCGCACAGACGGTCAACGACTACCTCGCCTCGCGCGGTATCGGCGCCAACCGCATGCGCACGGTCTCCTACGGCAAGGAGCGCCCGGTGGCGGTCTGCAACGACATCTCGTGCTGGTCGCAGAACCGCCGCGCGGTGAGCGTCCTCGACGGCGGCCGCGCCGGCTCGTAGAACCGGTCCGGCCAGCCCCCCGCGTTTTGCTGCGAACCGGGGTCTCTGTTACGGCGCGGGAGCGATCCGCATCCCGCGCGCACGTTTTCCGACCGGTGCCCTCCGCCATGCTCCGTCGCCTGCTCCTCGCATCCTCCGTCGCGATCGGCCTCGTCTCCGCGGGGCTTCCGGCCCACGCGCAGGACGCGGCGGACGTCGTGGTGCGCCTCAACCGCGTCGAGAACGTCACGCGCACTCTCTCGGGGCAGATCGAGCAGCTCCAATACGAGAACCGCCAGCTCAAGGAGCAGCTGCGGAAGTTCCAGGAGGACGTCGAATTCCGCCTGCAGGAAAGCAAGGGTAGCGGGGGAGGGGCGGCCAAGCGCGCGCCTGCCGCCGCGCCCGGCGCCTCCGGCACCAATCCCGGCGACGGCCGCCCCGGCAAGCGCGGCGACGCCTTCGATCCCGAGCACAATCCCGGCGCTCCGGGTGCACCGCGCCAAATCGGCATGGCGGCGCCCTCGGCACCGCTCGCGATCCCACCGCCGGTGGCCTCCCCCCCGCCGGTCTCCCGCGAGGCCGCGGCCCCGCGCCAGCTCCCGGCCGCGGTCGATTACGAGGGCGCGGACGAAGACCCGGATGCCGGCCCCGGCGCGCCGGTCGACCTGTCGCCGCCGCCCGCCGTCCCGACCACCGGCGCCATCGAGCCGCAGCCCTCGACCAGCATCGCCGCCACCGGCAGCGGTGATGCGAAGAGCGATTTCGAGACGGCCTACGCCCTCGTGCAGAGCCGGCAATACGAACAGGCCGAGATGAGCCTGCGCCAGTTCATCCAGTCGCATCCCCGCGACAAGCTGGTGCCGAAGGCGACCTACTGGCTCGGCGAGAGCTATCTCCAGCGCAACCGCTCCCGCGAGGCCGCCGAGCAGTTCCTGAAGGTGTCGACCGACTTCGCGGGCTCGACCGTCGCACCCGAGGCGATGCTGAAGCTCGGCACCTCGTTGAATGCGCTCGGCGCCAAGGCCCAGGCCTGCGCGACCCTCGCCGAGATCGAACGCAAGTATCCGGGCGCGACGGCCTCCGTCCGCCAGGGCGTGGAGCGCGAGCAGAAGCGCGCGCGCTGCGCGGCGTGACCTCCCGGGACGACGGCGGCGGCGACAGGCTCGCCCGCGCCCTCGCCCCCTACCTGACCCCCGATCCGGCCTGTCTCAGCGGCATACTGCTCGCCGTCTCCGGCGGCCCCGACTCCACGGCGCTGATGCATGCAGCGGCTTGTGCGGGCAGCGACATCGCGCTTTGGGTCGCCACCGTCGATCACGGCCTGCGGCCCGAATCTGCCCACGAGGCCGAGGCTGTCGGCGAACGCGCCAAACAACTCGGCTTGCGGCACCGCATCCTGCGCTGGGAAACGCCGCCGCGCGGCGGCATCCAGGCGGCGGCCCGCGCCGCGCGGTACCGGTTTCTGGCCGCCCACGCTGCCGAGATCGGCGCTCGCATCGTCCTTACCGCGCACACCGCCGACGACCAGGCCGAGACCGTGCTGATGCGCCTCGTCGCCGGAAGCGGCCCGGCGGGGCTCGCCGGGATGCGACGCGAACGAGCGCTTGCGGGCGGCATCCGTCTCGTGCGGCCCTTCCTCGACCTGCCGAAGGCCATGCTCGTCGCCTATTGCGAGACGCGCGCCTTGCCCTTCGCACGAGACCCCTCGAACGCCGACGACCGCTTCGCCCGGGCAAGGCTGCGCCGTCTCCTGCCGGCCCTCGCCGCCGAGGGGCTGACGCCGGACCGGCTCAGGCGCCTCGCCGAGCGCCTCGCCCGCGACGAAGCGGCGCTTTCGCAAGCCGCTGCAGACCTGCTCGACGCAGCCCGCCGGCCGGCGGCACCGGGTGCCTTCGCTCTCGACGGAGGAGCGCTTCTGGCCGCGCCCGCAGCGCTGGCCCTGCGCGTGCTCGACCTTGCGATCGAGGCCATCCAGCCGGACCCGCAGCGCGCGGTGCCGCGCCGGCTCGAACGGCTGGAACGCCTCGTCCTCGATGCCCTGCTGCCGGCCCTCGCGCAGGGCCTTCGGCTGCGCCGGACGCTGCGCGGCGTCTTGGTCGAGACCACGCCGGACGGCACCGTCGTGCTGGCCCCGGCCCCGCCGCGGCGGGCCTCCGCGCGGACCCTGCACGGCAGCCGCGTCGCAGGGCCTGCCGATTTACTTGGCAAGGGAGAGGGTGCCGCTTACATTGGCCCAGCGTGCCCGGAGTGACAGGCCTTCACCGAACGGCGACCATGTTCGTATCTCCTTGGGGAGAAACGAATATCGGGTCGTGTCCGGTTGGAGCAGTCGCTGCGAGGCAGGAGCGGACGGCCGGCAGCGCTCGTCCTGGGATGATTGGTCGATGAACCCGAACTTCCGCAATTTTGCCCTGTGGGTGGTCATCTTCCTGCTCGTACTGGCGCTCGTGACCCTGTTCCAGGGCCAGGGTCACCGGGGCGGCGGCAGCGAGATTTCCTACAGCCAACTCCTGAACGACGCCGATTCCGGCAAGATCCAGTCGGTGGTGATCGCAGGCCAGGACGTCAGCGGCTCCTATGTCGGCGGTGGCAATTTCTCGACCTATGCCCCGAACGACCCGCAGCTCGTCACCAAGCTCCAGGGCAAGGGCGTGCAAATCACGGCGCGCCCGCCGTCCGACAACACCCCCTGGTTCATCCAGCTTCTCGTCAGCTGGCTGCCGATCCTCGTCTTCATCGGTGCTTGGATCTTCCTCTCGCGCCAGATGCAGTCCGGGGCGGGCAGGGCGATGGGCTTCGGCAAGTCGAAGGCCAAGCTCCTGACCGAGGCCTCCGGCCGCGTCAGCTTCGACGACGTCGCCGGCGTCGAGGAGGCTAAAGAGGATCTGCAGGAGATCGTCGAGTTCCTGCGCGACCCGCAGAAATTCCAGCGGCTCGGCGGGCGCATCCCGCGCGGCGTGCTGCTCGTCGGCCCGCCCGGCACGGGTAAGACGCTGATCGCCCGCGCCGTCGCCGGCGAAGCCAACGTCCCGTTCTTCACGATCTCCGGATCGGACTTCGTCGAGATGTTCGTCGGCGTCGGTGCCAGCCGCGTGCGCGACATGTTCGAGCAGGCCAAGAAGAACGCGCCCTGCATCATCTTCATCGACGAGATCGACGCCGTCGGCCGCCATCGTGGCGCCGGCCTCGGCGGTGGCAACGACGAGCGCGAGCAGACCCTGAACCAGCTCCTCGTCGAGATGGACGGCTTCGAGGCGAACGAAGGCGTCATCATCATCGCGGCGACGAACCGCCCCGACGTGCTCGACCCGGCGCTGCTGCGCCCCGGCCGCTTCGACCGCCAGATCATGGTGCCGAACCCGGACGTCACCGGACGCGAGCGCATCCTGCGCGTTCACGTCCGCAAGGTGCCGCTGGCGCCTGACGTCGATCTCAAGACCATCGCCCGCGGCACCCCCGGCTTCTCGGGCGCCGACCTGATGAACCTCGTCAACGAATCGGCGCTCCTCGCCGCACGCCGGGGAAAACGCATCGTCACGATGCACGAGTTCGAGGACGCCAAGGACAAGGTGATGATGGGCGCCGAGCGGCGCACCCTGGTCATGACAGAGGACGAGAAGCGGCTCACCGCCTATCACGAGGGCGGCCACGCCATCGTCGCCTTCAACGTGCCGGCGACCGACCCCGTCCACAAGGCGACGATCATCCCGCGCGGCCGGGCCCTCGGCATGGTCATGCAGCTCCCCGAGCGCGACAAGCTCTCGATGAGCTTCGAGCAGATGACCTCGCGTCTCGCGATCATGATGGGCGGCCGCATCGCCGAGGAGATGATCTTCGGCAAGGACAAGGTCACCTCCGGCGCCCAGTCCGACATCGAGCAGGCGACGCGGCTGGCCAAGATGATGGTCACGCGCTGGGGCTTCAGCCCTGAACTCGGCACCGTCGCCTATGGCGACAACAACGACGAGGTCTTCCTCGGCATGTCGATGGGCCGCCAGCAGACGGTCTCGGAATCGACCGCCCAGAAGATCGACGCGGAGGTCCGCCGCCTCGTCGAAACGGGGCTCGAGGATGCCCGTCGCATCCTGTCTGAGAGGAAGGACGACCTCGAAGCCCTGGCCCAGGGGCTTCTCGAATACGAGACGCTCTCGGGCGACGAGATCCGCAAGCTCATCAAGGGCGAGCCACCCGTGCGCGATTCCGGCGACATCCCGTCGACGCCGTCGCGCGGCTCCTCCGTTCCCTCCGCCGGCCGCGGCCGGCCGCGGGAGAGCGATGGCGGGCTGGAGCCGTCGCCCCAGCCGCAGGGCTGAAGATCGGTCCCGACCTTTGAGACCACGAGCCCGCCCTTCGGCGGGCTCGTGCCGTTCGGGGGGCGCAAGCAAGTGCTAACGACGCCGCGCGATCGCTGGGTTTGGGGCCTAGTCCGCAAGGGCCTTTTCAATCTTCGCGGGTATTCTCGCCGCAAAAGGCACGATTCATCCGCCTGTCCGCGAGCACGCGTCTCTACAAGGACGACTTAGGGCAGCCGAACGACAGGAATGGGACCGCGATGTCGCGAAAGTATTTCGGCACGGACGGCGTCCGCGGACGGGCCAACGTCGTCATCACGCCGGAACTGGCGCTGAAGGTCGGGCAGGCGGCCGGCTTGGCGTTCATGCGCGGCGACCATCGCCACCGCGTCGTCATCGGCAAGGACACGCGCCTGTCGGGCTACATGATCGAGACGGCGCTGGTTGCCGGCTTCACCTCGGTCGGCATGGACGTGATGCTGCTCGGGCCGATGCCGACGCCGGCCGTCGCCATGTTGACCCGCTCCATGCGCGCCGATCTCGGCGTGATGATTTCGGCCTCGCACAACCCGTTCGAGGATAACGGCATCAAGCTGTTCGGCCCGGACGGCTTCAAGCTCTCCGACGAGGTCGAGCACGAGATCGAGGCGCTGATCGACGGGGCGATGACGAAGCATCTCGCCGGCGCCCGGGATCTCGGCCGCGCCAAGCGCATCGAGAGCGTGCATGCCCGCTACATCGAGTTCGCCAAGCGCACCCTGCCGCGCCACGTGACGCTGGAGGGCCTGCGCGTCGTCGTCGACTGCGCCAACGGCGCCGCCTATCGCGTCGCGCCGGAGACCCTTTGGGAGCTCGGCGCCGAGGTCATCGCCATCGGCGTCGAGCCCGACGGCTTCAACATCAACGACGACGTCGGCTCGACGGCGCCGAACGCTCTCATCAACAAGGTGCGAGAGCTGCGCGCCGATGTCGGCATCGCCCTCGACGGCGACGCCGACCGGGTGCTCATCGTCGACGAGAAGGGCCAGAAGGTCGACGGCGACCAGCTCATGGCCGTCGTCGCGCGCTCCTGGAAGGAAGATGAGCGGCTGACGCAGCCGGGGCTGGTGGCGACCATCATGTCCAATCTCGGCCTGGAGCGGTTCCTCGGCGGCCTGGGGCTCAACCTCGCGCGCACCGCCGTGGGCGATCGCTACGTGCTCGAGCACATGCGCGAGCACGGCTACAACCTCGGCGGCGAGCAATCCGGCCACATCATCATGTCGGACTATGCCACGACCGGCGACGGCCTCGTCGCAGCGCTGCAACTGTTGAGCGTGATCAAGCGCCAGGAGCGGCCTGTGAGCGAGGTCTGCCACTGCTTCGACCCGCTGCCGCAGATCCTGAAGAACGTGCGCTACCGCTCCGGCGAGCCGCTGCGCGCGGACTCGGTCGTCACCGCCATCGCCCACGCCGAGGCGCGACTCGGCAATTCCGGCCGACTCGTCATCCGCCCCTCCGGCACCGAGCCGGTGATCCGCGTGATGGCCGAGGGCGACGACCGCGCCCTCGTCAACGAGGTCGTGGACGAGGTGGTCGACGCGGTCACCCGCGCCGCCGCCTGACGCGGGCCGGACCCGAACTTCGCCGGCGACCTTTGCACACGCTCGCCGACGTTTCGGTGCAACGTCGGCGATGACTTGATGAAAGTCGCATCCTCGAAACATCAACACTTTGGCAAGGCTAATTTTTTACGTTAAGCGCGATTTAACCTTCCCCCAGCATCATGGCCTTCGTTCTCCTCGCCGGCCCTTCGCGGTTTCCGGCACATATCGAAGAGTGAAGGAAATCCCATGGGCCGCTCCAAGCTTATCGCCTTGGCGCGCTCCCTCACGCTCCTGGCGAGCGTCGGAGCGCCCTGCCTCGCACATGCTGCGGACCTGCTTCCGCCGCCCCCGCCTCCGCCCCCTCCGCCGCCCATCGATGTCGGTGGCGGCTGGTACCTGCGCGGCGATGTCGGCGTCGGCGCTGCTCAGTACGAGAAGGTCACGACGACGCTCGGCGTCACCGGTGCCGCCCTCCCGGCCGGTTATCGGATCACCGATCAGCGCATGGACGACCAGTTCTTCGCCGGCGCCGGCTTCGGCTACCAGTTCAACAGCTTCCTGCGCGGCGACATCACCGGCGAATACCGCGGTGGTGGAAACATCCACTACACGGAGCGCTTCCCGCTCAACGGCGGCACCGGCATCGATGTCAATTCCGGCAAGTTCCGGTCGATCGTCACCATGGCGAACGGCTACATCGATCTCGGCACGTGGTGGTGCCTCACGCCGTATATCGGCGGCGGCGTCGGCGCGGCGTTCAACCAGATCAGCGGCTACACCGACCAGGGCGCCGGATTTGCGGCGGGCGGCTTCGGCACGGCGCCGACCAAGAACACCACCAGCCTCGCCTGGGCGGCCCAGGCCGGCATCACCTACGACGTGACCCCGAACTTCAAGGTCGACGTCGGCTACCGCTACCTCAACATGGGCAGCGCCAAGACCGCCCCGGTGACCTGCGTCAACGACCCGACCTGCTCCTTCGCGAGCTACAAGGTCAGCGAGATCACCTCGCACGACGTCAAGATCGGCCTGCGCTACCTCCTCGGCGGCGGCGTCGCCGCCCCGCTGCCGCCCGTCTACGAGCCCGGCCCGCTCATCACCAAGTACTGATCGACGCACTTTCCGTCGAAAATCGAAACGGCGTGGATCGGATCCGCGCCGTTTTCTTGCATGATGCCGTCGGCATTCGATCGAAACGATATCAGCGGAACCGGGATATCGACCCCACCTTCGTCATCGCAATCGCAGTGAAGCAACCGAGGGCCGATTTGCCGACCTCACGGGTGTGGCCCTGGGTTGCTTCGCTGCGCTCGCAATGACGGAAAACGCTCCGAGGCGATCGTTCGGAAACGGCCTCGGCAAGTCCGGCATCGTTTCGGGCCAATGCGAAAACCGATCCCGCAACAGACCATTAAGGTTACTCAAGTAAGACAATCTCATGGGCAAGGCACGGTGATCCGTCTTGCTGCCCAAAGGACGATTGCGATGCGTACCCTCACCATCGGTTTCCTGGCGGCCACGACGCTCGGTTGCCTCTCCACCGCCCAGGCCGCTGATCTCGACTACGACTATCTGCGTGGGCCGGAATACGAGCCGGTGACGACGCAGATCATCGACTGGAGCGGCGGCTACGTCGGTGGGCATGGCGGGTACAGCTCCTCCGCGTTTGGGTTCAAGAACGTCTTCCAGCCGATCGTCGCAAATGCTCTGCGCGCCACCGTGATCGAGAGCGATATGAGCGCGTCGAGTCTCTTGAGCACTCACGACGTGCGAAAGGGCGGAACCAGTTACGGCGTTTTCGCCGGCTACAATATGCAGTTCGACGAAGCCGTCGTCGGCATCGAGTTCGATTACTCACGCTTCGACATCGCAGGCGTTAGCGCCGACGCAATCGGGCGCACCAAGGTGACGACGGACGGCTACCAGAGCACGGCGATCCTGTCCGGCACGTCGCGCACGAAGATCGAGGATCTGGGCACCATCCGGGCACGCGCTGGATATGCGATCGGCAGCTTCCTGCCCTTCGTGACCGGCGGTCTCGCCATCGGTCGGGCACGGATCGGCGACTCGGTCGACGTCCAGGCCTACGCCTACGACAGGACCACCTACCAGTCGAACGTCACAAATTCTCAGTCGGCCTATGTCGGCCGGTACGGTTACAGCTCATTCGACCCGACAAACCCGGGCGCAGGTGTACCAGCCCCCGCGAACAGCTACGGCTCGCGCAAGACCAAGGTCGTGGGCGGCTTCACCCTCGGTGCGGGCCTCGAATACGCAATCACCTCGAACATCCTGCTGCGCGGCGAATACCAGTACGTGCTGCTAAACGACTTCGACGGGCACAAGATCAATATCAACACCGTCCGCGGCGGTGCCGCCTACAAGTTCTGAGCCCGCTGGCAGCCCCCGATCTCAGGACCGAACCCATGCCGCTGAAGCCCGCCGTCGCCGCAATCCTGGCCAGCCTCGCCATCGCCGGGGCCGCTCGGGCGGAAGGCCATGGCGAGCGCGGCCCCGGCTTCGCACAGAGCCGCGATGATCACCGCCACGCCTTCGCACGGACGTTGCCGCCGGAGATCCGCTACCGCGATCCGCGCTATCACTCGCCGCGCCGGCGCGGGCCGCAATTCGGGCCGCCGGTGGATCTGATCCAGGCGTACCTGCCGCGAACCACCGAGACCCCGCTCTACAACGAGCCCCCGAGCCGCTTCCCGCGGCGCTGAGGCACGCCGGTCAGACCTTGGCTCTGAGCCGCGCGCGCGCCGCCCGGTGATCGGGCGCGTCGCGGAAGGCCTCATGCATCGCCCGCCAGAGGGGCTTGCGCCGATACCCCGCATCGAAGGGCAGGGCCCGCTGCGGCAGGCCGTCCGGCCGCTTGCGGGCCGGCGAGGCGTTCAGCCAGGTATCGGGATCGTAGAGGTCCCAGCTCACCACGTTGAGCACGGCCGCCTCGTCCAGTGCCGTGTCGAGGAAGCGCCGCGCAAGGTCGGCCACGCCCCTGTCGCGCGCCGCGATATCGGCAGGGAAGGCGCGGTCGTCGACATCGAACTCGGTGATCTCGATCGCGAGCCCCATCTCGGCGATCTCGCGCAGGAAACGCCGAAAACCCGCCTCCGCGAAAGGCAGGGTGGTGAAGAGGTGTGCCTGGATGCCGAAGCGGTCGATCGGCACGCCACGTCGCAGCAGCCCCTCCAGCGTCTTCAGGATCGCGGTGCGGCGTTCGTCGATCCAATCCGCCCGATGCTCGCAATCGTTCTCGTTCCAGAGCGCAGCGGCGCCGGGATCGGCGTCTTTCATGATGCGGAAGGCGAGGTCGACGTAGCCGGGGCCGATGGCCTTCAGCCAGGGCGTCGCGCGCAGGCCGTCGGGACGGCCGTCGGCGGGCGAGACGATCTCGTTGAGCACGTCCCAGACCGCGATAGACCCCTGGTAGCGCCGGACCACGGCTTCGATCCATTGCCGCATCGTCAGCTCGGCCCGCGCGGGATTGCCACTCGCGAGCGCGGCCAGCGCCCAGGGCGGCAGACCCTCGTGCCAGACGAGGCAATGCCCCCGCATGCGTTGGCCGTTGCCGCGCGCGAAGCGGAGCGTCTCGTCGGCGGCCGCGAAGTCGAGCGTGGCCGGGTTCGGCGCGACGGCGACGAACTTCATCGCGTTCTCGCACACCAGAATTCCGCATTCGCGGGCGGCGAGCTCGCGCCAGCGCGGATCCTGCCGGAAGCGCGTGATCGGCACCGCCGTGCCGTAGGCGAGCCCCTTGGCCGCGGCGGCGGCGTGGAGCCCGTCGCCCGCCCAAGACGGGGAGCCGAGCGGGGAGGGTGCAGCCGTGGCGGCACCGGTGAATGCGAGCGCTCCGCCGGCGAGAACCGCGCGGCGGTTCGGGCCGCGCACCGTCATCGCCGGCCCGGACTCGCGGACGGCCGGATACCGGGCGTGGCGGATCGGGAGAACAGCGCTGGCAGCCTCGGTGCGAACGTCGCGCGCAGCAGCAGGCGTCGGGCCGGCTCCTCGACGAGGAGGTGGACGAGGCTCGCCGCGACGAGTGCCAGAAGGGTCGCCGCTCCGGCCGCCAGCCAAGGCGAGACGCCCGAGATCGCGCCATGCAGGGCGCGGTCGACGGTGTTCACGACGGCATAGGCCGGCATGTGCAGGAGATAGAGGGCGAAGGAGATCCTTCCGAGGAACACCAGCGGAGCGCTGGCGAGAAAACCGCCGCGCAGATCCGCGCCTGCCAGAACGAGGGGAGCCCAGGCCAGCACGGTCAGGCCGTTATGCATCAGCGGCGCCGGCACGTAGGGTTCGATCAGGACGAGTACGAGCGCCGCCAGAGCGGCGGCGGCCAGGAACGGACCGGCGCGACCGCGGGGCGGGACGCCATTCGCGGATGCAGGCCTCCGCATCCATTGCCAGCCCGCGAACAGCACGAGGCCGGCGATGAATTCGGGCAGGCGCAGCAGCGGATTGTACTTGATACCCTGCGCGAGCAGCACCGCAACGGTGCCGGCCGGCTCCGGCTCGATCAGCGAGACGCCCGGCGCGTACCGGTTCCAGAGCATGGTGCAGAAGGCGCCGAACACCGCCCAGAGGCCTAAGGCCGCCAGCGCGTACTCCGTGGGTCTGCGGAGGACCAGCGGCAGCAGCAACGGAAACAGCAGGTAGAAGAAAACCTCGACCGAGATCGACCAGCTCGCGCAGTTCAACGAGCAGGCGGCGCCCGGGACCCAGGCATGGAGGCCGAGGGGCGCGAGCACCGCCCCCGAGGCCATGGCCCATTTCAGCGGCGGCGCGGTCTTGAGCACCCAGGCGGCGAACCACGGCAGGCTGATCGCCAGCGAGAGCAGGAAGGCGGGATAGACCCGGGCGAAGCGCGCCCACAGGTAGCGCCTGCGCGCCAACCGGTCTCCCAGATCGACCGCGTGGTAGGTGTAGGCGAGGATGAAGCCCGAAAGGATGAAGAAGAACGTCACGCCGGTATGGCCGAGCAGGATCACGGTGTTCCGCGTCGCATCGGGGAAGAAGAAGCGGTCGTAGTGGAAGACCAGCACGTAGAACGCCGCGAAGAAGCGCAACGCCGTCAGGACGGGCAGCGGCGTGGTCGGCGGATGCGCACGCGCCTCGGACGCGGGCGTGGCCGGCGCCGGTGCCGCCGTATCGAGAGGTCTCGCGAGGCCCATCATCATGTCCCGGTGAGGATCAGCCCTGCACGGTCCGGTAGGACGCGCGCAGCCGCAATCCGAACACGGCGAGCATGAACATGCAGCAGATCGCGGCGTTCGGGGTGTAGAGCACGGTCTCGAACGAGCCGCCGGCCAAGGCCAGCAACCAGAGCCGCAGGAAATACAGCGTGGCCGGATCGATCCGCCCGGCCGGCGCGATGCGCTGGAGATCGCGCAGGGGCGCGAGCACAAAGGCGGCCAGCGTCATCACGAGGCCCGGGAGCCCCATGATCAGGCAGATGTCGAGATAGGTGTTGTGCGCCTGGCTGGTCTTGGTGACCCAGCTGAAGGCGTCCGAGGTGCCGAACCGGGTCCGCTCGGTGCCCCAGAAGGCGCCGAAGCCCCAGCCGAAGATCGGCCGTTCGGCGATGTGGCCGGCGGCGAATTCCCAGATCTCGGTGCGGCCGGTGAAGGACGTGTCCGGCAGGATGCCGCTCAACCCGTCCCGGATCGGCGGGAAGAACACGGAACCGAGGGAGAGGAGCGAGACCAGCGCCACCGGCCCGACCAGGATCCCCGCGCGGAGCCAGCGGCTGCGCACGAGGCCGCACAGGCTCGGCGCCAGGATGATGAAGGGCAGCAGCGCCGTCACCGATTTCGAGTTCGTCGCCGCGAGGAACACGGCGGCGAGCAGCACGATGGTGATGCCCCAGAACCGGCTCAGCGCCGAAGCGACGAACAGGCCGGTGAGGATCATCAGCGCCATGGCGCCGCCGGCCTCGTTCTTGTGCGCGAAGATCCCGCGCCAGAGCCCCTCGTGCTCAGGCTCGTTGATCAGATCGAAATCGGCCGAGTGGATTGCGAGCTGGGGCAGGAAGGCTACGGCGAGGTAGGAGGAGACGAGGATGATCAGCGCGGCGATGGCGAGCGTCAGCGCGAACTGTCGCACGGAGCGCATCACCACCGGGATGCCGGTCGCCAGCATGGTCACGATGGCGAAGAGCACGATGCGGCGGATCGAGAGCAGCGGCTCGACGGAGGTGAGCAACGTCAGCGCCATCCAGCCGGCCAGGGCGATCAGCGGCCAGGTCAGGAGCGGGCGCAGCTTCTCGATACCGAGCCGGCGCAGCGCCGCCGCCATGGCGAGGCCGAGGCCGAGGAACAGGACCTGCGTCGTCCAGCTTCCGGCGGTGGAGGTCTCGAGGATGTCGCGGTCGCTGAGATCTGCGAGCGGCGTGTGATTCCAGAATGCCAGGATGCACGCCCCGACGAGCGCGATGCGCAGAACGTCGGGCACGTCGCCGCGTGCCGCGACGCTCGTCGGGCGCTCAGCGGTCGCACGGACCCGCGAAAAGAACTGAACCGCCGACGCCACGCTCCGGCCTCATCGATCGCCCACCGGCGCAACGTCGCGCGCGGCGGTCGGAACACGGCAAGAGGCTAGCGCGAAACGGGTTTCGAATCGGCTGCGGCAAAAGCTTTGTGCCCAGCTAACCGTTCGTAAGGTTGACGAGGCCTGCCGGGGGCCACCGCTTTCGATGACAGCACCTCACCAGAAGGCGAGAGGATGTCCGGAAGCCGCCCGCTCATCGGCTCACGGTTTACCGTCGGCGGCGGCGGAAGCGGGCTCGCCGACGATCCTACGGCGCAGGTCCATGAACCAGGCGGGTGCCGCCGCGGTGCCTTCGCCGACGACGACGGTGGCGGTCATGCCGGCCACCAGGGTCACCTCCGGCGGCACGTGGTCGATGCGGATGCGGACCGGCACGCGCTGCGCCAGGCGCACCCAGGTATAGACCGGGTCGACGTCGGGCAGCCCCTGCGTGCTCGGGGTCGCGTTCGCCGTCGAGATGCCGAGCGTGACGCTCTCCACCGTGCCGCGCAGCGAAGCGCCGTAGCCCATCAGCGCCATCTCGGCGGGGGCGCCGACGCGGATATGCGGCATCTTCGTCTCCTCGAAATAGCCGTCGATCCAGAAGCTGTCGGTGTCGATGACGCGGACGTTGGGCGTGCCGGTCGTGGCATAGTCGCCGACGCGCATCAGCAGGTTGGTGACGCGTCCGTTGACGGGCGAGCGCACCGTCGTGCGCTTCAAATTGACCTGCGCCTGCGAGAGCTGCGACTTCGCCGTGTCGAGGGCCGCCTGGGCGATCTTCGCCGTGCCGGCGAATTGCTGCTTCTCCTCGATCGAGGTCGAGACCGTGGTCAGCTCCTGCCGCCGGGCGGACTGCGCGTTCTTCACCTGCAGGTCGGCCTCGCGGTTCTTCATCTCGGCCTCGGCCGAGTCGATCGCGACCTGAAAGTCGAACGGGTCGATCACGTAGAGCACGTCGCCCTTCCTGACCGGCTGGTTGTCGACGACCTTGACCTCGACGATCGCGCCCGACACCTGCGGCGCGATGTTGGCGACCTGTACGCGGACCCGGCCGTCACGCGTCCAGGGCGCGGTGACGTAGAACTGCCAGACCACGAAGGCAGCGACCGCGGCGGCGGCCAGGATCACGCCGGTGGCGGCGAGGCGCGCTAGCTTCGCCGCCCGGCCGCGCCGTGCCGGGGCAGGACGCTCGGCCTCGATCTTGGGCGGATCGTCGGGCGCCGCCCGGCGCGCGGCATCTGCTGTCCTGGGATCGTCCTCGTCGGCCATCGGGCAATATCCGTGGTCCCCGGTGGGGCCCTCAAAAGAAAACGATCAGGAGTGCGAGGACGCAGACATAGATTCCGGCCTCGGCGAGCGGCGCATTCGCGACATAGCGGCTGAACCGGATTTTCCGGAAGACGATCCTGAGCAGGATCAGGATCGCGAGCGCACCAATCGCGTAGGCGACGAAGGGCGAGAGCAGGACGCCGCCGATCTGGAGTTCGTGACGCATGGCGGTCAGCTGCTCGGGAGGGCGAGGCGGCGGAAGAAGCGTCCGTGCCGGCGGATCACCTGCGAGGCCGTCGCCAGATCGGTCGCGGCGCGCGCAATGCGCAGGCGCGTGTCGCGGTCTTGCTGACGCCCGGCCGTGAGCATGGCGCGCGCGGCATCCTCCAGCCCCCAGGCATTGCCGCGGGCCAGGGCCTCGCGGCCGCTCCGGATGCTCGCCCGAAGGCCGTCGGCGCACCAGAGCAGGCGCATCTGCGCATGCGCCCGGGCGGCGGATGATTCGAGGCGAGAGAGGGCGAAGGCGTGGGCGAGGCTCGCGCGCCGCACGGTGCCGCTGCCCGAGTTCCATTGCGAGAACTGAAACAGGCGGTCCGCGTTCAGGCTGGTGCGCGTGGTGGCGTCGCCCCCTTCGCCGATCAGCGCGTCGGCGGTGTCGCGGCGCGCCTCTTCGAGCGCGTAGAACCGGTGCCGGGAGTTCGAGATCGGCAGGACGAGCCGCACGACGAGGAACAGGATCACCGACGCGGCGACCACGAGATAGGCGTTCATCAGGAAGGTCTGCGGATTGTAGCTCTGTGGGTTCGTCGGCGACAGCAGCACCGGGGTGAACACCAGCGAGATGAAGCCCACGGTGAAGGTCTTGGGGTTCAGCGAGAGGAAGCAACCGAAGAACACCACCGGCGCCATGGCGATGGCGAGCAGCGGAAAGCCCTGGTTGCCGTTGAGGACCACGAACAGGATGATACCCGCGAACAAGGCCGCGAGCGGCATCCCCATCAGCACGCCGACGGCGAATTTCTTCGGGTCCGGCGTCACCGAGGAAAGCGCGGCCGTCGCCGAGACCTGCACCAGGGCGAAGGACGCCTGAGGCAGGCCGGCGAAGATGAACACGCTCGCCGTTATGGCGAAGGCGATGGCCACACGCAGGGCTCCGCGCAGGGCGACCTGAAAATCGCGGTGCGTCGGCAGGGCGACGTCGCGCAGCGGGGCGTGCCCGTCGGAGAGGGCGCGCAGGCCGTCATCGGCGAAGGTGGCGGCGTTGTGCAGGTCGAGCGCGCGCTGGAGCGCCATGGTTTCATCGAGGGCGCGCGTGGGGTCGCGGATTGCGGCGTCGACGAGATCGCGCAGGCGTTCGTCGTCTCGGGCCAACCGCTCGGCGCCGGGCTCGGCGATATCGCCGCTGATGGCGCGCAGGCAGAGGCGGCGCGCCTCGGCCAAAGCCGGCGTCGGGTGGCGGATGCGGTCGCAGGCCAGGGCGAAGCCGCGGCTCGCCGCGCCCATCACGTAGAGCGCGGCGATGGCGCTGCGCGCGCCGGCCGCGCGGTTCCGGCCGTCATCGAGTTCGCCCCCGATCGCGCTGGTATCGGCCCGCATCGCCGCGATTTTCTGGATGAGGTCCGCTGTTCTCTCGTCGCCGGGATCGCCGTGCATCAGCGCGTCACGCACGAAGGCGCGTGTCGCGCCGTAGGCCTTGGCCAGTGTCGGCCGCAGGGAGCGCCACGTGCTGGGCGAGGCCAGCGCGTCGTTGATGAACGTGATTGCGACGATGCCGATGGCGATGGCCGCCACACGCCCGAGGGCGACATCGAAAGTGTTCTGCGGCGTGTCGATGTTGGCGAGCGCGATGATGCCGACGGTGTAGCCCGACAGCATCGCCCCATAGGCGCGGGTATCCTGCAGGTACTGCGCGACGAAGACGCAGAGGCCGAGCCAGACCGTGAAGGACACGAGCAGGAGCACCCGGTCCCCGTTGAACAGCCCCATCAGGACGATCGCGACGACGCCGCCGACGATGGTGCCGAGGAAGCGGTAGCCGGCCTTCGAGAGCGCCTGCCCGCGCTTGGGCTGGGCGAGAATTGCGACGCAGGTCGCAGCGGAGGAGGCGCTGTCGAGCTGGAGCCAGAACGCGGCGTATAGCGCGATCATCATCGCCAACCAGATCCGCAGGCCGAAGAACCAGGCGGAGGGCGGCGGCACGATGGCGTCGAGGCGGTCGATCAGGCGGTCGGCGAGGGGTGGCGCAGCCGTCGTCACACGGCGCCCTCGCGTGTCAGGTCGACGATGGCGGGACTGTCGGAGCCCGCGAGATGGGCGACGCGCGCCTGCCACAGGCAGAGCAGAGGCGTCACTCCGAGCTCGAACGCGAGGGCACCGAGCATGACCAGCGACGGCAAGCCGGTGAGGTAGAGGCCGAGCAGGCGCGAGAGGCCGCCGAGCACCACCACCATGGTCAGGAACCGGAACAATCCGGTCTTGTGCTCGATCCCCGGCACGCACGTGAGGAATAAGATGCCGATGCCGGCGAGCAGGCCGGACAAGTAGCGAAAATGGCTGTCGGCCGAGATGTTGACGATGCGGTCGGTGCCGATGCCGTCGATGCCGGCCAGAACGCCGTAGAGGCCGGCCGCGATCGGCAGGAGCGCCGCTACCGCGACCACCCGCTGCAACAGCCGCCGCTCACCCTGCATCGCTCCCGTCCTCGTCCGTCCCTCGATCCCGGCAGGCAACGCCCCATCGCCGCCACGGTTCGCCCGAAACGGGCGATCAGGCCTTCGTTGCCTTCAGGCGCTTCACGCACTTGCTGTAGAATTGCGGCCAGGTCGGTCCCTTGGCGGTCTTGTCCGTCGTCGAAAGGCCGCGCCACTCGATGCCGCAGCGCTTCTGGCGCTCACGCGCCGGCGAGAGGGCCGGCTCCTTGTCGCGCATGGCGGCCGCCGGCTTGGCCCTCGCTTCGCCCGCGAATCCCGGCATGGCCAGACAGAGCACCGCGGCGAAAGAGGCGGCGAGACGAAGCGACATTCCGGCAACCTCAGGGAGACAAATTCCCGCATCCGAGAGCGGGTTGGGGCAATCACAGCCGCAATCTCAGGGAAAGGGCAAGGCCAGAACGGGCCAGTCCGCAGGGGAGTTGCATCGTGCTTCGACGTCGCAACGCCGCGCTCCGCCTGTTCACGGGGTCGCGAATGCGGTCTACTCCGCGCGATCGGCGGACCCGCCGGAAAGCGCGGCGGGCCGGATCGCGGAGCAGGCCATGGCGCAGACGACAGCCGGTGCGATCGACGTGCACACCTGGAGCACGCCGAACGGCTGGAAGATCCCGATCATGCTGGAGGAATGCGGGCTGCCCTACCGGGTGGTGCCGGTGAATATCGGCAAGGGCGAGCAGATGGCGCCCGATTTCCTGGCGATCTCGCCGAACAACAAGATCCCGGCGATCGTCGACCCCGAGGGCCCCGGCGGGCAGCCGATCACGGTCTTCGAATCCGGTGCGATCCTGCAATATCTCGGGCGCAAGACCGGCTGCCTCTACCCGTCCGACGAGCGTGCCCGCGTCGCCGTCGACGAATGGCTGTTCTGGCAGGTCGGCGGCCTCGGGCCGATGCTGGGACAGGCCCACCATTTCCGCATCTACGCCAAGGAGAAGATCCCCTACGCGGTAGAGCGCTACACCGAGGAGGCCAAGCGACTCTACGGCGTGCTCGAACGTCGGTTAGAGGGCCGCGAACATATCGCCGGCGATTACTCCATCGCCGACATCGCCACGCTCACCTGGGCGAAGTTCCACGACAAGCAGGGCGTCGATGTCGTGACCTACCCCAACGTCGCGCGCTGGTTGGACGCCCTGCTCGCACGGCCCGCCGTCCAGCGGGGGCTCGCCGCGATCTGACGGCACTTGTCCCCGCTGTTATCCCAACGCCGGACCACCGCTAAACTGCGACCGATGTCTCGGACACGCCCTTAAGACTCCGCCGATACCCTGCCGGGCAGCAGGAGGTGGAGACATGAGAACGCTCACCGTCGTGGCTTTGTCGGCACTGACGCTCGCGGGCAGCATCGCAGGGGCGGAAGCCCGCGGCTTCCGGCTGCGGGGCTCCGGCTTCGCGATACCGCATCGGTCGGCGACGGCACGTGTCACAACGACCCGCCCCGTGCCCACGATCGCCACCGTCGGAGCCATCGGCCTGTTCGATCCGACCCGACCCGATGCGAGCATCGTAACGCGCAGCGTCATGACGGCCGGGGCGACGGACGAGACGTCGCCGATCCCGCCCATGCCGCCGGTCCCGGCCGCGGTCAAGAAATCGGCCGAGCCATGGTGTCCGAGCGGCCGGATCGCCGGCGCGGGCACGGGATTCTGCCTGATCAACTGATACGGCCGTTTCGAACCCCGCGCTTCAGAGCGTCGTCATGAACCCGGCAAGCCGCATCAGGCCCTCGGGCCAGGGGCCGTGACCGCTGGCGACGTTGATGTGTCCGGCTTCG
The DNA here is from genome assembly GCF_007992175.1 of Methylobacterium haplocladii. Lineage (GTDB taxonomy): Bacteria > Pseudomonadota > Alphaproteobacteria > Rhizobiales > Beijerinckiaceae > Methylobacterium > Methylobacterium haplocladii. The sequence goes on along the minus strand of NZ_BJZT01000029.1, from coordinate 31,666 downwards.
CCCGCATCGACCACGCTCGCCCCCCAGGCCGCGCCGAATTCTTCGGCCCGTGCGTAGCTGCAATGCGGATCGGTGCGGCTCGCCACGAGCAACGACGGAAAGGGCAGGGGATCGCGCGGCACCGGCGCGAAGGAGCAGACGCTGGCCGGCAGGTTCCGGCAGGTCTCGATGTCGGGGAAGGCGACCAGCATCGCGCCGCGCACGATGCCTGCGGGTAGGCACGGCGCCGCCTCCACCGCTGCGACCACACCGAGGCTGTGGGCGATCAGCACGACGGGGCGCGTCGCCTCCTGCACCGCCGCGACGATGCGCGCGCGCCAATCCTCCGGATCGGGATGGTGCCAGTCGGCCTGCTCGACGACCCGCCCGGTGCGCAGGCGCCCGGCCCAGCGCGCCTGCCAGTGCTCGTCCCCGGAGCCGGCATAGCCCGGCAGGATCAGGATATCGCAATCGCCCGTCTTCATGCCGCCTCCCTATCGCCTGGGGCGCGGGACGATCAAGCGGCGGCGCTCACCGGCGGGGCTGTGGCGATCCAGGCCGCGAGGGCGGTCGAGGCGCGGTTCTTTCCCTTGGCCTCGACCTCGAAATCGGTCCAGGCGAGGTGACGGGCCACCAGCGCGTTGATGCCGGCGTTCCACATCAGGTCCGAATGCGCAGCGAGATCGCGCCGGGAATGGCCGGCATCCGTGAGCGCGGCGAAGTCGGGCAGAGCAGCCGTATCGTGGCCGGCGAGGAGGGCTTCGCGCGACACGCTGATATGGCTCAGCGGCCGGGTCCCGCGCCACGACCCGCGGATGCGGGCGATGCGGGGATCGTCGGGCTCGAGATACGCGCCGCCGCTCTCGACCCAGTGATGGTGCAGGTCGAGGACGACGGGTACGGTGTCGGCCAGCCGCAACACGGCATCGAGGCCGTGGCAGGTCTCGTCGTTCTCCACCGTCAGCAGGTTTCTCGCGGTCTCGGAGATCAGCCGGAGGCCGGCGCGAAACCCCTCGATGCCGGGCTCGCGTCCGCCGACATGGATGTTGATGTGGGCGCCGTGCGGATGCCAGCCGCCACCGTAGCCGAGCATCGCCATCGCCTCGGCATGGTATTCGAGTTCAGCGATGCCGTTCTCCTGCGCCGACGGGCTCCGCGAGGCGATGAGGCAGAACTGACCCGGATGCATGCTCAGCCGCACGCCGCCGGCCCGCGCCAGGTCCCCGAGCCGCCCGAGACCGGCTTCGATCAGGCTACGCAGGCCGGGCTCGGCATAGAGATCCTTGGCGATCGGATGGGTGAAGCCGGGCAGCAGGGAACTGGCGATGCGCAGAAGCCGCTCCGCCGAGGGTCGGGCGGCGACCCAGGCGATCTGGCGTCCCAGCGCCGCGAGGTTGTGCCGGGCGATTCCTTCGAGCTTCGCCCGCCGTGCGGCCGGGGAGAGACCCGCGAGATGGGTCATTGTCGTGCTGGTCAGGTTCATCGCCTGCAAGGCCTCGCGCTCGGCCTTGCGGGTCGGATAGCCGCCGGGCGGCTCGTCGGGGATGAAGGTGCAGCAGAAGCCGAGGCGGGATGTGGAGGCTGTCATGGCCCGACAACGCGAGCCGGCCGAGGCAGGGTCCCCATGGAAACGAGTGCTTCGATCAACCGGACGTTTCGAGGACAAGAACGTCGTGAAACGAGGCCCTTGTTCCCGCGAGAGCCCTCAGGTCCGCAGCTTGAGCCGGTAGCTGTACATGTCGCCGCGAAACAGGCCCTCGACGTATTCGATCATCACACCGGCATCCGAGAAGCTGTGGCGCTTGATCAGCAGGCAGGGGCTCGGCTCGTCGAAATCGAAGATGCGGCATTCCTCCTCGGTGGGCATCGTCGCCTCGATGGTCTGCTCGCAGGTGACGAGGCGGGCGCCGCCCTCCTCGGCGAGGAAGGCGTATACGGACCCGGAGAGGTCGCCATGCTCCAGTGCCGGCACGGCCTTGAGATTGTACCAGGCGACCTCCCGCGACATGGCGATGTCGTCGCCGTAGCGGATACGGGTTAGCTTCAGGATCGGCGTGGTCGAGGGCAGCCCGAAGATCGAGGAGATCGAACGGTCCTGCACGATGGCCCGCTCGGCGATGGAGGAGGAGGGCACCTTGCCGAGTTCGCGCATCTCCTCGGTGAAGCCCTTCAGGCGATCCATGCCGGGATGCACCTGCTCGGGCCGGGTGCGGACCAGGAACCCCTTGCGCCCCTGCGACGACAGCAAATTGCGCTGGCGGAGCGCCGCATAGGCGCGCTGAATGGTTACGCGGCTGACCCCGAGGTTCTCGGCGAGTTGCCGCTCGGCCGGCAGAACCGCACCCGTGGGCAGCGCCCCGGACATGATCAGCGCGTGGATCTGCTCTTCCAGTTGCTGGTAGAGCGGCATGGCGGTGTCGTCGCGCAGCCGCAGGAGCGACATCAGCGACGGGCGATCGAGATGGAGGGGGACGACCGTGGCGGTCATGTCCGAGCGGAACCCTCCGGCTGATTTCCTGCTTGCCACGTTGCGCTACCGGGTCATCGTTCGTGCAGATCTTCGTCGTCGGAAGCTTCGTGGTCGCCTGCTCGGTCAAGGTAGCACGGCTTCCGCGCGCCGGTGAGTCCCTCGACGCTCAGGACTTCGTGTCAGAGCCGGGCGGCAAGGGCTTCAACCTCGCGCTCGCCGCGCACCGCCTCGGCGCGAGCATAGAAGGTGTGTTCGCCATCGGCGACGACCCCTTCGCCGCCGTCGCCGTCTCGGCCTTCGAGGGAGCGGGCCTCGCCACCGACATGCTCGTCACGCGTAGCGGCTCGACCGGAGCCGGCGTCGGCTTCGTCGATCAAGCCGGCGAGAACTGCCTCGCCGTGAACCTCGGTGCGAACCGGTTGCTCGGGGCCGGCGACGTCGACCGGGCCCGGATCGCCCGAGCCGACTTCGTCATGGCGACCTTCGAATCGCCGGACGCGCCGATCGCCGAGGCCTTCGCGCAGGCCCGTTCGCGCGGCATCCGCACGCTGCTCAACCCGTCGCCGAGCCGTCCCATCGATCCGCGAATCCTGGCCGATACGGCGATTCTCGTTGTCAATCGCGTCGAGGCCGCCGATCTCGGTCTCGACGTGGCCGATGCCGGGACGGCGCAAGCGCTGCTGCGGGCCGGCCCGGCGATCGTCGTGGTGACGCTGGGGGAAGAAGGCGCCGTTGTCTTCCAGCGTGACGAGACGGCCTGCCGTCAGGCGGCCTTCCCGGTCGCGGTCATCGACACGATCGGCGCCGGCGACGCCTTCTCCGCGGGCTTTGCGGTGGGCCTGCTGGAGGGCCGGCCGGTTGGGGAAGCGCTGGTCCGGGCGGCGGCCTGCGGCGCCATCACCGCCTGCCGCTTCGGCGCGTTCGATGCCTTCCCCACGAAAGCCGAGCTCGACCGCTTCTGCGACGCGGCCGCCGGCTGAACCGGCTCATTCCACCACGGCGTACGGATCGTCCGGCCCCGGCACGGCCACCGCGATGTCGCCGGTGGCCGTGCCGACGACGAGCAGGGCGAAGCAGAGCGCCACGACCAACACCATCAGGACAACGCCGACCCGCTCGGGATCGAACCGCCGTGCATTCAGGACTGCGCAGCCGATCGTGAAGGCAGCGGCCTCGGCCAGCGGGACGACGTGAACGAGCGCCATGTTCGCATCCATGAGTCGGGAAGCGAAGTGTTGGACTGACTTTGGTCCGCTTTCAACGGCTTCGACCAAGGGAATTCGCTGGTCTCAGCCGAACGGAGGTCGGTCAGTCCCGCTCGTCGAACGCATCGACGGCATTGCCGGCAAGGTTCGCGCCAAGCAGGCGGTCGGGCGCGTCGGCGACGAGTCGCGCTCGCGTCGGCAGCTCCGCGATCGCGGCGGCGCGCTCGCGAGCCTGCCGCACCGCCTCCCGAAGCGGAATGCTTTCGAACCGCACGGTCTCCCCGGGCCGGCGCTGGGCGAGGCGCCGGAGATCTGCGGAGATCACGGTGGCGATCTTCGGGTAGCCCCCGGTGGTCTGGCGGTCGGCGAGCAGTACGATCGGCCGGCCGCTGCCGGGCACCTGGATCGCACCGGCGACGGTGCCGTCCGAGACGATGTTGAAGCCGCCCAGGCCATGCGCGATCTCGGGGCCGTCGAGCTGGTAGCCCATGCGGTCGGCGCGGTTGGAGACGGTGAAGGCGGCATTCAGCAGGGTGTCGATGCCGGCTTCGGTGAAGCGATCCGCCTGCGGCCCGAGCACGACGCGGATGGGCCGGTCGCGCTCGATTGGCACGGGGTCGAGACAGCATTCGGGTTCACCAGACAGCGGCGGCGGAGCCAGCGGGAGCCGGTCGCCTTCGTGCAGCGGGCGGCCGTCGAGACCGCCCAATGCCGCACGAAGGTGCAACGAGGCGCTGCTCAGGACGGGCTCCACCGCGATACCGCCCGCCAACGCCAGGGTTGCGAAGACGCCCTCGCGCGGCCGGTCGATGGAGAGTTCCGAGCCCTCGCGCAAAACGAGCGAGCGGTGATGCGCGACCGGCTCGCCGTCGAGGCGGATCGGGCAGGGGGCTCCGGCGAGCGCCAGCCGCACGGCACCCCCCTCGATGCGAAAGCGGCCGCCGCCGAGGCCGAACTCGATCGCGGATGCATCCGCGACATTACCGACGAGGATGTTGGCGCCGGCGTGGGCGATGCAGTCCATCGGGCCGGAAGCGGAAAGGCCGTAGCGCAGGTAGCCACGGCGGCCACCATCCTGAAGGGTGGTCGCGGCGCCACAGGATAGGACGACGAGAACGACGCTCATCCATCCAGCCGCTCGGCCACGAGTTCTCCGGCGGCGGCGGCTTCGTCGAGGACAGTCCAGCGGCCGGGGTCGACGGGCTCGAACCGCACCCGATCGCCGGGCGCCAGCAAGAAAATCGGGTCGCGCCCAGGCATGAAGCTGCGCACCGGCGTGCGGCCCAGGAGGTGCCAGCCGCTCGGCGCTGCAATGCTCGCCACGAGAGCCTGCGCGCCGCCGATTGAAATGGTCCCGGCCGGCGTGATCGGGCGCGGGCTGGGACGACGCGACAGGGCGAGCGTCGGATCGAGACCGCTGAGATAGGCATAGCCGGGCAGGAAGCCGAGCATCGCGACACGGTAGTCCGGCTCGGCGTGACGCGCGATCACGTCACCGGAGGACAGGCCATGATGCTCGGCGACGGCGTCGAGATCGGCGCCGAATTCGCCGCCATAGACGACCGGAATGCGCCAGATCCGGCCGGCGTGCGGCGGCGTCAGGTCGGACCGGGCGAGCGCGAGAATCTCTTGGCCGAGTTCGGCCGGATCGACCGCGACGGGGTCGCAATGCACGGTTAGCGAGCGGTAGGTCGGTACGGTCTCGACGACACCCGGCAGCGCGGCCTCGGCGAGCACGGCGTCGAGGGCGAGGACGGCAGCGTTGAGGTCGGCATCGATGGCGTCGCCGAACTCGATGGTGAAGGCGGTGTCGCCGCAGGGCAGGAGGCGAGGAGGCCGACGGGTCATCGCACCACCCGTAACCGCGCCGGCCACCGCTGGTAAAGCCGCCCGTTCAGAGACGGTGGGAGGTGCGCTCCGGTCCCTCGTAACCCTCGTCGTCCGGCGCATCGGCGCGACGCACGGCGGCGTCGAGGTTGTCCGGATCGAGGGCGGCCTCGACGTATTCGCGGCCGCGATGCGTCATCTCGCGCGCGTAGCGCAGGCCCTGGTCGCGGACCTCGTCGGCCCAGGGGCCGAGTGCTTCGTCCTCGCGGCGCGTGCGCGGCAGCAGGGCACCGAGCAACAGGCCGGCGGCGAGCCCGACGACGCCGACGAGCAGCGGATTGTCCGAAACGAAGGCTTCCGTAGCGCTGCGGCTCTCGCGCAGGCGGATGTATCCACGATCGGCGAGGTCGGCAGCGCGGCGGCCATGTACGTCGACGCGGTCGGCTGCCCAGGAGCGCACGTCGTCATAGGCGTCGGCAGCCTGCTCACGCACGCGGTCGACGGTGTCCTCGACACGTCCGCGCGCCGTCTGTGCCGCGTCCGAAACGCGATCCCGGACGTCGGAGGCGGCATTGGCGGCATCGCGAGCAGCGGTCTCGGCCGTTCCCTTGGCATCTTCCCGCACGTCGCGGGCCGCTGAGAGTGCCTCTTTGGCCTCGCGCTCGGCCCGGTCGCCGAAGTCGTGCAGCGAATGCGCGACATCTTCCTGGCGAGGCAGTCCGGCTTTGGCCGCGATGTCGTCTGGCAACGACCGGCTGCCGTCTCCGTGGATCTGATTGTCGCTCATCACGCCACTCCGATTTGGTTGTATGTGTTCGACGCTTCCACGGCGCGCCGGGAAGCTCGGTCTCGTTCATTCAGTGCCGAGGCGACCGCATTCGTTCCGCGCAGGGGACGCCGGCTCGATCCGCCAACTGGCCGGAGGGACCTGCCCGGAGCGAACTCAGGCCGTCGCCTCCTCGGTCAACGTCCGGGTCGGGCGCCCGCCGGGCTGGTCCGGATCGTAGGCCCGCTCGACGCCGACGCCGGGAGCCGGCTCGACCGGCACCGGCCGAACGGCAGCAACACGAGGACCTTGCGCCAGTTTCTTCATCAGCATGCCCACACCGGCCACGATCAGAAGAACCGGCAGCGGATTGCGCCGCACGACCGCGAGCGCGTCGTCATAGACGCTGTTCAGCGGCGTGCTACGGGCCGAGCCGAGCATTTCGTCCACCAGATTGACCGGCGAGAGCCGGTTCTGGATCCTGTCGATCGTTTCGTCGAGGCGCGCACGGCTGGCCTCGATATCCTTCTCGAGATCGGACAGCGAACCACTCATCCCGAAACCCTCTCGGACAAGGCGCGCGCGTCCTGGCGGACCTGCCGCGAGGTGCGCGTCGGCGCGAGATTGGACAACGACATCGCCCTGGCGCCGACGACACCGAGGATGACGGCGACGAGAAGCAGGACACCGCCGACGATCAAGGCCGCCAGCCAGTCGGAATGGACGAGCGTCGCCACGAACTTGACGAAGGCGCCGATCAGGACGAGCAGCGATACCACTGCGAACACCGCAGCCGCCACCATCATCGCGAGGCCGATGAACAACGTGCGGACGTTGCTCACCATCTCGGTGCGAAACAGCGCAATCTCCTTGCGGGCAAGATCGCCGGTCTCGCGGAGGGCGTCGCCGATCAGGCCCTGGATGCTGCCGGGGGGAGGATTCGACATCTGTGCGCCCTCAGACCCGCTCACGGTCGAACGCGCCGTCGATCTGGCGCTCGCCGGACGACTTCACGAAACGGGCGAGAAGGAAGCCGGCGGCGAACGTCGCCACGGCGACAGCGACGGGGGAGCGCCGGGCGAAAGCTTCGGCGTCCTGATAGAACTCGTTGAACGAGCGCGTCTCGATCGAGCCGGCCAGATCGTCGAGCCCCTCGGCGGCACTGTCGAAGAACGCCTTGACGTTCGGGCGGTCGTCGAACGTCCGGCCGGAATCGCGGAGGGAATGCGCGAGGCCGGAGACCGATTTCGCGGCCTCTGCCTTGCGGCTCTCGGCGAGGTTCACGGCATGCGTGCGAGCCGCGGCAGCGAAACCGCGGCCACGCTCGACGGCCACGTCCACCGTGTCCTCGACGTCCCGCTTGAGGTCCTTCAAGTCGCCGGGATCGCTCGCCTGACCGTGGGCTGCGGAATCGGTCATGGGCGGTACTCCTCGGACGACACGGATCGGGAAGGGGGCGCGCTCCGTCCCGCCATCGGAACTTGGCAGGGCGGCACGCTTCGGCTGAGTAACATCGGCGGGCTCAGCCGGTTCCGCCGTCCTCGGCACGATCGGGACGGCAGGCCACTCGGCCACTGTGCAAGCCCCGGCCCGTCAGCACCCGTTCAGCTTGGTATGCTCAAGTTGGCCGCGACAATCGTCATCGGTGAACGATCGTTCGTCGAGCATGGCGGAACCGAGCCTTCCCAGGTAAGGTTGCAGTGCCGAACGGGCATGGGGATCGGGGGACGTCTGATGCAGCCATCCTGAACCGCGAGGTTCGACTGCGCTCGTCCGTCCCACGACGGATCACGCGCCTCCCCCGTGCGTTTTCATCTCACATCGTCAATACGGGCCGGGCGCGAACAACGCGACCGAGCCGTTGAGGACCGGAGTCCGACTTCGTGTCACGTCTCGTCATCGTATCGAACCGCGTCGCGATCCCCGCGGAGGGCAAGGGCCTCGTATCCGCAGGCGGCCTCGCCGTCGCGGTCAACGAGGCGTTCTCCGCCTATGAGGGGCTTTGGTTCGGCTGGAGCGGCGAGATCACGGAAAACCCGGATCCCGAACCAAGACTGATCGACCGCGGTCGGGTGCAATATGCCGTCCTCGACCTCTCGCCGCAGGACTACAAGGAATACTACGCCGGCTTCGCCAACCGAGCGCTCTGGCCGATCATGCATTATCGCGTGGGCCTCGGAAGCTATTCGCGCTCCGATTATTCGGGCTACCAGCGCGTCAATCGGCTGTTCGCCCGGGCACTCGCCAAGCTGCTCGAGCCCGACGATCTAGTCTGGGTTCACGACTACCACCTGATCCCGCTCGCGAGCGAGTTGCGCGGGCAGGGCGTCGACAACCCGATCGGCTACTTCCATCACATCCCCTGGCCCGGTGCCGATGTGTTCAACACGCTGCCCGCCAGCGGCGATCTGCTGCGTGCCATCGCGGATTACGACCTGATCGGCCTGCAAACCGATCCGGATGTGCAGAACCTCTCTCGCAACCTCATCGACGACCTGCGCGCGATCCCCCTCGGCGGCGGCTCGCTGATGGTCGACGGACGCCGCACCCGCATCCGCAGTTTCCCCATTGGCATCGATGTCACGGGCTTCAAGGAGGCAGCCGACAAGGCTGGCACCAACAAGATCGTGCGCGAGACCATGGCGGGCCTGCGCACCAGGAAGCTGCTGATCGGCGTGGACCGGCTCGACTATTCGAAGGGCGTGCCCGAGCGCATGGAGGCGGTGGACCGGTTCTTCGCCTCGAACCCGGACCAGCGCGGCAACGTGGTCTACATCCAGATCACGCCGAAATCGCGCAGCGAGGTGCCGGAATACGAACAACTGTCGCGTGACGTGAACGAGAAGGTCGGCGACATCAACGGCATGCTCGGCGAGCCGGCTTGGACCCCGATCCAGTACGTCACCAAGGCCTATCCGCGCCCGGTCCTCGCGGGCCTGTACCGCGCAGCCAGGGTCGGCCTCGTCACGCCGATGCGCGACGGCATGAACCTCGTCGCCAAGGAATACGTCGTCGCGCAGAGCGAGGACGATCCCGGCGTGCTCGTGCTCTCGAAGTTCGCCGGCGCCGCCCGGCAGATGCCCGAGGCGCTACTGGTCAACCCCTACGACCGCTTCGAGATGGCCGAGGCGATCCGCGAGGCGCTCTACATGCCGCGCGAGGAGCGGCTTGCCCGCTGGAAGCCGATGAACGAGCGCATGAAGCGCGAGGACGTCGACTGGTGGGCGCGCAACTTCATGACCGAGCTGGAGAATTTTCGGACGCTCGATCGCTCCCCGCCGGCCACCGTCGCTGCGGCCGAGTAGAACATCCTCCTTTCGCCGACGCGTAAAATCGGGCAAGTCTCAAGCTTGGCTCGGTATGAAAGCGGACGCTTAGGGTTGCGATGATCGTCATCGAAGAGGGCGTGCCAGCGCCGCTCGGCGCGCACTTCGATGGCAGGGGCGTCAACTTCGCCCTGTTCTCGCAGCACGCCACCGCCGTCGATCTCTGCCTGTTCGACCCGGGCGAGCGGCATGAGCGGCACGTCATCCGGCTACCCTGCCGGACCGACGACGTCTTCCACGGCTACCTGCACGGGGTACTGCCGGGGCAGCATTACGGATACCGGGTACACGGCCCCTGGGAGCCGGCGCACGGGCATCGCTTCAATCCGGCCAAGCTCGTCATCGACCCCTATGCCCGCGAGATCGCCGGGCACATCCGCTGGAACGACTCGGTCTACGGCTATCGTCGCGGACTTCAGCGCGAAGACGTCATCGACCGGCGCGACAGTGCGCCCATGATGCCGCGCGGCGTCGTCACACGCACCGACATCCCGGATTTCACGCCGACCCAGACCCACCGCCCGCTCTCCGAGACCGTGATCTACGAGGCGCACGTCAAGGCGCTGACCATGACGCATCCGGCGCTCACGGCGGCCGAACGCGGCACCTATCTCGGCCTCGCCCATCCGGCAATCATCGAGCACCTGCTCAAACTCGGCGTCACGGCGCTGGAACTGCTGCCGATCCAGGCCTTCGCCGACGACCGCTTCCTGGTCGAGAAGGGCCTCGTCAATTTCTGGGGCTACCAGCCCTACAACTACTTCGCGCCGGAGCCGCGCTATCTCGGCGAGGGCGGGACGGGAGGCCTGCGCTTCGCTATCCGCGAACTCGCCGCCGCCGGGATCGAGACGCTGCTGGATGTCGTCTACAACCATACCGCCGAGGGCGACCGTACCGGGCCGACGCTCTCGTTCCGCGGCATCGACAATCACAGCTACTACAAGCTCAAGCCCGAGAACCTGCGCGAGGACGTCGACTGCACCGGCTGCGGCAACACTCTGGACGTCGCCAATCCGCGTGTGATGCAGATGGTGCTCGACAGCCTGCGGCACTGGGTGCAGTCCTACGGCGTCGCGGGCTTCCGCTTCGATCTCGCCACGAGCCTCGGCCGGGCGCCCTACGATTTCTCGCACCGGGCCGCCTTCTTCCAGGCCTTGAGGCAGGACCCGGCGCTCGCCCGGGTCAAGCTCATCGCCGAGCCCTGGGATATCGGCCACGGCGGCTATCGCCTCGGCGGCTATCCCTATGGTTGGAGCGAGTGGAACGACCAGTTTCGCGACACACTGCGCGGTTTCTGGCGCGGCGATTCCGGCACCCTCGGCAAGCTGACGCAGGGGCTTTCGGGCTCGCGCGAGATATTCTCGCCGTCGGGCCGCGCCCCGCAGGCGAGCATCAACTACGCCGCCTCGCATGACGGTTACACGCTCGCCGACGTATCCGCCTACGAGAGCAAGCACAACCACGCCAACGGCGAGGAGAACCGCGACGGCCACGGGCATAACCTGAGCTGCAATTACGGAATCGAGGGTCCGAGCGACGATTCCGCGATTCTGGGCCTGCGCGCCCGCCAGACCCGCAACATGCTGGCCACGGTGTTCCTCGCGCAGGGCGTGCCGATGCTGCTGATGGGTGACGAGCGCGGGCGGAGCCAAGCCGGCAACAACAACGCCTATTGCCAGGACAACGCGGTCAGCTGGATGGACTGGGCGCACGACCCCGACCCGGAACTCGCGATATTCGTCGGCAACCTCTCAAGTCTTCGCCGGCGCTGCCCGTCGCTGCGCCGCCGTCACTTCCTGATCGGCGCCAAGGTCGACGGCACGGAACTCCGCGACGTGCACTGGCTCTCGCCGGACGGCACCGAGATGGACGGGGACGCCTGGAACGACGGCGGCCGGCAATGCTTCGGCATGCAGATCGGCAACGACATCGATGGCGCGCAGCGGGTGCTCGTGCTGATGAACGCGGCCGAGACCCCGTGCGACTTTCGCCTGCCGACCGTCATCGGAGGCCCCTGGCGGCGGGTGTTCGACACCACGCTGGCAACCGGAACGGTGCCTCCGAACACCGTCCCGACCGTGAGGGAGGGCGGAACGGTCGTCATCGCGCCGCGCAACATCCTCGTCCTCAAGGCGCCCCCGGTCCCTTCCGCCGACGAATGCGGCGGCACGGCGTGATCAGGCGGCCGGCGGCTCCGTCGCGGGTCCGCGACCGCGAACCTCCTGCTCGTAGGCGATGAGCTCGCGGCCGAGCTTGAGTGCCTTGTAGCGCTCGTTGGCACTGGTGGCGTCGTGGATCGCGGCAATGCGCGGGCCCATGCTCGGCACGGCCTGCATCACCTCGTTGGCCAGCGCCATGAAGGCGGTCTCGGCCTCGAAGGGATTGTCCACGAGATACATCACCTGAAGCAGCACGTAGAGCTGCTTGCACGGCGTGTCGGCCTCGCTCTCGGTGATGATGTCGCTCTCGCGCAGAAAGCGCGTGTTCGTCTCCAGCAGGAAGCTCGACCGGCGATCGCCGTTGCGGATCGCGGCATTGCCGATGATCAGCCGCTCGTTCGGCTTGAGTTCGATCTTCAGGGGCATGGCGCGCAGTCCCGGGCTCTTGGGCGCCGACCACCCTTCCGGGAGCACCCTAAGATCGGGTTAACCAAGCTCGATGAGAGCCAAGCGCCAGAGCAATTCCGATCGATCGCAGTAAGATTTGGGAAGGGTGCGGCGGTGCTTGATCGGGTCACTCCAGAACGGGGTGCATCAGATCAGAAAGATCGAAACCAATGTCCTCCAGCGTGACCCTTTCCGCCGCGACCCGTCAGAACCTGCTCTCCCTGCAGGACACGTCGTCGCTGACCTCCACCACCCAGAGCCGCCTGTCCACGGGCAAGAAGGTCAACTCGGCTCTCGACAGCCCGGTCAACTTCTTCACCTCGCAGGCCCTCAGCAACCGCTCCTCGGATCTCGGCTCGCTCCTCGACGGCATCTCGAACGGCATCCAGACCATTCAGGCCGCCAACCAGGGTCTCACCTCGATCCAGAAGCTCACCGACTCGGCCAAGTCCACGGCCAACCAGGCGCTTTCGACCCAGATCACCACGTCCGGCACCGCTTCGACCGCGTTCGCAGCGTCCGCTAGCACGGTGAACCTTTTCGTAAACGGCAGCGCCGTGACGGCCACCTTGACCGCCACGGACACGATCGACACGACCATCGCCAAGTTGAACACCGCTGTCGGCTCGACGGCTTTCTCAAAGGACACCACCGGCAAGAAGCTGGTGTTGAACGCGAGCGCCGACATCGAGTTCAAGGACGCAGGAAGCCAAACCGCTCTGGGTTTCGCCGCCGGCACCGGCACTGCAGTCTCCTACGGCACCACCACCACCGCCGTCGCAGGTGTGGCTCAGAGCGCCGACCTCACGGTCAGCGGTGTCAAGGAGAGGGCCAACCTGGCTGCCCAGTACAACAGCCTGCTGACCCAGATCGACCAGCTCGCGAAGGACGCGTCCTACAACGGCGTCAACCTGATCGCGAACAGCGCCACCTCCAACAAGCTGCACATCTCGTTCAATGAGAAAGACACGTCGAACATCGACGTGCAGGGCGCGGACGCGACTTCCACAGGTCTCGGCCTGAAGGCGACCACCAAGGACTCCGGCCCCAACGCCAACGTCGGCAACTTCCTGCTCGACGCCGACATAACCGCGACGCTGAACACGATCAATACGGCGTCGACCACGCTGCGCTCGCAGTCCTCGACCTTCGGCTCGAACCTCTCGGTCGTGCAGAACCGTCAGGACTTCACCAAGAACATCATCAACGTTCTCGACACCGGCTCGTCCAACCTGACCAGCGCGGATCTGAACGAAGAGGCCGCGAACTCCCAGGCCCTGACCACCCGTCAGTCCCTCGGCATCTCGGCGCTCTCGCTCGCCAACCAAGCTCAGCAGGGCGTTCTCCAGCTCCTCCGCTGAGCGCTTACCGCGCTCGACGGCGAGACGGCCGGGCTCACGCCCGGCCGTTTTCGTTTGTGCGCCCGCCGGGATGAGGCGGCGCATCGCGTTTTTCACAAGCACCACAACCCGTTAACCAAACCGCAAGAACTTCATGGTTCATTAACGCTAACGCTTCGCAAACGCTGGACGGATCGCAGCCATGTCCTCGGACGTCACCCTCTCCGCCGCAACACGGCAGAACCTCCTCTCGCTGCAGGACACTGCCGCGCTCACGTCGACGACCCAGAACCGGCTCTCGACGGGCAAGAAGGTGTCGTCGGCCCTCGACAACCCGGTGAACTTCTTCACGGCGCAGAGCTTCAACAACCGCTCGGCCGATCTCGGCACGTTGCTCGACGGGATTTCCAACGGCGTGCAGACGATCCAGGCAGCGAACCAGGGCATCACCTCGATCCAGAAGCTCGTCGATTCGGCGAAATCGACGGCCAACCAGGCGCTCGCGACGCAGATCACCACGACGGGTTCGGCGTCGAGCACGCCCTCGGCCGCGTTCCTGACGGCGGGCGGCACGGTCAGCCTCTACGTCAACGGCACGGCGAAGCCTGCGACGATCCCGGCGAACGCGACCATCGACCAGGCTATAACGGCGCTCAACACCGCCGTCGGCTCGGCGGCCTTCTCCAAGGACACAACGGGCACGAAGCTGGTGCTGAACGGCAGCGTCGACATCGAGTTCGGTGCCGCCGCCGATCAGACCAATCTCGGCTTTGCCGCCGGCACGGGCGCCGGCCCGACTTACGGCACCGTGGGCACTCCGGTCACGACGGTGGGCAAGAGCCCGGACCTGAACGTCACCGGCGTGACGACCCGCGCGACGCTCGCCGCCCAGTACAACAGCCTGCTGACCCAGATCGACCAGCTCGCCAAGGACGCCAGCTTCAACGGCGTCAACCTGCTGTCGAGCAACAACATCACCAACAAGCTGCACATCTCGTTCAATGAACGCGACACGTCCAACATCGACATCCAGGGCGTCGATTCGACATCTGCCGGTCTCAAACTCAGCGCGGTAGCCGGCCTCTCCGGCACGAACGTCGGACAGGGCAACTTCCTGCTCGACGCCGACATCAAGACGACGACCACGACGTTGACCCAGGCGAGCGATACCCTGCGCTCCCAGGCTTCGACCTTCGGTTCGAACCTCTCGGTCGTGCAGAACCGCCAGGACTTCACCAAGAACATCATCAACGTGCTGGAGACGGGTTCGGCCAACCTGACGAACGCCGACCTCAACGAGGAAGCGGCCAACTCCCAGGCCCTGACCACCCGCCAGTCGCTCGGCATCTCCGCCCTGTCGCTGGCCAACCAGGCGCAGCAGGGCATCCTGAAACTTCTCCAGTAATCGACCGTATAAAACCATTCAATCGAGCCGAGGCGTTAGCCTCGGCTGTTTTCGTTGTAAGAGCCAGCATTAGAGAACAGGTAACGCCTGCAGATATAGAGTTCTTTGGACACGCGGAAGGCTGGGCGCGAGATGTCCGAGGCGATGCTGGATTGGGTGGGGATGAGTGCCGGAGACGACGCTCCCGTGCGCGATTTCCACGTCGACCGCCGGGAGGAGCGCACCGAGGCGAACCTGATCGCCGTGATCCGCCTTCCCGACGGGAGCGATATCCGCTGCGTGGTCAAGGACGTCTCCAAATCCGGCGCGAAACTCGGCATTCCGCGCGGTTGCGCGCTACCGGAGACCTTCCTGTTCAAGGTCAACGGGCGCGATTTCGTGTTCCAGGTGAGGCTTGCCTGGCAGCGCGACTGCTATGCCGGCGTGCGCATCGAACGCATCGGCCGTTTGCCGCCGACTTTCGGCTCCGCCTGACGGCCTCGACGCTGGCGCGACGCCTGCATCGCGGGCTCGCTCCCGTGCGGATTCGGCGCATAAGGAGTGCAGGCGCGCAGAACCAGGGAACCCGGTGATATGGCGGCGACGGTCACGGTGGTCGATCACCCCCTCGTCCAGCACAAGCTGACGCTGATGCGGGATCGCGACCGCTCCACGAAGGGCTTTCGCGAGCTTCTCAACGAAATCGGCATGCTGTTGGCCTACGAGGTCACCCGCGACCTGCCGCTCGAACCCGTCATCATCGAGACGCCGATCGAGGCGACGGAGGGGAGGCGGATCGCCGGCAAGAAGCTCGTGCTGGCGCCGATCCTGCGGGCCGGTGTCGGCTTCCTCGACGGCATGCTCTCGCTGATGCCGGCCGCCCGCGTTTCCCATGTCGGCATCTACCGGGATCCCGAGAGCCTCCAAGCGGTCGAATACTACTTCAAGAGCCCGTCGGACCTCGCCGACCGCACCGTGCTGGTGCTCGACCCCATGCTCGCCACGGCGAATTCCGCGGTGGCCGCCATCGACCGTCTGAAGAGCCGCGGTGCCCGCGACCTGCGCTTCGTCTGCCTGCTCGCAGCACCGGAAGGCCTCGCCCGGCTGCAGCAGGCCCATCCCGAGGTGCCGGTTTGGACCGCGGCGATCGACAGCCACCTCAACGACCACGGCTACATCGTGCCGGGCCTCGGCGATGCGGGAGACCGCATGTACGGCACGCGGTGACCCCTTGCCGCAGAGCGCGCGGGCCGCAACTAGGGAGACACACTTTCGAGGAGACTCCGATGCCCGTACCCGACACCATGCGCCAGATCCGTTTCGACGGCTCGGGAGGTCCCGAGGTCATGGCGGTGGAGACGGTGCCGGTGCCGAAGCCCGGCCCGGGGCAGGTGTTGATCGAGGTCGTCGCCGCCGGCGTGAACCGGCCGGACGTGATGCAGCGGCAGGGCAACTATCCGCCGCCGAAGGGGGCGACCGAGATCCCCGGCCTCGAAGTCGGCGGCCGGATCACGGCGCTCGGGGACGGCGTTTCGGGCTTCTCGGAGGGGGACGAGGTCTGCGCGCTGGTGATCAGCGGCGGATATGCCGAGTTCGTCGTCGCGGAAGCGGGTCAGGTGCTGCCGAAGCCCGGTCCGCTCTCACTGATCGAGGCGGCAGCGCTGCCGGAGACGGTGTTCACGGTCTACTCGACGGTCATCCAGCGCGGGCGGCTGCAGAAGGGCGAGCGCTTTCTGGTCCATGGCGGTTCGAGCGGCATCGGCTCCACCGCGATCCAGATCGCCAAGGCGCACGGCGCCAGCGTCTACGCCACCGCCGGCTCGGCCGAGAAATGCCGGTTCTGCGAACAGCTCGGGGCGGATGCGGCGATCGACTACCGCGAGGCCGACTTCGCCGAGGAGATCAAGCGGCTCACCGACGGCCAGGGTGTCGACGTGATCCTCGACATGGTCGGCGCAGCCTATCTCGCCAAGAACATCGCATCGCTCGCCGTCGAGGGCCGCCTCGTCCAGATCGCCTTCATGAAGGGCTACAAGGCCGAGAGCGTGAACCTGACGCCGATCATGTTGAAGCGTCTCACCATCACAGGCGCGACGCTTCGCGCCCAGCCGAAGGAGAACAAGGCGGCCATCGCCGACAAGCTTCGCGCCGAGATCTGGCCGCTGGTCGAGGCAGGCACGATCAAGCCGATCGTCCACGAGACGTTCCCGCTGGAAGACGCGGCCAAGGCGCATGCGCTGATGGAGTCGAGCGCCCATCTCGGGAAGATCATGCTGGTGACCGGGCGCTGAGCCCGATCGCCAGCAGGATCCGGGCTTATTGCCACGCGCCGGGATGAGGAACACGCGACTCCATGCGACGTTGGCTGCCCGTCACGGGTGTCGTGGCGTCGCGTGAGTTGAGGAATTGATGGCACAGGTCGAGACGGGAAAAGAGTCACGTCAGGGTGAGAAGGGAAAGCCGGTTCTCTACGTGCTGGTCGCCGCCGTTATCCTGGCGATCGTCGCCGGAGCCGGCGTGCTGACCTGGCAGGGATCGGTCTCACCGAATGATCACGGGAGCCAGAGCACCGAGGCTGCCCGTTCGACCGCCACCAATCCGACGCAGGCTCCAGCCGAGAAAAAGCAGAATTGATGTCCGACGCCGGCCGTGAGGCCGGCGCTTTCATCCATCCCCCGTCACTAGGAGACTTGCTCAGCGTGTCGGGACAGGCGTTTCGCCGCGATAATCGTAGAATCCGCGTTTGGTCTTGCGGCCGAGCCAGCCGGCCTCGACGTACTTCACGAGCAGCGGGCAGGGGCGGTACTTCGAATCGGCCAGCCCTTCGTAGAGCACCTGCATCACCGAGAGGCAGGTATCGAGGCCGATGAAATCGGCCAACTGGAGCGGACCCATCGGGTGGTTCGCGCCGAGCTTCATCGCGGTGTCGATGGATTCGACCGAGCCGACGCCCTCGTACAGCGTGTAGATCGCCTCGTTGATCATCGGCAACAGAATGCGGTTGACGATGAAGGCCGGGAAATCCTCCGACATCGTCGAGATCTTGCCCAGTTTGGCGATGAAGCGCTTCGCCGATTCGTAGGTCGGATCTTCCGTGGCGATGCCGCGAATCAGCTCGACGAGCTGCATCAGCGGAACCGGATTCATGAAGTGGATACCGATGAAGCGCTCCGGCCGGTCGGTCGAGGCGGCGAGTCGCGTGATCGAGATCGACGAAGTGTTGGTGGCGATCAGCGTGTCCGGGCGCAGCGACGGACACAGGGCCTGGAAGATCTGGCGCTTGGTACCCTCGTCCTCGGTGGCGGCCTCGATGACGAGATCGCAGGCTTCGAGATCCTTGTAGCCGCGGGCCGCGCCGATGCGGTCGAGGGCGCCGCGGCGCTGGTCCTCGCTGAGCGTGCCCTTCTGAACCTGCCGGGTCAGGTTGCCTTCGATGAGCGAGAGGCCGGCCGTGATACGGTCGGGGTCGCGGTCGTTCAGCCGCACGTCGAGGCCGGCTGCAGCACAGACATGGGCAATGCCGTTGCCCATCTGTCCGGCGCCGATGATGCCGACGGTCCTGATATCGAGGGCCATTGCCGTTCCCGAATCCTCAGACATTGCGGCCGCGCCGCGTAATCCATCGATCACAATGCGGCAGCGCAACAATGACGTCAAACGTGCGTCATAGAGTATTTCAGGCCTTCGGGGAGCCCCCCGAAGGTCCAGTAGTATACGAAATTTCTCAAACCCGAATCGCGGGTCGGATCAATCTCGGATTCAGCCCTTGGCTTTGGCGACTTCGGCCTGCAGTTCCGGCACGATCTGGAAGAGATCGCCCACGAGGCCGTAATCGGCGACCTGGAAGATCGGCGCGTCCTCGTCCTTGTTGATGGCGACGATAACCTTCGAATCCTTCATGCCGGCCAAGTGTTGGATCGCGCCGGAAATACCCACCGCGACGTAGAGGTCGGGCGCCACGACCTTGCCGGTCTGGCCGACCTGCCAGTCGTTCGGGGCGTAGCCGGCATCCACCGCCGCGCGCGAGGCACCGACACCGGCGCCGAAGGCGTCGGCCAGGGGCTCGATGACCTCCTTGAACTTGTCCGACGAACCGAGCGCACGGCCGCCGGAGACGATGATCTTGGCCGACGCCAATTCGGGACGGTCGGACTTGGCGATCTCCTCGCTCTTGTAGGCGGAGCCGCCGGACTCCTGCGCGCCCTCGGGGACGGCCTCGACAGGCGCGGCCGAGCCGCCTTCGCCGGCAGCCTTGAAGGAGGCGCCGCGCACGGTGATGACCTTCTTGCCGTCCGGCGCCTGCACCGTCTGGATGGCGTTGCCGGCATAGATCGGCCGCTCGAAGGTGTCGGGCGAAACCACCTTGATGATGTCGGAGACCTGGGCGACGTCGAGCAGCGCCGCGACGCGCGGCAGGATGTTCTTGCCGGTGGTGGTCGCGGACGAGACGATCGCGTCGTAGGGGCCGGCGATCTTGGCGATGAGCGCGGCGATCGGCTCGGCCATGTCGTGGTCGTAGACGGCGTCTTCGGCGTTCAGGACCTTCTCGACGCCGTCGAGGCGGCCTGCGGCCTCGGCCGCCGCCTTACTGCCGGTGCCGAGCACCAGGGCGTGGATGGGGGCGCCGAGGTCCTTGGCGGCGGTGAGGGCCTTGAGCGTGCCGTCCTTGATCTCGGAATTGGCGTGCTCGACGTAGAGGAGCGTGGTCATCGGTCGGTTCTCACGGTCAGTGGATGGGCGCGCCGCTCGACCACAGGGCGGGAGCGGCGCAAAACGGCCAAAAATACTAGAGGACGCCGGCTTCGTTCTTGAGCTTCGAGACGAGCTCCGACACCGACCCGACCTTGACGCCGGCGGAGCGGCCCGGAGGCTCGGTGGTCTTGATGACCTTGAGCCGCGGGGTGACGTCGACGCCGAGATCGTCCGCCGAGAGGATGTCGAGGGGCTTCTTCTTCGCCTTCATGATGTTCGGCAGCGAGGCGTAGCGCGGCTCGTTCAGTCGCAGATCGGTGGTGACGATGGCCGGAAGCTTCAGCTTCACGGTCTGCAGGCCGCCATCGACCTCGCGCGTCACGTCGATGCTCTCGCTCTCGAACGCGAGCTTGTAGGCGAAGGTGCCCTGCGGCCAGCCGAGAAGGGCGCCGAGCATCTGGCCGGTCTGGTTGCAATCGTCGTCGATCGCCTGCTTGCCGAGGATGACGAGCCCCGGGCTCTCCTTCTCGACGACGGCCTTGAGGAGCTTGGCGACGGCCAGCGGCTCGGTGGTCACGTCGGTCTTCACCAGAATGGCGCGGTCGGCACCCATGGCCAGCGCGGTGCGCAGGGTTTCCTGGGCCTTCTCCGGCCCGATCGAGACGGCGATCACCTCGGTGACCTTGCCTGCTTCCTTGAGCTTGATCGCCTCCTCGACGGCGATCTCGTCGAAGGGATTCATCGACATCTTGACGTTGGCGAGTTCGACGCCCGAACCGTCGGCCTTCACGCGGATCTTGACGTTGTAGTCGACAACCCGCTTGACGGGCACGAGAACCTTCATGGGTGCAGCTTCCTCCGGCACGTCGCGGCAGGGTCCGGCGCTCTGAAACGGGCGGCCGGCACCGTCGACGATGATCAACCATGGTTGAATTAGGGCGCGGACCGTAACGAGGCCATTTCGCGCTTGTCAACGCAGGCCGCCGGCCGAGAGGTGGCGGCCAGGGCTGCGATTCTGCCGGATCTGCCGACCCGTCGTCACCGCATGGTGCTGATCATGTCCGCCGGCACGCCGGTGATGTCGTCGAGGACGAGCTGGTTCATGGCGCAGATGAACGACGACAAGCGGTAGCCGTCGTGGCGCGAGAGGGCGTTGTCGAAGGCGCGCACGTTCCAGAACGGGTCGTTGGCGGCGGTGATCGGCGCGATGCCGGTGAATTGCAGACCGTGCAGAAATTCCGCCGCGGGAACGCCCTGGCCGCGCACGCCGCGATCGGCGGGCGCGAGGGCCTCGCTGTCCCAGAACAGCCCGAACTGGTTCGCCTGCGCCGCCCGTGCGCGGGTGAGCCAGCGATTGGTCGGGGGGCACGGGATCGGGGCGTCCGCCAGCGTCGCGTAGGGGTGATGCCGCTCCGCGCCCGAGGCGTTGAGGCCGAGGAGCTCGTGCGTGGTGCCGAACGGGGAGGCCGAAGGCTGCGCGTCCGCCAGCACGCCGGCGGCCGGTCGCGGCGGGTCGAGGTTGCCGATCGTGTGCGAGTCCTCGCGGGACGAATCCTGGAACGGGAAGGTCCGAGCGAGCAGCGCGAGCGCGCGGATCGGGAGCGTCTCGATCCGTGAGAGCCAGTCCGCCGGCGGCGGGCGCGTGCAGCTCTCGCCATCCGGCCGACGCCGCTCGATGCGGGCAGCGGCCCGGCCGAGCCAGCCGGCGGCGGGGCGGTAATCGAACTTGAAGGTCGGGAACAGGTCGTGCGTCGCCCAGTCGTAGTCGACGCCGGCATCGAACATGGTGTCGGTGCTCTTGAGCCGGTCGCGGATCCGCGCCCGCGCCTCCTTGTAGTCGTCGTCGAGGTCGAGCCCGATCCAGGCGCAGTCGCCCGCGCGCAGCCCGCCGGCCGGGAAGGCGAGGGCGGCCGTCACCGAGACCACCAGCGGCTTCTGGACGGCCGGGAAGAAGCCGGTGTCGCGCTGGACCTCTGCGAGCGGCGTGTTGGGGTCGGCATGCGTCGCGGTGCGGCTCCAGACCTCGCGCTGGATCGCCGTCCACTTGGTCGCCTCGGAAGCGGGGTTGATCAGGAGCACGAGGTTGCCGAGGACCGGCGGCATGATCTGGCCGGGTTTGTGCCGCCGCACCGCCTTGACGAGATCGTCCTTGAGGCCGGTGGCGAGCATGTTGCCGCCGAGGCTGTGGCCGGCGATCACCATCCGGTTATGCGCGCGCGGATCGTCCGGTCTATGTCCGAGCGGGGGCGCCAGGACGCCCTCCAAAGTGCGCAAAGCCGAGACCGCGGCCGGTGCGATCGCCTCGCTCACCGGCTTGCGGTCGAACAGCGTCGCCCCGGCCGACAGATTGCCGAGAAACCCGCCGACAGCCTCGCCGAAATCCGCCTTGAGGCCCTTCTCGTCGACGCGGGCGCCGCGCCAGCCGATATAGATCGCCGTGACCTTCATTGCGCAGGCGCTCGGATCGATCGGGCAGCGCTCCCGCAGAAAGCGCGCCGCATGGGCCGCGTAGAGTCTGATGTCCGCGACGTTGCCGTCGCCGATGCGGGCGTCGTGCCGCCAGCCGTGGATGAAGACGATGACGTAGTGCGAGCCGTTGGAGAGGTGCTGCTTCAGCGCATCGAGCTGGGTGATGACCGGCTGCGCGTCCGGGACGGAGGGCCGGGACGCGTCGTGCATCCGGTCGCGCAGCATCGCCGAGGTCATCGCCGCGTCGCTGCCGCGTGCGTTCTGCGAGATCAGCGCATAGGGCTCGCCGGTCTCCTGGAATTCGAGGAAGCCGAGATGGTAATCCAGCGGCTTTCCCTCGGCCTTCGTCGACGGCACTACGTGGCGCTGCAGCGCGCAGCGTAGCCGCGTACGCCAGGCCGGGTCCTTGGAAACGGCGGCGCGCTCGTCGTTGCTGGAATCCTCCCAACCGCCGTCGTCGGGCACGCTCGCGTCGCGCAGCGTGTCGCGCCCGAGATCGGCCAGGATCGTCCAACCCTGGGCGAGCCCGTCGCGGCAGGCGGGCAGGGCCGGGTCGAGGTTGCGATAGGCCGTCGCGGTCGGAGTCGAGAGCACGACGTAGTTGATGAAGAGCACGCCGAAGGCCAGGAGCAGCGTGCCGACGACCGCCATGACCAGCAGGCGCACGAGCCGCGCATAGGCCCGCCACACCCAACGGAGCACCACCCCGATACGGGATCGCTGGGGACGCTCGGTATCGGCTGGTCCTGCGTCCACGCGGCACCTCTCGCGGGTTGCTGCAGAGCATTCGACCGGGGCGGCAGGACGGTTACGCGAGACGGATCACGTCGGCGATACGCTCTGCCGCCGCCGGCGGCGGCCCACAGCCTTGTTCAGCACGCGCGCCAGCTCCTCGACCGAATACGGCTTCTGGAGCAGCTCGAACCCGTGTGCGCCCTCGCGGGCGAGCACGTGGCTGTACCCGCTCGCCAGGACCACCGGCAGGTCGGGGCGGCGGCGCTGGATCTCGCGGGCGAGGTCGATGCCGTCGCGGCCCGGCATCACCACATCCGAGAAGACCACTTCGAACCGGAACGGGATCTTCTCCAGTTCCGCGAGCGCCTCGTCGGCATTCGCGGCCCAGATGGTACTATAGCCGAGTTCGGCCAGCGTCTCGGCGGCGAAGCGGCCGACCTCGCGATTGTCCTCGACCAGCAGCACGCAGGTGCCCATGCCGTTCGTCACCGGTTCGGCCTCGGCGACCTCCTCGGCCCCCTCGCCGGTGCGGTCCGCGCGCGGGAGGTAGAGCGTGAAGGTCGAGCCCCGGCCGACAGCGCTCTCGACCATGATCTCGCCGCCGGACTGCTTGGCGAAGCCGAAGACCTGGGAAAGGCCGAGCCCGGTGCCCTGGCCGACGCCCTTGGTGGTGAAGAACGGCTCGAAGATGCGGTCGAGCTGCGCCGGTGCGATGCCCGACCCGGAATCGGTAATCGACACCGCTACGAACGAGCCGGATACGGCCGGAAGCGCGCGCATCGCCGGCATCCCCGCGGTGCAGGCGACGCCGATGGTCAGGCGGCCCTCGCCGTTCATGGCGTCGCGGGCATTGACCGCCATGTTGACGAGTGCCGTATCGAACTGGCTCGAATCCGCATCGATGTAGCAGGGCTCGTCGGGCACGCTGAGGGTGACCTGGATGCGGGCGCCGGTCAGCGTGCCGACCATCTCGCTGATCGACCGAACACTCTGGGCGGCATCGAACACCTCCGGCCGCAGGGCCTGCCGGCGGGCGAAGGCGAGAAGCTGGCCCGTGAGCTTGGCCGCGCGCTCCACCGTGTCGGAGATCGCGCCGATATAGCGGATCCGGCGCTCCTCGGAGAGTTCGGGCCGTTTGAGGAGATCGGTCGACGACTTGATGACGGTCAGAAGATTGTTGAAGTCGTGCGCCACGCCGCCGGTGAGCTGGCCGACCGCTTCGAGCTTCTGCGACTGGCGCAGGGCCTCCTCGATCGCCGCGAGCGCGGCGGCGGACTTCTTCTCCTCGGTGATGTGCCGCCCCGTGGCGAAGACCAGTCCGCCCTCCGGTGCCGCCACCCAGGAGAACCAGCGCGGGTCGCCGTCCTTGTGGGAGAAGCGGTTCTCGAAGCTCGGCAGCACGTCGCGCTCGGCCTGAGCCAGCGCGTCCCGGGTCACGGTCACATCGTCGGGCACGACGAAATCGAAGACGGGCCGACCCACCATCTCGGCGGGATCAAGGTCGAGCAGCGTGGCCGCGGCCGGATTCGCCGAGACGATGCGGCCCTCCGGATCGAGAATCAGGTGCAGGTCCTGTGCGCTGCGCCAGAGGCGGTCGCGCTCCATGGTGCGCGCGGCCAGCTCCTCGGCCTGCGCCTTCTCGGCCGTGACGTCGCGCCCGCTGCAATAGGCCTTGCCGCCCTCCGGCACGCTGACCCAGGACAGCCAGCGATAGGTGCCGTCCGTCCGGCGATAGCGGTTCTCGAAGCTGACGACGGGCTGACCGGCCTGCAGGGACTGCCAGACGGCGTCCGTCCGCTCGACGTCGTCCGGGTGGAGAAAGTCGGCATAGAACGTCGCGGCCACATCCTCGGACGACCAGCCGAGCACGGTCTGCCAAGCCGGATTCGACGTCTCGAAATGTCCCTGTGCGTTGACCACGCCGAGGAGGTCGGGGCTGACCTCCCAGGTCCTGTTGCGCTCGCGGGTGCGCTCGACGACCTGCGCTTCGAGGGAGACGTTCACCGCCCGGAGCGAATCCTGCGCCCGGCGCAGTTCCATCAGCGTCATGACCTGCCGGGCCAGCGCTTCGAGGGATCCCGCCTGCTCCTCCGTCAGGCCCCCGGGGCGGGGCGCCGTGTCGATGACGCAGAGGGAACCCAGCGCGATGCCCTCGGGCGTCTCCAACCGGGCGCCGGCGTAGAACCGGATGAAGGGCTCGCCGGTGACGAGTGTGTTGCCGCGGGTGCGCGGATCGGCCGCCAGGTCGGGGATGACCAGAAGGCCCGGCTGCAGCAGCGCGTAGGAGCAGACCGATTGCGAGAGCGGCGTTTGGCAAGTGTCGAAGCCGATGCGCGCCTTGAACCATTGCCGGTCGCCGGCGACGAGGCTGACCAGGGCCACCGGCGTCGCGCAGATCCGCGAGGCCAGCAGCACGATGTCGTCGAAGCCTTTCTCGGGGCTGGTGTCGAGGATGGCGTAGCGGTCGAGCGCTTCGAGGCGCGCCGCCGTCGCGGCCGCCTGCGACGCGCGCTCTGTCTCGATGTCGGTCATGATCATGCGTGTGCCGCCCCGACGATGCCTGTCGCACCACCATGCCGCACCAATCGTTCGGGCAAACTGCGCCGGGCGGTCAAGTGAGGCGATAGGGTGCGACTGCGTGCCGACCGGACTGCGCGTTAGCACGTGACGGCCGGTCTGTCGCAGACCTTCCAAGAGATGGCGTACGGCCAACCACTTACGCGACGCGCGCCACTTCCGGTTGCGATGGAACGCCGTTCCCGGGTCGGCCAGCCGCATCTCCCGAAGAAAACCGACCGGGTCTGCGCCGGCTGCCGTCCGCGGACTCCGCGCCCGCGTAGCTGCCATGCGTCGCCTTTTCGCGTGCGCGGCGCGTTACACGTGCTATTATGTTGCAACGCACAATGGCCGCAGCCGCCGTCAAATTCGGCGCACGCTCACCAGGAGTCGGAATGTACAATCCCTTTCACAGCGCAATGATGTTGAGCATCGAAGCCCAGAAGGTCATCGAACTGCGCCTCGTCCGGATCGCCTGGGGCGGACAGGCTGGACAGGACGAGATCCAGTCGATGGTCGCGGAAAAGATCAATGCCTCGATCGAAGCGTTCGGCACGCTGATGACCGGCGGTTCGGCCGAGACGGTGGTCGCGCGCTACCGGGAGCACGTGGCGGCGAATACCGTGCGGTTGAGCGCCTCCTGAACCGGCTAAACCTGGTTCTCCGGCTGGTTTCGCCGGACCCCTTCTGCGGAGCGACTTCCGCTATGCCGCAGCGGCCCGGATAGGGGTGGCGAGCGTTCGTCAGCGGTTCTTGCCGGGCACCCAGAGCACGTCGTCGGCGCCGTTTGCGTTGGCGACGCGGGAGGCGACGAAAAGAAAATCCGACAGCCGGTTGAGATACTGCACGGCCTCCGGCGAGATCTTTTCCGAGTCGATGGCGGCGAGCGCTACCGTGACGCGCTCGGCCCGGCGGCACACCGTGCGGGCAAGGTGCAAGGCCGCCGAGAAGGCCGAGCCGCCCGGAAGGACGAAGGACGTGAGCGGCGCGAGATCGGCGTTCAGCGCGTCGATGTCGGTCTCGATCCGCGCGACCTGCGAGGCGACGACGCGTAGGGGCTCGTATTCCAGCGGCTTGTCGCTCGGTGGTGTGGCGAGGTCGGCGCCGAGATCGAAGAGGTCGTTCTGGATCGCCGCCAGCATCGCGTCGATCTGCGGATCGGCGTGGAGCCGTGCGAGGCCGACGCAGGCGTTGGTCTCGTCGACGCAGCCATAGGCCTCGACCCGGAGGTCCGCCTTGGAGCGCCGCTCGCCGTTGGCGAGGCCCGTCGTGCCCTTGTCGCCGGTGCGGGTGTAGATCTTGTTGAGCTTGACCACGGCCTGTCCCCTCGTGCCGACAAAAAGCCCGCCGGACGCGGGTGTCTCGCGCGCGGCGGGCCTTTGCAAGGCAGAAGTCCGTCCGTCGGGTGCGACCAGCGCGCCCGGCAGCATCGCGAAGCTTAGAACGTGTAACCCAGCTTGCCGCCGAAGTTGGTGAGGCCGCGGTTGTTCACGCAGAGGCCTGCATTCGACATGTGCTCGACGGTGGCCATGATGCTCCAATGCTCGGTGAGCCGGAAGCCGAGGGCCGCCGCCTCGCGGAACAGCGGACTGCAGCCCAGCGCGTTCATGGTGATGTTGCCGGGCACCTTCTCGCCGGTCTGGCCGTTATGCGCGGCCGCGCCGAAGAAGCCTTCGAGGAATACGAAGTTGTTCAGCGTCTCGGGGAAGAGGTCCACCGTCCAGGTGCCGCCGATATAGGCGTAGCTGGTGCGTCCGCCGAAATTGTAGCTGCCGCCGACGGTCGGGCGGGGAATCGCGCGCTGCCAGAACTCGTCCTGGAACACCTGCGGCTTGGCGAACAGGATTTCGCCGTTGATGTTGTTGGTTCCGCCCTCGGCGCTGCCGGGATCCTGCACCGCGCCGCCGATCCGGACCTCGGAGACGATGCTGTAGGGCTTCACGGGCGCGAGGTAGGGCAGGGGCGCCGGCTGACGGGCGTAGCCCAGGTCGGCCGCCTGGGTCGCCTGGGCGACGGAGGTGAGGGCGAGGGCGCCGGCGAGGAGGCGGGTGAGCGTGGCGTGCATCGGCGACCGATCCGGACTTGTCAGGCCTTACCACCTATCACGGCCATGCTTGCCGGGGACCGGGATTCATCCCTTGCGGGTACGTTCGCCGAAGAGTGCGACTTGCCCGCAACAGGTCAGGCCGAGCGCCACCACAGCACGCCCATGATCACCACGATGGCCAGAAACTGCAGAAGCACGCGCAGCCGCATCAGCCGCTGCGAGAGATTGGCGCTGCCGCCGCGCATCATGTTGGCGAGGCCGAGGAGGAGCACCGCGGCGACCGCGAGGCAGGCGGCGAGCACGATGGTGTTGGTGGACATGACAGACGTCCCTGGACTTGTGTCAGCGCCTCCTAGAGCAGGCGCGACCCGTCCGCCAAGGCGCTGGCGGACAAATTAATTCCGGCGGAGCAGACGCTCGAAGTAATCCAGCTCTTCCTGCGGACGCGTCGGGTCGCCGAGCTTGCGCCGCAGCTCCTCCATGATCCGGCGGGTCCGCTGAACCGCCGATTCGTCGGCGGTGGGCACGCGGACATTGCCGTTCGAGAGATCGCGGCCCTTGGTCGGGCGGCCGAGCGGGTCGTCGTCGGCCGCGCCCGTCTGGCCCTGCTGGCCGGGGCTCTCGCCGTCCTGCTGGCCCTGGCCCTGGCCGTCGGCTTCGGCCTGCTGCTGCATCTGCTGCTGCATGCCTTCGGCGCCCTTCTTGAGGCCGTCAAGGGCACGGCCCTGCGCGTCCACCGCCTGATCGCCCTGGCCGCGGCCCAGCGCGTCCTCGGCTTCCTTCATGGCCTGCTCGGCGTCGGACAGGCCCTGCTCGCCCTCGAGACCCTGCTCCTTCATGCGTTTCTGCAGATCCTGCAGCTGCTCGCGCAGGGCCTGCTGCTGCTGGCCCGTACTGCCCTGGCCCGGCGGCTGCCCAGGCTGGCCGCCCTTCTGACCCTGGCCGCCCTGGCCCTGTTGGCCGCCCTTCTGACCCTCCTGCTGCTGGCCGTTCTTGCCCTGCTCCTGCTGGCCCGGCTGCTTCTGGCCGCGTGGGGCGCGCTGGCCCTGGCGAGGCTTGTCCTGCTGTTCCTGGCTGTCCTTGAAGGTCTGGTCGCGCAGCTTCTGCTGGTCGCGCGACATCTGGTCGAGCTCCTGCGCCTGCTTGTTCATCTGCGACTGCTGCTGGTTCTGCTTCTGATCCTTCTGAGCGCTCTGCAGGTTCTCGAGGATGTTGCGCAGTTCTTCGAGCTTGCGCTGAGCCTCGGCGGTGTCGCCGCGCTTCATCGCCTCCTGCATCTCCTGGATCATCTTCTGGAGCTGGTCCGGCGTGACGGTCTTCTGCTGGCCCTGCTGCTTCTCGGCCTGCTGCTGGCCGCTCTTCGGGTCCTGCTTCTGGCGCTCGGCGAACTCCTTCATGAAGCGGTCGAGGGCCTTCTTGAGGTCGTCGGTGAGCTTCTTGATCTCCTCGTCCGGTGCTCCCCGCTCCATCGCCTCCTTGAGGCGGTCCTGAGCCGCGCGCAGGGATTTTTCGGCGTCTGACAGATCGCCGTCCTCGATCTTGAGGGCCATCTCCCAGAGAAGGTCGGCCACCGCGGTCAGGTCCTCGTCGGACTTTGCCACCCGCAGACGGTCCGACGCCGTCTTGAGTCCCAGGAAAATGCCGGGCTGCGGCGTGAAGCGGTCGGGCGCGATCATCAGCGCGTCGATGGCGATCTGCACCCGCTTCCGGTCGTCGTCCGGCGCCGTGACGAGGCGGCGGCGCTCTTCCGCCAGCGCGCGGGCGAGTGGCTGGATGAAGGGGCGGGCCGGGAGCGTGATCTCGGCGGGCGCCGTGCGCCCCTCCTGTCCGGCCTCGTCCTTCACCACGAGGGTCAGCCGTACCCGCGCACCCGACCAGGGATTGTCGGTGAGGTCGACGAGCGTCTTCGTATCGGTCGCGCCGGTGGCATCGGCCGGCAGGGCGAGATTGAGCTTCGGCACCGGCACGAGCGAGCGGCCGGCCTTCAGCGGCTCGAGCAGCCCCTCGGCGGACGCGATCCCGTAATCGTCCTTGGCGCGATAGGTCAGGTTGAAGGTGCCGCGGCCGTTGACGTCGAGATTCCCGATGCGCTCGACCTCCGGCGCGGTGTCGGGAATGCTCTCGATGACGAGCCGCTGCGGTTCGGCACCCTCGGTGGCGATCTTCAGTTCCGCGGTGCCGCCGACGAGCCGAAACCGCTCTTCACGCAGGTCGGACTGCGCCGTCTTGGAGGGCACGCCGCTCGGGGGTGCCTTGCGCGCGCCTGCATCGGCCTTGGCATCCTTGCGGATCGGCTCAAGCGCCGAATTCGGCGTCAGCACCGCCTCGCCGCGACCGGCGATGCGCACGATCAGCGTCGAATTCACCGGCGCACGCAGGCGCTGCTCGGCGGGCTTGGCCGCGCCGCTGCCGGACATCGTCACGATCAGCGGCGGCAGCCGGGTGTAGAGCGGTGGGTCGACCCAGCCGTCCACGCGGAAGCTCGGGGCGGCTACCGGCGGCTCGCGCCAGTCGAAGGCGGCGCCGACGCGCTCGCGCCATTCGGGGCCGGCCACGAACAGGGCGGCGATCGCGGCCACGACGAAGCCGGCCCGCAGGGCGAAAGGGTCGTGCCTCGGCATGTCGGGCCTGGGTGCCCCGACCCGCAGGCTCGCGACGGCCGTTGCCGCCCGGCGCTGGTGCAAGGCCCAGAGCGCCTTCGTCGCCGGATCGGCGGTGCCGACGGCGAGCGTATCCTCGATGGCGGACGCCGGATCGTGCACCTCCGCGCCCCCGGCCCGCCCTGTCCGCGCGGATTCGCGGTCGATCCGCGCCAACGCCTGCCGACGGTCGGGTCGGGTAACCCTAAAGAGCGGAACCAGTGCCACGCCGGCTGCGACAGCGAACGCGGCGAGACCCACCATCCGCCAGAGTGGCGGCAGGTCGAGCCAGAGCCCGAGCCAGGAGACTGCCAGGAAGGCGAGGGCCACCACCGCCCCGCGCCACAGCACCGGCCAGAGTCGCTCGAACAGCCCCGCCGCCCGCGCCCGGACCACGAGCCGATCGAGAATCGTCCGTGCTGGATCGCGTGGTGCGTCTGAGGTCGCCGTTTCGGCCTCGCTCATCGTCGGTCCGCTCTGGTACCGGCCGCTGCCGGCCTACATACGCACGAACCTAGCACCGTGGCAGCGGTCCACCATGGGGTCAAATCCGCCCAGTGACGCTTGGTGGTTGCCGAACAAGCGACCTTGCTTCATCTTCTTATCAAATGTGTACGATCGTACGGTTCGGCCGGCGACGTAGCGCCACCCTCGGAGCCACGGCACCGATCCGTTCGAGAGCACCGTGCACACTTACCGCCTTCGAGTCGCCTTCCGAGATAAGCGTGGCATCGTCCGGCCGCCGGCCCGCGACGAGACCATTGAGGTCGCCAACCTTCGCGAGGCCATCGGCGCCCTCCTCAGCAATGCCGATACCCTGTTGATCGAGGGCACCAACCTCGCCTGGCTGACGGACAAGGAGGGCAACCTGCTTTGGACCCTCCGGATGGACGAGCAGAACGCCGAGACGACCTGAGACAGTTTTGCGAGGCAGCCACGCCCGGCTGGACGGCACCCTGCGCGCACCTTAGCTTGCATGGATGTCAGACGATGGCCTCGAACCCGAACACCGATGGGAGCGTACCGGCGAACGCTTCGCGGCGGCTCGTTCGCTCGACGACGTCGTCTCCGTCCTGCGTCAATCCGCACGGCGGCTGATCGGCGCCGACGGAGTGGCCGTCGTCCTGCGTGAGGACGGTTGCTGCCACTACGTCGCCGAGGATGCGATCGAGCCGCTTTGGAAAGGCCAACGCTTCCCGCTCGAAGCCTGCGTGTCGGGTTGGGCGATGCTGAACGACGAGACGGTCGTCGTGCCCGACGTCACCCTCGATCCCCGCGTCCCGGTCGCGCCATACCGCAACAAGTCGATCAGCAGCCTCGTGATGGTTCCCGTTGGCTCGCCCGAGCCGGTTGCCGCCCTCGGCGCCTACTGGTGCGCCCTCGTCTTCCTGGATGAGGCGACGGTGTTTCGTGCCGAGGCGCTCGCCCGTCAGGCCGGCGATGCCCTCGATCGCATTCGGACCGGCGCGGCGACCAGGACGAACGCAGCCCGGGAGCGCTCTCCACAGGATCACGTACAGCACGCCGGAGGCTGACGACGGCTTCGTCAGGGCCTGTACATCCGCCGAGACGCGGCGGACGCAATCCGGTTCGCGTCGAGAGCGGAGCAGCGGCCTCCGGCCTTC